>NZ_JNWZ01000051.1 GCF_000716545.1 Kitasatospora phosalacinea
GAAGCCGGCGAACATCGCGAAGACGACGGTGCCGAACACCACGTAGTGGAAGTGCGCGACGACGAAGTACGAGTCCGAGACGTGGAAGTCGATCGGCGGGGAGGCGAGCAGGACGCCCGTCAGGCCGCCGAACAGGAAGGTGACCAGGAAGCCGACCGTCCAGAGCATCGGGGTCTCGAAGCTCAGCGAGCCCTTCCACATGGTGCCGACCCAGTTGAAGAACTTCACACCGGTCGGGACCGCGATCAGGAAGGTCATGAACGAGAAGAACGGCAGCAGCACCTGTCCGGTCACGTACATGTGGTGCGCCCACACCGTCACCGAGAGGCCGGCGATGGCGATGGTCGCGGCGATCAGGCCGGAGTAGCCGAACATCGGCTTGCGGCTGAACACCGGGATGATCTCGGAGACGATGCCGAAGAACGGCAGCGCGATGATGTACACCTCGGGGTGGCCGAAGAACCAGAACAGGTGCTGCCAGAGCAGCGCTCCGCCGTTCGTCGGGTCGAAGACGTGCGCCCCGAACTTGCGGTCCGCCTCCAGGGCGAACAGCGCGGCCGCGAGGACCGGGAAGGCCAGCAGGACCAGCACGGCGGTCAGCAGGACGTTCCAGACGAAGATCGACATCCGGAACATCGTCATGCCGGGCGCGCGCATGCAGATGATCGTGGTGATGAAGTTGACCGCGCCGAGGATGGTGCCGAAGCCGGAGAAGGCCAGACCCATGATCCACATGTCGGCGCCGATGCCCGGCGAGCGGACCGCGTCCGACAGCGGCGAGTAGGCGAACCAGCCGAAGTCGGCCGCGCCCTGCGGGGTCAGGAAGCCCGCCACCGCGATGATCGAGCCGAACAGGTACAGCCAGTAGGCGAACATGTTCAGTCGCGGGAAGGCGACGTCGGGGGCGCCGATCTGGAGCGGCATGATCCAGTTCGCGAAGCCGGCGAACAGCGGGGTGGCGAACATCAGCAGCATGATCGTGCCGTGCATGGTGAACGCCTGGTTGAACTGCTCGTTCGACAGGATCTGGGTGCCCGGGCGGGCCAGCTCGGCACGCATGACCAGGGCGAGCACGCCACCGATCAGGAAGAAGGCGAACGAGGTCGCCAGGTACATCGTGCCGATCGTCTTGTGGTCAGTGGTGGTCAGCCACTTGATGATCGCGTTGCCCGGCTTGCGCACCCGCGGAGTCCCCGAGGTGACGGCCCCGGCTCCCCCACCGGCCGCGGCGGGCTCGTTGAGGATGGTCACTTCTCTTCACTACTTCCCGTGGTGGGGAGGATGCCTGCGGGAACCGCACCGGCCTGGCCCTTGTCGCGGAGGTCCTTGAGGTGCTGCTGGTAGTCCGCGGCCGACACGACCTTCACGTTGAACAGCATGCGCGAGTGGTCGGCACCACAGAGCTCGGCGCACTTGCCGCGGTAGGTCCCGAGCGCGGTCGGGGTGACCTGGAACTCGTTCACCACGCCCGGCACGACGTCCATCTTCATCATGAAGTTGACGGGCCAGAAGTCGTGGATGACGTCGTTCGAGGTCAGTCGGAACTTCACGGTCTCGTTGATCGGCAGGTAGAGCGTCGGGGGCTCCTTGGTGCTGCCGACCTCGTACGCGGCGGTGGTGCTCGCCGGGTCCGGGATCTCGGAGTTCTCGTAGTTGAACGCCCAACTCCACTGGAAGCCCACCACGTTGATGGTGTGCTGGGGCTTCGCGTCGACCTTCGTCAGGGTGGCCTCGTCGCGGGCGACGAAGTAGAACAGCACCGAGACGATGACGAGGGGGACCGCGGTGTACAGCGCCTCGATGGGCACGTTGTACCGGGTCTGAGCGGGGACCTCCACCTTGGTGCGGCTGCGCCGGTGGAAGAACACGCTCCAGAGGATCAGACCCCACATCAGTGCGCCAACAACCAGAGCCGCGATCCACGAGCCCTGCCACATGTGAAGGACCAGCGGGCCTTCCTTGGTGACGGGGCTGGGGAGGCCAAGCCTGGGCAGGTCGTTGGCCGAGCAGCCGGTGGCGGTCGCGATGACGAGGCCCAGTGCCAGCGCCTGAGGCAGCTTCCGCCGCATCGTGCGCCGCGGCGAGCGGTCGGAGCCGTTGGGACTCACGTAGCGCCTTCCCGAAGTCTCGCCCGCGAACGCACCACCGGGAGGAGACCGTTGCGGGGTCTCCTCGGCGGTCCGGCCACGGGCACGGTTTGAATGCTTATGCGGGCCAAACGCTACTCCATCCTTATGCGGCACTCACGGGCAGCCCCCGGTAACGCGCCGCCCGGCTACCCGATCAGCCCCCGAGGGGTGAACCGCCCCCGCGGGGCGGACGGAGTCGCAGGTCATGGCGGACATCAGAGCCTCCCACGGCCGAACGGGCGACCGTACGGCGACACGCGGGTGACGGACCGTCGGCTCCCCGGCCGACCGGGAGGAATCACCCCGTAAGGGGCACCGTCCGCGTCGTCTACGGTGGCCCGGTGCCCTACTTCGACGCCGCCTCCACCGCCCCGCTGCACCCCGTCGCCCGGCAGGCCCTGCTCGCCGCCCTCGACGAGGGCTGGGCCGACCCCGCCCGGCTGCACCGCTCCGCCCGGCAGGCCCGGATGCTGCTGGACGCCGCCCGGGAGACCACGGCCGAGGCGCTCGGCGCCCGGCCCGACGAGGTCTCCTTCACCGCATCCGGCACCCAGGCCCTCCAGTTGGGCCTGCTCGGCGCCCTGCGCGGCCACCGCCGCCGGGGCGCCCACCTGGTGCACTCCGCGGTCGAGCACTCCGCCGTGCTGCACACCGCCGAGCGCTGGGAGGCCGACGGCAACGCCGTCACCTCCGTCCCGGTCGACCGCCACGGCCTGGTGTCCGCCGAGGAGTTCGCCGCCGCGCTGCGCCCCGACACCGCGCTCGCCGTGCTGCAGTCCGCCAACCACGAGGTCGGCACCCTGCAGCCGGTCACCGAGACCGCCGCGCTGCTCGGCGACGTCCCGCTGCTGGTCGACGCCGCGCAGAGCGCCGGACGCCTGCCCGTCCCGGTCGGCTGGTCGGTGCTGGCCGCCAGCGCCCACAAGTGGGGCGGCCCGGCCGGCGTCGGGGTGCTCGCCGTCCGCAAGGGCGTCCGGTACTCCTCGCCGCTGCCCGCCGACGACCGCGAGGGCGGCCGGGTGCCCGGCTTCCCCAACGTCCCGGCGATCGTCGCCGCCGCGGCCTCGCTGCGCGCCGTCCGGGCCGAGGCCGAGGCCGAGAACGCCCGCCTGCGCGAACTCGTCGACCTGATCCGCCACCGCGTCCCGGAGTCGGTCCCCGCCGTCGAGGTGGTCGGCCACCCCGAGCGGCGGCTCCCGCACCTGGTGACCTTCTCCTGCCTCTACGTGGACGGCGAGGTGCTGCTCACCGAGCTCGACCGGGCCGGCTTCGCGGTCAGCTCCGGCTCCTCCTGCACCTCCAGCACCCTGGCGCCCAGCCACGTGCTGGCCGCGATGGGCGTCCTCACCGAGGGCAACCTGCGCGTCTCACTGCCCGCCGGCACCACCCGCGCCGAGGTCGACGCCTTCCTCGACGTCCTCCCCCGGGTCGTCGCCGACGTCCGCGCCCCGCTCGGCCTCGACCTCCCGGCGACCGGCTCCGCCGGGGCGCTGGTCCTCGACACCCTCGGCAAGCGCTGCCCGATCCCGGTCATCGAGCTCGCCAAGCACATCGGCGAGGTCGCCCCCGGCGGCCTCGTCGCCGTCCTCTCCGACGACGAGGCGGCCCGCCACGACATCCCCGCCTGGTGCGGGATGTGCGGCCACACCTACACCGGCGAGGCCCCCGCCACGGAGTACGGGGGCACCCGCGGCACGGCGTACCTGGTGCGGAGGTCGTGAGACCTCAGGGGCCCGCCGTTCAGGGAGCGATCCGGGTGCTGATCTCCTTGGCCGCCCCGGCGCCGTAGGCCGCCTCGAAGCGCTCCAGGAAGTGGCCGCCGCGCAGCTCGTACTCCTGGGTGCCGACGGTCTCGATGACCAGGGTGGCGAGCATGCAGCCGATCTGGGCGGCCCGCTCCAGGCCGAGGTCCCAGGAGAGGCCGGCCAGGAAGCCGGCCCGGAAGGCGTCGCCGACGCCGGTCGGGTCGGCCTTGTGCTCCTCGGCGGGGCAGCCGACGACGATGTCCGGCTCGCCGCGGCGCTGGATCCGCACGCCCTTGGGGCCCAGGGTGGTGACGCGGGTGCCGACGCGCTCCAGGATCTCGTCCGAGGTCCAGCCGGTCTTGGACTCGATCAGCGCGGCCTCGTACTCGTTGGTGAAGAGGTAGGCCGCGCCGTCGACGATCTCCCGGATGTCGTCGCCCTCCAGGCGGGCGAGCTGCTGGGAGGGGTCGGCGGCGAAGGCGTAACCGCGGGTGCGGCACTCCTGGGTGTGCCGCACCATCGCGGCGGGGTCGTCGGCGCCGATCAGGACCAGGTCGAGGCCGCCGACCCGGTCGGCGATCGGCTGGAGCTCGATGTTGCGGGCCTCGGTCATCGCGCCGGTGTAGAAGGACGCGATCTGGTTGTGGTCCTGGTCGGTGGTGCACATGAAGCGGGCGGTGTGCCGGGTCTCCGAGATGTGCACGGAGTCGGTGTCGACGCCGTGCCGGTCGAGCCAGCTGCGGTACTCGGCGAAGTCGCCGCCGGCCGCGCCAACCAGGATCGGGTTCAGGCCCAGGACGCCCATGCCGAAGGCGATGTTGGGGCCGACCCCGCCGCGGCGGATGTCCAGGGTGTCGACCAGGAAGGACAGCGACACCGTGTGCAGCTGCTCGGGCACCAGCTGGTCGGAGAAGCGTCCGGGGAAGGTCGTGAGGTGGTCGGTGGCGATCGAGCCGGCGACGGCGATGCGCACGGGGTCTCCTCTGGCGGCCCGGCGGTGGCCGGAGCTTGGGGGCAGCAACGCGCCTACGGTACCCGGACCGACCGGGTGCTACCGATCGGTAAGGCTGTCTTCCGGACGCGCGGCGGCCTAGGGTCGCCAGTACGGGGGCCGGACGCGGCCCCCGTCCAGTCCGCGGCGCCGTGGCCGCGGCACAGCGATCGGAGCTGGGTAGCGCATGGTGATCGATCACTCCTCCGGACGGGCGGCGGGCCGCCGCACCGAGGACCCCGAGACCGAGACGCTGGCCGAACTGCTGGATTCCTCCCGCCGATTGGGCCGGTTCTGGCCGGTCTTCGGGCCGCTTCCGGCGGTCTCCGCTCCGGCGGCGCCGGTCGTCCGGGTGCCGGTGGCGGCGCGCCGGGTGGTGGCGGGCATGCCGGAGTACGGCGGGTAGCGGCGGAACCGGTTTCCTCCGGGGCACGTCAAATCGGCGCGATGCCGCCCACGGCACCGCACGACCCTCGGGAGGAACGCAGATCATGGACGACAGCACCGCAGCCGTCTCCGCCAAGACCCGGCACGCGCGCCGGGCGGCCGCCGCGCTGGCCGGCGCGGCCCTCGCGGCCGGCCTGCTGACCGCGTGCGGCAGCTCGGGCCCGCCCACCTCCGCCACCGGCTCGCCGAGCACGACCGCGAGCCCCGCCCCGGGCAGCCCCGCCGCCTCGCCGTCCGCCAGCCCCTCGCCGTCCCCCTCGCAGCCGGCCGCGTCGGACCCGGCCGCGAGCGCGAGCCCGCAGCCCTCGGCGGCGCAGCCGACCACGCCCGGGATAGCCGTCGGGGAGCGCCCGCCGACGGCGGTGAAGATCCCGGCGTCCGGGTACCGGCAGGACGGGCCGACCCGGCTGACGGTGTTCTTCACCGCCGGGATCTGCGACAAGTACGGGGTGCGGGTCGAGGAGGACACCCCGCCGGTGGTCAAGCTGCGGGTGGTGATCACCCAGACCGCGGAGCCGGGCAAGGCGTGCCCGCAGGTGATGAAGGAGCAGCAGGCGAGCGTCACGCTGTCGAAGCCGATGACCGGCGGCGGCGTGGTGGACACCGCGACGGACGAGCAGCTGCCGGTGCAGAGCGGTACGGCCGGGGGCGACCCCCGCTAGGACTCGGGCGAACGCCGCGAGGGCGGCTCCCCCGTGCTGGGGGAGCCGCCCTCGGCGTGCCGGGCCTCGGAGAGGCGGGGCTCAGCTGAACGAGTCGCCGCAGGCGCAGGAGCCGGTGGCGTTCGGGTTGTCGATCGTGAAGCCCTGCTTCTCGATGGTGTCCACGAAGTCGACGGTGGCGCCGCCCAGGTAGGGGGCGCTCATCCGGTCGGTGACGACCTTGACACCGTTGAAGTCCTTGACGACGTCGCCGTCCAGCGAACGCTCGTCGAAGAACAGCTGGTAGCGCAGGCCCGAGCAGCCGCCGGGCTGCACGGCGACGCGCAGCGAGAGGTCGTCGCGGCCTTCCTGCTCCAGCAGGCCCTTGACCTTGGCCGCGGCGGCATCGGTGAGGAGAATGCCACTCTCGACGGTGGTCTCGTCCTGGACGGTCATGCTTACTCCCGGTCTGTGACGACGGTGATCCGCCAGTGCCAACCAGCGGCCCCCCGGATTCATTTCCGGGAGGTGGTGCGTTCGGGGGACTTTTTTCGTCGCCCACTCCCCCACGTACCCATGCTCGCACACCCGGCGGGGCGGGTCACCGTCCACTTCGGCAAAGCGCTACCGCCCGCGCACCGGGCGCAGCAGGATGTGACGGGTGATCATTCGTCAGCTCAGGGACACCGCAGAGGACGCCGAGGCCGTCGACCGGATCGCCCGGGCGGCCTTCCGCGACCTGGACAGCCGGCCGCCGGACGACCCGGACACCCCGGCGGACGTGCGCCGCCGGATCCGCGGCACGGCCCGCACCCGGCACCTGGCGGCCACCGACCCGCAGGGGTGCTGGATCGCCGAGCAGGGCGGTGAGGCGGTGGGGGCGGCGCTGTCGCTGCGCCGCGAGGGGGTGTGGGTGCTGGCGCTGTTCGTGGTGCTGCCCGCCGCGCAGGGGCAGGGGGTGGGCCGGCTGCTGCTGGAGCGGGCCACCGCGTACGGGCGCGGCTGCCTGCGCGGCATGCTCTGCGCCTCGCCGGCGCCGGCGGCGGCGAGGCGCTACCGGCGGGCCGGGTTCACGCTCCACCCGGCGATGCGGCTGACCGGGCGGGTGGACCGGGAGCGGCTGCTGGACCCGGGCGAGATCCCGGTGCACGCGGGCAACTCGACGCACCTGCACCTGCTGGACTCGGTGGACCGCCGGGTGCGGGGGGCGGCGCACGGCCCGGACCACCCGTTCATGCTGGCGCACTTCGAGGAACTGCTGGTCGCGGACACCCTGGCCGGGACGGGCTACTGCTACCGGGACGGCGGCGAGGTCCAGTTGGTCGCGGCGACCTCCAAGCGGATCGCCGTCCGGCTGCTGCGCGAGGCGCTGGCCCGCGTCCCGGTCGGGACGGAGGCGAACGTCTCCTTCCTGACCGCCGAGCAGGAGTGGGCGGTGGACGTCGGCCTCGACCTGGGGCTGTCACTGTCCACCCGCGGCTACCTCGGTCTGCGCGGCATGCGCCCGCCGGTGCCATACGTCCCCAACGGGGGGTACCTGTAGGGAGAGCCCGGCAGGGGCTCCCCTACCGCATCGTGTCGAGGATCTCCCGGACCATCTCCATCGTCGTGCCCGGGTGCAGGAAGGCGAAGCGGGCCACGGTCTCGCCGTCCCAGCCGGTGGGGGTGACGAAGCCGACCTGGTCGGCGAGGAGCTGCCGGGACCAGCGGTAGTAGTCGTCGTGGGTCCAGCCCTTGCGGCGGAAGCAGACGGCGGAGAGCTGCGGGTCGTGGAGGAGTTCGAGGTGGTCGGTGTCGCGGATGAGCCGCGCGGTGGCGCGGGCCAGGCTCAGGCCGGCCTCGATGGCGTCGGTGTAGGCCTGGACGCCGTGGACGGCGAGGGAGAACCAGAGCGGGAGGCCGCGGGCGCGGCGGGTGAGGTGGTAGGCGTAGTCGGTGGGGTTCCACTCGTCGCCCTCGGTGTGCAGGACGTCGAGGTAGGAGGCGTCCTGGGTGTGGACGGCGCGGGCCAGGCGCGGTTCGCGGTAGAGCAGGGCGGCGCAGTCGAACGGGGCGAACAGCCACTTGTGCGGGTCGACGACGAAGCTGTCGGCGTGCTCGATGCCGTTGTAGCGCTCGCGGACGGAGGGGGCGAAGAGGCCGGCGCCGCCGTACGCGCCGTCGACGTGGAACCAGAGGTCGTGCTCGCGGGCGACCTCGGCGATGCCGGCGAGGTCGTCGACGATGCCCTCGTTGGTGGTGCCGGCGGTGCCGACGACGGCGATGACGGTCTCGGGGTGCGGGTCGGCGGCCAGGGCGGCGCGCAGGGCGGGGCCGGTGAGGCGGCGGTCGACGGCGGGGACGGGGAAGGCTTCGACGCCGATGATGTTGAAGGTGTTCTTGACCGAGGAGTGCACCTGGTCGGCGACGGCGATCCGCAGCCGGGCCCCGGGGCCGGCCCCCAGCCGGCGCCTCGCGGTGTCGCGGGCGACGACCAGCGCGGAGAGGTTGCCGGCCGAGCCGCCGGAGACGAAGGTGCCGCCGGCGCTCGCGGGCAGGCCGGCCCGGTCCGCTATCAGGCGCAGGACCTGGTTCTCGGCGGCGATCGCGCCGGCCGCCTCCAGCCAGGAGATGCCCTGCAGGGAGGCGCAGGAGACGACCATGTCGAAGAGCAGGGCGGCCTTGGTGGGGGCGCAGGGGATGAAGGAGAGGTAGCGCGGGCTGTCGGCGGAGATGACGGCGCGGGAGAGCTCGTGGTCGTAGAGCTTGAGCACGTCGGCGGGGTGGTTGCCGTGGTCGTTGAGCAGCCCGGCGAGGGCCTCGCGCAGGTGGGTGCCGTCGCCGGGGTGGTCGAGCGGGACGGGGTCGTACTGCAGCCGCTCGCGCATGTAGTCGAAGACGAGGTCGACCAGCTGGTTGTCCGGCTTGTGCATGCGGTCGGGGGCTGCGTACACGGGTGTCCTCTTCGCTGCGGGCGGTGCTGGGGTCATGATCAGCGTAGGCAGCGGGGGTGGGCGGGCGCGCGTCGGAACGGGGCTGTCCGGGGCCGGTTTCCTGCGTGTTCGGGCGGGGGCGCGCAGGAAAGCTGCGCCGGGTGGGTCACAGGAGCTGGGAGAGGACCACGGAGGAGCGGCTGCGCTGGACGCCGGGCTCCTTGCGGATGCGCTCGATGACGGCTTCCAGGTGGCGGGTGTCGGCGGCGCGCAGGTGGACCAGGGCGTCGGGGTCGCCGGTGACCGTCCAGGCGGCGGCGACCTCGGGGAACTGGCGCAGGGTGGCGAGCAGTTCCTCGGGCGAGGTGCGGGGGCGGCAGTAGACCTCGACGAAGGCCTCGGTGCGCCAGCCGAGCAGGTCGGGGTCGAGGACGACGGTGAAGCCGCGGACCACGCCGCGCGCCCGCAGCCGGTCGATCCGGCGGCGGACGGCGGTGGCGGAGAGGTTGGTGAGCAGTCCGATCTCGGCGTAGGAGGCGCGGCCGTCGCGGCTGAGGTGTTCGAGCAGCAGGCGGTCGGTGTCGTCGAGCGCCTGCCGGCCGGGCTCGGGCGGCCGGGGGATGCTCATGCGCGCCCCTTGACGATGTGCTCGCTGCGCTCGCTCATGGCGGGGCTCCACGGGTGGTGCGGGTGAGGGTGGTGAGCCGTGGTGGCACGGCTCGGCGGGCCCCATTCTCGCGGACGGTCGGAGTCCGGTCAGTCCACCAGCAGGACGATCTTGCCGCGGGTGCGGCCCTCGGCGTTGAGGGCCTGGGCGGAGGCGGCCTGGCTGAGCGGGAAGGTGGAGGCGACGGGGACGGTGAGCAGGCCCTCGTCGGCAAGCCGGGCGACGGCGGCGAGGTCCTCGGGGTCGGGGCGGGTGAAGACGTAGCGGCCGCCGCGGGCGGTGACGGTGTAGTCGACCACGGAGGCGATCCGGGTCGGGTCCTTGAGCAGGCCGGTCGAGGTCTCGACGGCGTCGCCGCCGATCAGGTCGAGCGCGGCGTCGACGCCGTCGGGGGCCAGCGCGCGGACGCGTTCGGCGAGGCCGGGGCCGTACTGGACGGGTTCGACGCCCAGGCCGCGCAGGAAGGTGTGGTTGTGCTCTCCGGCGGTGCCGATGACCCGGGCGCCGAGGGCGGTGGCGACCTGGCAGGCGATCGAGCCGACGCCGCCGGCCGCGGCGTGGATCAGGACGGTCTCGCCGCGGCGCAGCCCGAGCGCGCCGACCAGGGCCTGCTGGGCGGTGAGCCCGGCGGTGGGCAGTCCTCCCGCCTCGGCCCAGTCGAGGGAGGCGGGCTTGCGGGCCAGGGTGCGGACGGGGGCGGCGACGAGTTCGGCGTAGGTGCCGCTCTCGATGACGTCCTTGCGGACGTAGCCGATCACCTCGTCGCCGGGGGCGTACTCGGTGACCGCGCCGCCGACGGCCTGGACGACGCCGGCCAGGTCGAAGCCCATGATCAGGGGGAAGTGCGCGTCGAGGACGCCGTCGAGGTGCCCCTCGCGGATCTTCCAGTCGACGGGGTTGACGCCGACCGCGCGGGTGCGGACGAGTACGGTGTCGGGGCCGACCTTCGGGTCGGGGAGCTCGGTGTACTCGACCACGTCGGGGCCGCCGTAGCGGTTGATCGCGATTGCCTTCATGGCCCCAGCCAACCGGACGGCACGGCGCGTCCTCGCGTCGGAAGCCTCCATCCCGGTGAGCGGTTCTCGTCACATCGACGAATCGGCCATCGTCAGGGTGACGACAACCGGTTATCATAGATAACGTCAGATAGACGAGAAGGCTGGTGTCAATCCGGCCGCACCAGGAGGGCAGCCGCCCGTGACCACCACCACCGAGACGTACGGCGTCGATCCCACTCCCTCGCCGCTCGCCCTGCTGCTGCTCGGCCGGGAGGCCGACCCGAACAGCGAGCGCGGCGTGGAGTGCCCCGGCGACCTGCCCGCCGCCTCCGACCCCGACCTGGTGGCGCGCGCCCGCGCCGCGAAGGAGAAGCTCGGCGACCGGGTCTTCATCCTGGGCCACCACTACCAGCGCGACGAGGTCATCGAGTTCGCCGACGTCACCGGCGACTCCTTCAAGCTCGCCCGGGACGCGGCGGCCCGCCCGGAGGCCGAGTACATCGTGTTCTGCGGCGTGCATTTCATGGCCGAGTCCGCGGACATCCTCACCTCCGAGCGCCAGCGGGTCGTCCTGCCGGACCTGGCGGCCGGCTGCTCGATGGCCGACATGGCCACCGCCGAGCAGGTCGCCGAGTGCTGGGACGTGCTGACCGAGGCGGGCGTCGCGGACACCACCGTGCCGGTGTCGTACATGAACTCCTCGGCCGACATCAAGGCGTTCACCGGCAAGCACGGCGGCACCATCTGCACCTCCTCCAACGCGAAGCGGGCCCTGGAGTGGGCCTTCGAGCAGGGGCAGAAGGTGCTGTTCCTGCCCGACCAGCACCTGGGGCGCAACACCGCCGTGCTGGAGATGGGCATCTCCCTGGACGAGTGCGTGCTCTACAACCCGCACAAGCCGAACGGCGGCCTGACCGCCGAGCAGCTGCGGAACGCGAAGATGATCCTGTGGCGCGGTCACTGCTCGGTGCACGGCCGCTTCAGCGTGGAGTCGGTGAACGAGGTCCGCGAGCGGATCCCGGGCGTGACCGTGCTGGTCCACCCGGAGTGCAAGCACGAGGTGGTCACCGCCGCCGACATGGTGGGCTCGACCGAGTACATCATCAGGGCGCTGGACGCCGCCGAGCCCGGCTCGAAGTGGGCGATCGGCACCGAGCTGAACCTGGTGCGCCGGCTGGCCAAGGCACACCCGGACAAGGAGGTCGTCTTCCTCGACCGCACCGTGTGCTTCTGCTCGACCATGAACCGGATCGACCTGCCGCACCTGGTGTGGGCGCTGGAGTCGCTGGTGGAGGGCCGGGTGCCGAACGTGATCACGGTGGACGCCGAGACCGAGAAGCACGCCAAGGCCGCGCTGGACCGGATGCTGGCCCTGCCGTAGCGCTCCCCCCGCGGCGCGCGGGGAGCCCGCGGGCACAAGAAGGCGGGCACCCCACCGGGGGTGCCCGCCTTCTCGTCACGTGTGGCGCCCGAACTACTCCGGAAGGCCGGGGATCAGGCCGTCGCCCTCGTCCCGCAGCAGCTCGCGGACCTGCTCCAGGGACGCCTCGGCGTCCGGCAGGATCAGGTCCGACGGCTCCAGCGACTCCGGCGGAAGCGGTGTGCCGACCTCGCGGACGGCGGCGAGCAGACTGCCCAGCGCCGCCTTGAAGGCCGCCTCGTCGCCCGCCTCGACGGCCTGGAGCAGCTCGTCGTCCAGCTGGTTCAGCCGGTTCAGGTCACCCTCGGCGACCTCGAACTGCCCCTCACCCAAGACCCGCATGATCATGCTGGTGCGTCTCCCTGACTCCGGCTTACTTCTGGTAGTTGATGGTGGGCGGCGGCGGGGTGTCGTCCTTGCCCTGCTCGATCGCCTGCGGCTGGGAGGCGGGGGTGCCACCGGTCAGCTCGGCCTTCATCCGGGCCAGCTCCAGCTCGACGTCGCTGCCGCCGGCCACCCGCTCCAGCTCGGCCTCGATGTCGTCCTTGCGGCCGAGGCCGCTGGCGTCGTCGAGCGCGCCGGAGGCCAGCAGCTCGTCGATCGCGCCCGCGCGGGCCTGCATCTGCGCGGTCTTGTCCTCCGCGCGCTGGATCGCCAGGCCGACGTCGCCCATCTCCTCGGAGATGCCGGAGAAGGACTCGGCGATCCGGGTCTGCGCCTGGGCGGCGGTGTAGGTGGCCTTGATGGTCTCCTTCTTGGTGCGGAAGGCGTCCACCTTGGCCTGCAGGCGCTGGGAGGCGAGCGTGAGCTTCTCCTCCTCGGCCTGCAGGGCCTGGTACTGCGTCTCCAGGTCGGTGATCTGGGACTGCAGGTTGGCCTTGCGGCTGAGCGCCTCGCGGGCCAGGTCCTCGCGGCCGAGGGACAGCGCCTTGCGGCCCTGGTCCTCGTACTTGGAGGACTGCTGCTGCAGCTGGGTCAGCTGGAGCTCCAGGCGCTTGCGGGAGGTGGCCACGTCGGCGACGCCCCTGCGCACCTTCTGCAGCAGTTCCAGCTGCTTCTGGTAGGAGTAGTCGAGCGTTTCGCGCGGGTCCTCCGCCCGGTCCAAGGCCTTGTTCGCCTTGGAGCGGAAGATCAGCCCCATACGCTTCATGATTCCGTCGCTCATGGGCCTCGATAGCCCCCTTCTTCGGGCCTGGGTTTGCGTCTCGTGACAGGTCGAGTGTATGCGCGGTACGGCCACCGGCGCAGTGCACCAGCCTGCAACAATGCTGCTACAGCAAGCGGGCGTTCGGCATCGTCCTCACGATCGATATCGCTTCGCGTCCGGGGCAGGGCCGGAAAGGCGCCGGTCAACCCGTACGCTGGGAGTGTGTTTCGACGCCGCTCTGATGAATCCGCCGCCTCCGCCTCCACCGTCACCCTGACGAAGGAGGACGAGAAGCCGTCCCGCGACCCCCAGGCTCCCAAGGGTCGGCCCACTCCCAAGCGCAGTGAGGCCGAGGCCAACCGGAAGACCCGGGTCACCGTCCCCAAGGACCGCAAGGAGGCCGCCAAGCAGGCGCGCCAGCGGATCCGGGTGGAGCGCGAGAAGCAGCGCACCGCGCTGCTGGAGGGCGACGAGCGCGCCCTGCCGCCGCGCGACAAGGGGCCGGTGCGGCGCTACGTCCGCGACTACATCGACTCCCGCTGGGCCGCGGCCGAGTTCTTCCTGCCGTACGCCGTCGTGGTGCTGGTGCTCAGCATCACCAAGGTCAACTACCTGCAGCTGCTCTCCACGCTGCTGTTCATGGTCTTCTTCGTGGTGGTCATCCTGGACTTCGTCCGGATCGGCTTCCAGCTGCGCAAGGGCCTGGCCCAGCGCTTCCCCGGCCAGGACACCCGCGGCGCGGTGATGTACGGCCTGATGCGCACCCTGCAGATGCGCCGGCTGCGGCTGCCCAAGCCGATGGTCAAGCGGGGCGAGCGGCCCTGACCGCGGAAGCCGTTCCGCCGTACTGGGCCCCGCCGGCGCAGCAGCCGGTCGGGGCCTTCGGCGCATCCGGCATCCCCGCGCAGCACGGCTACGCGTACGGGTACGGGTACGGGTACGGGCACCCGCAGGGCCGGCACGGGCGGCTGCCGGCCCGTGGCGGGCCGTACCACAGCGGGGCCGGCGAGTGGCTGGAACGGCACGGCGGGCTGCACAACCTGGTCCGCCAGGAGCTGGTCACCCGGCAGCTGGCCGAGCAGCTGACCCGCGGCGTCGCGCTGCGGGTGCTGGACGTCGGCTGCGCCGAGGGCGTGCAGGCGATGCGGCTGGCCCGGGCCGGCCACTTCGTCACCGGCATCGACCCCGACCCGGCCACCCTGGGCGTCGCGCACCAGGCGCTGGCCGCCGAACCGCCGGAGGTCCGCGAGCGCGTCCAGCTGCTCACCGGCGACGGCCACCAGGTCGGCCGCTGGTTCGGGCCGCGCAGCTTCGACCTGGTGCTCTGCCACGGCACCCTGATGTACCTGCCGGACCCGGAGCCGATGCTCGCCTCGGTGGCGCGCATCCTGGCCCCCGGCGGCCTGCTCTCGCTGCTGGTCCGCAACGGCGACGCGCTGGCCATGCGGGCCGGGCTGACGGGCGACTGGCGGGCCTGCCAGGAGGCCTTCGACTCCACCCGCTACACCAACCGGCTCGGCCTGCCCGCCCGCGCCGACCGCCTCGCCGAGCTCTCCGGCACGCTGGCCGGCTTCGCCGTCCCGGTCCGCCACTGGTACGGCGTGCGGGTCTTCACCGACACCATGCCGGACGAGGCCGCCCCGGTCGACGGGCGGCAGCTCGCCCAGCTGCTGGACGCCGAGGAGCGGGCCGGCAAGCAGGACCCCTACCGGCGCGTCGCCGCGCTGCTGCACGTCGTCGCCGAGAAGTGACGTGACGCCGGGGCGCGGGAGCGGCGCCGGGGCGGGGCGGCGGGCTCAGGCCTCGTGCAGGCTCATCGGGTAGACGTCCCGCCCGTCCTCGACCAGGACGACCCGGTCCACCCCGTCCTCCAGCAGCGTCTTCCACTCCTCGCCGATCCAGGACTCGGCGTCGCCCTGGCTGGAGAACTCCTCGGCGCCGTTCGCCGGCTCCACCACGGTGCCGTCGCTCTTCTCGTACCGCCAGGTCCACACCATGCCGGGCTCCTCCGCGAGTCGTGCCACTGGGTTGTGACGGTAGCGTGCCCACCCGGCCGGGGGGCGAAGCTCCGTCCGGCAGGATGATCGCATGGCACTCCCCCGCACCCTCCTCCTCGGCGGCGCCCGCTCCGGCAAGTCCACCCGGGCCGAGCTGCTGCTCGCCGACCGCCCCGACGTGCTGTACGTGGCCACCTCCGGCACCCGGGACGGCGACGCCGACTGGGCCCGCCGGGTCGACCTGCACCGGGCCCGGCGGCCGGCCTCCTGGCGGACCGCCGAGACCTGCGCGCTGGAGGAGGTGCTGGCGGACGGCTCCGACCCCGCCCCGGTGCTGATCGACTGCCTGGCGTTGTGGCTGACCGCCGTCATGGACGAGTGCGGGGCCTGGGACGACGGGGTCTGGCTGGGCGGCGGGCAGGAGGCGGTCGAGGAGCGCTGCGCGGCGCTGGCCGCCGCCTGGGCCGGGACGCGGCGGGAGGCGGTCGCGGTCTCCAACGAGGTCGGCATGGGCGTCGTCCCCGCCACCGCGGCCGGGCGGCGCTTCCGGGACACCCTCGGGCGGCTCAACATGGCGGTGGCCGACGCCTCCGAGCAGGTGCTGCTGGTGGTGGCCGGGCAGGTGCTGACCGTCAAAGGGGCGGCCGTGTAGATTGCCGGGCGATGGACACCACCGTGGATCTCGACACTTTCTCCTCGCTCGTCGAACGGCCCGACGAGGGTGCGCGGCGTGGCGCCGAGGAACGCTGGCAGCGACTGCCCGTGCCGCGTGGCGGCCTGGGCCGGCTCCAGGAGCTGGGTGCCTGGCTGGCGTCCACCCGGGGCGAGGCGGAGGTCCGCCCGCTGACCGGCGCCCGGGTGCTGCTGTTCGCCGCCGACCACGGCGTCGCCTCGCTGGGCGTCTCCACCCTGGACGCCCGCGGCGGCACCGCCGACCGGGTCCGCGCCGTGCTGGACGGCACCGCGCCGGTCGCGGTGCTGGCCCGCCGCTACGGCGCGGACGTCCGGGTGGTCGACATCGCGGTGGACGCCGACCCGAACGAGTTCCCCGAGGAGGTCGTCCGCCACCGGGTGCGCCGCGGCTCCGGGCGGATCGACGTCGAGGACGCGCTGAGCGCCGAGGAGGCCGCCCGGGCGTTCCGGGCCGGCATGGCCGTCGCCGACGAGGAGGCCGACGCCGGCACCGACCTGGTGCTGCTCGGCGACCTCGGGGTCGGCTCCACCACGGTGGCCGCCGTGCTGATCGGCGCGCTGTGCGGCACCGACGCCGCCGCGGTCACCGGCCGCGGCTCGGGCGTCGACGACCGCACCTGGATGGTCAAGTGCGCCACCGTCCGGGACGCGCTGCGCCGGGCCCGCCCGGTGCTCGGCGACCAGCTCGCCCTGCTCGCCACGGCTGGCGGCGCCGACTTCGCCGCGCTCACCGGCTTCCTGCTGCAGGCCGCCGTCCGCAAGCTCCCGGTCGTCCTGGACGGGGTGGTCTCGGCGGCCTGCGCGCTGGTCGCCCAGCGGATCGCCTTCCGGGCCCCCGAGTGGTGGCGGGCGGCCGGGCTCACCGGCGAGCCCGCCCAGGCCAAGGCGTACGACCGGCTGACCCTGACGCCCCTGCAGGACGCGGGCGTCACCATGGGCGAGGGCGTCGGCTCGGTGCTGGCCCTGCCGCTGCTGCAGGCCGCCGGCGACACCCTCGCCGAACCGGCCGCCGTCCCGAGCGCCAAGCCGCTCCCGCCCCGGGCCCCGGCCAAGCTGCCGACCGCGGCGGACCTGCTGGACCGCTACTGACTCCGTCGGGGCACGGGATGAACGGCGAGCACGCACGACCGCGGGCCGAACGCGCGGAGGCGCTCCCGGCGGAGGGCTCCGCCTCGCCGTCCCCCGGGCCCCTGACGGGGCGTGGGACGGGCGGCGGGCGGTCGGTCGGGGACGGGTTGCGGTTCGCCTTCGGGACGTTGACGGTGCTGCGGGTGCGGGTGGGACGCTGGGACCGGGTGGCGGGCGGGGCCGCGATGGTGCTGGCGCCGGTGGTGGGAGTGGTGGTCGGCGCGCTGGCCGGGGGCGCCGGTGCGCTGGTGGCGTGGCGGGGCGGCGCGGTCCTGGGCGCGGTGGCCGCGGTGGCGGTGGGCGCGCTGCTGACCCGAGGGCTGCACCTGGACGGGGTGGCGGACGTCGCGGACGGGCTGGGCAGCGGGAAGCCCGCCGAGGACGCGTTGCGGATCATGAAGCAGTCGGACATCGGCCCGTTCGGCGTGCTGACGCTGGTACTGCTGCTGCTGGCTCAGGTCGCCGCGCTGGCCGGGCAGTTCGGGGTGTCGCCGGGGCGCGGGGCGCTGGCCGCGGCGGTGGCCGCGACGGCCGGGCGGGCGGCGCTGGCGTGGGGCTGCCTGCGGTCGGTGCCGGCGGCCCGGCCGGGCGGGCTGGGGGCGGTGGTGGCCGCGACCGTGCGACCGGCCGCGGCGGCGGCGGTGACGCTGGTGGTGGCCGGTGCGGCGGCGGCACTGCGCTGGCAGTCGGGTGTCGCGGTGGTGTGCGGGGTGCTGGTCGCGGGTGCGGTGCTGCGACGGTGCGTGCAACGGTTCGGTGGCGTGACCGGGGACGTGCTGGGTGCGCTGGTGGAGGCTTCGGCGACGGCGGCGCTGGTGGCGACCGCCGTGCTGTGAGCGGGCGTCGACCCCGCCTCCGTACACGAACTCACGCACCGTCACGGACGACGGCGGTTCGCGCACGGGGCGGGCGGGGCGGCGCGATCCCAGCATGCGGACTACCATGCGGTGAGCACCCTGGCCCTGCGCCCCGTTTCGCCGCGGAGTCTGCCTGGGTTTTGCCGGTCGGCAACGGAGCCGCCACCGGCTGTGGACCGCGAAAGAACAGGACGCATTTGTCGTGACTGCACTGTCTGTGAGCACCTCTTCCGCCGTGAGCCTGCGGGCGGACGCCCTGGTGGTCGGTGTGGCGAAGGGACCCAAGGGCCTGGTCGTCGCCCCGGGCGCGGAGGCGGTCGCCGAGGCGTTCGAGGGCAAGCTGGCCGAGGTCCTCACCACCCTGGGCGCCACCGGTGCCGAGGGTGAGGCGGTCAAGCTCCCCGCCCCGGCCGGGGCCAAGGCGCCGCTGGTGCTGGCCGTGGGCCTGGGCGCGGCCCCCGAGGGCGCGTTCGGCGCCGAGGAACTGCGCAGGGCCGCCGGTGTGGCCGCCCGCACGCTGGCCGGCACGAAGAAGGTCGCGCTGGCGCTGCCCGCCGTCTCCGCCGAGGAGGTCGAGGCGGTCGCGCTGGGCGGCCTGCTCGGCTCGTACTCCTTCGGCAGCTACAAGGGCGAGGTGGCCAAGGCCCCGGTCGCCGAGCTGGTGCTGCTGGTGGAGCGCAAGGGCTCGAAGGACGCCAAGGCCGCCGTGGAGCGCGCCGCGGCGATCGGCGAGGAGATGAACCGGGCCCGCGACCTGGTCAACACCGCCCCGAACGACCTGAACCCGAAGTCCTTCGCCGCGATCGCGCAGGCGGCGGGCAAGGAGCACGGCCTGAAGGTCGAGGTGCTGGACGAGAAGGCGCTGGCCAAGGGCGGCTTCGGCGGCATCCTGGGCGTGGGCGTCGGCTCGGCCAACCCGCCCCGGCTGGTGAAGGTGGCGTACACCCACCCGAAGGCGAAGGCCTCGCTGGCGTTCATCGGCAAGGGCATCACCTACGACTCGGGCGGCATCTCGCTGAAGCCGGCCGGCCACAACGAGACCATGAAGTGCGACATGGCGGGCGCCGCCGCGGTGTTCGCCGCCGTGGTCGCCGCCAAGCGGCTGGGCCTCCAGGTCAACGTGACGGCGTGGCTGGCGCTGGCGGAGAACATGCCGTCCGGTTCGGCGACCCGTCCGGGCGACGTGCTGCGGATGTACGGCGGCAAGACCGTCGAGGTGCTGAACACCGACGCCGAGGGCCGGCTGGTGCTGGCCGACGCGATCGTCCGGGCCGGCGAGGAGCAGCCGGACGTGATCGTCGACGTGGCGACCCTGACCGGCGCGATGGTGCTGGCGCTGGGCACCCGCACCTTCGGCGTGATGGCCAACGACGAGGAGCTGCGCACCCGCCTGCACGAGACCGCGGGCGCGGTGGGCGAGGCGTCCTGGCCGATGCCGCTCCCGGCCGACCTGCGCAAGGGCATGGTCGAGTCGACCGTCGCGGACCTGGCGAACATGGGCGAGCGGATGGGCGGCGGCCTGGTGGCCGGCCTGTTCCTGCAGGAGTTCGTCGCCGAGGGCATCTCCTGGGCGCACCTGGACATCGCCGGTCCGGCGTTCAACGAGGGCGGCCCGCACGGCTACACCCCCAAGGGCGGCACCGCGAGCGCGGTGCGCACCCTGGTCCGCTTCGCGGAGGACACCGCCGCGGGCGAGTGACCCACTGGCGCGAGGGGCCCGGCACCGGTGGGTGCCGGGCCCCTCGCGCACTACCAGCCGGTAGCGGCCGGTGCCAATTCGAGGGTGTGTTCGCCTCCGGCGAAAATTGATTCCGCAGGGCGGAACCGGGCCGGTGAAGCCCCCCGGACGGAGTACCTCCGCTTGCCGATTTCCCGGCCGTGAGCTGCGACGATACCTCCGAGAACGGGTCATACCGCCGCCGCGCGGTCCGCACCGGGGGCGCCTCGGGGCACCCGCCGACGCCACCTGCCGCCAACAAGTGCAAAGATGTATTTCCGGCACGACTGGGCGCTCTTACAAGGGCACTCACCCACCGGACCGCGACCGGCCCGGCGATCCGCACCTTTTGCATGGAGGACGTGACGTGGCGAACGACGCCAGCACCGTTTTCGACGTAGTCATTCTCGGAGGCGGAAGCGGCGGTTACGCCGCGGCGCTCCGTGGCGCCCAGCTCGGCCTGAGCGTCGCGCTGATCGAGAAGGGCGAGCTGGGCGGCACCTGCCTCCACCGCGGCTGCATCCCGACCAAGGCGCTGCTGCACGCCGCCGAGGTCGCCGACGAGACGAAGGAAGCGGCCGAGTTCGGCGTCCTCGCCACCTTCCAGGGCATCGACATCAACGGCGTCCACAAGTACAAGGACGACGTCGTCGCCGGCCTGTACAAGGGCCTGCAGGGCCTGGTCGCCTCCCGCAAGGTCACCTTCATCCAGGGCGAGGGCAAGCTCTCCTCGCAGACCTCGGTGGACGTCAACGGCCAGCGCGTCGAGGGCCGCCACATCGTCCTGGCCACCGGCTCCGTGCCGCGCTCGATCCCGGGCCTGGACATCGACGGCAACCGGATCATCTCCTCCGACCACGCGCTGAAGCTCGACTACATCCCGAAGTCGGCCATCATCCTCGGCGGCGGCGTCATCGGCTGCGAGTTCGCCTCGGTCTGGAAGTCCTTCGGCGTCGACGTCACCATCGTCGAGGGCCTGCCCCACCTGGTGCCGCTGGAGGACGAGAACTCCTCCAAGCTGCTGGAGCGCGCCTTCCGCAAGCGCGGCATCAAGTTCGAGCTGAAGTCCCGCTTCTCCGGCGTGGAGTACACCGAGAACGGCGTCCGGGTCTCGACCGAGAACGGCAAGTCCATCGAGGCCGACGTGCTGCTGGTCGCGATCGGCCGCGGCCCGGTCTCGGCCGGCCTGGGCTACGAGGAGCAGGGCGTCGCGATGGACCGCGGCTACGTCCTGGTCGACGAGTACCTGCGCACCAACGTGCCGACCATCTCCGCCGTCGGCGACCTGGTCCCGACCCTGCAGCTGGCCCACGTCGGCTTCGCCGAGGGCATCCTCGTCGCCGAGCGGATCGCCGGCCTCAAGGTCGTCCCGATCGACTACGACGGCATCCCGCGGGTCACCTACTCCAACCCGGAGGTCGCCTCCGTCGGCCTGACCGAGGCCAAGGCCGTCGAGCAGTACGGCAAGGAGAAGGTCGTCACCCTCAAGTACAACCTCGCGGGCAACGGCAAGAGCAAGATCCTCAAGACCGCCGGCGAGATCAAGCTGGTCCAGGTCAAGGACGGCGCCGTCGTGGGTGTCCACATGGTCGGCGCCCGCATGGGCGAGCAGGTCGGCGAGGCCCAGTTGATCTACAACTGGGAGGCCCTGCCCGCCGAGGTCGCGCAGCTCATCCACGCGCACCCGAGCCAGTCCGAGGCCCTCGGCGAGGCCCACCTCGCGCTGGCCGGCAAGCCGCTGCACGCGCACGACTGATCGCGCCCCCGTCCCCGTTCATTCCTGTACGCAAGACTTGATAGGAGTCGCTGGAACCATGGCGGTCTCAGTAACACTGCCCGCGCTGGGCGAGAGCGTGACCGAAGGCACCGTCACCCGCTGGCTGAAGGCCGAGGGTGAGCGCGTGGAGATCGACGAGCCGCTGCTCGAGGTCTCCACCGACAAGGTCGACACCGAGATCCCGGCGCCGGCCTCCGGCGTCCTGGCCTCGATCAAGGTCGGCGAGGACGAGACCGTCGAGGTGGGCGCCGAGCTGGCGATCATCGACGACGGCTCGGGCGCCCCCGCCGCCGCCCCGGCGCCCGCCGCCGAGGCCGCTCCGGCCCCGGCCGCCCCCGCCGCCGAGGAGGCCCCCGCGGCCCCCGCCCCGGCCGCCGCCGAGGCGCCCGCCGCCGAGGCCCCGGCCGCCGCCGCTCCGGCCGGCGACGCCACCCCGGTGGTGCTGCCCGCGCTGGGCGAGTCGGTCACCGAGGGCACCGTCACCCGCTGGCTGAAGGCCGAGGGCGACACCGTCGAGGTCGACGAGCCGCTGCTCGAGGTCTCCACCGACAAGGTCGACACCGAGATCCCCTCCCCCGTGGCGGGCACCCTGGTGAAGATCCTGGTCGGCGAGGACGAGACCGCCGAGGTCGGCGCCCAGCTCGCGCTGATCGGCGCCGCCGGCTCGGCTCCCGCCGCCGCCCCGGCCCCGGCCGCCGCTCCCGCCGCCCCGGCTCCGGCTCCGGCTGCTGCCCCGGCCCCGGCCGCACCCGCTGCCCCGGCTCCGGCCGCCGCTCCGGCTCCCGCCGCTCCCGCCGCCCCGGCCGCGGCTCCGGCCGCCCCGGCTCCGGCTCCGGTGGCTGCTCCGGCCGCACCGGTCGCCGCCGCTCCGGCTCCCGCCGCCCCGGCCGCGGACGCCGGTGACGCCTACGTCACCCCGCTGGTGCGCAAGCTCGCCGCCGAGCACGGTGTCGCGCTCTCCTCCGTCGCCGGCACCGGCGTCGGCGGCCGCATCCGCAAGCAGGACGTGATCGCCGCCGCCGAGGCCGCCAAGGCCGCGCCGGCGCCGGCCCCGGCCGCCGCTCCCGCTGCCGCCGCCCCGGCGAAGGCCGCCGCCGCGCCGTCCGCGCTGCGCGGCCAGACCGTCAAGATGACCCGCATGCGCAAGGTCATCGGCGACAACATGCTGAAGGCCCTGCACGAGCAGGCCCAGCTGACCAGCGTGGTCGAGGTGGACGTCACCCGGATCATGTCGCTGCGCGCGAAGGCGAAGGACTCCTTCCTGGCCCGCGAGGGCGTGAAGCTGTCCCCGATGCCGTTCTTCGTGAAGGCCGCCGCCCAGGCGCTGAAGGCCCACGCGGTCATCAACGCCCGGATCAACGAGGCCGAGGGCACCGTCACCTACTTCGACACCGAGAACATCGGCATCGCGGTGGACTCCGAGAAGGGTCTGATGACCCCGGTCATCAAGGGTGCGGGCGACCTCAACATCGCCGGCATCTCGAAGAAGACCGCGGAGCTGGCGTCGAAGGTCCGCGACAGCAAGATCACCCCGGACGAGCTGTCCGGCGCGACCTTCACCATCTCCAACACCGGTTCGCGCGGTGCGCTGTTCGACACCGTCATCGTCCCGCCGAACCAGGTCGCGATCCTGGGCATCGGCGCGACCGTGAAGCGCCCGGTGGTCATCGAGGCCGACGGCGGCACCGCCATCGGCATCCGCGACATGACCTACCTGTCGCTCTCCTACGACCACCGCCTGGTGGACGGCGCGGACGCCGCCCGCTACCTGGTCGCGGTCAAGGAGATCCTGGAGGCCGGCGAGTTCGAGGTCGAGCTCGGCCTGTAAGGCGTTCCCACCGGGAGCCCCGCGCCGTCCCCGGACGGTGCGGGGCTCCCGCGCGTCGCGGCCCGATCGGGTGCGGGGCGGACGACGATCGTGGAGGCTGGAGCGGTGATGGACGAGACGGGATTCTGGCAACTGGTCGACGAGGCCCGGGAAGCGGCCGAGGGCGACCCGGACGAGCAGGCCGAGGCGCTGGTCGAACGGCTGCTGCGACTGACCCCGGACGAGGTGCTGGACTTCGCCCGGCAGTTCGAGGCGCGGTTCCAGCGGGCGTACACGGTGGAGCTGTGGGGCGCCGCGCACCTGCTGCTCGACGGGGCGTCGGAGGACGCGTTCGACTACTTCCGGTGCTGGCTGATCGGCCAGGGCCGGGACGTCTTCGAGGGCGCGGTGCACGAGCCGGACGCGCTGGCCGAACTGGTGCCCGACTTCGACGAGGAGGAGGACGGCGACGGGGAGGAACTGGGCTACGCCGCCGACGAGGCGTACGAGCGGCTGACCGGACTGCCGCTGCCGGACCTGGGGGTGCGCCAGCCGGCGGCCGCGTACGGGGTGCCCTTCGACTTCTCGGACCGGGAGGCGATGGCCGCCCGCTACCCGCGGCTGTGGGAGCTGTACGGGGACTGACCCGGCGGCGGCTCAGTCCAGGGCGCGGCCCATCCAGACGTCGTCCGCGTAGCCGCCGTCCAGCAGGAAGTGCTGGGGCAGCACGCCGAGGACCTGGAACCCGGCCCGTTCGTACAGCCGACGGGCCGGGGCGTTGTGGGAGAGCACCCGGAGCGTCATCCGGCGGGCGCCCTCGGCGCGGGCCGCCTCGCAGGCGGCGGCGACCAGGGCCTCGCCGATCCGGCGGCCGCGGGCCTCGGGGAGCACGCCCAGGCCCTGGATCTGGCGGACGTGCGCGTTGGAGGGCAGCGGGATCTCCCGCGCCTGGCGGACGTAGCCGACCACCCGGCCGTCGAGTTCGGCCAGCAGGTACTGCCCGGGGCGGTGCGCCTCGTCGAACACCGGGGCGTCCTCGGGGCCGCGCGGGGCGACCTCGCCGAGCGGGGACCAGACGGCGTGGTCGACGGCGCGGATCGCGCGCTCGTCCTCGTCCCGCGCCGGACGGATGATCACATCGTTGGAGGGCATGCGGGTCATGGTAGACGCCGCCCGGTGCGGCCCGGCGCGGGGTCGGGCGGCGTTCCGGCGGTGCCCTGCGGGGTTTCTGAACGGGCCGGCCCGTTCGGGCTGGGAGGATGGCGGGCATGCGAATCGCGGTGACAGGCTCCACGGGGTTGATCGGGTCCGCGCTGGTGGACTCCCTGCTGACGGACGGGCACGAGGTGCTGCGGCTGGTGCGGCGGCGCTCGCGCACCGGGCCGCAGCCGGACGGGACGGTCGGGGTCGGCTGGAACCCCCTGCTGATGCAGATCGACGCGGCCGCGCTGGAGGGCGTGGACGCGGTGGTGCACCTGGCCGGGGCGGGCGTCGGCGACCGGCGCTGGACGGACGCGTACCGGCGGGAGATCCGGGACAGCCGGGTGCTGGGCACCGAGACGCTGGCCGCCGCGCTGTCCCGGCTGAAGGAGCCGCCCGGGGTGCTGGTCAGCGCCTCCGCGGTCGGCTACTACGGGCAGACCGGCGACCAGGTGATCGACGAGGGCGCGCCGGCCGGCGGCGACTTCCTGGCCGAGGTCTGCCAGGAGTGGGAGCGGGCCGCGCGGCCCGCCGCGGACGTCGGGATCCGGGTGGTGCACCCGCGCACCGGGCTGGTGCTGGACGCCGGGGGCGGCGCCGGGGCGCGGCTGCTGCCGCTGTTCAAGCTGGCGCTGGGCGGGCGGCTCGGGGACGGCGGGCAGTACTGGTCGCTGATCTCGCTGGCCGACGAGGTGGCCGCGCTGCGCTTCCTGATCGACGGTCAGGAGCTGTCCGGGCCGGTCAACCTGGTCGGACCCGACCCCGTCACCAACCGCGAACTGACCGCGGAACTGGCCCGGCAGCTCGGGCGTCCGGCGGTGTTCGCGGTGCCCGAGTGGGCGCTGCGCACCGCGCTCGGGGAGATGGCCGTGGAGGTGGTGGGCAGTCACCGGGTGGTGCCGAAGGCGCTGCTGGACGCGGGGTTCGTGTTCCGCGACCCGGACGCCGGGGCGATCGTCGCGGCGGCGCTCGGACGGCGGTAGGACGCCGACGGGGCTGCGGCGGCGGGCCGCCCGGGCTGTGACGGGACCCCGGTGGAGCCCCGGTGGGGCCCCGCCGCAGCCGCGGTCCGGCGGGGGTTGACGGGGCGTCAGCGGGGGGCGCACGGGTGCAGCCGGGCAGCGCGCGGGGTGCGGGCGGTGACGGTGCGCGCCCGTTCCCGCTCCGCGCACCCCGTTTGCGACACGGTGGGTGACCGGGCGGTCCCGCTGTGTCGCCACACCGGCACGATGACCCGATTCGGCACCGGTCGGCTGTCTGGACCGGCGGGTGACGGGGCATCACCAGTGCGGACCACGTCCGTCCCCCCGCTGCCCGCCCCGGCACCCACCCGCTCGCGGGCACCGCCGCGCGCGGCGGCCGCGGAGGGGCTCCGTCAGGGAGGGAGCACCCGATCGTGCCCGCACAGGACTTCACCGGCCGCGCCCAGCGCGGCCCCTCCGGCGACCCCGACGCGATCGTCGTCGGCGCCGGCGCCGCCGGACTGACCGCCGCGACCGTGCTCGCCGCCCAGGGCCTGGACGTCCAGGTCCTGGAGGCCACCGAGCGCGTCGGCGGCCGGATGGCCACCCGCGAACTCGACGGCTTCCGCCTCGACCACGGCGGCCACCTGCTCAACACCGCCTATCCCGAACTGGCCCGCCGCCTCGACCTCGACCGGCTGGAACTGCGCCCGCTCGCCCCCGGCGTCCTGGTGCACAGCGGCGGCCGGGGCTACCGGGTCGGCGACCCGCGACTCACCCCCGCCCGGCAGGCCGCCACCCGCGGGCCGCTCGGCACCCCGTTCGACAAGGCCCGGCTGGCCGCCGCCATGTCCCGGCTCGCCGCGACGCCCACCGAGCGGCTGCTCGCCCGGCCCGAGACCACCACCGCCCGGGCGCTGGCCGACCGCGGCCTGCCCGCCCGCACCGTCGACGGCTTCCTGCGCCCGCTGCTCGGCGCGCTGCTGTCCGACCCCGCGCTCGGCACCTCCAGCCGGGTCGCCGACCTGGTGCTGCGCGCGTACGCCCGCGGCCGGCTGTGCGTGCCGGCGGCGGGCACCGGGGCCGTCCCGGCGCAGCTCGCCGCCCGGCTCCCGGAGCGGAGCCTGCGGCTGGGCGTCGAGGTCACCTCGGTCGGCACGGACGGCGTGGAGACCGCCGCGCACGGCCGGATCCGCTCCCGCGCGGTGGTCGTCGCCACCGACGCGGCGACGGCGGCGGGCCTGCTGCCGGGCCTGCGGCAGCCCGGGTTCCACCCCGTCACCACCTACTACCACGCGGCGGAGCGCTCCCCGGTGGGCGAGCCCGTCCTGCTGCTGGACGCCGAACGCTCCGGGATCTCGCACTCGCTGGTGCTCAGCGACGCCGACCCCTCGTACGCCGCCGACGGCCGCGCGCTGATCGCCACCACGGTGCTGGGCCGCCGCGCCTTCGACTCCGGCGGGCCGGCCGGCGACGAGGGCGCCGTCCGGCGGCGGCTGGCCGAGCTGTACGGCACCGCCACCGGGGGCTGGGAGTTCCTGACCGTCCGGCACGTCGCCGACGCGGTGGTCTCGATGCCCCCGCCGCACCACTTCCGCCGCTCGGTGCGGCTGCTCGCCGGGCTGTACGTGTGCGGCGACCACCGCGACACGGGGACGGTGCAGGGCGCGCTGGTCTCCGGCCGACGGGCCGCCGAGGCCGTCCTGCGCGACCTCGGCGTGCGGACCGAGCCGGAGGCGGACCGGATGGCGGCGTAGGGAGGGGCCCGGCAGGCCCCCGGGCCCCTGGAGGGGCTCCTCAGATCACCCCCGCCTGGCGGGAGGCCTCTTCGAAGGCGCGGGCGGCGGGGGTGGTGCGGTAGGGGGTGAGGCGGCGGTGGAAGTCGCGGAGGTACTCGACGGTGCGGGCGGAACGCATCTCGCCGGCGGCGCGGAGGGAGTCGGTGGCCATGGAGCAGGCCTCGTCGACGTCCCCCATGCCCAGGCGGGCGGAGGCCAGCACGAGGCGGCACAGGATGCGGCTGCGGGCGTAGGAGGGGGCGCGCAGGCGCAGGGACTTCTCGGCGTGCTGGGCGGCGGGGCGCCACTGCTGGAGGTCGCGGTAGCAGTGGGCGAACTCGTCGGCGAGCTGGGCGTCGTCGAAGTAGCGGGCCCAGGACGGGACTTCGTCGGCGCTGCGGGCGGTGGCGAGGGCGCGTTCGCAGCGGACCAGCGCGGTGGTGCAGGCCCGGACGTCGCCGGCCAGGGCGTGGCCGCGGGCCTCGGCGGCGTGCATGAGCGCCTGGACGACGGGGGCGGCGGCGGTGCCGACCCCCTGCTGGGCGACCCGGGCGAGCTGGATGGCCTCGCGGGCGTGGCCGAGGTGGACGGCCTGCTGGCTCATGGTGGTGAGGACGAAGCCGCCGAGGACGCGGTCCCCGGCGGCCTGGGAGAGCCGTAGGGCCTGGACGAAGTAGCGCTGGGCGAGGCCGTGCGCGGCGATGTCGAAGGAGGTCCAGCCGGCCAGCCGGGTGAGGTCGGAGACGGCGCCGAACAGGGCGCGTCCGATCTGTTCGCCGTACCGGCCGCGGAGCATGGGCTCGGCTTCGCTCTCCAGGTAGCGGACCAGGGCCTGCCGGGCGTGGCCGCCGCCGTAGGCGTGGTCGAGGGCGCGGAACAGGTCGCCGACGGCGCGGATGGCGGCGATGTCGCCGCGGCCGACCCGGACGGGGGGCCTGGTCTCCCGGTGGTCGGCGCCCGGTTCGGCGCCGGAGGCGTTGGCGGGGCGGCGCAGGGTCTGCTGGGGCACGCGGGCGCCCTGCGGGGGCGTGCGCAGCTCCTCGGGGGTGAGGGTGGTGCCGTCGCGGGCGACGCGTTCGTCGGTGCGGCCGATCAGCCAGTCGCGGCTGGGGACGACCAGTCCGGCGGGGGTGAAGGCGATCTTGCGGAGCTCGGCGTAGGGGCCGTTGTCCTTGCGCCACATGGAGGCGACGATGTCGACGGCCTCCTGCGGCGTCTCGGCGAATTCGAGCCCGGCGTAGACCGGGGCGCAGGCGTCGAGGCCGACGTCCTGGGCGGTGAGGCGGCGGCCGAGGCGACGGGTGAAGACCTCGGCGATCAGCGCGGGGGTCGCGCCGCGGGGCTGCTGGCCGCGCAGCCAGCGGGTGACGGAGGTCTTGTCGTAGCGCAGGTCGAGGCCGTGCTCCAGGCCGAGTTGGTCGACCCGGCGGGCGAGGCCGGCGTGCGAGAAGCCGGACTCCTCGATGAGCGCGGCGAGTTGGGGGTTCTGGGCGCGCCCGGCCGCGGGGGCCGGTGGTTCGGCCTGCTCGGGAGCGCGCGGAGGGGTCTCGGCCGCTCCGGTCGGGCGCGGGTCGAGCGGGTCGAGCGGTCGGTACGCGGGGCTGTCGATCACTGGCCGTTGGGGCATAGCAGTCCACACCTCTCAGGCGCCGTTCCGGCCCCTCCTGCCCGGACGGCGCCCCCTGATCGGGAATCGGCGCGAATGTAGCGAGCATTGGGACGCTATGGGTGGATTCGGACCACCCGTCCTCCGAACGGGTGAACCAGCCCCGCCCGTTGTGAGGAAGCGCGGGCGTCGCGTGTTTGAGTTCGAGAGCCGTTGCCCGCGTTCCGACCACATGGTGTCCGGCACCACAGGGACCGGTACGGCTGTGGTGTCCGCCCACATCGTTGCGGGGCGTCCGGATTCCTACCGTTCTCGGCCATGGACACCACTTCTGCCCCGCCCTCCGGACCACCGCTGCTCGGCCGCACCGCGCTGGTCACCGGAGCCGCCTCCGGCATCGGCCGGGCCTGCGCGGAGGCCTTCGCCGCGGCGGGCGCGCACGTGTACGTCGTCGACCTGGCCGCCGCCCCCGCCGAGGAGCTGGCGGCCGCGATCGGCGGGACCGCGCACGTCGCGGACCTGTCGGACCCGGACGCGGTGGAGGCGCTGCCGGCGGACGCGGACATCGTGGTCAACAACGCGGGCCTGCAGCACGTCGCCCCGGTGCACGAGTTCCCGGTGGAGCGGTTCACGCTGATCCAGCGGGTCATGGTGGAGGCCCCGTTCCGGATCCTGCGCCGCACCCTGCCGCACATGTACGGGCGCGGCTGGGGCCGGGTGGTCAACATCTCCTCGGTGCACGGCCTGCGCGCCAGCGCCTTCAAGTCGGCGTACGTGACCGCCAAGCACGCCCTGGAGGGCCTGAGCAAGACCGTCGCCCTGGAGGGCGCCCCGTACGGGGTGACCAGCAACTGCGTGAACCCGGCGTACGTGCGCACCGCGCTGGTGGAGCGGCAGATCGCCGCGCAGGCGCTGGCGCACGGCATCCGCGAGGACGAGGTGGTGGAGCGGATCATGCTCGACCGCACCGCCGTGAAGCGGCTGATCGAGCCGGAGGAGGTGGCGCAGCTGGCGGTGTGGCTGTGTTCCCCCGGCGCCTCGTACGTCACCGGTGCCAGCCTGCCGGTGGACGGCGGCTGGACCGCCCACTGACGCCCTCCCCCCGCCCGCCCCCCACCCTCCTCACCTGCAAGGGAACCCCCGCATGGCTGCCTCTCCCGACGTCGCGAGACCCGCCTCCCTGCCCAGGGTGGTCGCCGCCTCGCTGATCGGTACGACCATCGAGTGGTACGACTACTTCCTGTACGGATCGGCGGCGGCGCTGGTCTTCGGGCACGTGTTCTTCCCGAAGGCCGACCCGCTGACCGGCACCCTACTGTCCTTCCTCACCTACGCGATCGGCTTCGCCGCCCGCCCGCTCGGCGCCCTGGTGTTCGGGCACTTCGGCGACCGGATCGGCCGCAAGAAACTGCTGGTGCTCAGCCTGCTGCTGATGGGCGGGGCGACCACGCTGATCGGCTGCCTGCCGACGTACGACCAGGCCGGCGTCGCGGCGCCGGTGATGCTGACCGGCCTGCGGCTGGTGCAGGGCTTCGCGCTGGGCGGCGAGTGGGGCGGGGCGGTGCTGCTGGTCTCCGAGCACGGCGACCGGAAGCGGCGCGGCTTCTGGGCGTCCTGGCCGCAGGGCGGCGCGCCGGCCGGGAACCTGCTGGCCGCGGGCGTGCTCTCGCTGATGACGGCCGTCCAGTCGGACGCGGCCTTCCTGTCCTGGGGCTGGCGGGTGCCGTTCCTGCTGTCCGCGCTGCTGGTGATGGTCGGCCTGTGGATCCGCCTCGCGGTGGACGAGTCGCCGCTGTTCAAGGCGGCGCTGGCGGCCGCCGAGCGGCGCACCGAGCCGGAGCGGCCGCCGCTGGTGGTGGTGGTGCGCGACCACTGGCGGGACGTGCTGGTGGCGATGGGCGCCCGGATGGCGGAGAACATCTCGTACTACGTGCTGACCACCTTCGTCCTGGCGTACGCCGTCACCCAGACCCACCTGCCCAAGCAGACCGCGCTGAACGCGGTGCTGATCGGCTCGGCCGTCCAGTTCGCGCTGATCCCCGCCTTCGGGGCGCTCTCCGACCGGGTCGGCCGCAAGCCCGTCTACCTGGTCGGCGCGGTCGGCGTCGGGATCTGGGCGTTCGTGTTCTTCGGGATGGTCGACACCCGGAGCTTCGCCTCGCTGGTCACCGCCGTCACCGTCGGCCTGTTCTTCCACAGCATGATGTACGCCCCGCAGGCGGCGTTCTTCTCCGAGCTGTTCGCCACCCGCACCCGCTACTCGGGGGCCTCGATCGGTGCCCAGTTCTCCTCCGTCGCGGCCGGCGCGCCCGCCCCGCTGATCGCCACCGCGCTGCTGAAGGACTACGGCAGCGCCACCCCGATCGCCGTGTACGTGGCGATCGCCGCGGTGATCACCGTGGTGGCCGTGCTGTGCGCCCGGGAGACCCGCGGCACCGACCTGGAGGACACCGGGGCGGACGCTCGGGTGGACTCGGTGAAGGCGGCCACCGGCGCCTGAGCGCTTCCGGCAGGATCGGGGCCGCGTCACCGGGCAACCGCCCGGCGGCGCGGCCCCGGCCCGTTCGTGCGGCGGGCCGGGGGCACGGGGCACGGGGGCACTAGGAACAGGAAGACCGAATGGACCGCCACACCACCGCCGCGCCGGCGCTGCGCAGACTCCTCGACCTGCTGGCCACCGGCGCCCCCACCGAGGACTTCGGCGAGGTGCTCGCCGAGGCCCGGCGCCGGGGCGCGCCCGCCGAGGTCCTGACCGAGATCGACGACGCCACCTGGCAGGCGCTGCGGGTGCACCGGACGATGCGCCAGCACCGCAGGCGCGAGGCCGAGCTGACCGCGCTGTTCGACACCGCGGGCGACCTGGCCGCCTCCCGGGACCTGGACGCGGTGCTGCAGGCCATCGTCCGGCGGGCCCGGATGCTGCTGGGCACCGACACCGCGTACCTGACGCTGCCGGACGAGCGGGCCGGGGACACCTACATGCGGGTCACCGACGGCTCGGTCTCGCCGATCTTCCAGACCCTGCGGCTCAGCCTCGGCGACGGCCTGGGCGGCCTGGTCGCGCAGACCGCCCGCCCGTACGCCACCCACGACTACCGGGTCGACGAGCGGTTCCGGCACACCGGGCAGATCGACGCGGGCGTGCTGGACGAGGGCCTGGTGGCGATCATCGGGGTGCCGCTGCTGCTGGGCGGCAGCGTGATCGGCGTGCTGTTCGCCGCCGACCGCTCGCCGCGCGCCTTCTCCCCCGACGAGGTCGCGCTGCTGTGCACGCTGGCCGCGCACGCCGCGATCGCCCTGGACACCGCCAAGTCGCTGGCCGACACCCGGGCCGCGCTCGCCGAGCTGGCCGGCGCCAACGCCGTGATCGGCGCGCACGCGGCCGCCGTGCAGCGCGCCGAGCAGGCCCACGACCGGCTCACCGACCTGGTGCTGCGCGGCGCGGAGGTCTCCGACGTGGCCGCCGAGGTGGCCGCGCTGCTGGACGGCGGGGCCTCCGTGCACGACGCCGAGGGCACCCCGCTGACCGGCCCCGGCGCCGCCCCCGACGGCCTGGCGGAGGCGGTGGCCGCCTCCCGCGCCGGGGGCCACGCGGTGCGGCACGGCACCGAGTGGGTGTGCGCGGTGCTGGCCGGGCAGGAGCTGCTGGGCGCGCTGGTGCTGCACGGGCGGCCCGAGCTGGACGACGCCGACCGGCGGGTGTTCGAGCGGGCGAGCATCGTCACGGCGCTGCTGCTCCTGCTGCGGCGCTCGGTCGCCGAGACCGAGAACCGGGTCCGCGGCGAGCTGCTGGCCGACCTGCTCACCGCGCCCGGCCGCGACCCGGCCGGCCTGACCGCGCGCGGCCGCCGCCTGGGCGTCGACCTGAACCGGCCGCACCTGGCGCTGGTCGCGGTCGCCGAGGACGCCGCGGCCCGGGGCCGGCTGGCCGGTGCGGCGGCCCGCTACCTGTTCGGCTCGCGCGGGATCAGCGCCGAGTTCGGCGAGGGCGTGGTGCTGCTGGTGCCGCACGAGGGCGGCGGCGACGGCGCGGTGGCCGCGCTCGCCGCGGAGCGGCTGGCCAAGCTGGCGGGCGCCCCCGTCACGGTCGGCGCGGGCCGTCCCGCCGGCGGCCCGGTCGCGCTGGCCGCCGCGTACGCGGAGGGGGTGCGCTGCGTGCGGGCGCTGCGGGTGCTGGGCCGGGCGGGGGACGGGGCGTGCGCCGCCGACCTGGGCTTCCTGGGCGTGCTGCTGGGCGACGGGCACGACGTGGACGGCTTCGTCCGGGCCACCCTCGGCCCGCTGCTCGACTACGACGCCAAGCGCGGCACCGAGCTGGTGCGGACCCTGCGCGCCTACTTCGACTGCGGCGGCGGCCTGACCCGGGCCAAGGACCTGCTGCACGTGCACGTGAACACGGTGGTGCAGCGCCTCGACCGGGTGGAGGTGCTGCTGGGCCGGGACTGGAACCAGCCGGAGCGGGCGCTGGAACTCCAACTCGCGCTGCGGCTCCAGCTGTTGGCCGAAGGCTGAAACCGGGCCGCGGGTCGTCCGGCCGGTCGGCGTACAGTGGCGAGGTTGGGCTGATCGGCCGACTGGGAGTGCTGTGGTGAGCGAGAACGTGCGGTTCGTGCGGATGGGGACAGGCGAGCGGACCGTCCCCTACCAGGAGGCGTGGGCGGAGCAGCAGCGGCTGCACGCGCTGCGGGTCGCGGACGAGATCCCGGACACCGTGCTGCTGCTGGAGCACGACCCGGTGTACACGATGGGCAAGCGCACCAACCCGGAGGACCTGCCGCTGGACGGCACCCCGGTGGTGGAGGTCAACCGGGGCGGCGAGATCACCTGGCACGGCCCCGGCCAGCTGGTCGGCTACCCGATCGTGAAGCTGCCGGACCCGATCGACGTGGTGGCGTACGTGCGGCGGCTGGAGGAGGCGCTGATCCGGGCCTGCGCCGAGTTCGGGGTCGAGACCACCCGGATCGAGGGCCGCAGCGGGGTGTGGAAGCTGGGCGCGGAGATCCCCGGCGCGGTGGTCGACCCCGCGCAGGTGGTGGAGATCGGCAAGCTGACCCTGCGGATGGGCCTGCCACTGGGCATCGACCCGCGGCTGGCCGGCCCCGAGTACGCGCCGTCCAACGCGGGTCAGCGCGGCGACGACCGCAAGCTCGCGGCGATCGGCGTGCGGGTGGCCCGCGGGGTGACCATGCACGGCTTCGCGCTCAACTGCGACCCGGACATGACGTACTTCGACAAGATCGTCCCGTGCGGCATCCGGGACGCCGGGGTGGCCTCGCTCAGCGGCGAACTGGCCCGGCCCTTCCCGGTGGGGGACGCGGTGGGGACGGTCGAACGGAAGCTGGCCGAGGTGTTCGCCGAACTGCCCGAGCCGGTGGCCGCCGTCCGGTAGTGGAATCCGCGCGGCGCGCCGAGCGTTGCCTTTCGAAGGCAAGCCCGGGGCCGGGCACAGGCCGTCGAAGTGCAGGCGTACCCTGAGGGGTACCCCGTCTAGTTCTAGGAGTCGCACGTGTCCGCTGTCGCACCCGACGGCAGGAAGCTCCTCCGGCTGGAGGTCCGCAACAGCGAGACCCCCATCGAGCGGAAGCCCGAGTGGATCAAGACCAGGGCGAAGATGGGGCCGGAGTACAACGCCCTGCAGTCCCTGGTGAAGAAGGAGGGGCTGCACACGGTCTGCCAGGAGGCCGGCTGTCCCAACATCTTCGAGTGCTGGGAGGACCGCGAGGCGACCTTCCTGATCGGCGGCGACCAGTGCACCCGCCGCTGCGACTTCTGCCAGATCGACACCGGCAAGCCCGCCGAGTTCGACCGGGACGAGCCGCGCCGGGTCGCCGAGTCCATCGTCACGATGGACCTGAACTACGCCACCATCACCGGTGTCGCCCGTGACGACCTGCCGGACGGCGGCGCGTGGCTGTACGCCGAGACCGTCCGCCAGGTGCACGCGATGACCGCCGCCCGCGAGGCCGGGCGCACCGGCGTCGAGCTGCTCATCCCCGACTTCAACGCCGTCCCCGAGCAGCTCGCCGAGGTCTTCTCCTCCCGTCCCGAGGTGCTGGCGCACAACGTCGAGACGGTGCCGCGGATCTTCAAGCGGATCCGCCCCGCGTTCCGCTACGAGCGCTCGCTGGACGTGATCACCCAGGCCCGGGCGGCCGGACTGGTCACCAAGTCCAACCTGATCCTGGGCATGGGCGAGACCCGCGAGGAGGTCAGCGAGGCGCTGGCCGACCTGGTGGACGCCGGCTGCGAGCTGATCACCATCACCCAGTACCTGCGGCCCTCGCTGCGCCACCACCCGGTGGAGCGCTGGGTGAAGCCGCAGGAGTTCGTCGAGCTCCAGCAGGAGGCCGAGGAGCTGGGCTTCGCCGGGGTGATGTCCGGCCCGCTGGTGCGCTCCTCGTACCGGGCCGGCCGGCTGTACCGGCAGGCGCTGGAGCACCGGGAGCGGGCCGCCGCGGTCTGAAACCGCGGCTGCCGCCACCGTCGTCCTGCCGAGGGGCGGGTCCGCCGGGCCCGCCCCTCCGGCGTTCCGGGGCCGTCGCGGCCGCGGGGCCGTCCGACTGGGCGTGCTGTCCGGGCACGGGGCCGTACAGGCTAGGCGTGTCGTCCGGACAGGGGCCGTCCGGGCCAGGGGCCGACGTTTCACGTGGCATTGACGGCCGGGTCACCGTACGGTAACGGGCGTCCGGGACGCTGGAGCGGTACCCGGGTCGAGGAGTTGGTGTTGATGCGTACCGGAATCCGGACCGCGCTGCGGCGGGCCGAGCAGTTGCTGTTGATCCGCGGCGCGCGCCGCAACGCGTGGGCGGCGGTGTGCGAGAACCGGCGGCTGGCGGGGGAGCGCGAGCAGGCCGTGCGGGTGTTCGGGCACGGCGCCTGAACCCCCGGCGGGGGCCGGGGCAACGGTGGGGGCCGGCCCGGGGAAGGGCGCGGGTCACGAACCGGCACCGCCTTGGGTGATCGCGTGTGCCGCCACGTACCATGAGCGGTATGGCGAGGCAAAAATCCGATACCCCTGGGCGGCTCGCACAGATCCGCCAGGCATATGTCATGACCAAGCAGGTCGACACCAAGATCGGCCTGATCATCGCCGGCGTCGGCCTGCTGACCTTCGGCGTGTTCCTCGCCATCGGCTTCGCACTGGACCACCCGGTCTACCTGGGCATCCTCGGTTTCGTGCTGGCGGTGCTGGCGGTCGCGATCGTGTTCGGCCGGCGGGCCGAGCGGGCCGCGTTCGGGCAGATGGAGGGCCAGCCGGGCGCGGTCGCGGCGGTGCTGGGCAACATCCGGCGCGGCTGGAGCGCGAACCAGACCCCGGTGGCGGTCACCCGCAGCCAGGACGCGGTCTACCGGGCGGTCGGCCGGGCCGGCATCGCGCTGATCGGCGAGGGCAACCCGAACCGGGTCCGGCCGCTGCTGGCGTCCGAGAAGAAGAAGATGGCCCGGGTGGTCGGCGACATCCCGGTGCACGACATCATGGTCGGCAACGACGAGGGCCAGATCCCGCTCAAGAAGCTGCAGATCCACCTGATGCGCCTGCCCCGGTCGATCAGCGCCGCCCAGGTCACCGAGACCAACGACCGGCTGCGCGCGCTCGGCGACCTGCTCTCCAAGGCGCCGATCCCCAAGGGCCCGATGCCGAAGGGCGCCCGGATGCCCAAGGGCGGCATGCGCTGACCGACGCCACTCCCCCGTCCGACACCACGGCCCCGCCCGCGAGGTTCACTCCCTCCGCGAGCGGGGCCGTTCGACGTTCCGGGCCCGTGGCGGCGCTAGATCCGGACCTCGACGGTGCCGACCGCCTTGTCGTGCAGGCCGCGGGTGTCGCGGTCCCAGACGGCGGCCGGGACGACCAGGCAGAGCAGCAGGGTGCGCAGCAGCACCTGCGGGATGGTGGCGCGGGTGCCGTCCAGCCGGACCACCCGCAGGCCGAACAGGCGCTTGCCGACGGTGGTGCCGGTGGTGGCGAGGAACAGCACCGTCACCGCGTAGAACAGCGGGGTGGTCCACAGGTTGGCGGAGCTCTGCTCGCCCCGGGCGAGCAGGCCGTAGGCGACGAGGCTGACCAGCCAGCCGTCGACGAACAGCGCGCCGATCCGGCGGCCGGGGCCGGCCATCGATCCGGGACCGGCCTGCGGGAGGCCGAGGCGCTCGCCGCGGTAGCCGAAGTCGGCGCCCATCTTCTCGGCGGCCGCCTTCGGGCCGTCGATCCACGATCCGAGTGCTTCTCTGGTGTCCACGAATCCACCCTAACCGGGCTTACGGCCCGGGCCGGTGGCGGCCCCCGGGCGGCGCGCCACGGGGGTTTCCCGTCGGGGTGAACCCGGTGCGCCCCACCGTCACGAGTGGTCTATACCTCTGAATGGCCCACCGGGCGGCGGGGCAGGGATTTTGCCCGGAACCGTCCTGCTTTGCCAGTGGCCCAAATGGCCCGGTTAACATGTGGGAAACAAGCGAGTCACCAACCGGAAACGGGCCGTTCCTATCGTGAGCCCCTGCACCGGGGCTCCAGTCGTCCCTGACGGAGACTCAGACCGTGCACGCCGAGGAGGAGTACGGATGTTCACCAACGCCGACGAGGTGAAGCAGTACATCGCGGAGAACGACGTCAAGTTCGTCGACGTCCGGTTCTGCGACCTGCCGGGCGTGCTGCAGCACTTCTCGGTCCCGGCCGCCACCTTCGACCCGACCGAGACCCTGATGTTCGACGGCTCCTCGATCCGCGGCTTCCAGGCCATCCACGAGTCCGACATGGCCCTGGTGCCCGACCTCGCCACCGCCCGGCTGGACCCGTTCCGCGCCGAGAAGCACCTCAACATCAACTTCTTCATCCAGGACCCGATCACCGGCGAGGCCTACAGCCGCGACCCGCGCAACGTCGCCCGCAAGGCCGAGGCGTACCTGGCCTCCTCCGGCATCGCCGAGACCGCCTACTTCGGCCCCGAGGCCGAGTTCTACGTCTTCGACTCGGTGCGCTTCGAGACCTCCGCCAACGCCTCGTACTACCACATCGACTCGGTGGCCGGCGCCTGGAACAGCGGCTCCGCCGAGGGCGACGCGCGCGGCTACAAGGTCAAGTACAAGGGCGGCTACTTCCCCGTCCCGCCGGTCGACCACTTCGCCGACCTGCGCGCCGAGATGTCCCTCGAACTCGCCAAGGCCGGGCTGGAGGTCGAGCGCCAGCACCACGAGGTCGGCACCGCCGGACAGGCCGAGATCAACTACAGGTTCAACACCCTGCTGCACGCCGCCGACGACCTGATGCTGTTCAAGTACATCATCAAGAACGTCGCCTGGCGGGCCGGCAAGACCGCCACCTTCATGCCCAAGCCGATCTTCGGCGACAACGGCTCCGGCATGCACGTCCACCAGTCGCTGTGGACCGGCGGCTCCCCGCTCTTCTACGACGAGCAGGGCTACGCGGGCCTGTCCGACACCGCCCGCTACTACATCGGCGGCATCCTCAAGCACGCCCCCTCGCTGCTCGCCTTCACCAACCCCTCGGTGAACTCCTACCACCGCCTGGTGCCCGGCTTCGAGGCCCCGGTCAACCTGGTGTACTCGCAGCGCAACCGCTCCGCCGCGATCCGCATCCCGATCACCGGCTCCAACGCCAAGGCCAAGCGCATCGAGTTCCGCGCCCCCGACCCGGCCTCCAACCCCTACCTGGCCTTCTCCGCCATGCTGATGGCCGGCCTCGACGGCATCAAGAACAAGATCGAGCCGCTGGAGCCCGTCGACAAGGACCTCTACGAGCTCGCCCCCGACGAGCACGCCGCCGTCCCCCAGGTCCCCGCCTCCCTCGGCGCCGTCCTGGAGGCCCTGGAGGCCGACCACGAGTACCTGCTCGCCGGCGGCGTCTTCACCACCGACCTGATCGAGACCTGGATCGACTACAAGCGCACCCACGAGATCGCCCCGATCGCGCTGCGGCCGCACCCGCACGAGTTCGAGATGTACTACGACCTGTAGGAACGCCCCGGGGCTCCGGACGCACGGCAACGCCCGTGACAGCGGTCCCGCACGCCGGAAGGGGTGCGGGACCGCTGTCACGGGCGCGGGCGGTGCCGGACGGGGTCAGGCGACCGCGATGATCTCGCGGTGGTGCCGCTGAACGGCGCGGGAGCGGGCCTCAGCCGGTGGAGCCCAGGGCTTCGTAGACGTGCCTGATGTAGTCATGGGTGCGCTCCGAACCGAGGATTCCGTCGCCCAGCCGGTTCATCGTGTAGGAGAACGTGACGCGCCGGTCGAGGTCCATCACGACGATCGAACCGCCCCGGCCGACCCAGAAGCAGACCCTGCCGGTGGGCATGTGCGGCATCGTCCTCGCGTCGGCGAGCGCGAAGCCGATGCCCCAGCGCACGGGAACGCCCAGGAACAGGTCGACTCCGTCCGCCTGCACGTCGAGGACCTTCTCCGCCGTCTCCTCGGAGAGGAGCCGGCGGCCGTTCACCCGGCCGCGCCGTGAGATCGCGGAGAGCGCGCGGGCCATGCCCCGTGCGTTGCCGTGCCCGTTGACGGCGCCGAGTTCGGCCCGGCGCCACTGCGGGGTGTCGACGTGCTCGTCCCGGGCGGGACTCCCGAGCAAGGTCTTGGTGAAGATCCCCTCGGGGTCGAGGCCGGCGGGCACCCCGGAGAGCGGCGACGGGGCCACCAGCTCGGCGATGCGCGGCCAGTCGGCCTGCCGCGCACCGATCTGGACGTCGGCCTGCGCCGGTTCGGCGATCTCCGTGTCGACGAACTCGGTCAGGGTGCGGCCGCTGACCCGCCGGACGAGCTCTCCCACGAGCTGGCCCTGCGTCTGCACGTGATAGCCCGAGGCGCTGCCCGGTTCCCACCAGGGCGCCTGCGCGGCCAGCCGGGCGCTCGCGGTGGGCCAGTCGTACAGGTCGTCCACGGTGAACGGCTGCTGCCAGCCGGAGAGCCCGGAGGTGTGCGCCAGCACGTGGCGCACCTCGATGTCCTGCTTGCCCCGAGCGGCGAATTCGGGCCAGTAGTGCGCGACCGGGCGGTAGAGGTCCAACGCCCCCCTGTCGACGAGGACCAGGGCCGCCAGGCTGCTCAGGGTCTTGGTGGTCGACCACAGGCTGACCAGGGTGTCCCGGTGCCACGGGACGGTCCGCGCTTCGTCGGCGTGCCCGCCCCACAGATCGACTTCCATGACCCCGTCGACGTCCACGGCGATCGACGCCCCCAGCTCCTCGCCGGACTCCAGGTGCGCTGCCAGCGCCGCTCGGACCGGTTCGAACCGGGCGGTACTCGTTCCTCCGACGTCGACCACGTCTTCTCTCCACTCCTGACGACGACCGTTCGACCGGTAGACGGGACGGGTGCCGCGCCGGTTCACGCGTCGTCACAGGCGGGGGGACGTCCGGACGGGGAAGCCGTCCGGCGCCCGGCCGCCGAAGTCATCGCCCGGATCGGCGTCCTGCTAGTGTCCTGTCGGGCGTGCGGGAGGCGGACGACGGAGTTCTCACCGCCCCGGTCAGCGCCCGTCACCTCTGCGGCCGGGCCACCGCGACGAGGATCGCGCGGGCCCGGTTCTCGTCACGGCGGGAGCGGGGGTCTCCCGCCCGTCCGCCGGCCACGATCACGTACGTGCTTGCGACGGCGGCGCCGTCGAGCGGGATTCTGGATGAGTGCGATGACAGGTGTGGGACCGGATCTCGACTTCGAGGTGCTGGGTCCGCTGGTGGTGCGGCGGGCGGGGTCGGTGATCGACCCGGGACGACGCAGGCAGCGGCTGCTGCTGGTCCGCCTGCTGCTCGCCGACGGCCGGGCGGTCGCTCCGCAGGTGCTGTGCGAGGAACTGTGGCCGCAGCAGCCGGGACGGACACCGGACGGGGCGCTGGGCTCCCTGCACGCCCACGTCAGCAAGATACGCGCGGTCCTGGAACCCCGGCACCTGCGCCGGAAGGGCACCTGCGAGGTGCTGGTCACCGAGCCCCTGGGCTACGCCCTGCGGGTGCCGCCCGGGAGCCGTGACACCGTGCGCTTCGAGAGGGCCCTCACCCAGGCCCACCGGTTCATGGAGCAGGGCCGGCCCGAACGCGTCGTGGAGGAGACCGGAAAGGCCCTGGCGATGTGGCGCGGCGCCGCGTTCGCCGACGCCGCGCACCACCTGTTCGCCGTCAACGAGACGGCGCGCCTGGAAGAACTGCGCCAGACCACCCGGGAGGTCCGCACCGCTGCCCTGCTCATGCGGGGGCGGATCACCGAGGCCCTGGACACGGCGCAGGAGATGACCGCGGAGCACCCCCTGCGGGAAACCGGCTGGGCCCTGCTGCTGCGCGCCCTGTACCTGGCCGGTCGGCATCCCGAAGCGCTTCAGCGCTACACCGACCTGCGCCGGTACCTCGCCGACGAACTCGGCCTCGAACCCGGCCCGGCCCTGCGCGCGCTGCACCACGGCATCCTCCAGCACGACCTGCCGCCCCTTCACCCGGCCGACGAGCCGAACGGGTCCGGCACGGCGTCCCGCTCCGGCGGGAGTGCCGGACCCGGGCGCGTCGCGCTCGGACCGACCGCGTCCGGGACGCCCGCGGAGGCCGGGGCGCCCGCTCCCCCCGGCCCGGCGGACGGCGAACCGGCCGACGCCGCCGATCGGTCCGACGCGGGTCGCGACCAGGCCGCGGGCCTCGGGGGGACCGCGTCGCCGCCCCGGACGCGTCCGGCACAACTGCCGCTCGGCCTGGCGGTGTTCGCGGGGCGGGAGGTCGAGGGCGCCTGGCTGTCGGCCGTGAGCGGTGCACCGGGCCGGCCCGGAACGACCGCGGCCTCCGCCGTGGTCATCAGCGGTGCTCCCGGTGTCGGCAAGACCACCTTCGCGGTCCACCACGCCCACCGCATCGCCCCCTCCTTCCCCGACGGGCAGCTCTTCGTCAACCTGTGCGGGTTCCATCCCCACGCGCCCGCCGTCGAACCCGGCAACGCCTTGCACGGCTTCCTGACCGCCCTCGGCGTTCCCGCCCAGCACATCCCCGAGGACACCCCCGGCCGAAGCACGCTCTTCCGCAGCCTCCTCGCCGACCGGCGGATCCTCCTCGTCCTGGACAACGCCCGCGACGAACAACAGGTGCGCCCCCTGCTGCCCGGCGGAGCGGGTTGCCTCACACTGATCACCAGCCGCAACCAGCTCCCCGGGCTGATCACCACCGACGGAGCCAGACCCCTCACCCTCCCACTGCCCTCACCGACGGAGGCCCACCAGGCCCTCGAACGGCGCCTGGGTGCCGGAAGGCTGGCCGCCGAACCCGCCGCCACGGCCGACATCATCCGCCTGTGCGGACGGCTCCCCCTGGCCATGGCGGTGGTCGCCGCCCGCGCCGAACTCGATCCCGCCTTCCCCCTGCACGCCATCGTCGACGACCTGCGAGAGACCCACGGCAGTCTCGACGCGTTCACCGGCTTCGACTCCACCACCGACGTACGCGCCGTCTTCTCCTGGTCCTACCGGTCCCTGGACGAGCCCACGGCCCGGCTGCTGCGCCTCCTGGCCCTGCACCCGGGCCCCCACGTCACCGCGCCCGCCGCCGCCAGCCTCGCCGGCCTCCCGCTCCCCCGGGCCCGCCGCGCCCTCGCCGGCCTGGTCGGCTCCTGCCTCGTGGAACAACCGCTGCCCGGCCGCTACAGCCTGCACGACCTCCTGCGCGGCTACGCCACCGAGCTCGTCCACACCCACGACACCGCCCGGGAACGCCACCACGCCACCCTCCGGGCCCTGGACCACTACATGTTCACCGCCCACGAGGCCAACCAGCTCCTCAAACAGGACACACCGCCCGACCTCGACCTCGGTGCGCCCGGCCCGGGCGTCACCCCGGAGAACCTCACCACCGTCGAGCAGGCGACCCGCTGGCTCACCGCCGAACACCAGGTGCTGACCGGCCTGCTCCACACCGCCGTCAGCCAGGAACTGGACCACCACACCACCGGGCTGGCCTGGTCGCTCAAGGAACACCTCAACCGCCAGGAGTTCTGGCCCGAGGCCATCACCGCGCTGACGCCCGCCCTCGAAGTGGCCCGACGTCACGGCAACCGCCTCGAAGAAGGCCGTTGCCTGCGCCACCTCGGCCACGTCCACGGCTACCTCGGCCACCAGGAGCAGGCCCTCCACCACCTGCGACGCGCCACCGGGATCTTCGAGGAGCTCGACGCGATCGGCGAGCAGGCACGGGCCCACTACGTCACGGCGTGCGCGTTGTTCCTGTTCGGGCGGGTCCAGGAGGCGGTGGCGCACTCCGAACGGGGGCTGGAACTGTCCCGGGAGACGGGCGAGGAGCTGTGGTTGGCCGAGTGCCTCACCGAGCTCGCCTGGTTCCACTCCAACCTGGGGCAGCTCGAGAAGAGCCTCCGGTACAGCGGGGAGGGCATCGCCCTGTTCCAACGCCTCGGCGCACCGTGGCAGCTGGCCCAGGCGTGGGACATCCTGGGCCACAACCTCCGCATGCTCGGCCGCTACGAGGAGTCGGTGGCCACCTACCGGCGGGCGACGCGGGCGTTCGAGGAACTGGGCGACCACCGGAACGCCATCGGCGCGCTGATGCGGCTCGGCGACACCCGCCTGGCCCGGGGCGACAGGGAAGGCGCACGGGCGGACTGGGTCCGAGCCCTCGAAGGCGCCGACGAGCGGGCCATGTCCCACAGCGCCCAGCAGGTTCGTGACCGGCTCACCGCCCTGGACGCGGGCACGGACCCCGCGCCGCCCCTTCCGGAGAGAGCGGAGGGGAACCACCGGCTCCCGGTCCCGAGGAACGGCGGCCCCGTGCGTCGGGATCCCGAGCGGGACGGCACGGCGGACGGTCACCCGTCCGCCGTCCGCTGAGCTCCGGCCCCGCCCCTTACTTGGCGAGGAAGGCGAGGAGGGCGTCGGTGACCTCCTCGGCGTGGGTCCACAGCAGGCCGTGCGGGGCGCCCTCGACGACGACGTAGTCGGCCTGCGGGAGCGCCTTGCGGAAGGGCTCGCCGGTGGCTTCGATCGGCAGGATGCGGTCGGCGGTGCCGTGCAGGATCAGTGCCGGCACGTCGATCTTGGCGACGTCGGCCCGGAAGTCGGTGGTCCAGGTGGAGACGCAGGCCAGCGAGGCGTACCAGGAGGCGCCGGCGGCCACGTTCCAGCTGTGGCGGACGGCCTCCTCGCTGATCCGGGTGCCGAGGTTCTCGTCCAGGTTGTAGAAGTCCTGGTAGAACGCGCTGAAGTAGGCGTACCGGTCGGCGGTGACGGCCTGCCCGATGCCCTCGAAGACGCTCCCGTCGACGCCCTCGGGGTTGTCGTCGGTCTTGAGCAGGAACGGCTCCAGCGAGGCGAGGAAGGCGGCCTTGGCGACCCGGGCGGAGCCGTGGGTGCCGAGGTAGCGGCCGACTTCGCCGGTGCCCATGGAGAAGCCGACGAGGACGGCGTCGTCGAGGTCGAGGGTCTCCATGACGGTGTTGAGGTCGGCGGCGAAGGTGTCGTAGTCGTAGCCGGTGGTGGGCTGGCTGGAGCGGCCGAATCCGCGCCGGTCGTAGGTGATGACGCGGTAGCCGGCCTTCAGCAGGGCCGCGGCCTGCTTCTCCCAGGAGTGGCCGTCGAGCGGGTAGCCGTGGATCAGCACGACCGGCTGCCCGGTGCCGTGGTCCTCGTAGTAGAGGTCGATGGTGGTGGAGTTCTCCTGGCCGACGGTGATGAACGGCATGGTTGTTGCTGCCTCTCGATGTGGGGTGTGGTGCGAAGGGGGTGGCTCGGGGGTGCCCGCCGGAACGGTTCTCCGGCCCGGGCAGGCGGTTGCGGTCAGCGGACCGTACGGGCCGCGTCCTCGACGACGCGCGTGACGGCGTCGGGGCGGGAGACGGACACCGCGTGCGAGGCGTCGACCTCGGTGGTGCGGGCGTGCGCCCGGGCGGACATGAAGCGCTGGGCGGCCACCGGGATGTTGAGGTCCTGGGTGGTGACCAGGGACCAGGACGGAATGGTCTTCCAGGCGGCCTGGGTGGACTTCTCCTCCAGCGCGGCGGCGGCGACCGGACGTTGTTCGGCGGCCATCAGCCGGGCCTTCGCGGCCGGTACGTCCGCGGCGAACTGGTGGCGGAACTTGTCGGGCTTGATGTAGACGTCCGCGCCCTGGCTGCCGTCCGGCAGCGTGTAGTTCACCGGTTCGACCGCGTCGCCGAGGGTGCTGCCGGGGAACTTGTCCGTCAGCCCGATCGAGCTCTCGCCCGCGTCGGGCAGGAACGCGGCGATGTAGACGAGCGCCTTGACCTTGTCCTCCAGGCCCGTGGCGGCCTGGCTGATGACGGTGCCTCCGTAGGAGTGGCCGACCAGGACCACCGGGCCGTCGATGTGCTCGACGACGCTGCGCAGGTAGGCGGCGTCGACGGCCGGTCCGCGCAGCGGGTTGGCGGCGGCCACCACCGGGTAACCGGCCCGCTGCAGCCGCTCGACGACCCCGTCCCAGCTGGAGGCGCCGGCGAACGCCCCGTGCTCCAGCACGATCGTCGGCCGGGCCGGCTGGCGGGGGGCCGCGCCGGCCGTGCCGGGCAGGGCGACCGCCGTGACGGAGAGGCCCACGGCCGCTACGCCGAGCAGGGCGACCAGACGGGCGGGTCCGGTCGGTCGGGTGATGCGCATCTTCGACGTCCTTTGATTCGGGTGCGGTTGGAACGGCGCGGGGGCGTCGTCCTGACTGGTCGGACGGTGGCGGCCCCGGGGCCTGGACGGCCCTGCCGGCCGCCGCCACAACAGCCGACAGGGCTGACGTCCGGTCAGGGCTCCCGTGCGCCCGGACGTCACTGCTTCCTACGAGCGCTCCCGCACCGCGGTTCACCGTTTCCTCGGTGGTGATCCCGGCGCCCTCCCGGTCCGGGCGGCCGCGGGGGAGCTCCGCGCAGCCCCCTGACGGGCAGGGCGGCGTTCCGGGGGCGGGCGGTGCGGGTCGGGAAGCGGCGCGACAAGGAGACGACAAGGTTCGGCGAAGGGGTCGCGTCGAGTGTGGAGCCGTTCGCCCGCGCAAGCGGGAGAGCACGCCACGGAACACGCGAACAGAATCGGGCACCACCCATGAACGGAACCACGGAGGCGGGGACGACCCCCCTCGCTCCGACTCGGGCACATGCCCGGCACGTCGCTTCGGACACCGACCGCGACGCCTTCGTACGGGACATATACCAACAGCACGGCCCCCTGCTCGTCCGCTACGCCGCGCGGCTGCTGGACGGTGACTGGCACAGGGCCGAGGACATCCTCCAGGAGACCGCGACGCGCGCCTGGAAGCACGCCGGGCTCTTGAGCACCCGCGGCGAGCACGTCCGGCCGTGGCTGTTCACCGTGGTCAGGAACCTGGTCATCGACCACCACCGGGCCCGGCGGGTCCGGCCGCTGGACCTGATGGCGGTCGAGGACCTGGACACCTCCTGGGACGGCACGGAGTCCACGATCACCTCCCACGCGGTGCTGGAGGCGCTGCGGGAGCTGAAGGAGCAGCACCGGACCGTCATCCGCCTCATGTACTACCTGGAATGCAGCGTGGCCCAGGCGGCCGAGCACCTCGGCATCCCGCCCGGCACCGTCAAGAGCCGGGCGTTCTACGCCGTGCGGGCGCTGCGCAAGTCCCTGGAGAGGCAGGGCGTGCTCGGCGGGTAGCCACGGCGCGGTCGGACGGTGTCGGCGCGAGGTACTGGACGGTGTTCGCCGGCGGGCTCCCGGTCGTGCTCGTCCAGTTCCTCCGCAGGGCCGCGCACCGCCCTCCGGCAGTGCGGGTCCTCCCCCGTCAGACCCTGTTCTCCGCCTGGAACATCCAGCTCTGCTTCTCCAGTTCGGCCGTCAGTCCGATGAGGAGGTCCTGGCTCACGGCGTCCGCCGGACCGGTCTCCTCGATCCGCTCCCGCACCCTTCCGATGACCTCGGAGAGCGCCCGCACCAAGGCGTCGACGGCGTCGCCGTCCTTCGTCCAGCCCGGCGGGAGGGCAGGCACGCCGCTGGTGCCCGCGACGGTGACCGCCCGTCCGTCCGGACTCACTCCCAGCGCGGCCGCGCGTTCGGCCACGGTGTCCGCGTAGTCGCGTGCGACCGCGGCAACCTCGTCGAGCTGGGCGTGGACCGAGCGAAAGCGCGGGCCGTACAGGTTCCAGTGCGCCTGCTTGGCCATCAGGGACAGGTCGAGCAGGTCGACCAGGGTCGCCTGGAGAGCGGCGCCCGCGGTTTCGCGGTCGCTCTCCGGCAGCGGGCTGTTGATGATCGTCATGGGTCCGCGGACCTCCGGGAGTGTCGTCGGCATCCCGGTGAGGAAGCCGACAGGTTGCCGTCTGGATGGGCACGGCCGTCGCAGGCACCCGCCTGGACCGCCGATGACCTCGACGCTGCATACGGCCGCGGCCCCCGGGGGGTTCAGCTCCTCCGGCACGCGGCCGTGCGGCACCGGTCACGGGACCGGCCCCGTTCTCCGGTAGCGGCCCGCGTCCGGGTCGGGTGGGGCAGTCGACGGCGGAGAGGAGGTCGGCGGCGGTGGCCGCGGGGGCGGGGAGGTCCGGGCGAAGAGGGCCGTCACCCGCCGCCCGGCGAACCGGCCGCGACCAGGCCGGACTCGTAGGCGGCGATGACGGCCTGGGCCCGGTCGCGGACGTCGAGCTTGGCGAAGAGGGCGGTGATGTGGTTCTTGACGGTGGAGCGGCTGAGGTCGAGGGCGGCGGCGATGGCGTCGTTGTCGAGGCCGGTGGCGATCAGGCGCCAGACCTCGGTCTCGCGCGGGGTGAGGTCGGCGGGGGCCGGGCGC
>NZ_JNWZ01000052.1 GCF_000716545.1 Kitasatospora phosalacinea
CCCACGCCGAAGTGCTCGAAGTCTTCGCCCGCAACGTCGACCGGCTGCGCACCGTCCTGTTCAAGGCCCTGGAGGCGCTGCCCACCACCCGCGACTGCATCTGTTCCCACGCCCTGGACGACCTGGAGACCGGCCTGCCCGGCGTCTGACCCCGCTACCGGTTCCCGCCCGTCGTTCCCGACCGCCCCACCGCTCCGTACCGCCCCACCGCTCCCCGCCGGCCGGTCTGTCCTGCGGGCCCTTCAGCAGAGCCCGAGCTGGAGATACGAACCGGAGACGCGAACCGAAGACGCGAACCGGAGACGCGGGCCGCCCGTCGGCGGCCCGCCTGCCGGGCGGCTACCGAATTCGCCCTCGTCGGTGCAGGTGTGCCGCGACCACCACCAGCACCACCAGCACAGCGGCCCAACCGATCACCACGGCCAGCAGCAGGGCCGGTTCGTCCAGTGCCACCGCCATCGCCAACAGTCCGAACGAGACGGTCAGACAGCCGGAGATCACCGCGACCACGATCCATGGCCGGGCCACCAGCGTCCGTCGTAGCCGTGCGATCCTCGCTGTCCGCATCGTGCGCAGCTCGCGTTCCAGCTCCTGATCGCTCCCCAGCTCGGCCTCGATCTGCTGGAGAATCAGTAGCTCACGCGGGGAGAGTGCCGGTCCGTCCATCAACCACCTCCGCGCCGCAGGCAGGCACGCCCCGGCCTTCCCCGCCGACGCGCCCCTGCTCCCAGGTAGCAACACATGTGCCCGCTGGACGCCGGTTCTAACACGCGAACACGCGCTCGACCTCCTCCGTGTCCGTTGATATTCCGTCCAGTTGACGTCCCCTCGCCTCCGTCGCGCTCGCCGGGAGCGGGGACACGCGACGCGGACGGGCAGAACCGTTTTGCTGCCCGGCCCCGCTCCTACCGTTGTGCGTGCCGGGTCGGGCGCCCCGACCCCCACCTCGACCGGAAGGCCGTTCCACCCCATGCACCTGCGTCAGACGGTTGCCGCCGCCACTGCCTCGATCGCCCTGCTGCTCGCCCTGCCCAGCCCGGCCGGCGCGGCCGTCGGCGAGTTCCGCTACACCTACTACGACGACTTCGGGAACCGCGCGTCCGGCTTCCTCGTCGACCCGGACAGCCGGGTCTGCGTGACCCTCCCCGAGGTCGCGGACCCCGACGTCACCGAACCCGCCTTCGCCCCGCAGAACTTCACCGGATCGACAGTGACGGTGTTCACCGGCCCCGACTGCGACGGCGACCACTACAGCCTCCGCCCGGGCGGCCGCGCCTCCGACCGTCTCAAGCTCCGCTCCGCGATCTTCTCCTGACTCCGGTCCCGACCCTCGACCCCGCCCCTCGATCCTGGCCCGATCCCGGGTGATCCGCACTCGGCCGGAACTCGCCCGACCCCGGCCCGTGCCCTTCTCCGCCCCGGGGCTGTCGGTCCGCCGACCGGTGGGGCGGTCGGCGGGCCGTCGGACCGGGGCGGCAGCGGGCGGTGGGCCGATCAGCCCGCGGCGGGCGGCTCGGCGATCAGGGCGGTGGCTATTCGCCGGAAGCCGACGCTCTCGTATATCCGGGCCACCGCGGCGTCGCTGGCGGAGAGGAACACCGTCCGCACCCCGGTGGCGCGGGCGTGCTCGACCAGCCGCGAGGTGACCTGCCGCCCCAGGCCCTGTCGGCGCAGGGCCGGCAGGGTGGCCACCGCGACGATCTCGCTGACCTCGCCGACCGGCTGGTGGCAGCCGGAGGCGGTGGGCCCCCCGTCCGGGCCGATGGCCGCGGCGAGCACCGTGCGCCCGGCGGCTATCCGGTCGGCCATCCGGGTCGCCGCCGCTTCCGTCTCGGGGTTCTTCACGGCCTCGGCGAGCTGCTCGGGCCCGGCCGCGCCGATCCGGGTGCCGGACTCGGCGAAGGCCAGGTGCGGCAGCGTGACGGCGGCCGGCAGCAGCGGGTCGTCGGGGGCGAGCACCCGTACTTCGGGGCCGTCCGCCACTGCGGGGCCGCTGTCCGCCGCCGCGGAGCCGTCGGTGGACGGGGCGTCCAGGTCGAGCACCAGCAGCGGGTGCTCGTGCACCTCCAGCCCGGTGGCCTCGACGGCGGCGCGCAGGCCCGGCGTGGTCTCGTGCACCCACTCGAAGCTCTCGGGCGCGCCGAGCTCGCGCTGTCGGGCCCGGACCCGCTCGACGTCCTCCGGGGTGAAGACGCCGGGGGCGCCCAGTGCGGGTCGTCCGTAGTAGTGCCAGCCCTGCCCGGTGCGGACGAACAGGGTGAAGGGACCGTGCTCCTCGGTCCTCGCGGAGAACCGGGGGACCGCGTCGTAATAGGTTTCGAGCCGGGCCAGGACCGTCTCCGGCCCGGAACCGGGGGTGCGGTGCGTTTCGCGCATGCTGTCGTCCAAGGGTGCGGTACTTCCTCTTCCGTCTTCGTCGAGGTCGATCAGGCGGCATCACATCAGAGCGGTCGATCGTGTGCACGGGGTTTTTCGAACCGCGCCCACCTTCCGTTCGAACCGGGAAGCGTGACGGCGCATCAGTGGTGAACCGTTTCTGCCTGTCACCGATAGCCCCGTAGCGGCAGGAAAACGTCCCGACCGGCCGGGCGTCCAGTGGGTGCGACGTCCCGGCCGATCGGCGGGATTCACCCTGGAGAGTGAGGCCGGGGAAAACCGGAAGAGCTCGAACGGAATCCGAGCGGAGTCCGGGCGGGAAACGGCCGCAGGGCCCGGGGGAGGGCCCCGGGAACGCGGCGGGAGGTCATCGCCGACCGACCTCGGCGAGCCGGGCGAGCAGCAACTCGGCGGTCTCCGCCGGGCGTTCCAGGGCGGGCAGGTGGCCGGCCCAGGGGAGCTCGCGGTGCTCGGCGTCCGGCAGCAGGGCCGCCAGGTCGGCGGCGATCCGCCGGAAGTCGTCCAGGTCGTGCGCGCCGGAGTACACCAGGGTGGGGGCGACGGCCGCCCGCAGGTCCACCTCGACCGGCGTCGGGGAGATCTCCTCCTCGGGCGCCAACTGCACCTCGTACGCGTTGCGCTGCATCGTCCGCACCAGCGCCCGGGCCGTCTCGTCCGCGTCCGGCCCGAGCCAGGTGTCCACCATCAGCTCGACCGCCTCGTCCAACCGGCCGGACTCGACCAGGTCCACCTCCAGCTCGTCCAGCGCCACCAGCTCGGCGCTCGGCCGGTGGTCGGGGCTGCCCGGGCAGAGCAGGGTCAGCGAGCCGACCCGGTCGGGGTACCGGGCCGCGAACTGCAGGGCGATCCGGCCGCCGAAGGAGGAGCCGACCAGGGCCGCCCGTTCGATGCCGAGTCCGTCCAGCAGGTCCGCCAGGTCGGTCAGGTTGTCGTAGGGGCGGTCCGCGCAGGGGGTCTCCCCGAAACCGCGGAAGTCGCACCGCAGCACGCGGTAGCCGGCCTCGCGCAGCGCGTCCCACTGCCCGTCCCACATCCGCCGGTCGCAGACGGAGGAGTGCAGCAGGACCACCGCGGGGCCGCTTCCCGTCACCTCATGAGTGATCGTCATTCCGCCGACCGTAGAGCAGACCCGGCCCACTGACCAGCGGTTTCCGCTGGGAGCAGAGCGCGGCGGCGGGGAGGGGGCGCCCGATGGCGGTGTCGGTGGCGGACGGCATGATGGGGGACGTGCCCGAAGGAGACACCATCTACCACGCCGCCACCCAGCTGAACCAGGCGCTCGCCGGTCACCCGCTGACGGTGTCGGACTTCCGCGTGCCCGCCCACGCCACCGCCGACCTGACGGGGCGCCGGGTGCTGCGGACGGTGCCGCGCGGCAAGCACCTGCTGACCAGGTTCGAGGGCGGCGTGACGCTCCACACCCACCTGCGGATGGACGGCCGCTGGCAGACCTTCCGGCCCGGCGAGCGCTGGCGCGGCGGCCCCGCGTTCCAGGTCCGGGTGGTCCTCGGCACCGAGCACGGCACCGCCGTCGGGTACCGGCTGCCCGTCGTCCAGCTGCTGCGCAGCGAGGAGGAGCACCGGGTGGTCGGCCACCTCGGGCCCGACCTGCTCGGCCCGGACTGGGACGCCGCCGAGGCGCGCCGGCGGCTGCTCGCCGACCCGGCGCGCCCGGTCGGCGCCGCCCTGCTCGACCAGCGCAACCTGGCCGGCGTCGGGAACGTGTACGCCAACGAACTGGCCTTCCTGGCGGGTGTCACCCCCTGGCTGCCGGTCGGCGACCTGCCCGACCCGGACAGGCTGCTGCACCGGGCCCACCAACTGCTGGACGCCAACAAGCTGCGGCCCGGCCACGTCACCACCGGCGACACCCGCCCCGGCTGCCAGCACTGGGTGTACGGGCGGGGCCGCCGCAACTGCGTGCGCTGCGGCACGCCGATCCGCGTCGCCAAGCACGACCAGGAGCGCGTCGCCTACTGGTGCCCGCGCTGCCAGCGCGGCCCCGTGCCGGGCGCCTGACCGCCCGGCGCGCGCCCGGGGTCAGTCCCGTTCCACCAGCGCAGGGTGCCTGGGGTCCTCGACCCGCACCGTCAGGTCGGCCAGTTCGTCCGGACCGGTCTCGGTGCGGTAGCGCTCGTACGCGGGCAGCGTCCAGCGCTCGGGCTCCGGGGTGCGGCGGGCCAGCGCGGCGGCGGACTGGGTGAGGTGCACGGTCAGTTCGAACGGCAGCCAGCGGCCGAGCAGGAACGGCCCGTCCAGCAGCAGCACGCCGCGCGGCGGGAGTTCGACGTAGCCGGCCCGGGTGGAGCGGTCGGTCTCCCGGTCCCAGTACGTGGGCAGGACGCGGCCGTCGCCGTCCGGTTCCAGCGGGTCGAGGACCTCGCGCAGCAGCGCGCCCTGGTCGAGCCACAGGTCGTGGAAGGCGTCCGCGTCCTGCTTGCCGTACTCCAGGCGCACCGAGGCGGGGCGCAGGAAGTCGGCCGCGGACACCCGCTGCACCGGCCGGCCGAGCAGGCGCAGCGGTTCCACCAGGGCGTCCGCCAACTCGCCGGGCCGGGCGGCGTCCGCGCCGTCGATCGCGACCCGCAGCCGCCGGCCGTCGTCGGCCAGTCCGTCGATCCGCCCCGCGAGCAGCTCCACCAGTCGCTCCGGGGAGATCGGAGTCACCCGCACCGGACGATCACTCCCTTCGGTCAACCGGACTATACGTCGCGGCGGCTGAGCGCCCGTCCACCGATCCGGGGCCGGGCGGCGCGTGGAACACTCCGACCCGAACACCGCGAGCGGAGCACTCCGGGTGCAGTGCTCCGGGCAGAGCACTCCGGACGGAGTGGAGAAGGGAAGACACCATGACCAGCGCACCGCCGCTGACCCCGGACGAGGTCGACGTCCTCGCCGCCCGCGCACACGCCGGCCAGCACGACCGGATCGGGGTGCCGTACGTGGAGCACGTGCGCGCCGTGGCCGCCGGCGTCGCCCCGTTCGGCGCGGGCCTGCGGATGGCGGCGCTGCTGCACGACGTGCTGGAGGACACCCCCGTCACGGCGACGGACCTGCTCGCCGCGGGCGTTCCCGCCGCCGTGGTGGCGACCGTCCGGCGGGTGACCCGGACGCCCGGGACGGACTACCGGACGATGCTGCTGGACGTCGCCACCGACCACGCCGCCGCCCTGGTCAAGATCGCCGACAACGCGCACAACTCCCGCGCCGACCGCGCCGCGCTGCTCCCCGCCGCGGACCGGGAGCGGCTGGCCGAGCGCTACCGGGCCGCCCGCGCCGTGCTGTGGCCCGCCGTCGCGGAGGCGGACGTCCGGACGATCCTCGCGCTGGTCAACCCGGACCTGCTGGCCGAACTCGACTGAGACCGCCCGCGGAGGCACGCTGGAAGGAGAAGCGGGGGTTCTAGAGCGAGGAGCCCGGGATGTCCGAGATGAGCGACAGGCTCGACGAGAAGGCCCGGCGGGACGAGGACGACGTCCGGTCGGTCGACCCCGAGGAAGGCATCACCTCCTACCAGACCATGCACGCGTGGGAGGAGTCCCAGGCGGAGGGCGATCCGGTCGCGGACCCGCAGCAGGAGGAGGGGCGGTGAGCGGCCGCGCCGCGGTGCCCGAACCGCACAGCACCGAGTGGTCGGTCCGGCTGCGGGTGGTCGAGGTCGGCGACCTCACCCAGGCGCACGCCGTCCTCGACACCGGCGTCAACCTGATCGAGGTCGAGGCCGAGGCCCACCGCAGCCGGACCGACCCCGCGGATCCCGAGATCGGCGACGAACTCGCCGTCGGACGGGCCCTCACCGCCCTCGGCCAGCAGTTGGTCCACCGCGGCTCCATCGCCGCCGAGGCCGCCGCATCCGTCCGCCACCGCGACGCGCCGCCCGCGGACAGCGCCTGGTGACCGCCCGCCCGGTGGCACCGCCCGCCCGGTGACCGCCCGGCCGCGACCGTGCGCCGCCGACCGTCCGACGATCGGTGTGCGAAACAGCCGAATCGTGACCTTCCCCCGTCGCCGTGGCGGAACCCGCCCGGCCGGGGGCGCGTCACTCCCGGTGGCCGTGCACCCGCGCCGGCCCGCAGACGACGGACGGGGCGCCCCCGCGCAGCACGGGGGGCACGGGGGTGGACAGGGTGACGAGCGATCAGCATCCGGGCGGCGGCGGACCGGCGGACCCGCCCCCGCCCGGCCACCACGGCGAGCCGTCCGTCGCGGGCGGGCCCGTCCACTGGGAACTCCCCGACTACGCGCACGAACGCGAACTCGGCGCCGGCGCGTCCGGCCGGGTCGTCCTCGCCCACCACCGGGCCACCGGCACCCCGGTCGCGATCAAGTACCTGCTCGGCGACCACCCCGACCAGGCCGCCTTCCGGGTCGAGGCCGAACTGCTCGCCGCCCTCGACAGCCCGCACGTCACCCGCCTCCACGAGTACGCCGAGGGCCCGCGCGGCGCGGCCATCGTGATGGAGCTCGTGGAAGGGATCTCGCTGCGCGACCTGCTGCGCGCCGAGGGCGGCACCGGACCGGAAGCCGCCCTGGTCGTCCTCAAGGGCTCCCTGCTCGGCCTGGCCGCCGCGCACCGGGCGGGCGTCGTGCACCGCGACTACAAGCCGGGGAACGTGCTGGTCACCGTGGACGGGGAGTCGAAGCTCGTCGACTTCGGCATCGCCGTCCGGACCGGCGCCGGCGGTACCGTCGCCGGAACGCCGGCCTACATGGCCCCCGAGCAGTGGGCCGGGCACCCCGCCTCCCCGGCCACCGACGTGTACGCCGCCACCGCGACCTTCTTCGAGTGCCTCACCGGCGCCAAACCGTACGCCGGAACCACCCTGATGGAACTCGCGGTCCAGCACACCGAGGCCGAGATCCCCGACACCCGGGCGCCCGAAGCCCTCCGCCCGCTCATCCGGGCCGGGCTCGCCAAGACCCCCGAGCAGCGGCCCCCGGGCGCGGAAGCCCTAGTCGGCGAGTTGGAGGCCGCGGCCGGTGCCGCCTACGGCGCCGACTGGGAGGAACGCGGACGCAAGCGGCTGGCCGCGCTCGTCGCCCTGCTGCCGCTGCTGCTGCCCACCCCGACCGCCGAGGGCGCCCTGCCCGGTGCCACCTCGCACGCGACGACGGTGCTGGCCCCGCGCCGCCCGTTCCGGGGCAGGCTGGCCGCCACCGTCGGCGCGGTCGTCCTCGTCGTGGGCGCGCTTGCGGCGGTCGCCTCGGCCGGCGAGGACGGGACCACCACCGCCCCGCGACCCGTCGCCGCCCCGCTCGCCACCACCAGCGTCGGGCCCGTCGAGACGCCCACGCCCGAGGCCGCGCCGACCCCCGCCGACAGCCCCGGCCCCGGCGTTTCGCCCTCGCCCACGCCCTCGTCCTCGCCCACCGAGGAGAGCAGCCCGAGCGCGCCCCCGAGCCCGACCGCGAAGCCCAGCACCACCACGAAGCCGAGCCCCGCTCCCAGCGCGTCCGCCACGCCCTCGCCGACGCCCAGTCCGACCGCGAGCACCGCGCCGCCGGCCACGGTCAGGTTGAGCCGGGTCGCGGGCAGGCTGGACGGATACACCCTCACGGTGAACGTCCCGGTCTCGGTGCAACCCGCGGACGCCACCGGCGTGACGATGACGTTCACCTGGCTCGACGGCGCGGGCGGTTCCGTGACGGACGCCCCGGTGCAGGTCCAGGCCGGCACGAAGGCCGTGCAGCAGACCCACACGTTCCGGTGCCCCACCGGGAGCGGCGTCCACTACGTGAGCGCGAGCGTGACCACCACGCCGGCGGCGGTCGGAGGACCGGTGGCCTCCGGCAAGTACCTGATGATCTGCCCGGTGCCGTAGGAGACCGACGATGACCGAGCTTCCTCCCGACCCCGGCTTCCGGCTCGGGCCCGTCCGCAGGCCCGACGCCGCCGGTCCGACGGTCCGGCTGCGGCCCGCCGCTCCGTCCGACGGGCCGCGCACCGTCCGGCTCCGCCCGGCCGCCCCGCCGTCCGACGCCGAGCTGACCGTCCGGCTGCCCGTGGACCCCGCCGCCACCGTGCCCGCCCCCGTGGTGCCCGTGCCCGCTCCCGGGCCGGACGGCGGGTTGCGGCGGTTCGGCCCCGGGGTGCCGCCCCGGGCCGCCGCGGTGTGGCACGGGGAGGGCGTCGTGGCGCCGCCGCCGCGGCGGTGGGACAGGTGGCTGCTGGTGCCGCTGGCACTGCTGCTCGCACTGCTCGGGTACCTGGTGTGGGACAGGTACGTCCGCCCCGTCGAGGTGGTGGGCGTGACGGCGGGCGGCCCGGCCACCGGGCCCGGGTGCGACGGCACCGCCGTGGTCACCGGGACGCTGGAGACCGACGGCGGCGAGGGCGACGTGCGCTACCGGTGGGTGCGCAGCGACGGCACCGACTCCGGGCCGATCGTCCAGCACGTGGCGGCCGGGCGCCGGAGCACCGGGGTCGCGCTGGAGTGGACCTTCCAGGGGCGCGGCGAGCTCACCGCCACCGCCCGGCTGGAGGTGCTGGAACCCGCGGGCAGCCGCCCCGCCGAGGCGACGTTCCGGTACTCCTGCCCGTAGCGGCGGGCCCGGCAGGACGCACGAAACCCGGGTCGCGGCCGACGGCGCGTCGGCGGCGGCCCGGGCGGGCTGCTCCGGTCATGCCTGTGGGGCGGTCGCACCCCCGCCCGTCTTCACGGCCTCCACCATGTGCTGGTGCACCTCGCGCGCCGCCGCCTCGTCCGCGGCAGCCACGGGGCTGCCCTCCACGGTGAACCAGTCGAGCGCGCCGCTGTACTGCACGGTCAGCCGCGCCTCGCCCTCGATCCACATGGTGTGCACCGTCAGATCCCCGGTGATGACGCCGATCTCCACGGTCTTCACACCGCCGTGACCGGACAGAATGCCCTGAGTGGTCCAGGTTGCCCAGGTATTCACAAACCCGCTCCCATCCGCCGCCCAACGGGCCGCTCGGTCCCGACCCCACAGGTACCCGATCCATGGCGACCGCTTCCCACTGTCACCCGAAGGGCCGAAAACCGCCCCCCGGGCGGGTGCTCGCCGCGCGGTCTAGCATCGACGTATGGGAGAGCGAGAGGCTGCGCTCACCGCGCCGAAACTGATCCTGGAAACCGCTGGCGACTCGACGGTCATCACCCCGAGCCGCAGGTACGCCCTCGGACGCGACCCCACCAGCGACATCGTGCTGACCGACCCGCGGGTCTCCTGGCACCACGCGGAACTGCACGTCGGCGACGGCCACTGGATCGTCGACGACACCGGTTCCACGAACGGCACCTACGCCGCCGACGGCCACCGGGTCGTCCACCTGGAGATCGAGCCCGGCACCGTGCTCTGCCTGGGAAGTCCCGCCGACGGCCCGCGCTGCACGTTCAGCGCGTTGCCCGAACCGACCGCCGTGCACCCGCTGCCCGGCCGCCGCCCGTCCGGGCTGACCGCGATCACCGGGTCGTACCGGCCGCCGTCCAGCGTCATGCCGCTGCCGACCAAGGTGGTGCGGATCGGCCGGGCGCCCGACAACGACCTGGTGGTCGGTGACCTGTCGGTCTCCCGGCACCACGCCGAACTGCGCGCCGCGCCCGGCGACCGCTACGAGATCGCCGACCTGGACAGCCACAACGGCACCTACCTGAACGGCCAACCGGTGCGACGGGCCCCCGTCGGGCCCGGGGACCTGGTCGGAATCGGCCATTCGGTGTTCTGCCTGGTCGGCGACGAGCTGCAGGAGTTCGTCGACACCGGCGACATCGACCTCGACGTGGAGGACCTCACCGTCCAGGTCGACGGCGGCCGCACCCTGCTGGACCAGGTCACCTTCCCGGTCGGGCAGAAGAGCCTGCTCGCGGTCGCCGGTCCCAGCGGCGCCGGGAAGTCCACCCTGCTCAACGCCCTCACCGGGCTGCGCCCCGCCGACCGCGGCACCGTCCGCTACGACGGCCGCGACCTCTACCGCGACTACGCCGAACTGCGCCGCCGGATCGGCCTCGTCCCGCAGGACGACATCCTGCACACCCAACTGCCCGTCCGGAAGGCCCTCTCGTACGCCGCCGAACTGCGCTTCCCCGACGACACCGCGCCCGAGGAGCGGGCCGCCCGGGTCGAGGAGGTGATCGACGAACTCGGCCTCGGCAAGCGCGCCGACCAGGTCATCTCCAGCCTCTCCGGCGGCCAGCGCAAGCGGGTCAGCGTCGCCCTGGAACTGCTCACCAAGCCGTCCCTGCTCTTCCTCGACGAGCCCACCAGCGGGCTCGACCCCGGCATGGACCGGTCCGTGATGCAGATGCTGCGCAACCTCGCGGACGACGGCCGGACCGTCATCGTCGTCACCCACAGCGTGCTCAGCCTCGACCTGTGCGACCGGCTGCTGCTGCTCGCCCCCGGCGGGCGGACCGCCTGGTACGGGCCGCCCGGCGAGACGCTGGAGCACTTCGGGTTCGCCCACTGGCCGGACGCCTTCGAGGCGTTCGAGAACCAGACCGAGCGCGACTGGGCCGGGCAGTTCCGCGCCTCCGCCCCCTACCGCAAGTACGTCAGCGGCCCGGCCGGCGGCCCCGGCGACTGGCCCGGCGCGCTCGCCCCCGCCGAGCGCGCCCTGCCCGAGGAGGCGACCCCCGCGCCGCTGCCCCGGCCGCGGAGCTGGCTCGGGCAGGTCAGCACGCTGTGCCGCCGGTACGCCAGCGCGCTCGCCGCCGACCGGACCTTCCTCGCTGTGATGATCGCGCTGCCGTTCGTCATGGGCGCGATGGCGCACGCCCTGGCCGGCAGCCGGCTGAACCAGGACACCGCCCTGAACGCGCTGCTGATCCTGTGCGTCGGCGGGGTGCTCACCGGCGCCGCCAACGCGGTGCGCGAACTGGTCAAGGAACGCACCATCTACCAGCGCGAACGCGCCGTCGGCCTGTCCAGATCCGCGTACCTGTGCTCGAAGGTCGTCGTGCTGGGCACCGTCACGGTCGTCCAGTCGGTGGTGCTGACCATGGTCGCGCTGATCGGGGTGAAGCTCAGACCGCTGGGCGGCAGCGGGGTCTTCCTGCCGCCACTGCTGGAGATCACGCTGGCCGTGGCACTGCTCTCGCTCAGCGCGATGATGCTCGGACTGCTGATCTCCGCGCTGGTCAAGAAGGAGGAGGTGACCATGCCGCTGCTGGTGCTGGTCGCCATCGTCCAGGTGGTGTTCTGCGGGGCGCTGCTGCAACTCGACCACATTCCGGTGCTCAACCAGCTGTCCTGGCTGGTCCCCTCGCGCTGGGCGCTCGGCGCCATGGCCGCCACCATCGACCTGCACGCCACCGTGCCCGGCACGCTCACCGACGACCCGCTGTTCGCGCACCGGCAGGGCATCTGGCTGCTCGACATGGGCATGCTGGTCGTGCTGGCCGTCGCCTACGGCCTGGTGGTCGCCCGGCTGCTGCGTCGGCACGAACCCGCCGTGATGCGGCGGTAGCGCATGGGCCCGCCCGACGGGTTCCGGCCCACCCACGTCGTCCCGGCCGACGGGCTGCCGACCTGGACCGCCCCCGACCCGGCCGCCGCCGGAGTGCCGCTCGACCCGCTGCTGCCGGTCGTGCTCGCCGAGTCCAACGGCAACTGGGCCCGGATCGTCTGCTCCAACGGCTGGACCGCCTGGGTCGACGGACGCCTGCTGGTCGCCCTCCCGCAACGCCCCCCGGCCACCGGCACCCCGCTCGCCACCACCGACGACCCGCGCCCGCTGCTCGCCGCGCTGGAGCGCTCGCTGGCCACCTACCGGCGGCTGGTCGACGACTGGGCGACCGGCCGGATCGACCTGGAGGCCTTCCGTGACGGCACCCGCGACCTGCGGCTGGGCGCGGTGCTGGACGGCTCGGACGCCTGGCTGCTCGACCTCGACCGGGGCCGCTGGTACTACTGCGACGCCGCCCAGTTGCAGACCTACGCGGCCGCCGACCGCGACGAGCGGGGCTGACCCGGTGCCCGGGGAACGGCCCGAACCGCCGTCGCTGGCCGCCGCCGAACCCGGCGAACTGGACGGGCGCACGCTGGCCGGCTACCGGCTGGAGCACGTGCTGGGACGGGGCGGCATGGCGGTGGTCTACCGCGCCGAGGACCTGCGGCTCGGCCGCACCGTCGCGGTCAAACTGCTCGCCCCCGAACTGACGCGCAACGAGACCTTCCGGAAGCGCTTCGTCCGCGAGTCGCACATTGCCGCCTCGCTCGACCACCCGAACATCGTCCCGGTGTACGACGCGGGCGAGGTCGAGGGCGTCCTCTACCTGGCCATGCGCTACGTGCGCGGCCGCGACCTGCGCGCCCTGCTCGACCGGGAGGGCCCGCTGACCGGCGCCCAGACCGTGCGGATCGCCGTCCAGGTGGCCAGCGCGCTGGACGCCGCGCACGCCCACGACCTGGTCCACCGGGACGTCAAGCCCGGCAACGTGCTGATCGCCGAGGGCACCGACCCCGACCACCCCGAACACGCCTACCTGACCGACTTCGGACTCACCAAGAAGTCGCTCTCGCTGACCGGCCTGACCAGCGTCGGCCAGTTCGTCGGCACGCTCGACTACGTGGCCCCCGAGCAGATCTCCGGCAGACCGGTGGACGGGCGGTGCGACGTGTACAGCCTGGGCTGCGTGGTGTTCGAGATGCTCACCGGCAGCCCGCCCTACCGGCGCGACGACGACCTGGCGCTGCTCTGGGCCCACCTCAACGACCCGCCGCCGGACGTCCGGGAACGGCGCGCGGAGCTGCCCGCCGAGGTGGGGGCGGTGCTGGAACGGGCGATGGCGAAGCGGCGCGACGACAGGTACGGGAGCTGCCTGGAGTTCGTCGCGGCGCTGCGGTCGGCGGCGGAGGTGCGGAGCGCGCCCCCGGTGGTGCCCTCGGCCTCCCGGGAGGCGGTTCGGGTGGTGCACTGGCGGGACCGGCCGCCGGCGCCGCCACTGTCGCCCCCGCCGCCGCCGGCCTGGGCGCGGCCGGTGTTCGAACCCTGAGCGCGTCGCGAGGGCGTCGGACCGGTCGCGGGCCCGCGCACCTGCGGGCCCGCGCGTCTGCGCGTTCGCGTGCCCGGGGCCGGCGGTTGGCGGGCCGGCGGGTTTGCGGGCTGGCGGCTGGTGGGGCAGCGGTTGGTGGGGCAGCGGATCGGGGACCGGCGAGCGGCGTCGGGGCGGTGGCCGGCGGGCCGTCAGGGTTCCGTCCGGTCCGGCGGACGCTGCCCGGCGGTGCCCGGCCGGCTCCGGCGGCGCCGCGCCCGCCCCCGGACGAGCAGCGCGCCCAGCAGGCCGGCCAGCGCGCCCCAGCCGGCGGCGATCGGGACGGCGGTGAGCAGGTCCGGTTCCAGCACCGTCCGCCCGCCGCCGCCCAGGCCCAGCAGCGACAACCCGAACACCGCCGACACCCGGGTCACCAGGCCGACCGCCAGCACCGCCAGCGCCAGCACCACGGCCCACTGCACGGCGGAACGCCACACCGGCAGCGGCGGACGCGTCCGGGCCGCCGACACCACGCCCGCCGCCAGGACCAGCAGCGCCGCCAGCGGGAGCAGCAGCCACGCCCAGCCGTTCCGCTCCGCCAGCGCCCCCAGGTTCAGCGTCACGTCCTGCCCGGAGTGCAGCACCGCCGCCAGCGCGTGCGGGAACGGGAGACCCAGACTGTTCGTGACGTGACCGTGCCAGGACGCGCCCAGGCCGACCCCGAAACCCAGCCAGGCCAGGTTCGGCAGCCCCAGGCACACCACCGCCAGTGCCTCGCGCGGCTCGCTGCTCGTCACCGCGCCCACCAACCCGCCCACCAGCCCCAGCAGCACGTATCCCAACAGCAGCGCCAGCACCGCGTGCACCGTCGGGCGCAGCGTGCCGTGCCAGCGCACCAGGCCGGTCGGCAGCGGCGCCCGGCGCGAGGCCGCCAGCGCCAGCAGCACCACCACCGCCAGCCACAGCAGGCCGAAACCCACCGCCGGGCCCGGATCCACCCGGAACCCCACCGTCGGCGCCGCGCCGAACGCCCCGCCCAGTTCGTCGAGCAGCGGATCGCCCGTCGACACGGTGAAGGAGTGCCGCGCGGCCGCGGACAGCAGCAGCACCGCCAACGTCCAGCAGGCCGCCAGCGCGAGCACCCGGGCCAGCAGCGCCCGCCCGCCCACCACGGCGTGCCGGCGCAGCGGCCGCAGGAACAGGTACGCAGCCACCAGCGCCCCCACCAGCGTCACCGACAGCGGCATCGCCGAGATCCCGCCCTGCGCGGTCGCCACGAAGGCCGCGCCGCCGTCGAGTTGCGCCGGCGCGCCCAGCGCCAGCAGCAGCGTCGCCGCCAGCACCGGGCCGAAGCCGCCGCCGGGCAACCGGTCCGCGCCCGCCAGCCACAGGCCGAGCGCGGCCACCACCGCCATCGCCGCGAGCGCGCCCGCCACCGTCACCAACGCGGAGACCAGGACGGGGAGGGGCGCGGAGAGCCGGCCGGACGGGCCGGAGGACGGCGGCGGGGGCGGGGGAGTGCGGGGGTTCGCAGGAGTGGCGGCACCAGGCACGCGTCTCACCGGCCCTTCGAACGCGGTCCCCCGACGCCGGCCAGGAGCGGCCGACCCCTCCAGCTTCCGACAGGCCGCAACGGACGGCGAGTCGCCGCGGGCGTCGGCCCCGGGGCCGGGACAGCCGGCGATCCGGGGGCGCAGTGCGGTTCGGGACGGAGTGACGGAGTGCGGTTCGGGGCGGCGGGTTCGGAGGGGCGGGCGGACAATGGTGGGTGCGCACGTGGACTCGGGGGAGTCCGACCGGAAGGCAGTCCGTGACTGAGCAGCCGACACCCCGGCAGCCCGAAGAGCCGGGTAGTGAGAACGACGGTGCCCAGGCCTCGCCGCCGCACCGCCCCACCGAGGTGGCGGGCGGGACGGGCGGACCTCCGACAGAGGTGGTCGGGCCGGGCGTGGTGGGTGCGGAGGGCGCCGAGGTCGTGGGGATCCCGGAGGTGCCGCCGATCCCGGAGCCACCGGAGACCGAGCCGCCGGAGACTGCCGGGGGTGCGCCGACCGAGCTGGTGGACCGGGCGGGCGGGGCGGCTGGCGGAGGCGGAGCGGGCGGGCCTGGCCCGGGGGCGGGAGGTGGTGGGACGGCAGCGGGGGCGTCGGCCGCCTCTCCGCCCTCGTCCTCCGGCGAGGGCGGAGCCGGACCCGCAGGACCGCCGTCCGGGCCGCTGTCGGCGGGCGGGCTGCGCCCGTCGGGCGACTCGGGGAGCGGCGCGCCGGCGCCCGGTGGCGGCGGTTCGTCGGCCGGTGGTGGCTCGTCGGCGGGCGGTGGCTCGGGGACGGGCGGGGAGGGGCCGCTCGGCGGCGGAGCGTCCGGTGGGAGTGGCGGGAGGCCGTGGTGGCGGAGGGGGCCGGTGCTCGCCGGGGCGGTCCTGGTCGCCGGGCTGGGCATCGCGCTGGGCGTGGTCGCCACCGGAGGCTCGGGCGGCGGTGGCAGTGCGCAGGCCGTCGAGATGCAGCCGGTGTCCTCGTCCGGGAAGGAACCCTTCACCGACTCGGTCGCCAACGGCGGCGCGCCCGCTTCGGCCTCGCCCAGCGGCGCCACCTCGGCCGGGGGTTCCGCCCCGTCCGGCAGCGCCACCTCCGGCGGTGCCTCGGCACCGTCCGTCGCCGGGAGCCCGAGCGCGTCCGGCGGCACCGTGAACGGCGGCCAGCCCGGCCTGTACGGCGGGACCCGCGAGATGGCCAGCTGCGACGTGCCGAAGCTCTCCGGGTACCTGGCCGCCAACACCGACAAGGCCCACGCCTGGGCCGGGGTCGAAGGCGTCGACAGCTCGCAGATCGACGGCTACCTGAACGGCCTGACGCCCGTGGTGCTGCGCCAGGACACCCGGGTCACCAACCACGGCTACCAGGACGGGCGGGCCACCCCCTACCAGGCGGTCCTGCAGTCCGGGACGGCCGTGCTGGTCGACAGCCAGGGCGTACCGAGGGTGCGCTGCGCCTGCGGCAACCCGCTGACGCCGCCCAGCGGCACGGGCGGTACGTACACCGGGGCGGCATGGTCCTCCTTCCGTCCGGACGGGGTGGTGACGGTGCAGCCCGCACCGGCGCCGGTGAACCAGATCGTGCTGGTCGACCAGACGTCTGGCCGTCAGTTCGATCGCCCGGTGGGCGGAACGGGCGGAAACGACGGGTCGGCCTCGCCCAGCGCGTCCGGCTCGGGCCCCTCCGGGAGCCGCTCCGGGACGGGCACGCCGTCCGGCTCCTCCTCGGCGCCCTCGTCCGGAGCGTCGTCGGCGCCGTCGTCCGGCGGTCCCGGCTCCTCCGGCTCCGGTTCGTCCGGACCGGCCTCGCCGGGCAGTCCGGGTTCGGGCGGGGCCTCCGGCGGCGGGTCGGGGCCCTCGAGTCCGGCCGGAGCGTCCTCGGGCGCGTCGAAGGCGCCGGGTTCGGGCACGCCGTGACGGGGCGGGTGCCGGGTGTGCTGCGGCTTCCTGCTCCGGTCGGATCCGGTCGGGGCCGGGCAGGTTCGGTCGGGGCGGCCGCGTCCGCCGGGGCGGGGCCGGAGTGAGCGGGGCGGGGCGCCGCCGGGGCGGGTCAGCGGCGCAGGTAGCGGAGCAGCGTGACGCCGCTGCCGAAGGTGCGCGTCTCGGCGAGCACCAGGTCGGTGCGGGTGCCGGAGGGCGGGAACAGCGGGCGGCCGCGGCCCAGCACCACCGGGTGGACGTAGAGGCTGTACTCGTCGATCAAGTCCAGCCGGCGGAGCTCGGCGGCGAGGGCGGCGCCGCCGACGGCCAGATCGGACGCGGACGAGGATTTGAGGGCGGTGATCGCCTCCGGGTCGACGGTGCGGGCGATCGTGGTGTTCCAGCCGGCGTGGTCGAGCGTTCGGGAGAAGACCGTCTTCGGCATCTCCCGCCAGATCCGGGCGAACTCGACCACCGGCGGGGTGCTGGTCGGGTCCTGGTCGGCGGTGGGCCAGTAGTCGGCCATCAGCTGGTACGTGACGCGGCCGTCGAGGAAGCCGCTCATCGCGGCCAGTCTGCGGTTGAAGTGCTCGTGCAGCTCGTCGTCGATGAGCTGCCAGTCCAGTTCGCCGTCGGGGCCGGCGAAGCAGCCGTCGATCGACACGGACATCATCAGCACGAGGTCGGACATCGGCGCCTCCGGGACCGTCTGCGGCCAAGGGTGCGGGTCACGCTACCCGCGCACGGCACCCGAACGGCGGAGGCGGCCGGCCACGGGCGCGCGCGCCGTGGAAAAGCATCCACCGGTTGACGCCGGGGTCAACCGATCAGCTGATGGCTCGTCAACCGATCGTCGCCGCAACGGCATCCGATCGTCCGGTGGGCGGGCCGGGAGGGCCGGGCACACTTCCAACAGCAGGAGACAGAAGGTACGGACGGTGCGGATCGGGCACCGGCGTCGAAAGGGGAACACCATGCGTGAGGCGCACGAGAGGCGCGGGGTGCGCGAGACGTCCGCGGAGAGCGGGCCGCCTCGCCCGGGCGGCCTGCAGGCCCTGCTGGACCGGCGGGTCGCGGACGGCACGGTGCCCGGAGCGGTGGCCCTGGTCGCCCGGCCGGGGGAGGTCGAGACGGCCGCCGCGGGCGAACTGGGCCGGGGGTCGCCGGTGCGGATCGCCTCGGTGGGGAAGCCCGTCACGGCCGCGGCGGTGCTCCAGTTGGTGGACGACGGGGTGCTCGGGCTGGACGACCCGGTCGAGCGCTGGCTGCCGGAGCTGGCCGACCGGCGCGTGGTGCGAACACCGCACGCCCCGGTGACGGACACCGTCCCGGCCGACCGGCCCTTCACGGTGCGGGACGTCCTGGAGTCGCGGGCCGGCTACGGCTTCCCGGCGGACTTCACCCTGCCCGCGCTGGCCCCGCTGTTCGCGGAACTGGGGCAGGGGCCGCCGCAGCCGCAACGGGTCGCCCCGCCGGACGAGTGGACGGCCGTCCTGGCGGGGATCCCGATGCTCCACCAGCCCGGTGCCGCCTGGCTGTACAACACCTGCTCCGACATCCAGGGCGTCCTGGTCTCCCGGGCGACCGGCCGGCCGCTCGACCAGGTGCTGGAGGAGCAGCTGTTCGACCCGCTGGGCATGCCGGACACGGCCTTCCACGCGCCACCCGACCGCCTGAGCCCGCTCTACCGACCGAACCCGGACGGCACGCTGACGGTGGCCGACCCGCCGGACGGCCAGTGGAGCACCCCGCCCCCGTTCCCGTCCGGGGCCGGCGGCCTGGTGTCCACGCTCGACGACGTGTTCACGTTCCTGCGGATGCTGCGCTCCGGAGGCCGCGCCGAGGACGGGCGGCGGGTGCTCTCCCTCGGCGCGGTGCGGTTGATGACCACCGACCACCTGACGGAACGCCAGCGGGCGGAGAGCGAGCTGTTCCTGGAGGGGCAGGGCTGGGGCTACGGCGGCTCAGTGGACGTGGTCGGGCGTGACCCGTGGAACGCACCGGGCCGCTACGGCTGGGTCGGCGGCACCGGCACCGCCGCGCACGTGGTGCGGTCGACCGGGTTGGTGACGGTGCTGCTCACCCAGCGGGAGATGACGGGCCCCACTCCGCCGCCGCTGATGCGGGAGTTCTGGCGCTACGCGGCGGGGGGCTGAACACAGCCCGGGGCGGTGGCGGTGTCACCCGGGGTGCCGTCCGGAGTGCCCTCCGGGGCGTTTCCCGGGGCTTCGAGGTCGGCGGTGGTGGCCCGGCGGTAGCTCGACCCGTCCCGGGTGCGGGTCAGCAGGTGGGCCTCGACCAGGTAGCGGCGGAGCATGGAGGTGTCGGAGTGGACGGCGAGCAGCGCCTCGTTGACCTCCCGCTCGGTGTACGGGCGCTCGGGGTCGAAGAGGGAGCACGCCAGGTGCTGGAGCAGGGCGGCGCGGCGGGCCGGCTTGCGCGGGACGGACGTCAGACGGCCGTCGGTGAAGAACGCGGCGAGGGTGGCCGGCGGTTCGTGAGCGGACATGACCGGCAGCCTGTCAGGGCGGCCACCAGGAGACAACCGGATTACCGGACGGGGTGCCGGCCCGATGAGCTGGGACGACACCCCGGAGGAGGGGGGAACGGATGGGTACGAGCAATGCCGGGCCGGGCCGCTTCCGGCGGGCGCCGACACGGGCGCCGATGCGGGCGCGGGCGCGGGCGCGGGCGCGGGTACGAGTGCGGCGGCGGAACCGGACGGGGCGGTGGGCCCGGTGGGTTGAACGGGTCGAGCGGGTCGATCGGGCGCCGGGTACGGGGAGAGGGGCAGGCGGCGGGGACGGGTTACGACAGCGGGAGGCGGAACTCGACGGAGCGGTGGGTGCTGCGGTAGCCCAGGGCGTGGTTGACCGCCAGCATGCCGGTGTTGTGTTCGGCGGTGTCGGTGAGCAGACCGGTGATCCCGGGGTGCTCGGCCCGCGTCCAGCGGATCGACTCGGTCTTCATCGCCCGGGCCAGGCCGCGCCTGCGGTGGTCGGGCTGGACGGCGGTGCCGTAGTGCTGGGCGTCGCCGGACCGGTCGGCGGGCAGCACCAGTTCGCTGAACCCGACCAGCTCGCCGGTGGCGGTCTCCAACACGGCGACGGTGTGCAGCAGTTCGCCCCGGTCGGCGACGGCCTGCGCCGCGGACAGCGTCCGGGCCTCGTCCCAGGCGACCGGGCCGTACCCGGTGTCGCCCATCGGCATGTCGTCCATGGCGGTGCGCGAGCGGGTGAAGGCGGGCAGCCACTCCTCGGGGCAGCGGCCGACCCAGGAGACCAGCCGGTAGCCGGGCGGGAGCCCGGCGGCGGAGCCGGGGGCGGGGGTGGCGGCGGTGGCGGCGGTGGCCAGGTCCAGCCGGGCGAAGTCGAGGACGAGGGCCCGCTCGAAGCCGCGGGCGGAGAGGAACGCGTCGCCCGGGGAGCCTTCGACCGCCTGGGCGAGCAGCGCGCGGCGCCCGTCCTCCCGGGCCGCGGCCGTGGCGGCCGCGAGCAGTGCCGACCCCACGCCGCGCCGCCGCTCGGCGGGGTGGACGTCCAGGGTGAGTTCGCACAGGTGGGCCTGCCCGGGGGAGGTGAGCAGGCGCAGGAAGGCGCTGCCGAGTGGGGTGCCGTCCGAGGCGGCGGCCAGCCAGGCCAGGCGGCGGGAGAAGGGGGTTTCGGCGGGATCGGCGAGGGCGGTCAGACGGAAGGTCACGGGTGGCGGTCTCCGGTGAGTGGCGGGAGGGGCGGGCACGCGCCACCGAAGCAGGTCCGTCCGACCGGGGCAATCGGATTTCCCCCGCGTTTCCCCCGCGCGCGGGGAGTGGACAACGGAGGAGAGCGGGGTGAAGGGCTGATGTTGCGTCATATTGCCTGGAGTAATGATCTTCTGACGGTTCGTCGGGAAATCGCGACACCCGCGCGGACACTGGTGCGCCCGGGTCCGGGGCGGGATCATCGTCGCTGTGGCGGACCGGTCCGCGCGCGGCTGGCCGGGTGGCGGAGGTGGTGGGCGGATGACCGAGGCGCGGCTCACGGTGGAACGGCTGCGGGAACTGGTGGCCGAGGGCGCGGTGGAGACGGTCGTGCTGGCCGTCACCGACATGCAGGGCCGGTTGCAGGGCAAACGGCTGGACGCCGGGTACTTCCTGGCCGAGGTGCTGAGCGGCGGCGCCGAGGGCTGCGGCTACCTGCTGGCGGTGGACGTGGAGATGAACACCGTCGACGGCTACACCGTCTCCTCCTGGGAGAGCGGCTACGGAGACCTGGTCTTCGCCCCCGACCTCGCCACCCTGCGGATGGTGCCGTGGCACCCGGCCACCGCCATGGTCCAGTGCGACCTGGCCCACCACGACGGCACCCCCGTCGCGGTCTCGCCCCGCCAGGTGCTGCGCCGCCAGCTGGAGCGGCTGGCCGGCTACGGCTGGAGCGCGTACGTGGGCACCGAGTTGGAGTTCATGGTCTTCCGGGACAGCTACGAGCGCGCCTGGGAGAAGCACTACCAGGACCTCACGCCCGTCAACCAGTACAACGTCGACTACTCGATCCTCGGCACCGGCCGGATCGAGCCGCTGCTGCGCCGTCTGCGCACCGGCATGGCCGGGGCCGGGCTGACGGTGGAGTCCGCGAAGGGCGAGTGCAACCTCGGGCAGCACGAGATCGCGTTCCGCTACGCCGACGCGCTGACCACCTGCGACGACCACGCCGTCTACAAGACCGGCGCCAAGGAGATCGCCGCGCAGGAGGGCGTCAGCCTCACCTTCATGGCCAAGTACGACCAGCGCGAGGGCAACTCCTGCCACGTGCACCTGAGCCTGCGCGACGAGCGGGGCCGCCCGGTGTTCCCCGGCGAGGGCGCGCACGGCTTCTCCCGGACGATGGAGCACTTCCTCGCCGGGCAGCTCGCCTGCCTCGACCGGTTCGCGCTGCTGCTCGCCCCGACCGTCAACTCGTACAAGCGCTACGTGCCGGGCAGCTTCGCCCCCACCGCGATCGCCTGGGGGCGCGACAACCGGACGTGCGCGCTGCGGGTGGTCGGGCACGGGGACTCGCTGCGGTTCGAGAACCGGGTGCCCGGCGGGGACGTCAACCCGTACCTGGCGGTGGCCGCGCTGATCGCCGCCGGGCTGTACGGGGTGGAGCACCAACTGCCGCTGGAGGGCGAGTTCACCGGCAACGCGTACGCCTCCGACGCGCCCAGGGTGCCCGCCACGCTGCGCGAGGCGGTCGAGCGGTTCGAACGCAGCGAGGCCGCCACCGAGGCCTTCGGCAAGGACGTCGTCCGGCACTACGCCCACGCCGGGCGGGTCGAACTCGCCGCGTACGACGCCGCGGTGACCGACTGGGAGCGCCGCCGCGGCTTCGAGCGGCTGTGAGACGGCCGTGGCGCGAGGACGCGGCGGACACGAGAACGAGAACGAGGAGGAGCAGGTGACCGAGGGCCCCGAGCCGTACCAGGTGGTCAACCCCGCCACCGAGGAGGTGATCGCCACCGTCGACCTGGCCGACCTGGCCGCCACCGACGCCGCGGTCGCCCGCGCCGGGGCGGCGTTCGAGAGCTGGCGGAACGTGGCGCCCGGCGACCGGGCCCGGCTGCTGCGCCGCTTCGCCGCCGAAGTGGACGCCGAACGCGAGCGACTGGCCCTGCTGGAGGTCGCCAACGCCGGGCACACCATCGGCAACGCCCGCTGGGAGGCCGGCAACGCCCGCGACGTCATCGAGTACTACGCGGGCGCCCCCGAGCGGCTGTTCGGCCGGCAGATCCCGGTCGCCGGCGGCCTGGACGTCACCTTCCACGAGCCGCTGGGCGTGGTCGGCGTGATCGTCCCGTGGAACTTCCCGCTGCCGATCGCCGCCTGGGCGCTGGCCCCCGCGCTGGCCGCCGGGAACACCGTCATCGTCAAACCGGCCGAACTCACCCCGCTCACCGCCCTGCGGCTGGCCGAGCTCGCCCTGCGCGCGGGCCTGCCCGAGGGCGTGCTGCAGGTGCTGCCCGGCCGCGGCCCGGTGGTCGGGCAGCGCTTCGTCACCCACCCGGGCGTCCGCAAGGTGGTGTTCACCGGCTCCACCGCCGTCGGCAAGTCCGTGATGGCCGGCTGCGCCGCCCAGGTCAAGCCGGTCACGCTGGAACTCGGCGGCAAGAGCGCCAACATCGTCTTCGCCGACGCCGACCTGGACCGGGCCGCCGCCACCGCCCCGTACGCGGTCTTCGACAACGCCGGGCAGGACTGCTGCGCGCGCTCCCGGATCCTGGTCGAGGCGAGCGTGTACGAGGAGTTCACGGAGCGGCTGGAGCGCGCGGTCCGGGGCGTGCGGGTCGGTGACCCGGCGGACGAGAAGACCGAGATGGGGCCGCTGATCTCGGCCGCGCACCGGGCCCGGGTGGCCTCCTACGTGAACGGCGACACCGAGGTGGCGTTCCGCGGCAGCGCGCCCGAGGGGCCGGGCTTCTGGTACCCGCCGACGGTGCTGGCGCCGATCGCCCCCGACCACCGGGCGTTCACCGAGGAGGTGTTCGGCCCGGTCGTCGCCGTGGTCCCGTTCCGCGGCGAGAGCGACGCGGTGCGGATCGCCAACGCCACCGAGTACGGCCTGTCCGGGTCGATCTGGACCAGGGACGTGGGCCGGGCCCTGCGCGTCGCCCGGGCCGTGGAGGCGGGCAACCTGTCCGTCAACTCGCACTCCTCGGTGCGCTACTGGACGCCGTTCGGCGGCTTCAAACAGTCCGGCCTGGGCCGCGAGCTCGGACCGGACGCCCTGCACGCCTTCACCGAGACCAAGAACGTCTTCATCGCGACGGAGGAATGAGCCACATGAGCAAGCGACTTGACGGCCGGGTGGCGGTCGTCACCGGCGCGGGCAGCGGCATCGGCCTGGCCACGGTGCGCCGCTTCGCCGCCGAGGGGGCGAAGGTGGTGTGCGCCGACATCGACGGGGAGACCGGCGCCAAGGCCGCCAACGAGGTCGGCGGCCTGTTCGTCCGCACCGACGTGACCGACGAGGAGCAGGTCCGGGCCCTGTTCGACACCGCGGTCGAGCACTACGGCAGCCTGGAGGTGGTGTTCAACAACGCGGGCATCTCCCCGCCGGACGACGACTCCATCCTGGTCACCGGCCTCGACGCGTGGAAGCGCGTCCAGGACGTCAACCTGACCTCCGTGTACCTGTGCTGCAAGTACGCGATCGGCCACATGCGGCGGCAGGGCAAGGGCTCGATCATCAACACCGCGTCCTTCGTGGCGGTGATGGGCGCCGCGACCTCGCAGATCTCCTACAGCGCCTCCAAGGGCGGTGTGCTGGCGATGAGCCGGGAGCTGGGCGTGGAGTTCGCCCGGGAGGGCATCCGGGTCAACGCGCTGTGTCCCGGCCCGGTCAACACCCCGCTGCTCCAGGAGCTGTTCGCCAAGGACCCGGAGCGCGCCGCCCGCCGCCTGGTGCACATCCCGCTCGGCCGGTTCGCCGAACCCGAGGAGATCGCCGCCGCAGTGGCCTTCCTGGCCAGCGACGACTCCTCCTTCATGACCGCCAGCACCTTCCTGGTGGACGGCGGCATCTCCGGCGCGTACGTCACCCCGCTGTAGGAACGGACAGCGCGGCGGCCGGGCGGGTCCGCTGGGGACACCGCCCGGCCGCCGCACCGCCGAGGGGCGTCAGTGCGAGGAGGAGGCGTCCCCGCCGACCGCGAGGGCGTCGCCGCCGTTGCCCAGCGCGTCCCCGCCGACGGCCAGGGCCGAACCGCACAGCGCCTCGGCGTCCCCGCCGACCGCGAGGGCGTCGCCGCCCTCGGCCCAGGCGTCGCCGCCCACCGCACCGGCGCTGCCGCCCAGCGCGCCCGCGTCCCCGCCGACCGCCAGCGCGTTCCCGCCCTCGGCCCAGGCGTCCCCGCCGACCGCGCCCGCGCTGCCGCCCTGGGCCGCCGCGTCGCCGCCGACGGCGAGCGCCCCGTGCGGGTGCGGGTGGTGGTAGCGGGCGGAGGCGGTGCCCGCCGTGCCGAGCAGGGCGAGGCCGGTGAGGAAGGCGGCGGTGGTGACCTTGGCGAGGCTGGAACGCATCGAGTTCTCCATGCTCAGCGCCGAACGCGGTGGCGTCGGACGTGGGTTGGTGCCGGACGCGACGATCATCGGCACCCGCGGACCAGGGCCGCACGCCGTCGGCCGAACGGTCACCCGGCCGGGGCAAGGGCACCGCCGCGACGGGTGAGCGCGGTACCGCCGGATGCCGCACGGGGTGGCGCGCGGGGTTGACGCACCTGCGGGGCAAGGGAGTTGGGGACCCGTCAGTATGACGATCGGACCGGTAGCTCCATCTCGAACCAGACCACCTTGCCGTCCTTGGTCGCCCGGCTGCCCCAGCGGTGCGCCAACTCGTTGATCAGCAGCATTCCCCGCCCGCCCTCGTCGTGCTCGCCCACCGGCCGCAGCCGCGGCTCCCGGCTGTCCGCGTCCGACACCTCCACCGTCAGCAGCGCCCCGCGGAACACCCGCAGCTGCAGCGGCGAACCGGCGTGCAGCACCGCGTTCGCCAGCAGCTCCCCGGTCAGCAGCACCACCGGATCCACCAGCGAGGACAGCCCCCAGCCGGTCAGCGTCCGCCGGGTGAACTCACGGGCGTGCCGCAGCAGCGCCGGGTCGCCGGACAGCGCCAGGGTCGCCAGCCGGTCCGCGCCGACCGGCCCCGCGTGCGCCATGATCACTGCCACGTCGTCCTGCCCCAGCGTCGACCCGAACGCCCCCAGCACCGCGTCGCAGCCCCGTTCCAGGGTCGGCTGGCGGTGCGTCACCGTCTCGCGCAGCAGTTCCAGGCCCTCGTCCAGGTCCTGCCCGCGCCGCTCCACCAGCCCGTCTGTGTACAGCACCAGCAGCCCGTCCTGGCGCAGCGGGAAGCGCACCGACTCGAACGGCACCCCGCCCACGCCCAGCGGTGCCCCCGGCGGGGGCTCCACCAGCCGCGCCCGGCCGTCCCGCTCCGACAGCACCGGCGGCAGATGGCCGGCCGAGGCCAGGATGCACTCCTCGTCCACCGGGTCGAACACCGCGCACACGCAGGTCGCGAACTGGCCCTCGCCGAGCTGCGCGGTCGCCTCGTCCAGGCGCCGCAGCACCCGCGCCGGATCCAGGTCCAGCGTCACCAGCGTCCGCGCCACCGTCCGCAGCTGGCCCATCGTCGCGGCCGCCCGGATGCCGTGCCCCATCACGTCGCCGACGATCAGCGCCACCCGGCCGCCGGTCAGCGGCACCACGTCGAACCAGTCGCCGCCGATCTCGTCGCCCACCGTCGACGGCAGGTACCGGTGCGCGATCTCCAACCCCGGCGTGCCGTGGACGTCCTGCGGCAGCAGGCTGCGCTGCAGGGTCAGCGCGGTGTCCCGCTCCCGCCGGTACAGCCGGGCGTTGTCGATGCACACCGCCGCCCGCGCCGCCAGCTCCTCGCCCAGCGCCCGGTCGGCCGGGGTGAACGACTCCGGGTTCGTCAGCCGCACGAACTCCACCCCGCCCAGCACCTGGCCGCGCGCCAGCAGCGGCACCATCAGGTACGAGTGGATCCCGGCGTCCAGGCCCGGCTGGACCCGGTCCGGGTGCGCGACGATCCGGCGCAGCTCGAACTCGTCCACGTGCGGCACCAGGACCGGCCGGCCGGTGCGCATCGCCTGCGCGTACAGCTTGGCCGAGTGCGTGGTCTCCCCGACCTGGTCCGCCGCTCCGGTCAGCAGCGTGCCGTCCTCCCGCTCGCCCACCGCGACCGCGCGCAGCGCCACCGAGCCCGAATCGGGCACCGGCTCCGGGTCCTCGCCGGTCAGCACCGCCTCGCGGATGTCCACCGTCGCGAAGTCCGCGAACCGCGGGATCACCACATCCACCAGCTCCTGCGCGGTGATCGACAGGTCCAGCGTGGTGCCGATCCGGGTGGACGCCTCGTTCAGCAGCGCCAGCCGCTGCTGCGCGGCCTCCGCCGCCTCCAGGGCCCGCTGCCGCTGCTCGGCCGCGTCCCGCTCCCGGGTGTACAGCAGCGCGTTGTCGATCGACACCGCCGCCCGGGCGGCCAGCTCGCTCGCCAGCGCCAGGTCCCCGTGGTCGTACGGCGCCGTGCTCCGGGAGCGGAAGAACGTGGCGGTGCCGATCGCCGCACCCCGCGCGATCAGCGGCACCACCATCAGCGAACGCACCCCCTGCGCCCGGATCGCCCCGCCGCGCACCGGGTCGTCCGTGAACCAACTCATCGCCGCGCCGTCCGTGCGCGGCACCAGCACCGGCCGGCCGTGCGACAGCGCCCACGCGTACGGCGTGCTCGGGTGCAGCCGCTGCACCGAGCCCACCGGCGCGATCGGGGCCATCCCGCTGTCCGGGACGGTGTGGAACGCCATCCGGCGCAGCACCGCGGACCGGTCCGTCCGGCCCGGCAGCACGGCCGGCTCGCCCCGCACCAGGCCGTCCAGCACCTCCACCATCACGGTGTCGGCCAGGATCGGGGCGGCGGTCTCGGCCAGCTCCCGGGCCGTGGTGGCCAGGTCCAGCGTGGTGCCGATCCGGGTGGACGCCTCGTTCAGCAGCGCCAGCCGCTGCTGGGCGGCCTCGGCGGCGGTCTCCGCCTCGAAGCGGTCGGTGATGTCCACGATGGTGGTGCACACCCCCAGCACCGTGCCGTCCGGCTGCTCCAGCCGGAAGCTCGACACCGACCAGGCGTGCTCGCGCTCCGGGTCGCCCGCCGTCCGGCCGTGCGTCCGGAGGTCCACCAGCGGCCGGCCGTCGGCCAGGATCCGCTGCATCGTCTCCTCGGCCGTCCGGCTGTCGATCCCCGGCAGCACCTCCGACAGCCGCCGTCCCAGGTGCCGTTCCACCGGCAGCCCGTTGATCCGGGCCAGCGCCTCGTTCAGGCGGACGAAGCGCAACTCGGTGTCGAACACGCCCATGCCGACCGGCGACTGCGTGAAGAACCCGTCCAGCACCGCGAGGTCCGCCGCCAGTTGGCGCACCTCGCTGACGTCCGAGGCCACCGCCAGCACCATCGGCGAGCCGCTGTGGTCGAGCACCGGGAAGGTCCGGAAGTCGAGCCGCACCAGGTGGCCGTCGCGGTGCCGCACCGGGAACACCCCCGCCCAGGGGCGGCCGCTCAGGATCCGGGCGAACAGCTCCAGCGCCGCCGGACGCCGCTCCGGGCCGACCAGGATGTCCGCCGCGCGCGTCCCCACCGCCTGGTCCGCCGGGAAGCCGAGCAGGGCCTCCGCGTCCGGGCTCCAGTGCAGGATCCGGCCGTCCGCCGCGATCAGGGCCGTGGCCACCGGGATCGCGAGCAGGCCGTCGGGTACCGGCGCCCCGCCCGCCGCGAGCGGGGCGGTGGGGCGAGTCCGGGGAACCGTGCGCTGTTTGTCGGTGTCCATCTGGCCACCTGCCGTTCCGGGGGGCGGTCACCGCCCTGCCATCGTCGCACGGCGGGCCGCCCGCGCCCAGACGGGTGACCTGCCGCTAAGGTGGACCGGATGGACACCCGTCGGACGAACACCCCGGTGGCGCGCGGTGGTGCGTAGGAAACCCGCCCCCGTCAGCCCGCTCCCGCAGCGCGGCGGCATCGATCCCGTACACGTCAAACTTCCGCCGGACGGCGCCTGGCCGACGGTGCGCGCCTACCTGGAGGAGCGCTACGGCGCCGCCGCGGGGGACGGGCGGGTCGGCGCGATGCTCGCGGCCGGCGAGTTCGTCGGCGCCGACGGCCCGGTCACCGCCGACACCCCCTACCGGCCCGGCGGCCATGTCTGGTTCCACCGCGAACCGGGGCCGCCCGAGCCGGTGGTGCCCTTCCCCGTCGAGGTCCTGTACCGCGACGAGCGGATCGTGGTCGCCGACAAGCCGCACTTCCTCGCCACCACCCCGCGCGGCAGCCACGCCACCGAGACCGCCCTCGCCCGGCTGCGCCGCGACCTCGACCTGCCCCGGCTCAGCCCCGCCCACCGCCTGGACCGGCTCACCGCCGGCGTGGTGCTGTTCGTCGCGGACCCGGCGCTGCGCGGCGCCTACCAGGGCCTGTTCGAGCGCCGCGAGGCGGTCAAGGAGTACGAGGCCGTCGCCCGGTACGAGGAGGGCGCGGCGGCCCGGCTGCCCGCCGTGGTGCGCAGCCGGATCCTCAAGGACCGCGGCCGGCTCGCCGCGTACGAGGTGCCGGGCGAGCCCAACGCGGAGAGCCGGGTCGAGCTGGCCGAGGCGCGCGGCGGCCTGGGCCGCTACCGCCTCGCCCCGCGCACCGGGCGCACCCACCAGCTGCGGGTGCACATGAACGGGCTCGGGCTGCCGATCCTGGGCGACCCGCTCTACCCCGAGGTGCTGGGCGGGGACGAGCCCGAGGACTACCGGCGGCCGCTGCAGCTGCTGGCGCGCTCGCTGGAGTTCACCGACCCCGTGGACGGCCGGCGGCGGTGCTTCACCAGCGGACGGGAGCTGGCGGCCTGGCAGGACCCGGCGGGCTGGTGGGGCCCGTAGGGCGGGGCTGGGGCCCATAGCGGGGCCGGGGGCCGTGGGGCGGGCTGAGGGCCCGGCGGGAAGCGGGGCCGCTTCGCGCGCGGTGTATTGACGGAAAGTCTAATAACTTCTACCTTCGCGGCAGTGCCACCACTCCACCCTCTCCGCCCCCCCACCGCGAAGGAGCCGGCATGCCGCCCCAGACCGCCCGCACCGCCCCCGACCGGGAGCGCACCGCCGAACGCCTGCTCGCCTCCTCCGCGAAGCTCTCGTTCAACCCGCTCACGGACGTCGACTGGGACGCCGATCCCGTCCCCGGCGCCTACTACTGCCCGCCCCGCCACCTCTCCCTCTACGGCACCGACCTGTGGGAGCGGATGACCGAGGAGGAGCGGATCGAGCTCTCCAAGCACGAGGTCGCCTCCATCGCCAGCGTCGGCATCTGGTTCGAGGAGATCCTCATGCAGATGCTGCTGCGCCACGCCTTCGACCGGGACCCGACCAGCAGCCACGTCCAGTACGCGCTCACCGAGATCGCCGACGAGTGCCGGCACTCGATCATGTTCGCCCGGATGATCGCCAAGATGGGCGTCCCCGCCTACGGCGCCGGATTCGTCGCCCACAACCTCGGCCGGCTGTTCAAGGCGATCTCCACCCACAGCCAGACCTTCGGCGGCACCATGTACGTCGAGGAGATCCTGGACGCCTTCCAGCGCGAGGTGATGAGTGACGACACCCTCCAGCCGCTCACCCGCCAGGTCTCCCGGATCCACGTCATCGAGGAGGCCAGGCACATCAGCTACGCCCGCGAGGAACTCGTCCGCAAGCGCCTCGGCCCGATCCGCCGCCGGTACGAGCAGCTGTTCATCGGACTGATCGTCTACTACGCCACCACCGCGCTGATCCACCCCCGGCTCTACGCTGCCGTCGGCATCGACCCCAGGACCGGCCGGGCCGTCGCCCGCGCCAACCCCAACTGGCGGGCCACCAAGGTCGAGATGGCGCGGAAGGTGGTCTCCGTCCTGGACAGGGCCGGGCTGGTCGGCCGCACCAACCGCTGGCTGCTGCGCGCGGCCGGGGTGGTGGCCTGAACCCCGGCGGAGGGCCGGGTCGACGGCCGGGCCTGAACCCCGGCGGGCCGCTCCGGCGGTTCCGGAGCGGAAACGTGACAGTACGGTGCCGATGTGGGCTTCCGGTGTTCGAGTGGCGCGGATAAAGTGCGACGTCACCGAACCGCCGGGGGGTCCGTTCATGCGTCGCGCCACAGTCGGCACAACCGCCGCCGCCACCGCAGTCCTGCTGTTCACCGCCGTCGCCGGCTGCGGCGGACCGTCCCCGTCCGAGGACCGGGCCGCCACCACCCCCGGGGCCTCGCCGACGTCCGCCGCCCCGGCGTCCGCGCCCCCCGGGTCCGGAGCCCCGGACCCGGCCGGACCGTCTCCCGCCGCCCCGGGCAGCGGCACTCCGACCGGCTCCGGAACGGCGGACGGCGGCGCGGGCGGCAGCATCACGGTGGCGTTCGCGGGGGACGTCCACTTCGAGGGCCGGACCGCCTCCCGGCTCGGCGCCGGCAAGGCGGACACCGCACTCGGCCCGATCTCCGCGACGCTCTCCACCGCGGACCTGGCGGTGCTCAACCTGGAGACCGCGATCACCTCCCGGGGCAAGGCCGAATCCAAGACCTACACCTTCCGCACCACGCCCAAGGCGCTCGAAGCGCTCAAGGACGCCGGCGTCGACGTGGTCTCCCAGGCCAACAACCACGCCGTCGACTTCGGCCCCGACGGCCTCGCCGACACCCTGGCCGCCAAAGCCGCCTCCCCGATACCGGTGGTCGGCATCGGCAAGGACGCCGAGGAGGCGTACGCCCCCCACGTCACCACGGTGCGCGGGGTGAAGGTCGCGGTGCTGGCGGCCAGTCAGGTCAACGAGATCACCAACCAGAAGTGGCGGGCCGGTGCCCGCAAGCCGGGCATCGCCTCCGCCCTCGACGAGGGGGCGCTGCTGCACGCCGTCGCCGGGGCGAAGGCACAGGCGTCCGTGGTCCTGGTCTACCTGCACTGGGGCGACGAGGGCGTGGCCTGCCCGACCCGGGCGCAGACCGCCCTCGCCAAGAAGCTCGCCGACGCCGGGGCGACCGCCGTGGTCGGCACCCACGCCCACACCATGCTCGGGGCGGGCATGCTCGGGAAGACCTACGTCGCCTACGGCTTCGGCAACTTCCTCTGGTACGGCACCTCGAACTACACCGCCTCCGACGAGACCGGCGTCACCACGCTCACCGTCACCGCCGACGGCCGCGTCACCGGCGAGGCCTTCACGCCCGCCCACATCGACGGCCGGGGCGTGCCCGTCCCGCAGACCGGCAACGCGGCGAAGGCCGCCCAGCAGCGCCGCGACGGCCTGCGCGGCTGCACCGGGCTGGCCGCCGTCCCGAAGTGACGGCGGCTCAGCCGGAGGCGCACCCGCCGGGTGCCGGTCAGCCCAGTTCCAGCACCTGACCGGGACGGATCAGGTCCGGGTCCTCGCCGACCACCTGATGGTTGGACTCGTAGAGCTCGGACCAGCCGCCGCCCAGGGCGTGCTGGCGGGCGATCGCCGCCAGGGTGTCGCCGGGGGTGACGGTGTACGGCTGCGCGGACCGGTCCGCCGCCGGGGTTGCCGGGGCTGCCGGGGTCGCCTGGGCCGTCGGTTCGGCCGGAGCCGCGGGCGTGGTGGGCGAGCCGGCGGCGGGGGACGTCGCGGTGCCGGTGGGCGAGGCGTCCGGGGTGGTGCCGGAGGTGCCGGTGCCGTCGGACGGGCTGGGCGACGGGGTGACCGGGAGGGTGGGGAACAGACCGCTTCCGTTGCCGTCGCCGTTGTTGCCGTTCCCGTTCCCGTTGTCGCCGTCCGCGGGCGTGCTCGGGCTGGGAGTGGCGGTCGGGTCGGTGGGCACCGTCGGGATGCCGGGGGAGACCGGCGGGACGGGCTGGGTGACCGGGGCGTCCGGGGTGGGGCTGGCCGAGGCGGGCGCGCTCGGCTGCGGCTGGGGGTGCGTCAGCTGCATGTAGCGCTCGTACAGGCTCTGGTGGCTGGTCCAGAACCAGGCACCGTTCTTCTCGTACCAGTACACGTGCGAGACCGGGTCGTAGCCGGGCAGGCCGGAGAAGACCGGTGCGCTGTTTCCCTCCGGGACGGTGCTGCCGTCCGGGGCGGCGTTGACCGCCGCGACGCCGCGGGCGCCGCGCAGCGAACCCGTCTCGTCCGCCGAGTCGTTGTCGTCGACCACGCCCGGCGCGCTGGCGGTGTCCAGACCCGCGTCGTCCGCGCACGCGGACCAGGCCAAGGGGCCCTCGGTGGCCAGGATGCGTTCGGCCACGGCGATCTGCTGGCTGCGAGTGGCCCCGCTCGGCAGCGGGGCGTACTGGGTGCCGCCGTAGTCGGTCCAGCGCTGGGCGTTGATCTGCAGACCGCCGTAGAGGCCGTTGCCCGCGTCGGAGTTCCAGTTCCCCCCGCTTTCGCAGTCGGCGACCCGGTCCCAGACGGCGCTGGGCGCGGCGTGGGCGCCGGACGCGGCGAGCAGCGGCAGGGCGATGCCGATACCGGCCACGCCGGCTGCCGCGATGGCGCGCTCGGCGGCCTTCTCTGCCGGGCCCTGCCGACGGTGGCGTCCCGAACCGGTGAAGAGCATGCGAGATCCTCTCCGCACGCCTGCGAGGTGAGCTGTCGGGTTCGGACCGGGAGGGAGGCCCGGCCGTCGCACCCCGGTCACCCGGCGCGGACGGCTTCACCCCTAGCCGTGGGGAACGGCAACAATCGTGGTTCCCCCGCCCCTGTCCAAGGGTGGTGGTGGTCGACCCGGCGGCGCGGTGGACAGGGTTCGGCGTTTCGCGCGCGGGGCCCGGCGGTGCGGGCTGGGAGGAGCCTATTCACTCGAACGTGGCAATCACAAGCGCGTCGCGCGGGGATCACGCCTCCGTCACGCCGGTTGCCGCGTGGTCCGTGGACGACCTGTTGACGCTGTTGACGGCGCCTCGGGCAGTGGCGGACATCGGTCGGGTGACGGGAGGTCGGCGGATCGGTTGGAGAAGTCCGGCCGATCGGTGGGATTGGGGTGTGGACGAACGGGGGAGGCGGACGCCCCGGTTCGATGGCGGAAGCGCCCATGGGGCATCAACTTCCTTGTTGGCAGGCTCAGTTGGATCGAATCAGGGCATTTTCGGCGTTGCGGATAAATCGCGCGACATGGGATCCGGGGGCTTCCTACGATCGCCGTGCTCGCTGTCCTCGTGCCGCGGGCGCGCCGTCGAGCCCGTCGAACCGGATCCCGAGTCCGGGTCCGTCGAGCCCGAGTCCGTCGAGTCCGTCGAGGAGGCCCCGTGGGTGCCCTGATTCCCGAAGTGCTCCGCGCCGAGCGCCAGTTCGCCCGGCTGTTCGTCGGCCAGTCACTGTCGGTCCTGGGAGACCGGGTGTCCTTCGTGGCGCTGCCCTTCGCGGTGCTGGCGATCGGCGGCTCGGCCGCCGACGTCGGCCTGGTCACGGCCGCCGGGCTGCTCCCGCTGCTGGTGTTCACGCTGGCCGGGGGAGTCTGGGCGGACCGCATGCCGAGGCAGCGGATCATGCTGGCCTCCGACCTGGTGCGGTGCGCCGTCCAGGCGACAGCCGCCGTGCTGCTGCTCACCGGCAGCGCCCGGGTCGGGACGCTGGCGCTGCTGATGGCGCTGTTCGGTGTCGCGGACGCCTTCTTCCTCCCCGCCTCCACCGGCCTGCTGCCCCTGCTCGTTCCCGCCGACCGGTTGCGCGAGGCGAACGCGCTGCGGGGGTTCGTGCAGTCGACGGGGCTGGTGGTCGGCCCGGCACTGGCCGGCGTGCTGATCGCGGCGGCCGGGCCGGGCGGCGCGCTGGCGGTGGACGCCGCGAGTTTCGCGGTCAGTGCCGCCGTACTGGCCCGGCTGGGCCCGGTGGGCGGCGCGGAGGTCGGCGGCGGTGGCGTCGGCGGCGGGGCGGAGCGGGCCGAGCGGCTCGGTTTCCTGGCCGAACTCCGGGTCGGCTGGCAGCAGGTGCGCAGTCGGACGTGGGTGTGGTCGGGGATGCTGGCGATAGCGGTCTACCACGTGGTGGTGCTGCCCTCGGTGTTCGTGCTCGGGCCGGTGCTGGCGAAACGCGAATGGGGCGGCGCCGGTGCGTGGACCGTGGTGGTCATCGCGTTCGGCCTCGGCTCGATCGTGGGGGACGTCTGCGCCTACCGCCTGAAACCGGCCCGTCCGATGGCCGTCGCGGCCGTGGCGATGGCGGTCGCCTCCTGCCAGGCGCTGATCATCGGGTCCGGCGCGCCGGTCTGGGCGATCGCCGCGCTGGAGGCGGTCACGGGGGTGGGGGTGTCCCTGACCTTCGTGCTCTGGGAGACCTCGCTCCAGGTGCACATACCGGAGCAGGTGCTCTCCCGGGTCAGTTCCTACGACCACCTGATCGCCGTCGCCCTGATGCCGCTGGGGCTGGTGCTGGCCGGTCCGCTCTCCGAGAGCCTGGGGGTGCGCCCCGCGCTGTTCGGGATGACCGCCCTCGCCGTTCCGGCCGCGCTCGCCCTGCTCGCCGTTCCTGCGGTCCGCCGCCTGCCGGCGAATCCGCCGACCGGTGCCGAGGCCGGAACGGTGGCCGTGGTCGAACCCGGGGAAGCCTCCAAGGAGGTTTCCGGGGGCCGGGAACCCGCCCCGGAGGCGGTGGCGGGAACGTGACCCCCTCCCTTGATCCAGTTGTCCATGAATCTTCGGAATGGCATGAGGTATGGACGGGCGGATCCCCGCCAGCCGCGAGCCGTCGCACGCACCAGCCAGGAGCACCGCCCATGACCTTCGAAACCAGGAGCCCCGCACACCGCCCCGTACCGCCGAGCCCTTCGGCCGGTGGCCGCCCGATCCGGCTCGGCCTGCGCGCCAACCTCGCCCAGTTCGGCCTACTGGTCGCGGTGAACGCGTTGGTCGGCGGCGTGCTCGGGCAGGAGCGCACGGTGCTGCCGCTGCTCGCGGACCGGACGTTCCAACTGTCCGCCTACACCGGTGCGCTGACGTACATCCTGGCGTTCGGCGCGACCAAGGCGGTCACCAACTTCTTCGCCGGCACGCTCTCCGACCGCTACGGCCGCAAACCGGTGCTGGTCGCGGGGTGGCTGATCGCCCTGCCGGTCCCCGCCATGCTGGCCTGGGGCCCCACCTGGGGGTGGATCGTCGCGGCCAACGTGCTGCTCGGCGTCAACCAGGGGCTCACCTGGTCCACCACCGTGATCATGAAGATCGACCTGGCCGGCCCGGCCCGCCGCGGCCTGGCCATGGGCCTCAACGAAGCCGCCGGATACCTGGCGGTGGCCGGTACCGCGACCGCCACCGGCGCGATCGCCGCGCACTGGGGGCTGCGCCCGGCCCCCTTCCTGCTCGGCGCGGCCTACGTCGCGCTCGGCCTCGGCCTGGCCGCGGCCGCCGTGCGGGAGACCCGTGGGCACGCCCGCGCCGAGGCCGCCGCGCACCCGGACCCGGCCGGTGGACAGGCCCGTCCCGGCACGGCCCGAATAGCGCGCACCGTCAGCCTCGGCGACCGGGCGCTGTCCGCCGCCAGCTGGGCGGGCATGATCAACAACCTGAACGACGCCCTCGCCTGGGGCGTCTTCCCCCTGCTGTACGCCGCGCACGGGCTGGACCTGGGCCGGATCGGCATCCTCGCCGCGCTCTACCCGGCGGTCTGGGGCGCGGGGCAACTGCTCACCGGCTGGTGGTCGGACCACATCGGCCGCAAACACCTGATCACCGCCGGGATGCTGCTCCAGGCCGCAGCCCTGGGCATGGTCGCCGCCGGCAGCACCTTCCCGGTGTGGGCGGTGGCCCAGGCCCTGCTCGGCGCGGGCACCGCACTGGTCTACCCGACCCTGCTCGCCGTCATCGGGGACGTCGCCCACCCGGCCTGGCGGGCCCGGGCCGTCGGTGTCTACCGGCTGTGGCGTGACGGGGGATTCGCGATCGGAGCCCTGGTCGCGGGCGTCCTCGCCGACGCCTACGGCCTGACCGCCGCGATCTGGGCCGTCGCCGCCCTCACCGCGGCGGCCGGTGCCACCGTGGCGATACGGATGTACGAGACCCATCCGAGGGCGGCGGCCGAGGCGCCGACCGGCTGACGCGCCGTCGACCGGGGAGAGCGGATCGGCCCCTCGGAGCCTTCAGGCCCCCCGGACCCGGACCCGAGGAGGTGGCGGTGGGGCCGGTGGGATCAGCGGTACTCGCAGAGGTAGGCCGTGTCGATCGAGACCTGGAGCTGGAACTTGCTGTCACCCGGAACGGAGAACCGCTCGCCGGCGGAGAAGGTCCGCCAGTCGTCGGCGCCGGGAAGCTTGACGGTCAGCGCGCCGCTGACCACGTGCATGACCTCGGGCGCGGCGGTGCCGAACTCGTACTCACCGGGGGCCATCACGCCGACGGTCGCCGGGCCGTCGGCCGAGGTGAAGGCGACCGACTTGACCGTGCCGTCGAAGTATTCGTTGACCTTGAGCATGCGCGTTCTCCTGCGGAAGGTGTGCGGGACGGCGGCCGGGGCGTCGCGCGCCCGGCCGCGGCGGGGGCGAGCCTATCGGCGCGGGCCGTCCGGTCGCCGCGGGCGTCCGCTGGTTGGTCATCGGTCGGTGGCGGCCTCCGGCAGGGGCCGGAACGCGGTGCGCAGAGCGGCGAGTTCGGCGGGACCGGCGCCGTGCGCGCGCAGGTGCTCGTCCAGGGTGCCGTGGTGGGAGCGGACGGAGAGCAGCGCCCGGAGCAGGTGGACGGCGGCCACCGGGCGGGTGGCGCGGTCGGGCCCGGCCGGTGCAGGCAGGCTGCCCGGCCGTCGCGGGGCGGGTGGGCCCGGCCCGCGGTGGTGGTGCGGGCCGGGCCGGCCGGCGTCCGGACGGGGACGCGGGGCGGGTGGATCAGCCGAGCGAGATGCCCGGGTAGAGCGGGTGCCCGGCGAGCAGGTCGACCGCGCGTTTGGCGACGGAGTCGCGGACGGCCTCGTCCAGCGCGTACTGCGCCTTGGAGGAGCCGACCGGTGCGGCGGCCGTCAGCACCGTGTGGATCAGCTCGGCAACCTCGTCCAGCTCCGCCGCGCCCAGGCCGCGGGTGGTCAGCGCGGGCGTGCCGAGCCGGATGCCGGAGGTGTACCAGGCGCCGTTCGGGTCCCGGGGGACGGCGTTGCGGTTGGTGACGATGCCGGAGTCCAGCAGCGCCGCCTCCGCCTGGCGGCCCGTCAGGCCGTACGAGGAGACGTCCGCGAGCACCAGGTGGTTGTCGGTGCCGCCGGTCACCAACTGGGCGCCGCGCTTCAGCAGGCCCTCGGCGAGCGCCCGCGCGTTGTCGACCACCTGCCGGGCGTACACCTGGAACTCGGGGCGGCGCGCCTCCGCGAAGGCCACCGCCTTCGCCGCCATCACGTGCGACAGCGGGCCGCCGAGCACCAGCGGGCAGCCCCGGTCGACGTACTCCGCCAGCTCCGAGGTGCACAGCACCATGCCGCCGCGCGGGCCGCGCAGCGACTTGTGCGTGGTGGTGGTGACGATCTGGGCGTGCGCCACCGGGTCGAAGTCCCCGGTCAGCACCTTGCCCGCGACCAGGCCCGCGAAGTGCGCCATGTCGACCATCAGGGTCGCGCCGACCTCGTCCGCGATCTCGCGCATCCGGCGGAAGTTCACCAGCCGCGGGTACGCCGAGTACCCGGCGACCAGGATCAGCGGCTTGAACTCCAGGGCGATCCGCCGCACCTCGTCGTAGTCGACCAGCCCGGTCCCCGGGTCGGTCCCGTAGCTGCGCTGGTCGAACATCTTGCCCGAGATGTTCGGCCGGAAGCCGTGGGTGAGGTGGCCGCCCGTGTCCAGCGACATGCCCAGCATCCGCTGGTTGCCCAGCTCGCGGCGGAGCTCGGCCCAGTCCTGCTCGCTCAGGTCGTTGACGTTGCGCACCTGGGCGCGCTGCAGCGCCGGGCTCTCCACCCGCTGCGACAGCACCGCCCAGAACGCCACCAGGTTGGCGTCGATCCCGGAGTGGGGCTGCACGTACGCGTGCTCGGCGCCGAACAGCTCGCGGGCGTGCTCGGCGGCCAGCTCCTCCACGGCGTCCACGTTGCGGCAGCCCGCGTAGAAGCGGCGGCCCGGGGTGCCCTCCGCGTACTTGTCGCTCAGCCAGTTGCCCATCGTCAGCAGCACCGCGGGCGAGGCGTAGTTCTCGCTGGCGATCAGCTTCAACGAGGCGCGCTGGTCGGCCAGTTCCCCGGAGATCGCCGCGGCGACCCGGGGTTCGACGGCGCGCACCACGTCCAGGGCGCTGCGGAAGGCGGTGTCGGCGGCGGGGCTGCCGAAGGTGTGTGCGGACACGGACTCGACCACGGGCGGTCTCCTCGTAGTTCGGAACGACGATTCGGACGGCCCAGGCGCACGGCGACAGCAGACGGTGCCCGAGGGCACCGCACGGAGCCGCTCCCCGATGGTGATTTCCATCCCAGCGCGCCAGTCACGGCTCACCGCGATGCTACCAACCGGTGCGGCCGGCCCGCAGCGGGTCCGGGGGATGCCGCTCCGGTGGCTGGGACGGGGAGCCGGGAGGGAGACGCGGGAGAGGGAGGAGACGCAGGAGGGGGAGGGGCGCGGGAGGTCGCGGCGGAAAACCCCTGGTACGTCCGGGCGGACCCCGGCATGATCGGGCACATGACATGGACCGTCCCCGCCACCCCCCGCACCGGCGGCTCGCTCACCGCGCCCGAGACCGAACTGCTGCCCGGCTACCTCGCCTGGCACCGTGCCACCTTCCTGCACAAGTGCGCCGGGCTGACCGGCGAGCAGCTCGCGCTGCGACCGCTGCCCGCGAGTTCGCTCTCGCTGCTGGGGCTGATGCGCCACCTGGCCAAGGTGGAGCGGACGTGGTTCCGGATCCGCTTCGCCGACCAGGGCGTCCCGCCGCTGCACTTCGTGGAGGGCCACAAGGACGCCGACTTCGACCTGCTGGAACCGGAGCAGGCCGAACGGGAGTACCTGGCGCTGCTGGAGGAGCAGCGGCTCGCCGATCTCGCGGTGGCCGGCGCCGGATTGGACGAGACGCTGGCCGCGCACGTGGAGGAGCAGTCGCTGCGGACGACGTACCTGCACGTCATCACCGAGTACGCCCGCCACAACGGGCACGCCGACCTGCTGCGCGAGCACATCGACGGGGTGAGCGGGAGCTGAACGGGCGGGTCCGCCGGGCGAAGTCCCTTGCCGGGCAAGGGCGCTGGAACGGACCCCGACCGAACGGATCGTCGGATGAGCGGATAGCATACTCGGTATGGGACCTCTCGAACCGAACGTGCCCGAGCTGATCCTCGGACTGATCGTCTTCTTCGCCCTCTTCGGGGTGCTCGGCAAGGTGCTGCTGCCCCGCATCGAACGCACCCTCGCCGAACGCCACGACAAGACCGACGGCGGCATCGCCCGCGCGGAGGCGGCCCGGGCCGAGGCGGAACGCATCCGCCAGGAGTTCCAGGCCGAGCTCGCCGCCGCCCGGCACGAGGCTGCCGCCATCCGGCAGACCGCCGCCGAGGAGGGCGCGGCCCTGGTCGCCGCCCTGCGGGCGGAGGGGCTGCAGCAGCGCGAGCAGCTGGTGGCCGAAGCGCAGGTGCAGCTGGCCGCCGACAAGGTGCTGGCCGAGGCCGAACTGCGCGAGGACGTCATCAAGCTGGCGTCCGAGCTGGCCTCCCGGGTGGTCGGCGAACCGCTCGGCGACCTGCCCTCCACCCGGGCCGTCGCGGAGGAGTTCCGCAACCGCGCCGAGGTCTGAGACCCCGACGGGGAGAAAACGGGCGGGCCGCCCGGCCCACGAGCTCAGGCTCGGGGCCGGGTGGCCCGCCCGTTTCCGGAGCGACCCGGAGCGACCCGGAGCGGTCCGGAGCGGTCCGGAGCGGTCCGGAGCGACTCAGCGCCGGTTCAGCGCCGGTTCAGGGCCGTGCGGGAACCGCGCGGTTCAGGAGCAGGGGCCGTCGTCGGCCCACACGCCCCACTGGCCGCTGCTGGCCGGGTTCTCGTTCAGCGTCCACCACTTGGCGTGGTAGTTGTGGCCGTTGTAGCTGACCTTGCTGCCGCCCGTGTAGGTGGCGGTGGCGGACCAGGCCGGGCTGCAGGTGCCGGTGCCCGTGCTCGGCGAGGAGCTGGTCCCGGTGCTCGGCGAGGTGCTGCTGGTCGGGCTCGGGGAGGTGGTGCTGGTGGGCGGGGTCGCACCGGCGAACTTCACCGTGTACTTGGTGAAGTCCCAGTCGTTCTGGGCCACGCTGGAGCAGGCGCCGGACAGGCCGGGGTCGACCGTGCCGGGGCACTGCCGGTCGCGGTTGACGGACCAGTAGGTGTAGCGGGCCAGCTTGTGCGCGGTAGCGAAGTCCAGCACGGTCTGGAAGTCCGCCTGCCGGAAGTACTCGGCGGCGTCGGTGCGGCCGTTCATCATCGACACGCCCTCGTGGGCGTACGCGGTGGCCTCGTTCCAGCCGAAGGTGCTCTGCAGGAGCTGGTTGAACTTCACCAGCGCGTCGGTCTGCGCCGCCGCCCCGTTGAAGCCGCCGTCGAACGGCATGATCGAGTAGTTGTTCGGCGTGAAACCCTGGGACTTCGCCTCCAGCAGCATCTGGGTGCCGAACCAGCCGGTGCCGGCGTTGGTGCCCGCGGTGGTGATGGAGATGTAGATGCCCGGGTTGTTCTGCTGCAGGATGCGGGCCGCGCCGATCTCGTTGTGGATCGCGGCGGTGTTCTCGTACTCGGGCTCCTCGAGGTCGAAGTCGATCGCCTTGAGGTTGTACTTGGTGACGACCTTCTGGTAGGCGGCGGCGGTCGCCTCCGGGGTGCCGCAGGTCTGGCCGAGCTTGGTGCCGCCGTAGCCGCCGACCGAGACCGAGACGTCGCCGCCCTTGTTGCGGATGGTCTGGATGACGGCCGGCATCGTGGTGTCGGTGTCGATCGAGGACGTCCCGCCCCAGGACGGGCTGCAGGTGTTGCCCTGGGCCAGGATGAAGGCGAGCTGGAACGCCTTCTGCCCGGTGGCGTCCATCACGGCGGCGGCGTCCGGCGGGCTGTTGTCCTCCGGCATCAGGTACGGCGCGGAGGCGTACCAGTTGGAGCCGAGTCCGCCCGTGGTCGCGGCGTTCGCCGAGCCGGAGACGGCGACCGCCGAGACGGCTCCGGCCAGCAGGCCGAACACGGACAGGGCGATCGCGGCGGTGCGGCGCGGACGGCGTCGCCGCGCCGGGGCTGCTTCGGGCGTGTGTGGGGGAAGTGCGCGTTCCATCGAGGACCTCTCCAGGAGGCGGCGAGGACGGTGGCCCGGACGCGCGGAAGGTGGGGGTGCGCGGCCGGGTCAACGGTCGGGTGCCTAGCCGAGGTTGACGTGACTGCCACTGGTATAGACCTGTGCTGGGGCGCCGTCAACCCTCCCCGTCACACCCCGGGCGGAACGGTTCAGGACGCGGTCAAGTCGCGGTAAAGCGCAGGTCAAAGCGGGTGGTGCGGGTTCGTCGACGACCGGTCAGGCGTCGAGCCGGTGGCGGCTCGGCCGGTGCCGGTCGGCGCGGGCACCGGCGGGCAGGTAGGACTCCAGGCCGCGCAGGAACACCTCGATCTTGAAGGCGTAGCGCTCGTCCCCCCCGCCCGCCAGCATGGTGTCGGCCATCCCCTGCAGGACCGGGAAGCGGTCGGCGGGCAGCGCCAGCAGGAAGCTGTGCAGCTGGCCGAAGTACTCGCCGATGTCCGTCCCCCGGGCGATCCGCTCCGCGTAGACGGACGCCTCGTAGGCGTCGGTGTCGATCAGCTGGCCGAGCCCGTCCAGCGCCCAGGCCGCCACCTGCGGCGGCAGGCCGACCTGGAGCAGCAGGTCCAGCAGGAACTCGGTGATCGCCAACTGGCTCTCGCCCAGCGGGATGCTGCCCAGCGACACCAGCGACACGTCCCGGTGGGAGGTCAGCACCCGCTGCGCCTCGAAGCAGATCTCGGTGATCTGCTCCTTCCACCGCCCGGGCTCCGGCCGGGCCGGCATCCGGATCTCCGAGGTCACCCGCTCCAGCACCAGGTCGAGCAGCTCCTCCTTGTTGGAGACGTGCGCGTACAGCGAGGCCGGGCCGGTGCCCAGCTCCTGCGCGACCCGGCGCATGGTGACCCCGGACAGGCCCTCGGCGTCCAGCACCCGCACCGCGGTCTCCACGATCAGCGAGCGGCTGAGCGGCTGCCTCGGCTCCGCCTTGCGGGGCTTGTGCCACGGGATCTCGGGCATCTGCGCGGGCATCGGGCCACCTGCTTTCGCTGAACGTTCCGCCGGCGATCATCGTACTCCGGGCGAACGGCGTTCGACGGGTGCGCGAAGCGCCCGCGCTCGGACCGGTCGCAGGGCCGGCTCGGGGCGGGGGTCGGGACCGGTCGCAGGGCCGGCTCGGGGCCGGGCTCGGGGTCGACTCGGGGGCGGCTAGGGGAGAAGTCAGGGTTAATTCGTTTGACGGGAACGGCGCTCGACTCGTAGAACAGTGTTCGTCCAAGGAAACACCGTTCATCGCGCGGCCCCGTCCTCCGCGCCTGGTAGCAAACAGGAGCTGTCATGACCGACGCGGTCGGCCCCACCACCGCGGCACCGCCCTCCGGCGCCGCCGCCGAACCCTACCGCTGGCGCTGGGTCGCGCTGTTCGTCATCCTCGCCGCCGAGGTGATGGACCTGCTGGATTCGCTGGTGACCAACATCGCCGCCCCCGCGATCCGGGCGGACATCGGCGGCGGCGAGTCCACTATCCAGTGGCTCGGCGCGGCGTACACGCTGGCGATGGCCATCGGCCTGATCACCGGCGGCCGACTCGGCGACATCTTCGGCCGCCGCCGGATGTTCATGATCGGCGCGGCCGGGTTCACCCTCGGCTCGCTGGCCTGCGGCCTGGCCCAGGAGCCCTGGCAGCTGGTCGCCGCGCGGGTGCTGCAGGGCCTGCTGGGCGCGGTGATGCTGCCGCAGGGCCTGGGCATCATGAAGGAGATCTTCTCGCCCAAGGAGCAGGGCGCGGCCTTCGGCATGTTCGGTCCGGTGATGGGCCTGTCCACGGTCGGCGGCCCGATCCTGGCCGGCTGGCTGGTCGACGCCGACCTGGCCGGCACCGGCTGGCGCATGATCTTCCTGATCAACATCCCGCTCGGCCTGTTCGCCTTCGTCGGCGGCCGGATCTTCCTCCCCGCCCAGGCACAGGGCCGGACGGTCCGGCTCGACCTGCTCGGCGCGCTGCTGGCCGCCCTCGGCGCGGCCATGGTCATCTATCCGCTGGTCCAGGGCCGCGAGCAGGACTGGCCGCTGTGGGCGTTCGCGCTGCTGGCGCTCGGCGTGGCGGTGTTCGGCCTGTTCGGCTGGTACGAGGCGCGCCGCAAGGCGGCCGGGGTCGACCCGCTGGTCGAGCCCAGCCTGTTCGCCAAGCGCGGCTTCAGCGGCGGCATGGGGCTCGGTCTGGTCTTCTTCACCGCGATGACCGGCTTCTGGCTGACGTTCAGCCTCTACACCCAGCTCGGCCTGCACTACAGCGCCTTCAAGTCCGGCCTGACGGGCATCCCGTCCTCGATCGGCATGGTGGTCGCGTTCGTCGCCTCCCAGGCGCTGCAGAAGTACGGCCGCAAGGTGATGCACGCGGGCCTGGTGGTGATGCTGGCCGGCGTGCTGGGTCTGATGTACACCCTGCACAGCCAAGGCGCCGGCGTCACGCCGTGGCAGATGGTGCCCGCGCTGACGGTCAGCGGCCTGGGCATGGGCCTGGTGATGGCCCCGTTCTTCGGCATGGTGCTGGCCTCGGTGGAGCCGCACGAGACCGGTTCGGCCTCGGGCACGCTGACGTCGGTGCAGCAACTCGGCGCGGCCCTGGGCAGCGCCATCCTGGGCACCGTCTTCTTCGAGCGGCTGAAGACCGCGGACTTCGCCAGTGCCGAGCAGATCACCCTGTGGACCGAGGTCGGCCTGCTGGTGGTGGTCTTCGCCGCGATCTTCCTGCTCCCGATGCACGGCCGCCCCGAGCACGAGGGCGCCGAGGAGGGCGGTTCCGAAGACGGGGGCGCGCTCCGCAAGGAGGGCGAGCACCAGCCGGTCTGACGCTCCGGCACGCGGGCGGGCCGGCGGCCCCGGAGCGCGATCGCTCCGGGGCCGCCGGCCGCTGTCCCGGCCGTCGTCCCTGCTGCAGCTGTCGCCGCAGAGAGGGGGTCAGCCGTGGTAGGCCGCGAAGAGCTTCGAGAACTGGTACGGCGTCTGCGGGACGTTGGTGCACTTGGGCAGCGAGCCGGTGCACGCGTTGGCGTCCCGGGTCATCTCCCAGAAGGCCAGCTCGCCGAGGTGGTTCTGCTGGGCGAAGGCGATCAGCTGCTGCGCGTCGGTGAGGCCGAACACCTCGGAGGAGGTGTCGTTCTGGCCGAGCATCGGGGTGACGCCGACCACGGCGTACGCCTGGGCGTCCGTCAGGTCGGTCCACACGGAGCGGATCTGCGCCTGGGTGGACTGCGCGGACTGGATCGCGTAGGCGCCCATCCTGCCCGCCGGGCTCGGCGCGGCCCAGTCGCCGAAGTCCATCGCCATCACGTTGACCAGGTCGACGGAGAGCCCGGCGTCCTTGGCGGACCGCAGGATGTAGACGCCGTCCGCGGTGAGGCCGCTGGGCAGCACCGGCAGGGTCAGGCTGACCTTCAGCTCGCGGCCCTTGGCCCGCTGCGCGGCCTGGACCTGGGCGAGCGCGGCGGAGCGGCGGTCGACCGAGGCGCGGTCGGTGACGGCGGTGCCCTCGATGTCGAAGTCGACGCGGTCCAGCGCGTAGACGTCCACGACCTTCTGGTACTGCGCGGCCAGCGCGGCCACCGTGGTGCAGGACTGGGCGAGTTCGGTGCCGTTGGCGCCGCCGAAGGACGGGCGGACGTCGCCGCCCGCGTCCCGGACGGCGTCCATGTCGGCCTTGTTCCAGCCGGTGGCCGGGTCGTACGCGCCGAACCAGCTGGCCGTGCACGGCTGGCTGCCGTTGATGATGAACGCCAGCGAGAACTCCTTGACGCCGCTGGCGGCGGAGAGCGCGGGCAGGCTGGGGGTCGGGTAGGCGCCGAGGTCCACGTAGGGGGCGGCGGTGCCGGCGCTGGTGCCGGTGCCCGCGGCGGCGGTGACGGCCGCGGAGTTCGCGGACTCGTTGCCCGCCGCGTCGAAGGCGCTGACGGTGAAGGTGTGGCTGCTTCCCTGGAGCAGGCCGCGGACGGTGGCCGAGGTGCCGGTCACGGTGGCGACCACGGCGGACCCTTCGCGGACGTGGTAGCCGGCCACCGCGGTGTTGTCGGTGGAGGCGGTCCAGCCCAGGGTGATGCTGCCCGGCCCGGTGCCGGTGGAGTGCGGGTTGCCGGGGACGGACGGCGCCGCGCCGTCGGCGGGGGCGCCGGCGCACGGCTGGTTGTTGATCGTGCAGTTGGCGGGTGCGCTCTGCACGGCGCCGGTGGTGACGCCGAAGCCGACCGCCGGGGCGGCGGCGCCGGGGGCCAGCGGGGCGGCCCAGCTCGGCGAGGTCACGGTGTAGTGGGTGCCGGTGGGGGTGGCGGTCGAGCTGAGCGTGCCGTTCCACAGGCTGGAGACGCTCTCGCCGGTCGGCAGGTCGAAGGAGAGCGACCAGCTGTTCACGGCGGCGTTGGTGTGGTTGGTCACGGTGTACGTGGCCTGGAAGCCGTTCGACCAGCTCTGGGTGACCACGTAGTCGGCGGTCAGGCCGGACAGGCCGGCCGCTCCGGCGGCGGTGGCGCCCAGCGGGGCGGCGATCAGGGCCGCGGCTGCGGCGAGGGAGAGGGTGACGCGCCTCATGGGCGAGTCCTCCTTGGCGGTGTGGGGGATGGGGGCCGTGCTCGGGTGCGTGGGGCGCACTCAAGATGGTCCAGACCAATCTGGGTCGTCAAGGAGAAGTCCTGCGGTTTTGCGAGGAGTTGACGGTTCGACCGGGCGCGACCGGCTCGATCGGGGGACGACGGAAGGCGCGGCCCCCGAAGTGTGGGGGAAGGGGCCGCGCCACCCGCCTGACACCAGGTCAGGCGTCCATGGGCCGTCAGGTGGAGACGGCGGCGCCGCGCATCCGGCGGGCCAGGTACGCACCCGAGGCGGTGGCCGACAGCAGGGCCGCGCCGGCCAGGCCGAGCAGCAGGTCGCCGTGGCCGGCCCGGTTCACCGCCACGGTGCCGGAGGTGGCCGCGACCGCCTCGGCGGCGGTGAGGTCGCCGCCGTGGCCGTGGTGCGAGACGGTCGAGCGGGCGGCGTCCGCGCCGATCCGCGCCTCGGTCGGCGCGGCCGGGGCGCCCGCGGCGAGCGGGCCGGCCGCGGCGGCGGTGGCGCCCCCGAAGTCGAGGTCGGAGCAGCCGTAGAACGCCTCCGGGCTGTCCGAGCGCTGCCACACCATGTAGACCAGCTGGCCGCCGGTGCGCTGCGGCAGGTTCACGTTGACGTGGTAGTACCCGTTGTCCGAGGTGCGCGCCGTGTCGTAGACCGCGACCGGGTCGGCCAGGTCCAGGTCGGACCACTTCAGCGGCTTGGTGGGGTCGTAGCCGGCGTTGGTGATGTACAGCTTCATGGTGCCCTGATGGGGCGCGGTGACCCGGAAGTCGAAGTTCTTCGCGCCGGCGGCCACCGGGGTGGCGGGCCAGTCGGCGCGGGCCCAGTCCAGGGCGCGGTACTTGTCACGGTTGGCCGAACAGAGGCGGCCGTCCGGGATGATCTGCCGGCTCTGGCCGTTGGCGCCGGCGATGTTGACCTCGTTCCAGTCGTACAGCGGCTGGGTGCCGCTGTCGGCGACGAGGTCCTTGCAGACCTGGGACTTCGGGGTCTCGGGGCCTTCCGCGTAGCAGGCCGCGATGCGGCCGGGTGGACCGAACATGGCGCCGTGCGCGCCGGCGGTGCCGGTGGCGAGGGCGGTGGCGACCAGGGCGCCCGCGCCCACCGCGGAAGCGGCGAGCAGGCGGCGGGACCGGGACATGGTTCTCCGTAAGGTGTTGGTCGGCCCGGGAGGGCCGGATGTGGCTAACGGTTCTCTGCCTTCAGTGGCTTGCGAGGAGTGGCCGTCCGGCTCTTCGGG
>NZ_JNWZ01000053.1 GCF_000716545.1 Kitasatospora phosalacinea
GTCACGCTTCCTACGAGCCCTTCACCCGCCCGCTCGACCTCCTCGGCATCGCTTGACCAACACAGTCACAAGATCACAGGACTTTGCAACGGCCCTGGGCTGCCGGCGGAGAGCGCCGCAGCGGCGGAAATCTCTCTGCCGAACTCCGAATTCAACGCCGCATTGCACCAGTTCGCCATCGATGGAAACGGATTTCGGCGCCCTGTAGAGTGAGCGGCCGCGAGCGCCGCCGCAACCTGTGAACTCAAGAGCGGTAGGTCATCCTCCTTTCGACAACCGCCATCAGGACGGATGCGGAACTCCCGCGTGCCGCGGCGTTTCGATGTCACACCGAATCCCATCCACCGCCGACCAGGAGTCCCACGTGCCGCCGATCTTTCCCGAAACCGTCCTGCGCACCGATCGGCTGCTGCTCCGCCCCTTCACCGCGGCGGACGTGGAGGAGACCAGGGCCGCCTGCTCGGACGAACTGACCCAGCAGTGGCTGCCGCTGCCCCGGCCGTACACCACCGAGGACGCGGCGGCCTGGTGCACCGGGGTGTCGCACCACTTGCGCACGTCCGGCGACGGCATCCACTTCGCCGTCGCCGATACCGACTCCGGTCGACTGCTGGGCACGGTGGGGCTCAAGAAGACCGACTGGCCGGCCCGGGTGAGCGAGGTCGGCTACTGGGCCGCACCGTGGGCCCGCGGCCGCGGCGTGATGCCGGAGGCGACGCGCACGGTCGGCGCATGGCTGCTGGGCGGACAGGGCTTCCAGCGGCTGCAGTTGTTCGCCGCCACCGGCAACACCGCTTCCCAGCGGGTCGCCGAGAAGGCCGGGTTCCAGAAGGAGGGCGTGCTCCGGAACGCGGGCTACGTCCACTCCGGCCGGGTCGACCTGCTCGTCTTCTCGCTCGTGCCCGACGACCTGGCCGGAAACTGACGCGCCCGCGCCGGCGCGCCACCCGTCTCGACCCGTCACCGGCGCAGGACCAGGAAGCGCGCGCTGAACCAGAGCGTGACGAACCCGAGGACGTTTCCCACCGCCATCAACTTGGCCAGGTCTCCCGCGTCGACGGGCCCGGGTATGAGGAACGCGGCGGTCAGCATCACCGTGAAGTACGCGGTGTTCAGCAGGAAGGCCGTCCCCGCCCGACCGATCTGCTCCAGGTAGCCGAGCAGTGCGAGCGTCCCGCCGAAGAGCACCAGGGTGGGACCGACCCAGGCGAAGTACCCGGCCGCCACGGGGACCGCGGCCCGGTCGGTGGTCAGGGCGCGGGCGATCGGTTCCCGGAACAGGAACGCCGCCGCGCCGAGCAGCAGGTACGGGGGCAGGGACAGCCGCAGGGCGGTGATCAGACCCGCGTGGTTGATCTCCCTGCGGCTCTCGCCCGGCCGCAGGGTGACGGCGATCGCCGTGCCGGAGCCGACCGCCATCGCGATCACCATCAGCAGTCCGACCGCCATCTGTCCGAGGGAGAATCCGGCGACTTCGGTCGGCCCGGCCTCGCGCAGCATCCGCAGGTAGCCGAAGGTCACAGTGGACAGCAGCAGGAACGTGCCCGCCACCGGCGCACCGAGGCTCAGGAGTTCGCGCACCGCGGCCCGGTCACCGGCCAGCGGGGGCCGGGCCACCTGCTTCCGCCGGAGGACGACCGCGACGGCCACTCCGATGATCAGGGTGGCGGGCAGCCCACCGATCGGCACCGCCAGCACACCGAGCCCGGTGACCGCGTGGAGCACGACCGTTCCGACGATGGACAGCACGGTGAACAGCACGCCGAGCCAGGACGCCGGACCGGTGTGCCCCAGGCCGCGCAGGACGCCCGCGCCGAGATGGGGGACCAGCCCGATCGCACTGGTCAGGGCGAGGGTCACGACGAAGACCAGCACCGCGTGCCGTGCGCCCGGGGCGACCCCGAGAGCGGCCAGGATCGAGCCGGACGCCGCCAGCACGACGGCAGCCTGCAGCACCAGCAGCCCCGCGCCGATCGCGAAGAACGTCGGTACGGATTTGAGCGCGTCCCGGCTCCTGCCGTTCCGGGCGGCGATCCCGGCGGAAACCTGGGTGGCCACCACCAGCCCTTCCGTCACCGCGAGCACGAGGTAGCCGATCGGCGTGTACACCGACCGGACGTAGAGCGCCTCGGGGCCCAACCGTCCCAGGAAGGCCACCGTCCAAGTTTGCAGCACCAGCCCGGCCACCAGGCCGAGCAGGATGGAGACGGCCAGCCGCCCGGCCGAGACGTCCAGTGACGCGGGTGCGGTTTCCCGCACCTCACCCCTTGCCATGGTCTGCCCCATGATTTCCCTCCCGATTGCACCGACGGCCGCCCGGCAGGCACCGTCGATATCGATGCGGCCGACCGTAGCGGGGAATTTTTAAGAATTCAACGAAAGAAATTTGCGCGCCTCGGCGAGAGCGGAGCGGAAATCCCGGCCGTCGGCCGGCCGACGAACGGCCGGCAGCATCACCGGCCACCGGCTCGACGAGCCGTCGTCCCGCACCGCTCCCGGCGCCCGGCCCGGCAGCCCGTCCGATCACCCGGTCCGCTGCGAACTCCCATTCAGGGCACCACTCGTTGGAGGCACCCACCGGCGTGTCCCGGTACCCCGCCGCGACCGGGTGCGTTGTGCTGTACGGCACCCTTCGGCCCTGCGAGGCCGTGCCCCCCGAATCCCGACCGCCCAACGGAGGCCATCCATGTCCACCACCGCCGTCTTCACCGTCGAGGGAATGAGCTGCGGCCACTGCGAACGGACCGTCACCGCCGGACTGACCGCGTTGAACGGAGTCACCAACGTCATCGCCGACGCGAAGTCCGGTCAGGTGACCGTCGAATCCGCCGCGCCGCTCCAGGACGAGCAGATCCGCTCGGCCGTCACCGATGCCGGGTTCGCCCTGGTCGGTCGAATCTGAACCATTGCCGGACCGGCACCCCCTCACACCCCTTGCCGCCGTCCGTTCATTTACCGCCGCCAGATCCGGCCCAATCCCCTCCTTCGGGAAAAATCCCCGCATTCACTCTTGCGGGTAATTCTGCGTAACCACCGCCGGATCCCGGGAGAACCGCCCGGGCCGCCGCCGGAATCGACCGTCGGCCGCCCGGGCGCCCGCTCGACGAGTCGGCCCGCCGCCGGATCGGCGCACCATCGCCCCGTGCCGCGCCGCCGCGGAATCCGGTCCCGAATAATAATTTGCAGGCGATCTGCCGCCCCTCCTACCCTTGGCCATCACTGACAGCGCATCAGGTCTCGCCGTCGGCCTGCCGGGCTTTCCCCGCCAGGTTCCGAGGCCCAGTAGCGCCGTGCCCGAGAGGAGTTCCGTGATGGTTCCGATAATCCGCAGCCGCCCCACGGCGCTCCCGGTCGTCGTCCTTTCCGGCAGGTCCGTCCCCGCGCAGTAACCGCGACAGACCGCCACGATCGGGTTCCGCGCCTCCACGTCCCCTTTCCCGGAGGCACTGTGATCTTCCGTCCGATCGTCCCGCAGGAACTCAATGCCGTACTGGCCCATGTACGGCCCGACCCGTCCACCGCGGTCTCGGCGGACACCGTCCGCGCACGCCTGGCCGACCGCGAGTACCGCCACCGCTGGATCTGGGTGGCTGAGCCCTGTCCCGGCCGAGCACCGCTGGCCGTCGCCATCTGGTGGGGCAGCCCCGCCGACGCCCATCCGAGCAACCTGGACGCCCTGTTCGCCCGGTCCGATCCGATGTGGGCCTTCGCCGACCTGCGCCGGCGCACGTCATCGGCATCGGTTCCCCGGCCGACCACGGATCCGCGCAGCGCGGTCGCCGCCGCGCTGCTCATCGCCGCCCACCGGGTGTTCGCCGCCGGCGGGCTGGTCCCGGCGCCCGACTACCACCTCCTCCTGCCGTCCGGCTGGCGGGACCGCCCCGAGGCGGCCGCTTCCGTCGCGTGGCGCCGCAGGGCGGCCGAGGCGGCCGGTCTGCGCCTCACCTCCGAACAGCTCCGTTTCGAACGGACGGCGGACCGTCCCGTTCCCTCGCTGTCCGACCGGCTGTCCTTCACCCCGGACCCCGACGACGAAGTCTTCGTGGACCTCTTCCGCCGGTGCCTGTCGAAGAGCCTGGACACCGGCTCCACCCGGAAGGTGCTGCGCGTCGGTACGGAGGCGCACGCCCGGAACGAGATCGCGTTCTACCGCCACGGAATGCGCGGCCGGCGCTCCTGGTGGCGAATAGCGCGGACGGCCGCAGGACAGGTGGTCGGCTTCGCCATCCCCTCGCACAACTCCGTCGTCCCGGTGGTGGGCCACCTCGGGGTGCTGCCCCAGTTCCGGGGCCGCGGCTTCGCTGCGGAGATCCTCGCCGAGGCCACCCGGGTCCTGGCCGCCGAAACCCGGGCCAGGGTGATCCGCGCGGAAACCAACCTCTCCAACCACCCCATGGTCGCCGCCCTCGAACTGGTCGGCTACCGCGACCGCACCCGCCGACTGGTCTTCTCCGCCGTCTGACCAGCCACCCGTCGCGTCTCCGAACCGCCCCGCCACAACGCCCGTCCGGCCCCGCCCCGCCACCCTGTCGCCGTTCCGGGCCGCACGACGTCCGACGTCCCGTCACCGAGAGGAGAACCTCCCATCAGGTACGACTTCCAGCACAGCGCTCCACCGCCACGCCGGGTCGGCTCAGCCCAGCGAGAACGCCCCGTTGGGTGGAGGCGGCGAGTCCGCGGCCGTCGCGTCCGTGACCGGCTCTGCCGCCTGCTCCGGCGTCTCCGTCAGTCTCGCGGGGAACGGATCGGCGGCGAGCAACCGGGTCAACTCACCGGTGGGGAGCGGCGCGTCGGATCCGATCAGCAGGACGTTCCCGTAGCGCCGGCCCCGCAGCACCGAGGGCTCGGCCACCAGGCAGACATGGGCGAACACGGCCGCGACCGTGGCGGTCTGGGCCTTGGCGAACGTGAGCGGCGGGCCGTCCGCCAAGTTCGCCGCGTAGCAGCCTCCGGGCCGGAGCGCGGCGGCGGCCAGCCGTACGAACTCTACGCTGGTGAGGTGCGCCGGCGTCCGCGAGCCCCGGAACACATCGGCGACCACCACGTCGACGCTGGCGGGTGCCACGGAGGCGAGCGCGGCCCTGGCGTCGCCGACCGTCACGTCGATGCCGGACGGCCAGGGGAGGTGCTCGGCGATGAACTCGGTCAGCGGGCCGTCCAGTTCGACCACCTGCTGCCGCGAACCGGGCCTGGTCGCCGCCAGGTAGCGGGGCAGGGTGAGCCCACCGCCACCCAGGTGCAGCGCCTCCAACGGCTCCCCGGGGGCCGCGGCCACGTCCAGCAGGTGCGCGATCCGCTGCACGTACTCGAACTCGAGGTGCGTCGGGTCCTGGAGGTCGACGTACGACTGCGGCGTCCCGTCGAGGGTGAGCAGCCAACCGCCGTCGAGGTCGATGTCGGGCATCAACTTGGCGGTGCCCAAGGCCACCTCGCGCTCCACCGGTCGCGGATCCGCCCCGTCGACGGCGGTGCCGCTCATCGGGCGGGCTTCCGGGGAGCGGCGGAGTGGAGAACCGTGGGCGGAGGGACAGCCATGCGGGCAGCTTAGGCCCCATCAGGGCGGTCTTCCCAAACGGCGGCGGCTACCGACCGGTATGGTCGCTGGGTGGTACCGCCCGGGGTGGTCCCGGGCGGCGCGGTGGAGCGGGAAGTGGATGTGGCTGGCGTGGAATTCCGTGAAGACATCCTGGGTGCCCCGTACGAGGCGGCGGAGCTCCCGCTGCTCCCGGACGAGGAGGGTGAGGTCAGCGCCACCCTGGTCCGTCGGCGGGTCGAAGGGTCCCGCCAGGCGGTGCTGTACCTGCACGGCTACAACGACTACTTCTTCCAGACCCACCTGGCGGACCATTTCGCGGCGGCCGGTTTCTCCTTCTACGCACTGGACCTCCGCAAGTACGGCAGGTCGCTCCGCCCCCACCACTCCCCCAACTTCGTCCGGGATCTCCTCGCCTACGACGAGGAACTGGACGAGGCGGTCCGGATCATCCGGGAGCTGGACGGCCACACCCGGCTCCTGGTGAACGGGCACTCGACGGGTGGGCTGGTGGCGGCCCTGTGGGCGGCCCGCCGGGCCGGCCGCGGGCTGGTCGACGGCCTGTTCCTCAACAGCCCGTTCCTGTCGATGCCCGCCGCACCTGCGATGCGGACTCTCGGCGCCCCCGCGCTCGACGCCATCGGGCGCGCCTCCCCCACCCGGAAGCTGCCCGCACCGCTCAACCCGCACTACGTTCACAGCCTCCACCGGAGCCACCGTGGCAGCTGGGACTTCGACCTCGCCCTGAAGCCCGCCGAGGGTTTTCCGCTGTTCGCCGGGTGGCTGGCGGCGATCCAGCGCGGCCACCGGCAGGTCCGCCGGGGGCTCCCGATCGACTGCCCGGTCCTGCTGATGGCTTCCACCGCCTCCACCGTCACCAACCGGTGGGATCCGGCACTGATGCACACCGACGCGGTGCTGCGCGCCGACGACATCGCCGCACTCGCACCGCGTCTCGGCCGGCACGTCACCACCGTCCGGATCCGGGACGGGGTACACGACCTGGTGCTGTCCGCCGAGCCGGCCCGGACCGAGGTGTTCACCGAGCTGGACCGCTGGATGGCGGCCTACTTCCCGGCCCCCTGACCACCGACCTCTGACCCCTGCCCTCTCCTCTGACCCCTGCCCCCCTCCGACCCCTGACCACCGCACCCTGCCGTCGGACCGGCAGACGCTCACGACTCGACCCGGTGCCGCTTCCGGCGGCTGCCCGGCAGGCCCGGGCCCTCCGCGTCGCCCCGGAGGACGGAGACCACGCCGAGTCCGGCGGCACAGACCGGCACAGCCAGCAGGGCACCGATGATTCCGGCGATCCCGGCCCCCGCCACCACCGCGATCATGATGGTGGCGGGGTGGAGTTCCACGGTCCGGCTCTGGATGAGCGGCTGCAGGACGTTCCCCTCGATCGCCTGCACCGCCAGCACCACCCCGAGGACCCACAGGGCGGTGCCCAGCCCACCGTTCGCGAGGGCCACCAGGACGGCCACCGTTCCCGAGAGAAAGGCGCCGACGAAAGGGATGTAGGCACCCATGAAGACCAGCGCGCCGAGCCCCGCCGCGCCCGGAACCCCCAGGACCAGCAGCCCGATGGAGATGAACGTGGCGTCGATCAGGGCGATCAGGGTGGTGCCCCGCATGAACCCGGCCATGGCGGTGAACGCCTGCTGACCGCACGCGATGACGGTATCGGAGTGTCGGCCGGGAATCAGCTCGTGCACCGCGTCACCGAAGCGGTGCCCGTCCCGCAGGAAGAAGAAGACCAGCGCGAGGGCGAGCACTCCGCCGGTCAGCAGTTGGGTGACCAGTCCGAGTCCGGAGAGGACGCCGTTGGCGAGCGAGTCCACCAGGGTGCTCCCGGAGCCCGAGCTCTCCTTGAGCGCGTACTGGATCTTGTCGCCGAACGGCCCCAGCCAGGAGGCGATCCGGTCACCCGCCTGCTGGAGCCCCGAAGCGATCTGCGGCGCGCTGCTCACCAGGGAGTTGACCAGCAGCGCGATCCCACCGGTGACCGCGAGCACCAGGATCGCGCAGGTCAGCCCGGCCGCCACGCCCCGTTTGACGCCCCGGCGCACCAGCCAGGGCATCACTGGGTAGAGCAGCGCCGTGGCCAGCAACGCGACCACCATCGGAATCGTCGCGGCCCGCAACTCCACCACCACGAAGACGGCGAACGCGGCCACGGTGATGAAGAGGATCACCGCCGCGGACCAGGCGGCAGCCGACCGGATCGTCGCGGGAAGCATCTGGGACGGCCGCCGGCCGTCCGGGTCCGCACCGCCCCCGGCGACCACGGGCAGCGCTCCTGACGCCCCACCACTTCCAGAGGAAGGATTCCCACTTGATGATGTCGACAGGTCTGGTCGGTCGCCCGGGCCCGGGGAGCCCTCTGCCGTCACCGTCACCTCCGCAGCCGACGCTCCGTCATGATCGTCTTATTTCAACAGACGACGGTCATGTCGGCGGGCAGGAGCCGACGGCGTGGCGTGCCACCCGTGCCGGGCCGCCCTCCGCCCGGGCTGCTCGCTGCGGGTCAGGTCCGGTGCTGGTCGATCGTCCGGCGCAGGAGTGCGATCCGGTTGGAGGTCAGCGAGTCGACCCCGAGGGCGAGCATCCGTCGCATGGTGCGTCGCAGGTCCACGGTCCAGGTCGCCAGTCCCATCCCGGCGTCGTGGGCGGAGGCCACCAGTCGCTCGTCGACCAACCCGAAAGGCGGATTGAGGTAGCTGGGGCGCAGTTCGTCGAGCAGCCGCCGCTTGGGCAGTTGCGGCCGCTTCCAGGTCAGGGAGATCTCCGCTCCCGGCGCCAGCTCGCGCACCGCGAGCATGGCCGTGACCGGCCCGCAGAAGGCGACGCGGTCCTCCACCCCGAGTTCGCTGACGGCCCGCCAGGTGGCGGCGGCCGGCCCGTCCCCGTCCAGGTCGATCATCAGCCGTGCACCGCCCGTGGCGGCGACGGTCTGCAGGGCCTCGGCGAGGGTGGGGATCCGGAGCCCGGGGGCGGCCACTTCCTCCAGTTGTTCGAGCGTCACGCGGTCGATCCGGCGCTGGTCGTTCCACAGCCGTTCGAGGGTGTGGTCGTGCAGCAGCACGGGCACTCCGTCCCGGGTGAGCCGGACGTCGACCTCGACGGCGTCGGCTCCGGCGGCGAGAGCCGCGCTGACCGCCGGCAGGGTGTTCTCGCGGTGCAGGTACGGGTCACCACGGTGGGCAACGGCACGCACGCGGCTCTTCAACGGGATCTCCCTCTCGCACGGTCGGAATACTCACAGCACTGGCCGCCCCGCCACCGGTCGGCCGTAGACCTCCGCATCCTAGGCGGCGTCAGTTCGCGTCCGTTGCCCGGCTGCCGCCGGTGCCGACCGGCCGAGCCTCAGCGCCGCTCGACCACGACGTTGGTCGACTTGATCACCGCGGTGGCGGGTGCTCCGGGAACGAGGCCGAGTTCCTCGGCGGAGTCGCGGCTGATCAGGGAGACCACCCGGAACGGGCCGGCCTGGATCTCCACCTGCGCGGCGACGTCTCCCAGGACGACGGCGGTCACGATCCCGGGGAACCGGTTCCGGGCCGAGGAACGCCCTTCCACCTCACTGTTCTCCGGCCGGGCCAGCTCCCGGGCGAACGCCGCGAGTTCCGCCCCGGCGATGATCCGGTGGCCGTGCTCGTCACGCATCGCCGGCAGCCGGCCCGCGTCCACCCACCGCCGCATGGTGTCGGCACTCACCCCGAGCATCGAGGCGGCCTCTCCGATGCGGTACGGGTGGACGGGCCGGTCGGACGTGGCCATCGATGCGGCTCCCGGGCGATTCAAGAACGGACTGGCGGACCCCGCCATCCTGCCGTACCGGCCCCCGTCCCCACGCACACCCCACCACCCCCGGGGCCCGGGATCCGGCCACTGCCCGTCCGGCGAACGCCCACCCGAGGAACACCCGCCCGGCGAACGCCCACCCGAGGAACGCCCGCCCGGCGAACACTCACCCGCCGAGGATCCACACGGCGCGCCTACCCGGCGAACGCCCGTCCGCAGCCCGGCCCGGCCCGGCGCGGTGCGCTGCGGGCCGTGGCGTCAGTCCCCGCCGAACAGCTCCCGCCGCGCCGCGTCCCCGGCGGTCAGCACCGCTCCGGCCAGGACGGCGCCGCCGCCCGCGGTGCCGGCCCGCACCTCGGTGGCGAGCGGGGAGAGCCGGGCCAGGTGCTGCTCCACCCGGTCGGCCAGTTCGGGGCCGCCGGCCTGTCCGATCTCGCCGCCCAGCACCACGCAGCCCGGGTCGAGCACGACGCAGATCGCGGAGGCTCCGATGGCGATGCGCAGCGCCAGTTCGTCCAGGAAGCCGTCGGCCCCGGTCTCGACGGCCTGCCGCACCACGGCCTCGGCGGCCTCTCCCCCGTCCTCGCCGTCGAGGCCGGGGCCGGGTGTGAGGCCGTGGCGGGCGGCGAGCTCGCAGACCGCGGCGCTCGACACCGTGGAGTGGAAGCCGGCGTCGCACTTCGTGGCGCCGGGCAGTCCCAACGTCCCGGGGACGGGCAGGAACCCGATCTCGCCGGTGCCGCCGGAGGCCCCCCGGCGCAGGCGGCCGTCCAGCACCACGGAGGCGCCGACGCCGTGCCCCAGCCAGATCAGTGCGAAGTCCCGCCTGCCCCGGGCCGCGCCGATGCGGTGCTCGGCGATCCCGGCGAGGTTCACCTCGTTCTCCAGGATCACCTCCGTCCCGGGGCGGGAGCGCAGGGCGGCGAGCAGCTTGGCGTGCCACTCGGGCAGCTTGCCGGAGTTGTTGAGCGTGCCCGTCGCCGGGTCGACCAGGCCCGGCGCGCCGACGGCCACGGTGTGCAGTTCCCGCGCCCCGACTTCGGCCGCGGTGGCGAGCAGCGTCTCGACGGTCCGTTCCACCAGCAGGTCGCCGTCGGCCGCTCCGGCCTCCGTCCCCCCGCCCGGGGTTCCCGTGCCGGGGGCGGCGGCGATGGTGGCCGTGCCGAGGGTCCGGCCGGTCAGGTCGGCGACCACCATGCTGACGCCGGTGGCACGGATGTCGATCCCGGCGAGGTGGGCGCGGTCGGCGACCAGCCCGTACAGCCGGGCGTTGGGGCCCCGGCGCAGTGCGGCGCTCTCTCCGGTGTGGGCGACCAGGCCGCTGCGCTGGAGTCGTTCGAGCAGGTCGGCGACGGTGGGTCGGGAGAGCCCGGTCAGAGTGCGCAGGTCGGATGCGGTGAGGGGCCCCCGTTCGAGCAGCAGGTCGAGGGCGAGCCGGTCGTTGATGGCCCGGGCGGTGCTCGGCGTGGCGGTGCGAGCGGTCGTCATGAGCCTGCATCCTTCCAGAGGTTTCTATCAGGCAGGGTCCCTGATAGTTTATTGCCATCCGACCGACCCAAGGGGGAGCCCGGCATGGGCGAGACTCTCAAGGACGTCCAGCGCGCAAGGGTGAGCGTGGCGCTGGTCTTCGCCGTCCACGGTGCCGTCACCGGCACCTTCGTCACCCGCATTCCGTGGATCAAGGACCACCTCGACCTGAGCCCCGGCCAGCTGGGCCTGGCCCTGGTGTTCCCCGCGGTCGGCGCGTCGGTGGCCATGCCGCTGGCCGGCCGGATCGTGCACCGCCTGGGTGCCAGGACGGCACTGCGGGGCCTGCTGACGCTGTGGTGCCTGTCGCTGGCGCTGCCCGCGCTCTCCCCGCACCTGGTGGTGTTCTGCCTGTCGCTGTTCCTCTACGGCGCGACGGCCGGCATGTCCGACGTGGCGATGAACGCGCAGGGCGTCGAGGTCGAGCAGCGGCTCGACCGGTCGATCATGTCCGGTCTGCACGGCATGTGGAGCGTCGGCGGTCTGATCGCCTCCGCCTTCGGTGTGCTGGCGGCCCACCAGCACGTCGACGCCCGGGTCCAGTACGCGGTGACGGCCGCGATCCTGGTGGTGCTCGCCCAGGTGGTCTCCCGCGGGGTGCTGGACGTCCGGCCGACCGCGGGGGAGGAGGCGCCGCCGCGTTTCGCCCTGCCTCCGAAGGAAGCGCTGGTCATCGGCCTGGTCGGGTTCTGCGCCGTGTTCGCCGAGGGCGCGTCGATGGACTGGAGCGGCGTCTACCTCCGTGACATCACCGGCGCCTCCTCCTCGGTCGCCGCCGCCTGCTTCACCGCCTTCGCCGCCACCATGGCCGCGGCCCGCCTGGCCGGTGACGCGGTCGTGCGCCGGCTCGGCCCGGTGCGCGCCGTCCGGCTGAGCGGCGTGGTCGCCACCACCGGCGGCCTGCTGGTGGTGTTCGCGAGCAGCCCGTACGTGGCCATCCCGGGCTTCGCACTGATCGGCATCGGCATCGCCGTGGTGGTCCCGCTCGCGTTCGCCGCCGCGGGCCGGGCCGGCAGCAACCCGAGCCAGTCCATCGCCGGTGTCGCCACCATCACCTACACCTCCGGCCTGGTCGCCCCGGCCGTGGTCGGCGGCATCGCACAGGCCAGTTCGCTGACCGTCTCCTTCATCGCGGTCACGCTGCTGGCGGCCGCACTGATCCCCTCCGCGACGGCGATGCGGCACCGCAAGTCGGTCGACACCCCGGTAGCTGCCTCCGGCTCCCTGGAGCCGATCCACTGACGGACGACCGGACAATGGGCGGCCGGCCGTCCGCCGAGGGGCGCGGGAGATTCACTCCCGCGCCCCTCGGCGTCTGCTCCCCGCCGCACACCGAGCCGCCGTCGAACCGGCCGCCACCGGGTCACCCGCCGGACCCGCACGGCAGGCCCTCCGCCTCGAGGGCCCCGGCCGCAGCGGGGCCGGGAGCAGGGCGTTCCGCGCGGGCCCGACGTGCCCCGGCACTGGCACTGGCCCGCGCCGGCCCGCGCTGGCCCGCGCCGACCCCGGTGATCTGCGCTTCCTTCCTTCCGTGCGATGCTCCTGGTCATGGATTCCGTCCCGCGCAACCCGATCGGCGCCCACGTCCCCGTCGCCGGGAAGGGGCTGGCCGGCACGGGGCTGGCCTACGCCGAGAAGGTCGGGGCGGAGGCGGTGCAGGTGTTCGTCGCCAACCCGCGCGGGTGGGCCACCCCCGCCGGGAACCCCGCGCACGACCTGGCCTTCCGGACGGCCTGTGCCGAACGGGGCATCCCGGCGTACGTGCACGCGCCCTACCTGATCAACTTCGGCTCCGACTCGGCCGCCACCCGGGAGCGCTCCGCCGAGTCCCTGACCCACTCGCTGCACCGTTCGGCCGCGATCGGCGCCCTCGGCACGGTCGTGCACACCGGCTCCGCGCTCTGCGGCACCCGGGCGGAGGCACTCGCCCAGGTCCGCGCCCAGGTGCTGCCGATCCTGGACGGCCTCGACCGGTACGGCGCCGACGCCCCGTGGCTGCTGCTGGAACCGACGGCGGGCCAGGGCAGTTCGCTCTGCTCCCGGATGGAGGACCTCGCCGCCTACCTGGACGCCCTCGACCACCATCCGCTGGTCGGCGTCTGCCTGGACACCTGCCACGCCTTCGCGGCCGGCCACGACCTGGCCGCACCGGACGGGATCGACGAGCTCTTCGACGCCCTGCACCGGGCGGTCGGCCACGACCGGCTGCGGCTGATCCACGCCAACGACTCGCAGGACGTCGCGGGCGCCCGCAAGGACCGCCACGAGAACATCGGCGCCGGACACATCGGGGCGGCCGCGTTCGAGGCACTGCTCGCGCACCCCGCCACCGCCGGCGTCCCCCTGATCATCGAGACCCCGGACGGCCGCCACGACCCCGCCCGGGTCGAGGGTGCCCGCCAGACCGCCGACATCGACCTGCTCAAACGGTTGCGCCGCCCCGCCCCCTGAACCGCCGCCCCGCCCCCTGAACCGCCTCCCCCTCCGAACCGCCTCCCCCTCTGAACCGCCTCCCCCGCACCCGCTCGGCGCCAGTTAAGCTCCCCGGGTGCCCGCCCCGCAGCCGATAGCCGCACCCGTCACCCCCTCCGTCACCCCCTCCGGCGCCGACTCCGCCACCACCACCGAACTCCCCGAGCCCGTCGAAGCCGCCGGCCCCGTTCAGCCTCCCCCGGCACAGCCGCACCCTCCCGTGCGCCGTCCGCCCCGCGGGGCCCTGCTGCGCCTCGGCGCGCTGCTCGCGGTGCTCGCCGCGGCCGCGGCCTCGCTGCTGCTGTGGGACCCGTCCGCCGTCATGTCCGCCGCCGACGGCCCGTGGCGGATGCCGATCGCGCTCGCGGTGTACGCCTTCGGCACGGTGGCCTTCCTGCCGCGTCCGGCATTGAACGCGGCGATGGGGGCGCTGTTCGGTTCGCTGTGGGGCGTGCCGCTGGCGGTCGCGGGGTCGGCGGTCGGTGCGGCGGTGGCGTTCGTCCTCGGGCGCCGGCTGGGGCGCGAGGCGCTGCGTCCGCTGGTGCGCGGCAAGGTGCTCACGGAGATCGACCGGCGCCTGTCCGAGCAGGGCTTCCGCAGCGTGCTGCTGGTCCGGCTGTTCCCGGGCGCGCCGTTCCAGGCCGGCAACCTCGCGTGCGCGTTCTCCGGCGTGGGGTTCTGGCCGTACCTCGCGGGCACCGCCCTCGGCGTGGTGCCGACCACCGCCGCGTACGTGGTCGCGGGGGCGAGCGCGAGTTCGCCCACCTCGCCGGCCTTCCTGGTCTCGGCCGGGGTGATCGCCGCGATGTGCGTGTTCAGCGCCGTCTCGCTCTGGCGGGCCCGCCCGCGCCGCTCCGCCTGACGCCCGCCACCGGAACGACGACCGCTCCCGGCCGGGCCGCCTCACCGAGGACGGTCGCACGGACCGAACGCCCGGCCGGACGGGGCGACCCTCAGTGCTCCACCTCGGGCGACCACTCGCCGAGCGAGCGCAGCACCGCCGTGTTGGCGGCCATCACGGCGCCGAGCCCGAGCGCCCACCAGGGGTGTCCGGCGATCGCCAGCAGCGCGACCGCGCCGCCCCAGACCAGCAGTTGCACGCCGTACCAGAGCACCGCCGAACCGCGGACCGGCCGCCGGGGTGCCGCATAACGTCCCCAGAGCACGACCGCCAGGGCCGGCAGCGCGAGTGCGACCAACACCCGGAGGACGACCGGACCGTGCGGCCACGCCCCGTAGCCGCCGACCGCCAGTGCCACCAGTGAGGCCAGTTCCAGCAGGAAACGCAGCGTCAGCTGAGCCCCCGTCATCCCCTTGCGCACCTCGTACCCGCCCCGTTCCCCGCCACGCCCTCCGATGATCCGCTCTTCCTACCACGCTGCCCGTCAAAACCGCACCACCGCACCCACCCGCACACCACCGCGCCCACCCGCGCACTGCCCGCACACCACCGCGCCCGCCCGCGCACCGCCCGGACACCGCCCGGACGCCGCCCGGACGCCGCCCGGACGCCGCCCGACGGGGGCGGAAAACGGTTCGCCCGGTCGGACCGATCTGCCCCACCATGTCCACATGACGAACACCAGTTCCGCCACCGCCCGCACCAGCCCGCCCTTCGCCGCCGACGAGGCGGTGATGCTCGGCGCCTGGCTGGACTTCCACCGCGCCACGCTCGCCCTCAAGTGCGAGGGCCTGACACCCGACCAGCTCCGCGAACGCGCCTGTCCACCGTCCTCGCTCTCCCTGCTCGGGCTGGTGCGGCACCTGACGGAGGTGGAGCGCCACTGGTTCCGCCAGGTGCTGGACGGCCAGGAGCTCGACCCGGCCGGCCGCTACTGGTCGGACGAGTTCCCGGACGGCGACTTCGACCTGGTGGACGGGGCCGACCCGGTCGCCGACACCGCCGCGTGGCAGCAGGAGGTGGCGTTCGCCCGGTCCGCCGCCGAGGGCCTGCCGCTGGACACGGTCGGCAGGGGCCAGTGGCGCGGCAACGAGGTGACGCTGCGTTGGATCCTGGTGCACATGATCGAGGAGTACGCCCGCCACAACGGCCACGCCGATCTGCTCCGGGAACGGATCGACGGCTCCACCGGCGAGTAGCCGCACCCCGCGCCACCCCCCGGGTGCGCGCCCCTCGGCCGCGACCCGCCACCCCGGAGTGAAGCCGTTACACGATTGTTGACAGTGAGTCAACTAACGTCCGGATGCCACCGGTAGGGTCGTCGCGCGCAACCGTTCACCTGTCGGTGGCGTCCTGTCGAATATCCGGACAACCACGGATTTTCCCGCGCGCCACAACCCGTCCAGTGGGTACAAGCGGGCACATCTACGGTGATCAGTGCGATACTCGGACAGTTCCAACAAGTGGATGACGTGTCAAAACGATCCGTCGTCCTCCGGGGGACGAGTACGGAACGAGAAAGGGAGGCGCGGCTAATGGGAGCACTTCGCGACGAGCACCACAACGGGTGGCTGATGCCTTCCGGCAGCTACCCGGCCGCGATGTACGAAGAATCCTGGGAGGGCGAGGAGACGCTGCCGAGCGTCCAGACCGGCCCCTCCAAGATCGTCTCGCTCCGCCCGACGGGCTTCGAGGCCGCCCGCACCGTCGGCGAGCACATCCGCGCCGCCACGCCAGTGGTCATGGACCTCACCGAGATGGACGACGCCGAGGCCAAGCGGATGGTCGACTTCGCCTCCGGCCTGATCTTCGGCACCCGCGGCGGCATCGAGCGGATCGCCCGCCGGGTGTTCCTGCTCACCCCGGCCGACGTCGAGGTGACGGTCATCGACCGCCCGATCGACGACTCGGGCTTCTACAACCAGAGCTGACCGCCCGCTCACCCGCCGCACCCCGCCCCCCCCCGAAGACCCCGCGCCCCGCGCGGGGTCTCTGTCGTGCCCGGAGAACCCCGCCGCACCCGGAGACCCTCCTTCCCGTGAGACGCACATCGAAATTTTGAGACATGAAAGTCTCAAATGCGCTATCCTCATCTCATGGCAACCGACCGCGACTCCGTCCTGGAAGCAGCCGTGGGCATCCTGTCCCGGCGCCCGACGGCCCATCTCGACGAGATCGCCCGCGCCGCCGGGATCAGCCGCGCCACGCTGCACCGGATCTTCCCGGGCCGGGAGGCGCTGATCCTGGAGGTGGGCGCCCTCGGCCTGCGCCGCTTCTCCGCCGCGCTCGACACCGCGCGGATCGAGGAGGGCAACGCCGAGGCCGCGCTGCGCCGCCTGGTGGACGCGGTGGTCCCGGATGCCGCACTGTGCGCCTTCCTGGCCGGGGAGAACCAGCTGTACGACCACGAGGAGATCAACGACCTCTGGGAGAAGCAGGACGCCCGGGTCCGCGCGCTGTTCCTGCGCGGCCAGCAGGAGGGGGCCTTCCGCGTCGAGCTCTCGGCCGCCTGGTTGAGCGAGGCCTTCTTCGACCTGGTGGCCGGCATCGGCTGGGCCGTGCAGGAAGGCCGGCTCGCCCCCCGCGAAAGCGCGTTCTCGCTCGCCGAGCTGTTCCTCGGCGGTGCTCTACGGAGATCTGATACCCCATGAGTCCCACCCCCGTCGTCACCCGGTCCGGCCCCCGCTGGGCCGGTCTCGGCGTCCTCGTGCTCGCCGTCACCCTGGTGGCGGTGGACGCGACGGTGCTCTCCCTCGCCATCCCCTCGATCACCGAGACGCTCCGCCCGTCCGGCACCCAGCTGCTGTGGATCGGCGACGTCTACTCCTTCGTGCTGGCCGGCCTGCTGGTGTCGATGGGCGCGCTCAGCGACCGGCTGGGCCGCAAGCGGGTGCTGCTGGCGGGTTCGGTCGCGTTCGGCGCGGCCTCGCTGCTGGCGGCGTACGCGCCGGGCCCCGGGTGGCTGATCGTGGCCCGGGCCCTGCTGGGCGTGGCGGGCGCGACGCTCATGCCGTCCACGCTGTCGCTGATCCGCACGCTGTTCCCCGACCCCCGGGAGCGGGCCACCGCGATCGGCGTCTGGGGTGCGGGCGCGGCGGCCGGTGCGGCGCTGGGCCCGCTGGTGGGCGGCGTGCTGCTGGAGCACTTCTGGTGGGGTTCGGTGTTCCTGCTGAACCTGCCGGTGATGGTGCTGCTGCTGGTGTTCGGCGCCTGGCTGCTGCCGGAGTCCCGCGATCCGCGCCCCGGCCGGTGGGACGTGCTGAGCGTGCTGCTGTCGATGGCCGGTGTGATCGGCCTGGTGTACGGCGTCAAGGAGTTCGCCGTGCACGGCCTGGAGCGGTGGACGACGCCGCTGGTGTTCGCGCTGGGCGCGGCCGCGCTGGTGGTGTTCGTCCGGCGCCAGCTCCGCCTGGAGGCGCCGCTACTCGACGTCCGGCTGTTCCGGAACGCGCGGTTCACGGCGGCGGTGCTCTCCTCGCTGATCTGCCTGATCGGCCTGTCCGGCGTGATCTTCTTCATGTCGCAGTACCTCCAGCTGGTCCGCGGCTACTCCCCGCTGCACGCGGGTTTCGCCGAGATGCCGGCCTTCGTCGGCTCGGTGGCGGGCGGCCTGCTGGCGGCCCGCCTGGCGCGGCGCGCGGGTGCCCGCCGGGTGCTGACCGCGAGCCTGTTCGTGATGGGCCTGGGCATCGGCGTGCTGGGCTTCGTCCGGGTGGACAGCGCCTACCTGTTGCTCGGCTCGTCCTTCCTGGCGCTGGGCACCGCCGAGGGCGTGGTGTACGCCCTCTCCTCGGACTTGGTGCTGGGGGCCGCCCCGGCCGCCAAGTCGGGCGCCGCCTCGGCGGTGTCGGAGACGGCGTACGAACTGGGCGCGGCGCTGGGCATCGCCCTGGTCGGTTCGATCGTGACGGCCCTGTACGCGGGGTCGCTGTCCGTCCCGGCGGGCGTCGGTCCGGCGCTCGCGGAGCGGGCCGGCCAGTCGCTGGGCGGCGCCCAGGAGGTCGCGGCGGGGCTCCCGGCGGGCCCGGCCGGGCAGCTGCTCGCCAGTGCGGACGACGCCTTCGTGCACGGCATCACGACCGCGGCCTGGGTCTCGGCGGCCCTGCTGCTGGCGGCCGCCGCCCTGGCCCACCGCCTGCTGCGCCACCGTCCCGCGACCGCCGCCGTCCAGGAGCGCGTCCGAGGGGACGCCCAGGAGCGTGCCCGGGAGCTCGCCCAGGAGCACGCCCACCGCTGAGCCCCGGTCACGAGTGGTCCCCCAGGCCCGCCAGGCCCGCCAGGCCCGCCACCAGCCGGTCGGTGTCCTGCCGGGTCCCCCCTCGGACGGGGCGATCCGCGCCCGGGCCGTAGCCGGACACGGCGGTGATCGCCCCGGCGGCGGCCTGCGGGCACCCGGGAACCGAACCCAGGACCGGAACCGGGCGGGCCGGGCAGTGCGCACCCGCCACACGTATCTCGGTGCCCGCGCCGCCGATCTGACGACCCGTCGGGCTCCCCCCAATGGCGCAGCGCCGCTGGCCCCGGGTGGCGCCGGGCTCCGACGATGGGGGCGTAGGGCGGAGGCGGACGTCAGGTCGCGCCGTGTCCGGACGCGGGCCGTGGGCCTGCCGGAACGACCGCGGCGGGCACGGGCCCGGCGCGGTTCTGAACGAAAGGGTGCGCGATGCGAGACGCGGAGCGGGGCGGTTCGGGCCGGGGGTTGGTCCGGCAGGGGCCGGTGGGGCCGCCGAGGCGGTCGGAGCGGCGCCCGGTGCGGCGCCGCCTGCGGGTGTCGCTGGCGGTGGCCGGGGTGGTCGCCGGGATCACGGTGGTCGCGGCCTGCGGCGGCACCTCGGGTGAGAACCCGGTGCAGGCGGCGATGTCGACGTTCACGGTCGGGGCGCCGGAGACGGCGAGCTTCTCGGGCGAGCCGCCGTCCGCCTTCGCCTCGGCGCACGAGTCGGCACTGGCCTCGGTGTCGGCGGCGAAGGCCTCCGCCTCGGAGCGCGCCGCCTCGTTCGAGGCCTCGGCGAACGCCCAGCTCCAGGCCACCCGGACGAAGGCGCAGGAGGTGCTGGCGAACGCCCCGACGACGGGCGAGGCCCCGGGCTCGGGCAACGGGACGACGGACGTGACGCTGACCGGCGTGCCGAACTCGGTCTCCGGCGACCTGAACGCGGCGACGGTCACGGTCACCAACAGCACCCTGGACACCCGCTCCTACGCGATCCAGGTCGACTTCACCGACAGCAGCGGCAAGAGCGTGGACAGCCAGGCGGTCGGCGTGGAGAACCTGGCGGCGGGCGCGACCGCGAACCCGGTGGTGTTCAGCAAGGTGCGGGAGACGCACCTGATCCCGGTGGTGGTGCGGGCCTACCGCTACTGACCCGCCCCGCACGTGGAGGCGCCCGCGCGCTCAGCAGGTACGAGCGCGCGGGCGCCGTCGTGCCGCGGGCCTTCCACCGCGGTGCGGGCGTTCAGTTGACGGACCGGAGGATGACGTCCTCGTAGTCCCAGCCGGGGTCGTCCGCGCCGTCCGGTCCGGTGTCGAGGCCGGACGGTTCGGCGAGGGCTTCGGCGAGGGCTTCGGCGAAGGGATCCGCGGCCTCGTCGGGGAGGAGGTCGGTGCGGCCGGAGCCATCGGGGTGCGGTTCGGCGGTCCGGAGTTCGGTCCGCTCGGCGGTTCGTCCACTGTGGGTGTCCATGGATCCATAGTGGTTCGGGCCGCCGGTACGGGCTCGGTGCCCGGCCGCAGAGCCCCCCGATCGGGTGTACGGGTGGTTCCTACCCCGGTTTCGGGCACCCGCCACCCGGTCGGCGGCCGTCGCAACCCGTGTGCGCGAACCCGGCTGGCCGGAGCGGGGGCGCGACCTTAGCTTCGAGGCGGCGGATGTGCCCATGCCGTCCGCGACCGCCACTTCCGGAAGCCGGCTCCTCTTCGATGACTCCTCTCCTCGCCCCGACGCGCCCGCTGGTGCGGGTCGCCGCCGTCCTGCTGTCCTGCGCCGCCTCGGTGCCCGCCGCGCTGGCCGCCGCCCCGGCGGCGGCCGCCCCCACCGGTCCGACCGTCCATCGGGTCCCGCCCGGTGCCTCCGTGCAGGCCGCGCTGGACGCGGCCGCCCCGGGCGACGTGGTGGAGCTCGCCGCCGGCCGCTACCCGGGCAGCGTGACCCTCGCCACCGACGGCGTGACCCTGCGCGGGCAGGGCTCCGGCACCGTCCTGCTGCCCGATCCGGCCGACCGCGGCAGCTGCGCGCGGGCCGGTGACGGCATCTGCGTGGCGGGCAGCGCGGACGAGCGGGGCGTGCCGGTGCGGACGCTGTCGGGGGCGGTGGTGGAGTCGCTGACGGTGTCGGGCTTCCCGCGCAACGGCATCGGCGCGGCGGTCACCGACCGGCTGACGGTGCGCCGAGTGGCCGTGCACGACAACGGCCGACAGGGCATCAGTGTCGAGATGTCGACACGTACCGTGCTGACCGACAACGAGGCCAGGGACAACGGCCAGGCCGGGATCTTCGTCGCCAACTGGTACGACCGCAAGGGCGGCGCGCTGGAGACCCGGGGCACCGTGGTGTCCGAGAACCGGCTGACCGGCAACCGGATCGGGCTGCAGCTCCGCCGGGTCCGCGACCTGACGGTGGAGGCCAACCTGGCGTTCGGGAACTGCGGCGGCGTGTTCGTGGTCGGCGACGACGGGGTGCCGCGCGCCGGGGCGCTGACCGTCCGGGACAACGTGGTGCGGGCCAACAACCGCTACTGCCCGCCCATCCCCCGGCTCGACTCCGTCCAGGGCACCGGCATCCTGCTGACCGGCACCGAGGACGTCACCGTCTCCGGCAACCAGGTCTCCGACCACAGCGGGACGTCGCCGATGTCCGGCGGCATCGTGCTGTACCCGAGCGCGGTCGGCGCGCCCAACGCCCGGGCCACCGTCACCGGCAACGCGCTGCGCCGGAACCTGCCCGCCGACCTCGCCGACCGGGACCCGCACGGCACCGGCAACACGTTCGCCGACAACGCCTGCGACGCCTCCGAGCCCGCCGGCCACTGCTGACGCCCCGCCGGACGCGTCCCCCCGATCTCCGCGGTCCCCGCGGTCCCCACGGTCCCCGCGACCTCCGATCTCCGATCTCCGATCTCCGACGAAAGGCCACGCCCATGACCTCCGCCCCGACCAGCACGACCGCCCCGCCGAGCACCGTCCTCCCGCCCGACCCGACGGCCGGGGCCGTCCCGCCCGCGATGCTGCTGCGCGAGCTGGTGTTCGGCGCCGCCTGCGCGGGCGCCGTCCGCGCCGCCGCCAGCCTGCGGCTGCCCGACGCGCTGGACGAGGAGCCCGCCTCCGCCGAGCGGTTGGCCGAGCGGCTGGGCGTCGAGCCCGGCCCGCTGCGGCGCCTGCTGCGCGCGCTGGCCTGCTACGAGGTGTTCGCCGAGGACGCCGACGGCCGCTACCGGCACACCCAGCTGTCGCGCCTGCTGCGCTCCGACGAGCCGGGCAGCCTGCGCGACATCGCGCTGTGGTGCACCGAGCCGTGGACGTGGCAGTCCTGGTCCCGGCTGGACGACGCGGTGCGCACCGGGCGCAGCGTGTTCGGCGACGCCTTCGGCAAGGAGTTCTTCCACTACCTGCACGACGACGCGCCGGAGTCCGCGGCGCTGTTCAACCGGGCGATGACCCAGTCCAGCCGGCAGTCCGCGCAGGACCTGGCCGACTTCCTGGACCTGACGGGCGTCTCCTCGGTGGCCGACATCGGCGGCGGGCAGGGCCAGGTGCTGGCCGAGCTGATGGAACGCCACCCCGGCCTGCACGGCACCCTGCTGGACCTGCCGAAGGTGGTGGAGCACGCGGACCCGCGGCTGCTGCCCGGCGGCCCGCTGGCCGGGCGGGCCCGGCTGGTGCCGGGTGACTGCCGCACCGCCGTGCCGGTGCAGGCCGACCTGTACCTGGTGAAGAACATCCTGGAGTGGGACGACGACTCCACCCGCCGGACGCTGCGCAACCTGCGCGAGGTGGCCCGGCCGGGGGCCCGGGTGGTGATCGTGGAGAACCTGGTGGACGACTCCCCCTCGATGCGGTTCACCACCGCGATGGACCTGCTGCTGCTGCTGAACGTCGGCGGCGCCAAGCACACCCTGGGCAGCCTGACCGCCCTGATCGCCGAGTCGGGCCTGGTCCTGGACGCGGTCGCCCCGGTCAACCCGTACCTGCACGCCTTCTCCTGCACGGTGGCGTAACGGCACGCACGGAGGGGCCGTCCGGAACTCCGGACGGCCCCTCCGTTGCGTTCAGCGTTCCCAGCGGTAGAACTCGTGCGCCATGGCGTCCTTGGGGCTGCGCCAGGTCGTCGGGTCGTAGGCGTCGACGTAGACCGCGAGGCGTTCGCTGACGTCGCGGAACTCGGGGTGCTGGGCGTACTTGGCGACCTCCGGTCCGGCGGGGCGCTCGGACTCGATGAGGTGCAGGTAGACGTCGCCGAACTGGAACAGGCTGCGGCCGGTGACGCCGATCAGGCCGGGCAGGGCGCCGCGGTCGGAGTCGGCGAAGACGCCGGCGATGTGGTCGGCGGTGCCGGGCTTCATCCGGGCGACGATCAGGGCGCGGTGCACGTCGTTCACCGGGCCGCTCCGGCACGGTGCTCGACCTTGGCGCGGATCAGGTCCATCTGGACCTTGGAGTTCTGGTTGATCCGGTCGGTCATGCCCTGGTCGTCGACGGGGGCGGTGGGCTTCATCGCGAAGTCCTGGATCCAGCGCATGCTGGTGCCCTGCGGCACCTCCTCGTACTCCCAGCGGATCTCCATGAACTCGAACGGGCCGGGTTCGACCCGGCGGGCCCGGACGGTGAGCTTGTCGCGGTCGGCCTCGCGCTCGGAGACCCAGCTCCAGACCTGGCCGTTCTCGTCGGGGTGCATGGTGAGCCGGAAGCGGACCAGCTGGCCCTGCCGGTCGAGGACCTCGACGGCGGCGTACTCGCTGAACAGCTGGGGCCAGTTCTCCAGGTCGTTGGTGACGTCCCAGACCAGGTCGAGGGGGGCGTTGATGACGATCGTGTTGTCGGTGTGTCCGGGCATCTCAGGCACCAGCCTTCACGGAGGAGTTGACGGTCTGCATGAACTCGGCGACGGGGCGGCCGAGCAGGTCGGAGGAGTCGATGGAGACGCCGTAGCGGTTCTCCACGTCGGCGAGGACGCCGAGCACGCCGAGCGAGTCGACGCCCAGGTCGAGGAACATGCAGCCGGGGTCGGCGAGCTCGTCGACGGTGACCGCGACGCCGGCCCGGGTCTTGATCAGGGTGGCGAGTTCCTCGTAGGTGATCTCGGAGGCCATGTCGTGCTCCTTGGAGTCGGGGTGGGTCGGGGTGGGTCAGGGGTGGCGCAGCACCAGGGCGGAGTTGGAGCCCATCAGGCCGCGGCTGAGCACCAGGGCGGTGCGCAGTTCGGCGGCGCGCGGGCGGCCGGTGACCAGGTCGAGGCCGTGCGGGCTGTCCGTGGTGTGCGGGGTGGGTGGGACCAGGCCGTGTTCGAGGGCGAGCACGGCGGCGGCCACGTCCAGGGCGGGGGCGCCGCAGTGGGCGCGGCCGAGGCCGGCCTTGGGGGCGGTGACGGGGACGCGTTCGGCGTGCTCGCCGAGGACGTCGGCGAGGGCGAGCGCCTCGGCCCGGTCGGCCTCGGGGACGCCGAGGGCGTCGGCGAAGACCACGTCGACCTCGTCGGGGGCGCAGCGCGCCTGGGCGAGGGCGTCACGGACGGCGCGGGCGAGTCCTCCGCGGCTCTCGGCCCAGCGGGCCGCGCCGGTGAAGGTCGCGCTGTGGCCGGCGATCCGGGCCCGCGGGCGGGCGCCGCGCAGCCGGGCGGTGTGCTCGTCCTCGACGACGAACATCGCGCCGCCCTCGGCGGGGACGAACCCGACCGCGTCGCTGCCGAACGGGCGGTAGGCGCGTTCGGGGTCCTCCGCGGTGGAGAGCCCGGGGTAGCCGAGTTGGCAGACCATCGAGTAGGGGGCGATGGGTGCTTCGGCGGCGCCGGCCAGGACGGCGTCGGTGCCGCGGGCGACGGCCCGGGCGGCGTGGGCGAGCGCGTCGAGGCCGCCGGCCTCGTCGGAGGCGACCACGCCGCAGGGGCCCTTGAAGCCGCCGCGGATGGAGATCTGGCCGGTGGAGGCGGCGTAGAACCAGGCGATCGACTGGTAGGGGCCGACGTGGTGCGGCCCCTCGGCCCACAGGTGCTGCAGTTCGCGCTGGCCGAACTCGCCGCCGCCGGAGCCGGCCGCGGTGACCACGGCGACGCCGAACGGGTCGTCGGGGTGGTCGGCCAGGTCGGCGTCGGCCATGGCGAGTTCGGCGGCGGCCATCGCGAAGTGCGTGAACCGGTCGGTCTGGACCAGGTAGCGGGCCTCGACGTACTGCTCGGCGTCGAAGCCGCGCACCAGGCCGGCGACCTTGAGCGGCAGGTGCTCGCAGCCCTCCCGGTCGATCGGGGCGAGCGCCGAGCGGCCCTCGCTCAGCGCCTTCCAGTAGTCGTCGGCGCCGATGCCGTTGGGGGCGACCACGCCGATCCCGGTGATCACCGCGCAGCGCTCGTTCATGCGGCCGCCTCCACTTTGCTCAGCACCACCGCGGACTGGAAGCCGCCGAACCCGCTGCCCACCGACAGCACGTGGCGCAGCGACAGTTGGCGGGCGGTGCGGGGGACGTAGTCCAGGTCGCACTCGGGGTCGCGCTCGGTGTAGTTGGCGGTGGGCGGGACGACGCCGTGGTGCAGGGCCAGGGTGCAGGCGACGAGTTCGATGGCGCCGATCGCGCCGAGCGAGTGCCCGACCATCGACTTGATGGAGCTCATCGGGGTGCGCCGGGCGTGCTCGCCGAGGGAGCGCTTGACGGCGGCGGTCTCGTGCCGGTCGTTCTGCTTGGTGCCGGAGCCGTGCGCGTTGACGTAGTCGACGTCCTCGCCGTTGATCCGGGCGTGCTCCAGGGCCCGGTCGATGGCCCGGGACATCTCCAGGCCGTCCTGGGTGAGGCCGGTCATGTGGTAGGCGTTGCCGAAGGTGGCGAAGCCGCCGAGTTCGGCGTAGATCCGGGCGCCGCGCCGCCGGGCGTGCTCCCACTCCTCCAGCACCAGGACGGCGCCGCCCTCGCCGAGGACGAAGCCGTCGCGGCCGGCGTCGAAGGGGCGGGAGGCGTGCTCGGCGTCGTCGTTGCGGGCCGAGGTGGCCTTGATCGCGTCGAAGCAGGCGACGGTGATCGGGGAGATCGGCGAGTCGCAGGCTCCGGCGAGGACCACGTCGGCGCGGCCCTCCTCGATGGCGAGCGCGGCGTAGCCGACGGCGTCCAGGCCGGAGGTGCAGCCGGTGGAGACGGTCTGCACGGGGCCGTGGGCGCCGACCTGTTCGGCGACGGCGGAGGCCAGGGTGGAGGGCGAGAACGCCCGTTCCAGGTGCGGCCGCGCGGGCCGGTGGTCGACGCCCCAGTGCTCGCCGCGGCTGCTGACCAGCACGTAGTCGCGTTCCAGCCGGGTGGTGCCGCCGACGGCGGTGCCGAGCGAGACGCCGATCCGCCAGGGGTCCTCGCGTTCGGGGTCGAGCCCGGCGTCGGCGACCGCCTCGGCGGTGGCGACCAGCGCGAACTGCACGTACCTGTCGTTGCGGTCGACCTGTTCGGGGGTGAGGCCGTGCGCGGCGGGGTCGAAGTCGCACTCGGCGGCGATCCGGGAGCGGAAGCCCTCCGGGTCGAACAGGGTGATGCCGCGGGTGGCGGTGCGGCCCTCGGTGAGCAGCGACCAGAACCGGGGGACGCCGATGCCGCCGGGGGCGACCACGCCGATCCCGGTCACCGCGACCCGGCGCGTCACGAGGCCGCCCCGGCCGGTTCCGGCGGGCCCGCCTCGGCGGCGCTCTCCTCGGTGTCGACGTGGCCGAGTTCGGGGCGCGGGGCGAGCGGCCCGAGGTGGAAGACCATCCGGGCCTCGGTGCTGCCGACGTTGCGGAAGCGGTGCCGCATCCCGATCGGGATCATCAGTCCCTCGTCGGGCCGCAGGCGCTGCGGCACGCCGTCCAGGTCGACCTCCAGCTCGCCGGAGATCACGAACACGAACTCCTCGGAGTACGGGTGGTAGTGCTCGCCGATCCGGTCGCCCGGTTCGACGATCGCCACTCCCATGAATCCGCTGGTCGCGCCGACCGCCGGCGGGGTGAGCATGGCCCGCAGGTCACCGCCGCGCTTGCGGTTGGGGGGCGCGTCGTCGACGTGGATGATGCGTGGCATCTCGGTGGTCACGGTGGACTTCCTCTCGTGGCGGGGGTTGGGTGGGCGTACGGGGGGGGGACGGGAAGGGTCAGTCCTCGGCCGAGCTGCGGTCGGTGACGAGGGTCATCGCGCACTCGGCGAGCAGGCGGCGCAGGCCGTCGGGGGTCCGCTCGGCGGGGCCGGCGAGCTTGCCGAGGACGGCGGCGGAGCGCGGGCCGGCCAGGCCCAGGGCGGCGGCCGGGTCGTCGGCGGGGTCGCCGAGCAGGTCGACCAGCCGGACCACCAGGTCGTCGTGCCGGTAGACGGTGGCGCGCACCAGCGGGCTGCCGGGGTCGGCGGCGGCGTGCTCGTCCTCCTCGGAGAGCAGCTCGGCGAGGGCCGCGCCGGCGCCCGGGCGGACGGGGTACAGGTAGGCGTGGCGCTGCACCGGGCCGGTCTTCAGGGCGGCGTGGTGGTGGGCGGCGGGCAGCGCGGCGCGCTGGAAGAAGTCGCGGGCGGACAGCGGGTCGTCCAGGTCGCGGTCCTCCTCCAGGTACGGGTTGATCGCCTCCTCGACGGCCCGCACCTCGGGCTGCCGGGCGACGTGCCGCAGCGCGGCGGTCAGGTCGCCGGCCACCTCGACGCAGCGCACCACCCGGTTGCCCCGCATGAACAGCGAGGTGCGCAGCAGACGGGTGGTGTCGTCGACCCGGGCCTGCGGGGAGCGGTAGCCGGCCAGCAGCTCGGCGGCCTTGGCCTCGGCGCCGGGCTCGACGGTGAAGCTGAGCGCGTGCCGGACCACGCCGTCCGGGCCGGGGCGGGGGGTGCCGGCCACGCCGGGGTGGTGCTCGCCGGGGCGCAGCGGCGGGGCGGTGGTGTCGGTGGCGGTGGTGCCGTGGGTCTCGCGCAGCACGGTGTAGCGCAGCGAGCGGTTGTCGCGGACGCAGCCGTGCATCGGCTTGACCATCTCGCGGTGGGCGGGGCTGTCCACCCAGGCCAGGAACGGTTCGGCGCTCTCCCACTCGCTGGTGATCAGCCAGCGGGACGGGTCGTCGATGGACTGGCAGAGCTGGTCGCTGACGTGGCCGGGGACGGCCGAGACCTGGTAGCGCAGCAGTTCGTACGCCTCCAGGAAGCGGTCCTGGGCACCCTCGTAGACCTCCAGCATCAGGATGACGCGGAGCCGGCCCGGGGTGGGGCGGGCGGCGGCGGTGGTGGTGGTCTCCTCGGGGGCGGAGAGCAGGGTCATGGTGGCGGATTCCTGTCGTCGGTTCGCGGTTCGTCTGCACCTGGCCCTCCGCCGGTGGCGGGCCCCGGCCGGTGACGGCCGGGACGCTCGGCGGACGGGCGATGGTTCGCCCTCGATCGTCAGCTTGCGGCGGGCCCCGCGCGAGACTTCGGGGCCATCCGGGCGAAGCACCCTGAGTGGCCGTCAGGGACGGGGGATGGATGTCAGCTCTGGCGCGCACCGCGCCCGGCACGGATGGAGCAGAGTTGATGAACACACAGATGGCGGACCGGGTTCCGGTCCTGATCGCGGGCGGTTCGCTGGTGGGGCTGTCGGCCTCGCTTTTCCTCGGTCGGCTCGGCGTCCCCCACCTGCTGGTGGAGCGGCACGCCGAGACCTCCCGGCACCCCCGCGGCCGGGGCAACAACCTCCGCACCATGGAACTGTTCCGGGTCGCCGGGGTGGAGGACGACATCCGGGCCGCCGCGTCGGTGCTGGCCGGCAACCACGGCATCCTGCAGGCCGAGACGCTCTCCGGCGGCGAGCAGGAGTGGCTGTTCCGGGAGATCGACCCGGGCGGCGGCCTGGCCAGGTTCAGCCCGTCCGGGTGGTGCCTGTGCAGCCAGAACGACCTCGAACCGGTGCTGCTGCGGCACGCCGCCCGGCGCGGCGACATCCGCTTCAACACCGAGCTGCTCTCCTTCGAGCAGGACGCCGACGGGGTGACGGCGCTGCTGCTCGACCGGGCCACCGGCGAGGAGCGCCAGGTCCGGGCCGACTACCTGGTCGCCGCGGACGGGCCGCGCAGCCCCGTCCGGGAGCGCCTGGGCATCGGGCAGTCGGGGCGCGGCGACCTGTTCCACAACGTCTCGGTCACCTTCCGGGCCAAGCGGCTCGCCGAGGTGGTCGGCGACCGGCTGTTCATCGCCTGCTACCTGACCGACCCGGCCGGCGCGGGCGCGCTGCTGCCCGTCGACAACCAGGAGCAGTGGGTCTTCCACCTGCCCTGGCACCCCGAGCGCGGCGAGCGCGTCGAGGACTTCACCGACGCCAGGTGCACGGCGCACATCCGGGCCGCGGCCGGCGTCCCCGACTTGGACGTGGAGATCACCGGCCGGGCGCCCTGGCACGCCGCCGAACGGGTCGCCGACCGGTACGCGGCCGGGCGGGTCCTGCTGTGCGGCGACTCCGCCCACGAGATGCCGCCCACCGGGGCGTTCGGCTCCAACACCGGCATCCAGGACGCGCACAACCTGGCCTGGAAGCTGGCCGCCCTCCTCGGCGGCTGGGGCGGGCCGCGCCTGCTGGAGTCGTACGGGACGGAGCGGCGGCCGGTCGCCGTGCAGACCGCGGCCCGGGCCGCGGCCCGCTCGGTGGAGCACCAGCACCCCGGCTTCGACGCGGCGCCGGTCGGCGGGCCGCGCACCAACGTCCTGGCGGTGGCGCTCGGCTACCGCTACACCGAGGGCGCGCTGGTCGGCGCGGACGCCACCGCCGGGGTCGTCCCGGAGCGCTTCGCCGCGACCGGGGAGGTCGGCACCCGGGCCCCGCACCTGTGGCTGCGCGACCGCGAGGGCGCCCGGATCTCCACCCTGGACCTGTTCGAGCGCGAGCCGGTGCTGCTGGCGCCCGCGGCGGGCGGCGGTCAGTGGCCGGAGGCGGCGCGGGCGGTGGCCGAGCAGACGGGGGTGCCGATCAGGTGCCTGCTGGTCGGCGAGGGCGGGGACCTCGTCCCCGAGCCCGTCCCCGACGCCCCCGCGGCCGGGCCCCGCCCCGCCGGTCCGAGCGGCTGGCCCGCCGTCTACGGGCTGCGCGAGGGCGGCGCGGCGCTGGTCCGCCCGGACGGCTTCGTCGGCTGGCGCGCGAGCAGCCCGGTCGGGGACCCGGTGGCGGCGCTGCGGGTCGCGGTGCGGGGGGTCGCGGGGCTGTAGGGCCCGGAGAGGACGTCGGGAGGCGACATCAGGGGCCCGGGAACGGCGGGACCCGGGCCCCTGTCGGGGCTCTCCCCAGCTCCCTGACGGTGCTTCAGTGGCGGGCCGCGGCCAGCAGGGCGAGCAGGACGAAGACGAGGACGACGGCGAGGCTGAGCTGGAAGGCGGCGGGGTAGTCCGCGGGGGTGTGCAGGTGGGAGAAGAAGGTGGCTCCGACGGTGGCGATGCCGGCGGCGGAGCCGATGCGCTGGGCGGTCTGCAGGACGCCTCCGGCGGAGCCGGCGCGGGAGACGGGGACGTCGTTGAGGGTGAGCGCCTGGTTCGGGGAGACGACCAGGCCGCTGCCGAGGCCGGCCAGCAGGAGCGGGAGGGCGGTGGCCCAGCCGACCTCGGGGCCGTCGAAGAGGTGGACGGCGAGGGCGGCCAGGGCGAGGCCGACGGCGACGGTGGTGAGGCCGGCGGTGATCAGCCGGCGGCCGTAACGGGTGACCAGGCGGCCGCCGACGGTGGAGGCGACCGCGGAGGCCAGCGCGAAGGGGGTGATGGCCAGGCCCGCCTGGAGGGCGCTGTAGTGGCGGCCGGACTGCAGGTAGAGGGTGAAGACGAAGAAGACCGCGGTGAACCCGGCGAAGTAGAGCAGGGAGACCAGCGCGCCGCCGGTGAAGGAGCGGGTGCCGAACAGCTCCGGGTGGACGAGCGGTTCGCGCCGCCCGGCGTAGTGGCGCTCCCACCGGGCGAAGGCGGTCAGGACGAGCGCGGAGCTCGCCAGCAGCAGCCACTTGCGGGCGTCGTGCCACTGCGCCTGGACCAGCGGGAGCAGCAGCAGGACGGTGCCGGCGCCGAGCAGCAGCACGCCGACCGGGTCGAAGTCGCGGCGGGCGCAGGTGTCGGGGGTGGGCGCGGGCAGCAGCCGGTGGGCGAAGGGGAGGGCGGCGATGCCGATCGGGAGGTTGACGTAGAACACCCAGCGCCAGCCCTCGGCGGTGCCGAACGCGGCGATCAGCAGGCCCCCGAGCAGCGGGCCGACGGCGGTGGAGAAGCCGATGGTGGTGCCGAGCAGGCCGAAGGCGCGGGCCCGTTCGTCGCCGCGGAAGAGCTGCTGGATGAAGCCGGAGACCTGCGGGACGAGCAGCCCGCCGGACATGCCCTGCAGCAGCCGGGCGACGACCAGCCAGGTCTCGCCCTGGGCGGCGCCGGCCAGCGCGCTGGTGGCGGTGAACAGGGCGAGGCCGGCCAGGAAGACCGGGCGGCGGCCGATCGCGTCGCCGAGCCGCCCGGCCGGGACCAGAACGAGTCCGAAGGCCAGCGAGTAGCCGGAGAGCACCCATTGGAGTCCGGCTTCGGACATGTGCAGTCCGCTGCGCACGGACGGCAGGGCGACGTTGACGATCGACACGTCGAGCAGGGTCATGAACCCGGCGACCAGGCATACCGCGAGGGCCCGCCAGCGGCGCACCTCGGGGGCCTGGGTGCCGGCTGTCGTGGGCTGGGTGGCCATGCGGGAGTCCCTTCCGTCCGGCGTCCAGTCTCGGAGGCGCGGGCGGCGGCGGGCGGGCGACGCGCCGGGGACGGGGGCCGGTCGGTTGACGCCGGGTCAGCGGGCGGGCGGCAGGTCGAGCGGGATCCGGCGGGCGTCGGCGGCGGCGGGCGGGGTGGCGCCGAGGTCGGTGAGCGTGGTGATCACCACCGAGTCGGGGCCGGTGAGCCAGTTGCTGGTCTTGGACTGGACGGTGACGTCCTGGGTCTGCGGGGTGCCGTCGCAGACGACCAGGGTCGGCGAGGTGCGGGTGGCACCGAAGGCGATGGTGGCGGGGTCCTCGGGGTCGCTCTGCTCGACCGAGGTGTTCAGCGAGCGGGGCTGGTCGGTGGGCGCGCAGGTGTAGGCGAGGGTGACCCGGACCCGGCTGGGGACCTTCGGGTCGATGGCGGCCCCGGTGATCTCGATGGCGGTCGGGGCGGTCGGGGCGGTCGGCGGCGTGCTCCCGGCGGGCTGTCCGGTCCCGGTCGGTGACGGGACGGGCGACGGCGAGGGCGACAGTGACGGCGACGGCGACGGGGCGGGCGACAGGGCGGGCGAGGGCGACAGTGACGGGGTGGGCGACGGGTCGGGCTCGTCGGCGGTGGCCGGGGCGAGGGCGGCCGCGCCGGCGGTGAGGACGAGCAGGCCGATGGCGGCGAGGAGTCGGGGGTGCACGGCGGGCCTTCCGGTCGACGGCGTGGTTGCTCCGACTCTCCGTCAGCGCGGCGTCCCGGGCGAGCGGTCGCGCCCGGGCGGGTGTCAGCCCGCCCGGTACGGGAGTTCGATCTCCGCCCAGACCACCTTGCCGTGCTTGGTGGGGCGGCTCCCCCAGCGGTGCGCGAGTTCGCTGACCAGGTGGATGCCGCGGCCGCCCTCGTCCTCCTCGGCGGAGCTGCGCAGCCGGGGCGGCTGGCCGCCGGCGTCGGAGACCTCCAGAGTGAGGGTGCGGTCGCGGAATATCCGCAGCCGGCGCGGGGCGTCGGCGTGCAGCAGCGCGTTGGTGACGAGCTCGCTGACCACGAGTTCGGCGTAGTCGGTGAGGGCGGACAGGCCCCAGGCGTCCAGGGTGGCGCGGGTGAAGCGGCGGGCGCGGGAGGGCAGCGGGCCCTCGCTGGGCAGCAGCAGGGTGGCGATCCGGTCGGCGGGGACGGGCAGGACGCGGGCCATGATCATGGCGATGTCGTCCTCGGTGCCGGCGGTGACCAGGGCGGAGAGCGCGGCGTCGCAGCTCTCCTCCAGGGTGCGGCCGGGGGTGGCGAGGGTGCGGGCGAGCAGGTCGATGCCCTCGTCGAGGTCGCGGCCGCGGCGTTCGACCAGGCCGTCGGTGTAGAGCGCGAAGGTGGCGCCGGGGGGCAGGGTGAACTCGACGGACTCGAAGGCGCCGCCGCCGATGCCGAGCGGGACGCCGGGCGGCAGGCCGACGACGTGCGCGGTGCCGTCGGGGTCGACCCGCACGGGCGGCAGGTGGCCGGCCGAGCAGACCACCACGCTGCGGTCGACGGGGTCGTACACGGCGCACACGCAGGTCGCGAACTGGCCCTCGCCGATCGCGGAGGCGGTCTCGTCGAGCCGGCCGAGGACCTGCTCGGGCGGCAGGTCGAGGGTGGCCAGGGTGCGGGCGACGGTGCGCAGCTGGCCCATCGTGGCGGCGGCCCGGATGCCGTGGCCCATCACGTCGCCGACCACCAGGGCGACGCGTCCGCAGGAGAGCGGGACGACGTCGAACCAGTCGCCGCCGACCTCGCTGACCACGCTGGAGGGCAGGTAGCGGTGGGCGATCTCCAGGCCCAGGGTGCGGTGGATCTCCTGCGGCAGCAGGCTGCGCTGCAGGGTGAGGGCGGTCTCGCGTTCGCGCCGGTAGAGCCGGGCGTTGTCGATGGCCAGGGCGGTGCGGGCGACGAGCTCCTCGGCGAGCGAGACGTCGGCGGCGCCGAACGGCTCGGGGTTGCGGGTGCGGACGAACTCGGCGCCGCCGAGCACCATGCCGCGGGCGATCAGCGGCACCAGCAGGTAGGAGTGGATGCCGGCGGCGATGCCGGGGGCGACCCGGTCGGGGTCGGGGACCAGGCCGCGCAGCACCTCCTCGTCCACGTGCGGCTTGAGCAGCGGGCGGCCGCTGCGCAGGCACTGGGTGTAGATCCGGTGCGGGCCGTACTCGGTGGTGCCGCCGACGGCGTCGGCGGCGCCGGTCAGTCCGGAGCCGTACGCCTCGCCGACCGCGACGGCGCGGACCTGGATGGCCCGCTCGGGCTGGATCGGGGCGGGCTCCTCGCCGCGCAGCACCGGTTCCAGCAGGTCGACGGTGGCGAAATCGGCGAACTTCGGGACGATCGCCTCGACCATCTCCTCGGCGGTGCGCTTGAGGTCGAGGGTGGTGCCGATCCGGGCGCCGGCCGAGGCCAGCAGGGTCAGCCGCTCCTGGGCGCGGGAGGCGCGGGCCTCGGCCTGGAAGCGCTCGGTGACGTCGATGATGGAGGAGGAGACGCCGAGCACCTTGCCGGTGGAGTCCTCCAGCCGGAAGTAGGACGCCGACCAGGCCCGGTCGCGGCGCGGGTCGCCGGGGACGCGGCCGTGCGAGCGGGCGTCGACCACCGGTTTGCCGGTGGCGATCACCTGCCGCATCACGTTCTCGATCTCGCCGGCGTTGATGCCGGGCAGCACCTCGGAGATCCGGCGGCCGAGGTGCTGCTCGGCGCTGAGGCCGTTGATCCGGGCCAGCGCCGCGTTCAGCCGGACGAAGCGCAGCTCGGTGTCGTAGACGGCCAGGCCGATCGGGGACTGGTCGAAGAAGCCGTCCAGGACGGCCAGGTCGGACTCGACCTCGTGCAGCGCCTCGGTGTCGGAGGCGGTGGCCAGCAGCAGGGTGCGGCCGTCGGGGTCGGTGATCGGGTAGGTGTGGAACTCCAGCTCGACGGTGGAGCCGTCACGGCGGCGCACCGGGTGGGTGCCGGACCAGCCGTGGCCGGCCACCAGGCGGTCGAACAGCTCCTCGGCGGCGGCCCGGTCCTGCTCGGGCAGCAGCAGCCGGACCGGGTGGGCGCCGAGGGCCTGTTCGGCGGGCCAGCCGGTGAGCGCCTCGGCCTCCTGGCTCCAGTGCAGGATCCGGCCGTCCTGCTGGACCAGCGCGGTGGCCAGTGGGATCAGGCGGTGCCCGGACAGGCGTGCGGGAGCGGCGCCCGCCGCGTCGCGATCGGGCTTGCGTTCGAAGCCGTGCGTGCTCAGTTGGCCACCTGCCCGGTACCTTCCCCGGTTCCGCCGGTCGTTCCGGCTTCCACCAGACTGCACGGCCCGCCGGGCGCTGGCGACTGGTGGTCGTGCGGGCCGTCGGACCGAATACGTGAGTGTGCTCGATTCGGGCCGGTCCGGGCAAGAGCGTGACCCCCAACTGCCGGTCACGGACCGCCCCGGCGGGGTTCCGGCCGGTGAGCACGGGCCCCGGCCCTACGCGCCGCGGCCCCGCCCCGCCGCGCGGGCCCGCAGTTCGCGGCGGAGGACCTTGCCGGTGGCGGACTTCGGCACCGCGTCCAGGAACTCCACCTCGCGGACCTTCTTGTACGGGGCGACCCGGCGGGCCACGTACTCGACCACCTCCTGCTCGGCCAGCTCGCAGCCGAACGCGGGCACCACGTACGCCTTGGGGTGCTCGGCGCCGTGGGCGTCGGCGACGCCGATGACGGCGGCGTCGGTGATGCCCGGGTGGGTGAGCAGCAGCGCCTCCAGTTCGGCCGGGGCGACCCGGTGGCCCCCGCGCTCGATCAGCTCCTTCACCCGGTCGACCACGAACAGCCAGCCGTCGGCGTCGACGTGGCCGACGTCCCCGGTGTGCAGCCAGCCGTCCGGGTCGACGGCGGCGGCGGTGTCGGCCTCCCGGCCGAGGTAGCCCTTCATCACCTGCGGGCCGCGGAACAGCAGTTCGCCGTCCTCGCCGGGGCCGAGGTCGCGGGGCGGGCCGTCCAGGGAGCGGATCCGCAGTTCGGTGCCGGGGGCGAGGCGGCCGACGGTGCCGAGCGGCGGGTGCGGCTCGCCGGGCGGGACGATGTGGGTGAGCGGGGAGAGCTCGGTCATGCCGTAGCCCTGCAGCAGGTGCGGCAGGCCCAGGCGGCGGGCCGCGGCGGCGGCCGGGCCGGCGTCCAGCGGTGCGGTGGCGCTCAGCACGTAGCGGACGGAGGACAGGTCGAAGCGGTCGACCAGCGGGTGCTTGGCCAGCGCCAGGACGATCGGCGGGGCCACGTGCAGCGCCTCGACGCGGTGGCGCTGGACGGCGGTCAGGAACTGCTCCAGGTCGAAGCGGGGCAGCACGACAACGGTGCAGCGGGCCCGCAGCGAGCGGTTGAGCACGGCCACGAGGCCGTGGACGTGGGAGAACGGCAGCACCGCCAGGACGCGTTCGCCGGGGCGCGGGCCGAGCACGGCGTCGGCCTGGGCGAGGTTGGTGGACACCGCGCGGTGGGTGAGCATCACGCCCTTGGGCCGGCCGGTCGTCCCGCTGGAGTACGGCAGCACCGCCAGGTCGACGGCCGGGTCGAGGTCCGGCTCGGGCTCGGGGGCGGAGGTGGCGGCCAGGTCGGCGAGCGAGCGGTGGGCCGCTGCCGCTCCGGGGTCGTCGGGCTCGTCGCAGAGGAAGATCCCGGCGACCGGGTGTCCGGCGGCGGCCAGGCGGGCCACGGGCAGCAGCGCGGCGGTGGTGATGATCCAGCGGGCGGCGCAGTCGCGCAGCCGGGCGGCGAACTCGGCCGGGGTGACGAGCGGGCTGACCGGGGTGACCGTCGCCCCGGTGCGGGTCGTGGCGAAGAACGCCAGCGGGTAGGCCAGCGAGTTCGGGCTGTGCAGCGCCACCACGTCCCCCTTGGCCACCCCCGCCTCGGCGAGGCCGGCGGCGAGGCGGCGGCTGCCCGCGTCCAGCTCCCGGTAGCTGACGCTGCGGCCGGTCAGCCCGTCCACCAGCGCCGGGCGTTCGGCGTGCTCGCCGCTCGCGCAGCCGCCCAGGACGGCCTCGTGGATCGGCCGGTCGAGCGGGACGACGGGCGGGTAGTCGCTGTGGAACACCATGCGGGCCTCCGGGCGGCTCGGCGGTCGCGGCCCGCGGGGTGCGGACGCGGTGCAAGCGTGGCCGGGGGGCGGGGGCCGCCACCAGGGCGCGTGACGGGCTTACCGGCGTACGGGACGGATCTCCTGGCGGCTGACCAGGTCGAGCAGGCGGGCGTGCGTCCCGGCGTCGGCCGCGGCGATCAGGCCGCCGGCGCCGCTGTGCACCGGTGCGCCGCGCAGGTCGGTGACGGTGCACCCGGCGGCCTCGCAGAGCGCGATGCCGGCCGTGAAGTGGACGCTGTCGACCAGTCGGCCGTCCGTCACGTACCCGGCGCGGCGGCCGGCCGCGACCCAGGCCACCGCGAGCGTGGTGGACACCACCCGGGGGCGGAAGGCCGACTCGAAGTCGGGGTCGGTGAGCAGGCGGGCGACGCGCAGCGCGGGGGCGTTCGGGTGGGGCGGGTCGAGGTTGAGGTCGACCAGGCGGGAGTCGGCGGACGGAGCGAGCGGGGTGTCGCGGCCGTCGCGGCGCAGGTGGGCGGCGGTGCCGTCGGTCCAGTACGTCTCGCCGGTGTACGGGTCCGCGGCGGCGGCGGTCGTCCGGCCGTGCTCGCGCAGGGCGACGTTGACGGCCACCAGGTGGGTGCCCACCGCGAAGTTGAGCGTCCCGCACAGCGGGTCCACCAGCCAGCGGCGGGCCGCGCCGGCCGCGCCGGTGGCTCCGCTCTCCTCGCCCGTGAACGCGTCGCCGGGGCGGGGCCGTCGGGGGTCGGTCAGGCTTCCGGGTCCCAGGCGTAGAGCTGGTGGAAGGGCTCGGCGGCGCCCTCGACGGGGAGGGCGTCGATGGGGGTGCGGCCGTACAGGACGGCGAGCAGTTCGGCGGCGGTGCCGCGGAGGGTGCCGTCCGGGGCGGCGGCGGTGGCGCGGGTGGCGCGGACGCCGGCCGGGGAGAGGTCGAGGTACCAGGCGGGGCCGTCGGTGGCCCGGAAGGCGAGGACGGCGGGGGCGTGCGGCCAGGGGACGGTGGTGGAGCAGCAGATGAGGAGGAACTCCTCGACGCCGTCGAGCGCGACCTCGGCCGGGACGGCGGCGGGGACGCCGGCCGCGAGCTGGGCGTCGTAGGTGTGGACCGCCGTCTCGTGGAGGCGGCGGCGGGCGGCGGCCGTGCTGTCCTGCGGGGACTGGGCGGGGCCCCACCACGTCCAGCAGGGGGCGCCGGGGCCGGCCGCGCGGAGGGCTTCGAGCAGCAGGTCGGTGGAGGCGGCGTGCCAGGCGATCAGGGCCTCGCGGTCGGCCGGAGCGGTCTCGTCGGGGCGGGGCGGCGGCGTCTCGGCGGGCCCCGCGGCGACGATCTCGGCCCAGAAGCGCTGCCCCCGGCCGAGGTGCTGGGCCAGCTCGTGCAGCGTCCACCCGGGGCAGGTGGGCACCTCGGCGTCGAGGGCGGGGGCGGCGGCCAGCGCGGCGCGGAAGGCCGCGGAGCGGTCGTCGAGCAGGCTCAGCAGGGCCGGGAAGTCAAGATCGATGGGCACGGTCGACTGTCTATCACCAAGTTTCCGGCGGGCGGAAGGGAATATTCGGGTCCGGGCGCGGGGCCGGGGCGGAGGCCGGCCATGTCCGTTCGGCCGGCGGCTCGTTGGGCTGGGCGTGGGGAAGAGAGCGCCGTGGTTGGTGTCGGACGAGCTGTGGGAACGGATCGAACCGCTGTTGCCGGTGCGGCGGCAGGGTCTGGGGCGGCCGTCCGTGAAGGACCGGGGTTGCCTGCAGGGCATCCTGTTCGTGCTGCACACCGGGATCCAGTGGGAGTGGCTGCCGCAGGAGTTGGGGTTCGGGTCGGGCATGACGTGCTGGCGCCGGCTGCGGGACTGGCAGGAGGCCGGGGTGTGGGACCGGCTGCAGCGGGTGCTGCTGGACGAGGCCTACCGGGCGGACGGGTTGGACTGGTCCCGGGCGGTGATCGACGACTCGCGGCAGCGGGGGCGGGGCGGCGGGTGACCCGTCGGGCGCACCCGGGGCGGGGGCCGCTCCCCCGCGACCGCCCGGGTGCCGACCGGTCGTCAACTCCCGTTCCGGCCGGGCCCGTCCGGGCCCCCCGGGCCTGCGGCCACCCCGGTGGGCCGGCTGTCGGTGGGGTGCGGCATGCTCCACCCATGCTTCACGCGATGACCGAGCGCGGACTGTCGATGCGCGACCCCGGGGCGGCGGCCCTGGGCCGGCTGGTGGCGAACATGCAGCGCGGCGACTCCCACCTGATCGTCGAGCGGTTCGGCGCGGACGAGCCGGCGGGCGACTGGTACGTGCAGGTGCGCCTGCGGGAGAACGGCGTCTACCAGTTGGAGTACCGCGACGGCGTGCCCGCCGAGCACTACCGGACCCTGACCGTCTCCCCCGCCAAGGTGGTGAGCGCCCTGGTCGGCTGGTCGGAGGGGCGGGCGGCCTGGCGGGCGGGGTTCGACTGGACCAACATCGGCCACTGGTTCGCGGACGGGCAGGACGGCCGGGGCGGCGAGGGCGACCGGGGCGGCCGGTAGGGCCCGGACGGCGGGGTCGGGCACCGCGTCCCTCAGAGCAGCCAGAGTCCGAGGCCCGCGACCAGGATGCCGGCGGCGATCAGCAGCGGGCCGAGCAGGTAGTCGCGGGGGCGGTCGGCACCGGGTCGGATCCGGATCGTGGAGGCCAGACCGAGGCCGGAGAGCAGTACGCCCAGCGGGGTCAGGACCACCCACATGGTGGATGCGGCGGCGTGGCCGGAGATCATCGGGCCGTCGGCCGGCCGGCGGGTCGGGGGCGCGCGCCGGGCGCTGACGGGGCGTGGGGTGCTGCCATGATGCGGGTCCTCCTGCTGGGTTCCGCACGACGCTACCGGGGGGCGGAACAAGACTCCGCCACGGATTGGCAAAGCCTTCACCGCACCCGTCCGGCCCGGTCGGGAAGGGCGCCGTCCGCCCGTCCGCCGGGTTCACCCGGGCGGCCCACCAGCACGGACGCGCGGAACGTCCGGTTCCCAGCGAACGCCCAGGGACTTCCGGGCGTCCGCCCAGCATCCGCGGGGCGACCCCCCGGCGTCCCGCGCCGGGGCCGGACCGGACCCGTCCGGCGGCCGGGGGCGGGCCCCGGGAGGGCGGAGCGGAAGGCCCCGGCCCGGCACCACCTTGCCGGGTCGGGGCCTGGGCCCACGGGGCGGGGAGCGTCCGCCCTCAGCCGACCGGGACGGCCGGTCCGGCGGCCGGTTCGACCGCCTCCTCCAGGGCCCGGGCCGCGGCGCGGCGGGCGACGAAGCGGTTGACCAGGGTGACCATCGCCCAGGCGAAGGCCCACCCGACCAGGATGTCGATGATGAAGTGCTCGGCTCCGTAGACCAGCGTGAACGCCATCGCCAGGGGGTACGCGGCGAGCAGGACGCGCAGCTTGCGGCCGGCCCCCGGCCAGAAGAACAGCGCGATCACCATCGGGTAGGCGGCGTGCAGCGAGGGCATCGCGGCGACGTCGTTGGCGAACTTGCTGCCGTTCTCGAAGATGGTGCCCGCCCGGGGCAGGCCGCTGTCGTTGAGCACGGTGTTGACCACCCGGTCGACGGCCGGCATGTGGTGCTCCAGGCCGGCCAGCCACGGCGGGTCGGCGGGGTAGAGCACGTAGGTGGCGAAGCCGATCGCGGTCATCGCCAGGTAGCAGCCGAGGAAGTGCCGGAACCTGGCGTGGTCGCGCTTCCACAGGACGGCGAGGATCACGAACACCGCGAAGAAGTGCGACATGTAGACGGCGACGGCGGCGTAGTCGTACCACTGCGGGTCGCCGGGGTGGTAGAGCCACTCCTGCAGCCGGACGGTCCAGGTCTCGCCGAAGCCGAGCACCTCGTCGAAGGCGATCTGCGGGGCGTAGTGCGGGGGCCACGGCGTGTGCGCCCCGTAACCGCGCAGCAGGGAGTACGCCCAGACGACGGCCATCACGGGGACCCAGTCGCGCAGCACGTGCAGCCAGCCCCGGCGGCCGCCGCTGTGCACGGAGGCCGCGATCAGGGCGGCCATCAGCCAGAGGAAGACGACGTCGTTGGCGTACGGCAGGCCGTAGACGGAGAGGTAGTACCAGAACGCCAGGGCGAACAGCGGCCAGGCGAGGTGCCGGAGTTTCAGCCGGGACAGCAGGTGGAGCGCCAGGGAGCGTGACCGGGCTGCCAGGTGGGACGAGTCGATCATGCGTCACGAAGCTAGCAACGGCGGCTTGGAGATTCCTCGTGCCGCGCGCCGGGGTTCCCAGCGAGTTCCCAGGCGGCACCCGGACGGGTGCCGGGAACGTCCGATCAGCCTAATGTTCGACATTAATAATGGCGATCATTAATGTGGAGGCATGGCGAGGAAGTCGACGGGTGCACGGAGCACCCCTGCGGGCGAGGGGTCCGAGGGCGGTTCGGCGGGTGGCGGGTCCGCCCGGGAGCTGCTGATCCGCTCCGCCGAACGGTTGTTCGCGGTGCAGGGCGTGCACGGGGCGCAGTTGCGCGAGGTGGTGCGGCAGGCCGGGCAGGCGAACCCGTCCGCGGTGCAGTACCACTTCGGTTCGCGCGAGGGCCTGCTGGACGCGGTGATGGCCGAGCGCCGGCGGCGCACCGAGCGGGCGCTCGCCGAGCGGATGCCGCGGCCCGAGGGCCGTTCGCTGGGCGAGCTGCTCGGGGCGCTGGTCGGCGCGGAGGCCACCGAGCTGCGCACCGAGCGCGGCCGGGACTGCCTGCGGATCTCCACCCAGGTCAGCCACCGCAGCGGCGTCCGGGAGCGGCGTCCGCACGCCGGGCTCGCGGGCACCCTGTACTGGCGGCTGATCCTGGAGCTGGAGGCGCCGCTGGTGCCGCTGGCCCCCGAACCGGTCCGGCTGGAGCGGATCGACCTGGCGCTGACCCTGATCGGGGCCGCGCTCGCCGAACGCGCCCGGCAGCTCGCCGAGGGCGAGCCCACCCTGACCGGGGACGGCGCCTACCTCGCCGACCTCGTCTCCGTCTGCACCGGTCTGCTGACCGCACCGGTGGCGGCGGCGGAGCGGTAGTGCGGTGCGGTGCGGTGCGGTGAGCGCAGTGCAGTGCAGTGCAGTGCAGTAGATGCGGTAGGCGCAGTGCGGCAGAGCGGGGAAGCAAGGTGCCCACGAGACACGCGAACACCGAGGAGCGAGTCATGAGCGAGCTGTCCGGCAAGACCGTCATCATCACCGGCGGGGCCCGGGGGCTGGGCGCGGAGACCGCGAAGCAGGCGGTCGCGGCGGGGGCGAACGTGCTGATCACCGACGTCCTGGACGAGGACGGCGCGGCCACCGCCGCCGAGCTGGGCGAGCGGGCCCGCTACCGCCACCACGACGTCGGTTCGGAGCAGGACTGGGCGGACGTGGTGGCGTACGCGCAGGCCGAGTTCGGGGCGGTGCACGGGCTGGTGAACAACGCGGGCATCTCCACCGGCAGCTTCCTGGCCGACGAGTCGGTGGAGCACTTCCGCAAGGTGCTCGACACCAACCTGACCGGTGTGTTCATCGGCATGAAGACGGTCGTCCCGGCGCTGCGGGAGGCGGGCGGCGGTTCGGTGGTGAACATCTCCTCGGCGGCCGGCCTGATGGGCCTGGCGCTGACCGCGGGCTACGGCGCGTCCAAGTGGGGCGTGCGCGGCCTGACCAAGATCGGCGCGGTGGAGCTGGGCGTGGACCGGATCCGGGTGAACTCCGTCCACCCGGGCATGACCTACACCCGATGACCGCGTCCACCGGCATCCGGCGCGGCGCCGGTCTCAGCCGAGCAGGGCGGACTCCCCGCGCGGGATCCGGGCGTAGCGGGTCTCGGTCGCCCGGCCGATCCAGCCGTCGAAGTTCTCGGTGCCGATCTCGCTCAGGTGGGCGTCGTGGATCGGGAAGGTGCGCTCCGGACGGACGGCCCGCACCGTCTCGATCGCCTGCCGCAGGCCGAGCCAGGGGCCGCCGGCGGGCAGCAGCAGGGTGCGCACCTCCTCGTCCCGGCCGCGCGGGACGTGCAGGGAGTCGCCCGGGTGGTAGACGCCCTCGACCAGGTAGCCCAGGTTCGCGCAGTCCGGGTACTCGTCGATGATCTCCGCGTGCCGCCCGCCGACCGCGCGCACCGCGAAGCCGCCGGCCGTGAACGCCTCCCCCGCCCGGACCGCGACCGGCGCGGGACCGGTGAGACCGGGGAGCGCGGCGATCTCGGCCGCGAGCTCCGGGTGGGTGTACACCGCCAGCTCCGGGTCGGCGGCGCGGGCGGCGAGCAGCCGGTCCTCGTCGACGTGGTCGGCGTGCGCGTGCGTGTAGAGCACCGCCCGGACCCCGTCGAACGCCTCCGGCTCCGTCCAGCACCCAGGGTCGATCAGGACGGACCGCTCGCCGTCGGGCGAGTCGATCCGGACGCAGGCGTGGGCGTACTTGGTCAGGCGCATCCGGCCAACGTAGCGCCGGGGGCGGGCGGCGCGCTCCCCGTTTTCGGCCCGGGTGCTGACGGGCGGTCAGGCGGAGGCCGGCCGCCCCCGGCGGGGGACGCGGGCGCGCCGCGCGGGCGGCCCGGGGGCCGTCAGGCCGGGGCGAGTTGGCGGGTCGCCGCCTCGACGGTCTGGGCGAGCAGGACGGCGATGGTCATCGGGCCGACGCCGCCCGGGACGGGGGTGATCAGACCGGCGCGTTCGCTGGCCGACTCGAAGTGGACGTCGCCGGTGTTGCCGGGGTTGTAGCCCGCGTCGATGACGACCGCGCCGGGCTTGATGTGCTCGCCGCGGATGAATTCGGGCTTGCCGACGGCCGCGACCAGGACGTCGGCCTCGCGGAGGACGGAGGGGAGGTCGGTCGTGCGGGAGTGGCAGTAGGTGACCGTGGCGTCGCGGCCGAGCAGCAGCAGGCCCGCGGGCTTGCCGAGGATCGCGCTGCGGCCGACCACGACGGCGCGCTTGCCGCGCAGGTCGACCCGGTACTCGTCGAGCAGGCGCATGATGCCGCCGGGGGTGCAGGAGGCGAAGCCGGGGAGGCCGAAGCCCATCGCGGCGAAGGAGTGGGTGGTGACGCCGTCGACGTCCTTGGCCGGGTCGATGGCCTCGAAGGCGGCGCGTTCGTCGACGTGCGGGCCGGCCGGGTGCTGGAGCAGGATGCCGTGGACGGCCGGGTCGGCGGACAACTCGGCTATGGTGTCGACGAGTTGGCCGGTGCCGGTGGTCGCGGGGAGTTGGACGTGGCGGGAGCGGATGCCCGTCTTCTCGCAGCGGTCGCGCTTCATCCGGACGTAGGTGACGGAGGCCGGGTCCTCGCCGACCAGGACGGTGGCGAGGCAGGGGGCGGTGCCGGTGCGCCGGTGGAGGTCGGCGGCCGCGGCGGCGGTGGAGTCGGTGAGGCGGCGGGCGAGGGCGGCGCCGTCCATCAGGCGGGCGCGGCGGGGGGTCTGCGACACGGGGCAACTCCCTGGGGTTCGTGGTGAGTTCGCCCAGGCGCGCGGCAGCGGTGGATCGGCCGCTCCCCGGTGGTGCTCCACCCGTGCGCCAGTCGCGGCCCCGTGGGCACTCTAGCCGATCCGGCCGCCGCCGGTCCTGCGGATTCCGCCGTCCCGATCCGCCGCGCGGCGGGTCGGGACGGCGGACCGGGCGCGATCCGGTCGGCGGGGCCGGAGCGCCGGGCGGACGGCGGCCGGGTGCGCGGTCAGGCCGTTTCGGCCTCGATGCGTTCGACGATGAGTTCGCAGAGTTCGTGGGTGCGCAGTGCGTCGGTGGCGTCGAGCGTCTTGCCGGCGCGGAGGGCGTCGAGGAAGTGCAGGACGACCTGTTCGATGCCGCGTTGGCGGGCGACCGGGACCCAGTCGCCGCGGCGGCGGACGGTGGGCTGGCCGCGGTGGTCGATGACCTCGGCGAGGTTGTGCACCTCGCGCTTGGAGTCGGCGCCGGAGACTTCCAGGATCTCCTCGGTGGAGCCGGAGACCCGGTTCATGATGCCGAGGGCGGTGAAGCCGCGCCCGGCCAGGGTGAGGACGAGGTGTTCGACCAGGCCGTCGCGGGTGCGGGAGCGGACGTCGACGTGCTCGATCTCGCCGGGGACGAGGAAGCGCAGGCTGTCGACGACGTGGATGAAGTCGTCGTAGACCAGGGTGCGGGCGCGTTCGGGCAGGCCCTCGCGGTGCTTCTGCAGGACGATCAGGTCGCGCGGGCGTTCGGCGGCGAGCAGGTAGCCGGGGGCGTGGCGGCGGTTGAAGCCGACCAGCAGGGAGCGGCCGGTGTGCTCGGCGAGGGAGGTCAGGCGGCGGGCGCCGGCGAGGTCGTAGGCGAGCGGCTTGTCCACGTACACGTCGACGCCGCGGGTGAGCAGTTCCTCGACGATCGGGACGTGCTGGTCGGTGGCGGCGTGGACGAACGCGGCGCGGATGCCGGAGTCGATCAGTTCGCCCAGGTCGGTGGTGCGGAACGGGATCCGGTGGGCGTCGCCGATCCGGTCGAGCTTGGCCCGGTCGCGGGTCATCAGGCGCAGGTCGATACCGGGCTGGGCGGTGAGGACCGGCAGGTAGGCCTTCTGCGCGATGTCTCCGAGGCCGATGACGCCGATCGGGATCGGGGGCGTGCTGCGGCCGGTCTCGTGATCGCTCATCGGGCACTCCTACGAGGGTGGGTGGTGGTCGTCCCTGACCACCCGGCAGCATATGCCAGGACGGGTGTTGAGCAGTCAGGACGCCGGTGGATCGGCCGATTCGCGCCGGTGTGGCGCGGCCCCGCCCGGGGACGGCCCGCGCGGCTGCTCGCGCCGGCCCCGGACGGCCTCCTCCCCCGCCCCCGACCGGGGGCGCGCGCCGTCAGCCGCCCGCGGGCCCACCCGCGTCCGCGTCCGCGCCGAGGATCCGGCGGAGGTCGGCCGCCGCGTCGTCGAGCCGGCCCGCGTAGCCGCCCTGGGCCAGCCGCAGCACGAAGGCCACGGCGTCGTCCGGGTGCGGGTCGGCGTACGGCTGCCCGTTGTAGTCGAGGAACAGCAGCACCGACTCGAAGGTGGTGCGCTTGTTCCGGTCCGTCATGGGGTGGTTACGGGACAGGGACTCGCCGAGCGCGACCGCCTTGGACCACACGTCCGGGTAGGCGTCCGCGCCGAAGGCCGAGGCCCGCGGGCGGCCGAGGGCGGACTGCAGCAGCGAGCGCTCGCGCACCACCGCGGCGTCGCCCAGCAGGTGGACGACGTCGTCCTCGTCGAGGTGGTCGGTGCCGTGCGTGCTCACAAGTCCGCCAGCCTCTCCAGCGTCTCGGCGTTCGCCGCCCGGATCCGCGCCACCAGGGCGGCCCGCCGCTCGGCGCGCTGCTCCGGCGCCCAGTCGACGGCCCTCGGGTCCGGCGGCTGTTCCTGCGACCGCTCCTGCTGCTCCACCTCGGCGCCTCCCCCCGGCGGTTCGGTTCACGGTTCGGTTCGTGGACGGAAGCTAACAGGCGGGAGGGGGTGTCGTCGATCGGTTATTCGTCGGGGCAGTGGATCTGACGCCGCTTCAGGACGGGCGGTCGAGGTGGGCGGCGGCCTGGGCGAGGGCGGTCAGGACGGGGCTGATCAGCGGGTGGAGTTCGGCGCCCGCGCGGGTGGCGGCGAAGACGCGGCGGGTGGCGAGGGGGCTGTCGACCGGGCGGACGGCGACGGCGGCGAGTTCGGTGCCGCGCAGGGCCGAGCGCGGGACGAGGGCGACGCCGGCGCCGGCCGAGGCGAGGGCGGTGACGGCGCGGAAGTCGTCGGAGGAGTGCACCAGCCGGGGCTGGAAGCCGGCGTGTTCGCAGGCGAGCAGGACGACGTCGTGGCAGGGGTTGCCGGGGTAGGGCCCGATCCACGGTTCGGCGGCGAGGTCGGCGACGGCGACCGGGCCGGCCCCGGCGGCCAGCGGGTGGTGCAGCGGGAGGACGGCGTCGAAGGGCTCGGCGTACAGCGGCAGCCGGGTGAGGCGGCGGTCGTCGGGGCGCGGGGCGCCGCGGTACTCGACGGCGACCGCGATGTCGGCGCGCCCGTCGAGCAGCATCGGCAGGCTGGCGTCGCCCTCCGCGTCGAGGACGCGCACCCGCAGGTCGGGGGCGGTTCCGGCGAGCGCGGTGATGGCGGGGGCGAGGACGAGTGCGATGCCGGTGGCGAAGGCGGCGACGGTGACCTCGCCGGCGGAGCCGGAGTCGTAGGCGGCGAGGTCGGCCTCGGCGCGTTCGAGCTGGGCGAGGACGGCGTCGGCGTGGGTGAGCAGGATCTCCCCGGCGGCGGTGAGCCGGACGCCGCGGCCGGCCCGGACCAGCAGGGTGTGGCCGGTCTCCTGTTCGAGGGCGGCGAGCTGCTGGGAGACCGCGGAGGGGGTGAGGTAGAGCGCGGCCGCCGCGGCGGTCACCGTCCGGTGGTCGGCCACGGCCCGGAGGGTCCGCAGCCGTCGTGCGTCGATCACGGGTCAATTCTGCCAGCGCGGCGGGGGCGGCCGGGACGCCGGGTGGCCCGGGGCGCCCGCGGACCGCCCCGGGCGGGGGCGGGACGGGCGTCCGGGGG
>NZ_JNWZ01000054.1 GCF_000716545.1 Kitasatospora phosalacinea
CAGAAGACGGCATACGAGATCTAGTACGGTCTCGTGGGCTCGGAGATGTGTATAAGAGACAGGGGCGGGAGGCTGTAGGGCGGTGCGCTGAGGTAGCGGGCGACGAAGCGCGGCGGTTCGAGCGGCTCGCCGGGGGAGGGTGCGGGGCGGCTGGTGCCGGGGACCCAGGCGTGGCCGGCCCAGTAGCGGAGGAAGCCGGGCACCGAGGGGTCGGGGTAGTAGCCGGGCGATCCGGCGTTCCCGGACAGGGTCGCGCCGAGAATCGAGCCTGCTGTGGAGGGCCGGTCCGTCATTGCGTCTTCCTTCGTACCGGCACCGCGGCGTGCGGGTGTGCGGACGTGGGTGGGGGAGCCGCGGGCGGAGAGTCGCCGGGCAGTCACAAAGGGTAGTACCTCGAACGACCTCGTCCCCCGGGTTCACCGGAACTCGTGAAACGAGCGGGGACACGTGGTACTGCGGGTGCGCCCGGGGCGGCTGGGGCCGTTCCGGGGGCGGGAGGGCGGGGCCGCGGTCGGGCGGTCCCGGCGTGCCGGTGTTCCCGTCCGGAACAACCGGGGCGGGGCGGAAAAGGTTCTGCTGGGGGCCGCCGGAAAAAGTTCCGCGGGAAGTCGCGGAACCCGTGTAAGAGTCCGCGCCGTCCGGGCTCTCGGCTGGTGCGGGGGTCGAACGGCGGCCCCGCGAGGCGGAGAGGGTGAGGACGATGGCCGGACAGTCGACCGGAGTGGTGGAGCAGGAGTTGGAGCTGAACCTGGTGCTGTCGCCGGAGCGCAGCGTCCCGGTGGCGGCGCGGCTGTCGTACGGGAGCCACGACCCGTTCGCGGTGTACGTGACCTTCCACCTGGACAGCGGGACGCCGGTGACCTGGGTGTTCGCCCGCGAACTGCTGGTGGAGGGGACGTTCCGGCCGTGCGGTCAGGGCGACGTGCGGATCTGGCCGACCAGGTCGGGGCGGCGCAGCGTGCTGTGCATGGCGCTGAGCTCGCCGGCGGGGGACGCGCTGCTGGAGGCGCCGCTGCCGACGGTGGCGGCCTGGCTGGAGCGGGCACACCGGCTGGTGCCGCCGGGGGCGGAGCTGGAGGCGATGGACCTGGACGGTTCGCTGGCGGAGCTGCTGGCGTGAGGGGGCGCGGACGGCCGGCCCGAGCGCGGGTACGGGCGCAGTCCGGCCCGACCCGCCCGCCCGGCCGTCCCCCGGAACGCCCGCCGTCGGGGCGCCCCGGACACCCGGAGGCGGGCACCCGCGCGGAAGCGGAAGGCAGCGGTGCGGAAGGCAGCGGCGCGGAAGGCGGCGGCGCGGAAGGCGGCGACCGGGGAGGCCGCAGCGCGAGGAGCAGCCGCGTGGAGGCGGGCGCCCGCGCGGCCGCCGGGGTTCAGCGGGCCGCGGGGGCCTTCTGGGCGCCGGAACTGCCGAGGCCGTCCGAGTCGGTGCGCGGGGCGGGGACGCGCACCAGCGGGGCGCCGGCCGCGAGCCGCCGGGAGCGGACCCGGAGCGCGGCGACGGCGAGGAAGCACAGGCCCATCAGCGGGTAGACGCCCGCCGGGAACTGCTCGAACGCCGACAGGTGCAGGTCGAGGTCGCCCTTGTGGGGGACTATCCACATCGCGAAGGACAGGAAGCCGAGCAGCGTCAGGCCGAAGATCGGCCGCCAGCGCAGGCGCCGGACGGCGGCGGGGCGGGAGCGCTCGTGCGCGGCCTCGGCGGCGAGCAGCACCAGCACGGGCACGCACCACACCCAGTGGTGGGTCCAGCTGATCGGGGAGACCAGCACGGCGGTGACCAGGGCGGTGCACACGCTCCAGGCGTCGGCGCGCGGCGACCAGCGGGCGCTGCGGTGCGCCCAGACGGCGATGGTGAGGCCGGCGGCGGCGACCAGGGCGGCGAGCAGGGTGGCGACGGCGCCGGGGGTCTCGACGTGCAGCAGCCGGGCGACCAGGCCGCGCAGCGACTGGTTGTCGACGATGACGGTCTTGCCGACCCGGCTGGAGTCGAACATGTACTTCGTCCAGTAGCCGCGGGTGGCGTCGGGGAGCACCAGCGCGCCGATCAGGAAGGTGCCCACGAAGGTGGCGCCGGCCGTGAACGCGGCCCGGACCCGGCCGGTGATCAGCAGGTAGACGGCGAACAGGCCGGGGGTGAGCTTGATGCCGGCGGCGATGCCGATGGCCAGGCCCTTGCCGCGGGCGGAGTCGGGACGGGTGAGGTCCCAGAGGATCAGGCAGGCCAGTGCGAGGTTGATCTGGCCGTAGCGCAGGGTGGTGAAGACCGGCTCCAGCCAGACACCCAGTCCGGTGACGAGCAGGACGCCGACCGGACGCAGGTCGCGGCGCGGCCAGTCGACCAGTTTGAAGGACAGGTGGGCCAGGGTGGCGAGCAGCAGCAGGTTGCCGGCGGTGATGGCCACCCGCAGGAAGGGGAGGCCGAACCAGGTGGTCGGCACGAACAGCATGGCGGCGAACGGCGGGTAGGTCGCGGGCAGGCTCCACTCGGTGACCCGCAGCGCGTACAGGTCGTGGCCGTCGGCGACGGCGGCGCCCTCGGCCCGGTAGACCACCATGTCGACCATCGAGGTGCCGGCGAGGTGCCGCACCACGGCGTAGCCGAGCAGCGAGAGCAGGGCGATCCCGGCGGCCGCCAGCAGCGGGCGCCGGGGGGCGGCGCGCAGGGCGGCGGTGACGGCGGCGCACTGGCGGACGGGGGCGGTGAGGGCGCGCTGCCAGGCCGGCGCGGTCGGCCGGGCGGGGCCGCCGGGGAGTGTGCCCCGTTCCGTTTGCACCGTGGTCACTGTGTTGCTCCGTCCGACGTCGACCTGCGCTGGGCCAGCAGCCGACACTACCCGAACGGTCGGCGGGCGCCACCGGTCGCGGTCGCCCCGGGCTCCCCTCCTGGGGCTGCCGTCCGGCCGCCGGGGAGGGCGGCCGGGCGGTCGGGCCCGGCCCGGGGCGACCGCGGTTCGGGTCCGGTCCCCGGGAACGGCACGGGCCTCGGCGCGTCGGCCGGTGGTCGGCGGTGCGGTCCCCGGCGGCGCGGACGGCGCGGTGCCGGTGCGCGCGGTGGTGCCGGTCACGTGCGGCGGCCGCACCGTCCGGGGCGGAACGGGCCCCGGCGCGCGCGTACGGGTCCCGGGGGTGGAGCGGCTCCCGGTTCGCGCACGTGTTCCGGGGTCGCTGACCCCGGTGCTGGCTGACGTTGGCCGGGGCGCCGGGCCCGATCGTCCGCGCCGGTGCGGCATGAGACGGCTTTGGTCGCCGCTTAGGACGCATTTAAGGGAGGAGGGGCCGGGCCGAGCTGTCGCCCCCGCGGTGACAGCTCCGGTGCCGGCGTCGTCCGTCTCCCGGTCCGCTAGTCCTTGCGGATCAGTCGGCCGGTCCGGCGGCGTTGCTGCCGGGGCAGTTCGACTTCGGTGCGGGTGTTGATCCGCACCGTGACCTCGGCGCCGCCGAGGGCGGAGCGTCCGAGCCGGACTTCGCCGCCGGTGCCCTCGGCGAGTTTGCGGACGATGTCCAGGCCGAGGCCGGTGGAGCCCTCGCCGCCGTGGCCGGCGCCGCGGCGGATCGCCGTGGCCGGGTCGGTGATGCCGGGCCCGCCGTCGCCGACCAGGACGGCCACCGTGTCCTCGGTGGCGACCACGTCGACGGCGAAGGGGGTGCCGACGGCGGTGTGCCGGAAGACGTTGCCGAGCAGCGCGTCGACGGCGGCGGCCAGGTCGCCGCGCTGCACCGGGACGGGTGCCGGGGCGTCGTCGCCGGCCAGCTGCCAGGGGCGTCCCTCGTCCTCGGCGAGCGCGGACCAGAACGCGACCCGGTCCCGGACCACTTCGACCGCGTCGCAGCCGAGGGCGACCGGCGGGGCGTCCACCGGGTCGCGGCGGGCGGTGCGGATGATCTGGTCGACCTCGCGCTCCAGTTGGGAGACCGCGTGCCGGGTGGCGTCGGCGGCGTCCCCCTCGCCCAGGGCGGCGGCGTTGAGCCGGAGCACGGTGAGCGGGGTGCGCAGTCGGTGCGAGAGGTCGGCGGCGAGTTCGCGTTCGGCGGCGAGCAGGTGGACGACCCGGTCGGCCATGGCGTTGAACGCGTAGGCGGCCTCCCGGAGCTCCTCGGGCGCGCCCGCCGCCTCGCGCCCCTCCACCGGGACCCGGACGCTGAGGTTGCCGGAGCCGAGCGAGCGGGCGGCGGTGGCCAGGCGGCGGGCGGAGCGGATGATCCGGGTGCCCATCCGGTCGGCGACCGCGACGGACACCGCGACCAGGGCGAGCGCGACGCCGGAGAGCACCAGCCAGGCGGTGCCGACGCCGCGCGACAGGTCGGTGTCCGGGACGTACACCTCGACCATGGCGATCCCGCCGCCGTCGACGGCGACGGGCTGCAGCAGCACGTAGCCGCCGTCGACCCGGGCGGTGCCGGCCCGGACGGTGCGGGTCCAGCCCTGGTTCCCGGTGCCGGGCAGCTGGTCGTTGTCGGTGCGGGCGCTGCCGACCGTCACGCCGCCGGGCAGGTGGACGGCGAGCCGGTCCCGGGAGCCGGCGTCGGTGGAGGCCATGGCCTTGGCGACGGCCTGCTGGTCGGTGGTGATGGCGAGAGCCGGGCCGAGCGCGGCGGCCTGGCGCTCGGCGGCGGTGAAGGCCCGGTCCCGGGCGGTCTGCTGGACCATCAGGCCGAGCGGGATGAGGAAGGCGAGCGCGACCATGACGGTGCCGGCGATGGCGGCCTTGACCATCGCCCAGCGCAGCGAGCGGAGGACGCGTTTCACGTCGCCCCCCCGACCGGTCCGGAGGGCGCCTCCAGACGCACCCCGACGCCGCGCACGGTGTGCAGGTAGCGCGGGTTGGAGGCGGTCTCGCCGAGCTTGCGGCGCAGCCAGGACAGGTGGACGTCGATGGTCTGGTCGCCGCCGTAGGTCTGCCGCCACACCTCGGCCAGGATCTCCTTGCGCGGGACGACCACGCCGGGGCGGGCGGCGAGGAAGGCCAGCAGGTCGAACTCGCGGCGGGTGAGGTCGAGCCGCTGTCCGTCGAGCAGGGCCTCGCGTCGCTGCGGGTCGATGGCGAGGCCGCCGACCCGCAGGATCTGGGGGGCCGTCAGGGCGCCGCCGCCCAGTCTGCGCAGGACGGCGGCCATCCGGGCGGTCAGGTGTTCACCGGAGAAGGGTTTCACCAGGTAGTCGTCGGCCCCGTCGTTCAGCAGCCGGACGATCTCCGCCTCGTCGTCCCGCGCGGTGGAGATGATCACCGGGACGTTGGTCAGGCCCCGGATCATCTTGAGCGCCTCGCTGCCGTCCAGGTCCGGCAGGCCCAGGTCGAGGACCACCAGGTCGCAGCCGACCTGGGCGACTTCGCGCAGGGCCTCCAGGGCGGTGCCGACGGAGCGCACGGCGTGGCCGGTGTCGGCCAGATGGCGGATCAGGGCGGAACGCACAAAGGGGTCGTCCTCGACCACAAGCACTGTTGCCATGGGGCTGCACGGTACGGCATCGCGGTCGAGTGGTCTGTACCTCGGGGGGTGCCCTCCGCCCGGGCGGGAGGCGGCCGCTTGAGCTTCCCTGAAGCTCGGCGGTCCTTTTCCACAAGGTTCCCGCGGATACCCCGGCCCACTGACCTGCCCGTGACATTCGTACGGCAGGATGGGCCCGCGATGCGGAGCGGACTGGTTCAACTGGGCGCCTGGACGGCAGCCACCGGAGCGGCGGTGGCGTTGTCCTGGCTCGGCGTGCACGCGGTGCTCGTCGACACGGTGTTCGAGCAGCCGACCGCGATCCAACTGCCCTCGGTGGCCTCGTCCGCGCCGGCGGGGACGCCCGGTCCTCCCGCCTCCCCGAGCGCTCCGCCGGCCTCCCCTAGCGGTTCGCCCCCGGCGGCGGCCCCGAGCCCGTCGCCCGACCCTGCCCGGACGACGGGGGCGACCGCGACCTCGCGGTCCACCCCCACGGCCCGCAAGAGCAGCAGCCCGCCCAGCACGGTGCACAGCTACCCGGTGCTGGGCGGCCGGGTGGCGCTCGACCAGCGGCCCACCGAGGCCAAGCTGGTGTCGGCGGTGCCGGATCCGGGCTGGTCGATGCAGGTCTGGCACGGCGACCAGTGGATGCAGGTCAGTTTCTCCAAGGACGACCGGGCCTCGATGGTGATGGTGTCCTGGAACGGGCACGAGCCCGACGTACAGACCTTCGTCGTCGGCAACTGACCGGCCGCCGGGCGCGAGGCTGACGCGCGGGCCGCGCCGCCCGCACAATGTCGGTCGACGCCCGACCCCCTCGCACCGCCCTGGAGCCGCCCCGTGCCCCCGCAGCCCGACGCCATCGACGCGCTGGACGGAAAGCTGATCCGGCTGCTCGCCGAGGAGCCGCGGATCGGCGTGCTGGAGTGCTCGCGCCGCCTGCAGGTGGCGCGCGGGACGGTGCAGGCCCGGCTGGACCGGCTGCAGGCGCGCGGGGTGATCGGCGGTTTCGGCCCGCAGGTGGACCCGGCGGCGCTCGGCTACCCGGTGACGGCGTTCGCGACGCTGGAGATCTCGCAGGGGCAGGGCGCGGACGTCCGGGCGCACCTGGCGGCGGTGCCGGAGGTGCTGGAGCTGCACACCATCACCGGCCACGGGGACATGCTGGTGCGGATCGTGGCCCGTTCGAACGCGGACCTGCAGCGGGTGATCGACCGGGTGGTGGGGTTCGACGGGATCGTCCGGGCGTCCACCGCGATCGCGCTGGAGAACCCGGTGCCGTACCGGGTGCTGCCGCTGGTGGAGCAGGCGGCCGGTGCGGGGGGCGGCGGCTGAGCCTGCTCCGGTGCCCGTCCTCCTGGGCGCGCCTCCCCTTGCCGGAGGTTTTTTGGCATATGCCTTCTGCTCGTGCACGCAAAGATCGCAGCCATGAGCATATGGACCGCACTCCCCGAGTGCCCACCGGCCGTCCCTCCGTCAGCGCCCCTCCCCGGACGGGCCGTTCGTCCACGGGAGGTCCAGCGATGAGCCGGGCCGCCGAGCCGCAGACGACCCTGATCACCTCCGCGCAACGGGCCCTGCGGCTGCTGGAGGCCGCCGCCCGGCACCCCTCCGGCGCCACCGCCAAGCAGCTCGCCCGGGACACCGGACTGGCCCTCGGCACCACCTACCACCTGCTGCGCACCCTGGTCCACGACCGGTACCTGGAGCGCCACGAGGGCCTGTACTGCACCGGCCCCGCGGTCTCCGGCCTGACCCGGGAGGAGAGCCCGGCGGCCGGCCGGTCCCGGCTGGACGGGCTGCTCGGCCGGATCGCCCACCAGCTGTCCGCCGCCGTGCACTTCGCCCGGTACAAGGACGGCGAGGTCGACCTGGTCGCCGCGGCGCCCGCCCCCGGCGCCCCCACCGCCGACCCGCGGCACTTCCGGGCCGGGGCGCACGCCCACGCGGCCGGCAAGACGCTGCTGGCCCTGATGTCCGCCGACGAGCGGCGCCGGCACCTGGCCCGCTACCCGATGGTGCCGTTCACCCCTTACACCCTGCGCGAACCCGCCCACCTGCCGCTGCTGCCCCGGCACGGGCCGCAGCGGGCCGCGCCGATCACCCAGTACCAGGAGTACGCGCTGGGCATGGCGGGGGCCGCGGTCCCGATCGTGCTGGGCAGCGGGCTCGCCGCGATCGCGGTGGCGCTGCCGATGACCCAGGCCCACCGGTTACCGGAGATCGCCGCACGACTGCGCGCCCGGGTCGGCGACGACCTGGTGACGGCCGCGTTCGGGCTGTAGGCCCGGCCGCTCCCCGGGGGAAGTACGCGTACGAGGGCCGGGCGCACGGGGGTGCCACGCCCGGTCCCAGCTGTCCGCCGCGACCGCCCGCGCCGGGCCGTCAGCAGTGCGGGACGGCGCCGCCGCCGTTCAGCGCCTGGAGCGCGGCGACCGAGTCGGAGAGGGTGTCCACCGGGATCAGCTGCAGGCCGTCGGGGGTGTTGACCTTGCCCTGCGCGCACTCGCTGCGCGGTAGCAGGAACACCGTGGCCCCGGCCTCGCGCGCCGCCTGGGTCTTGAGCGGAATGCCGCCGACCTGGCCGACCCGCCCGTCCGCGTCGACCGTGCCGGTGCCGGCCACGTTCCGCCCGCCGGTCAGATCGCCGCCCCTGCCGTCGCCGGCGATCTTGTCGATGATGCCCAGCGCCAGCATCTGGCCGCCGCTCGGCCCGCCGATCTGGCCGAGGTCGATCTCCACCTTGACCTGGTCCGGCGACAGTTTCAGGTAGCCCAGCGCCGCCAGGGTGGCGCTGTCCTGGGACTGCGTCATCTGCTGCTGCGTCGCCTCGTCGGCCTTCTCCGGATCGCCCTGCGGGTAGACCTCGTCGGTGGGCACCACGGCCTGCTTCGGGTCGCCCCAGGCCGTCACCGCGTCCCACAGGGTGCTGCGCACGCCCGGGTTGGTGGCGCTGACGGTGACCACCCGCAGCTGCCCGGAGGTCTCCCGCTGCTGCGTCCCGCTGATCGTGATCACCCGGGCGCCGTCGTACGTGCCCAGGGTGTCGGCGGTCTCCCCGGGCGACTCCAGGGTGTAGGGCAGCGGCACGAAGGCGGCCACCGCGAACAGCGCGAGCACCGGCAGCGCGCACAGTCCGAGGGCCCGGGTGCGCGGGGAGGTCAGGACCGGGGGCAGGTTCTGGGAAGCCACCCCCGCATCCAAACACACCGCGGCGCCCGGCACGGACGCCCGCGCGGATCGCCGCGGTGCGGCCGGGCTCAGCGCAGCGCGTCGGCGACCTCGGTGGCGGCCTCGATCACCCGCGGGCCGACCCGCTCGGGGACGAGGCCGTTGAGCATCACCACGCCGACGCTGCCCTCGATGCCGCTGAGGCCGATCAGCGCGGCGGCCGCGCCGCTGGCCCCGGACTGCTCCTCGGCGCGGGTGATCACGCAGCCCTGCTCGGGGCGGCGCTGGCCGGGGAAGTTGCGGGCCTCCAGGATGGCCCGGCCGGCCGCGCTCTCGGAGAGCGGGTGGCGCAGGCCGGTGCGGTAGGCGACGTGGAAGTCCGTCCAGGTCGGTTCGACCACCGCGACGGCGAGCGCCTCGTTGCCGTCGACCAGGGTGAGGTGGGCGGTGGCGCCCAGGTCCTCGGCGAGCGAGCGCAGCGCGGGCAGCGCGGCCTCGCGCAGCAGCGGGTGGACGCGGTGGGCGAGCCGGAGCACGCCGAGGCCGACCCGGGCCCGGCCGCCGATGTCCCGGCGGACCAGCCCGTGCTGTTCCAGGGTGGCGAGCAGGCGGTAGACCACCGTGCGGTTGACGGCCAGCCGGGCCGCCAACTCGGTCACCGTCAGCCCGCGTTCGGAGTCGGCGAGCAGTTTCAGCACCCGGACACCCCTGTCCAGGGTCTGGGAGGTCTCAGCAGTCACGAGGCGCCAGGTCCTTTCCGCGGCAGGTCCGACCTTACGACAGAACTGCCTTTGGCCGCACCGGAATTGATCGCGCGCGGGGAGGGTGTTCCAGCGCGGGAGTCCGGCCTCGGCGACATCGACAGGGCACGGGACTCCGCGACACCCGACCGGGCCGGCGGGTGGGGTCCGGGTGAGTGTGGGGAGACGCTAATGAACGAGGGCGCCCGGTGGAAGTGGTTGTCCAAAATTCGGGCGTCATCGATGGAAAGTCGTGATGACAAACCGGACCAAGCGGCGCATAGTCCGCGCCGCGAACGCTCGAGCGTCCGATATCTGGGCGCCGCCCCGACCGGTCGGCACCCGGTCGGGGCGGTCCGGCCGCGGCGGCCGGGCGGGGCTCAGCCCTGGACGGCCCACTCGCGGATCCGGGCGATCCGCGCCTTGAGCTGGTTGGCGGTGGCCTGCGCGGTGAGCGGCCCGCCGCACTGCCGGCGCAGCTCGTTGTGGATGCTGCCGTGCGGCTGCTCGGTGCGGTGGTGCCAGGCGGCGACCAGCGCGTTCAGCTCCTTGCGCAGTTCGCGCAGCTCCTGGTGGGTGACCACGGGCCGCTCGTCGGCGGGCAGTTCGAGCAGGTCGGCCTCCTCGGCGGGCCTGCCCTTGGAGCGCTGGATCTGCCGGTGCTGGCGCTTCTGCAGCAGCATCTGCACCTGGTCGGGTTCGAGCAGGCCCGGGATGCCGAGGTAGTCCTCCTCCTCCTCGCTGCCGGGGTGCGCCTGCATGCCGAACTCCATGGCGTTGTACAGCACCCGGTCGAAGACCGCGTCGCTGCCCAGCGCCTCGTAGGAGAACTCCTCGGTGCCGGTGTCGGCCCCGTCGTTGGCCTTCTCGGCCTCGGCGAGCAGCCGGTCCTCCTCGTCGAACAGGCCCTCGCCCTCCTTCTTGGGCCGGTCCAGGACGTGGTCGCGCTGGAGCTCCATCTCATTGGCGAAGCCGAGCAGCATCGGGATGGTCGGCAGGAACACCGAGGCGGTCTCGCCGCGCTTGCGGGCGCGCACGAAGCGGCCGACGGCCTGGGCGAAGAACAGCGGGGTGGAGATCGAGGTGGCGTACACGCCGACGCACAGCCGGGGCACGTCGACGCCCTCGGAGACCATCCGGACCGCGACCATCCAGCGCGAGGTGCCCTCGGCGTAGTCGGAGATCCGCTTGGACGCCTCGGCCTCGTCGGAGAGCACCAGGGTGACCTTCTCGCCGGTGATCTCGCGCAGCATCTTGGCGTACGCGCGGGCCACCGTCTGGTCGGTGGCGATCACCAGGCCGCCGGCGTCCGGGATGCCCTTGCGGACCTCGGTCAGCCGCCGGTCGGCGGCCTGCAGCACCGCCGGGATCCACTCGCCCTGCGGGGAGAGCGCGGTGCGCCACGCCTGGGCGATCAGGTCCTTGGTCATCGGCTCGCCGAGCCGGGCCTCCAGCTCGTCGCCGGCCTTGGTGCGCCAGCGCATGTTGCCGGAGTAGCTGAGGAAGATCACCGGGCGGACCACGTGGTCGGCCAGCGCGTGCCCGTAGCCGTAGGTGTAGTCGGCGACCGACTTGCGGATGCCGTCGCCGCCCGCCTCGTACTGGACGAACGGGATCGGGTTGGTGTCGGAGCGGAACGGGGTGCCGGTGAGGGCGAGCCGGCGAGTGGCCGGCTCGAACGCCTCGAAGCAGGCCTCGCCCCAGGACTTGGAGTCGCCGGCGTGGTGGATCTCGTCCATGATCACCAGCGTCTTGCGGGCCTCGGTGCGGTTGCGGTGCAGCATCGGGTTGACGCCGACGCCCGCGTACGTGATCACGATGCCGTGGTAGTCCCTGGACAGCGGGCCCGAGGAGTACGCCGGGTCGAGCCGGATCCCTATCCGGGCGGCGGCTTCGGCCCACTGCTTCTTCAGGTGCTCGGTGGGCGCGACCACGGTGATTTGCTGCACCAGGTGGTTGTGCAGCAGGTAGGACGCCAGGGTCAGGGCGAAGGTGGTCTTTCCGGCGCCCGGGGTGGCGACCGCCAGGAAGTCCCGGGGCTGCTTCTCGATGTACAGGTCCAGCGCGCCCTGCTGCCAGGCCCGGAGGCTGGCGGCGGTGCCCCAGGGGGCGCGGCCCGGGAAGGCCGGGGAGAGGTGCGCGGCGGCGGAGGTGCCGCTCGGGCGGGGGTGGGTGCTGTCGGCGTGCGAGAACAGCGGGGCCATCGAGGAGGAGGCGGCGGTAGTCACGGTCTCCGAACGGGGTCGTCGCAGGTCAGAGCCTGTTTCAGGCCCTTCCCCCGCGGTCGGCGGGCGGTCGTGGAACCCGCCCAGCCTAGCCCCTTCCGGAGCCCCGACGGCCGCCGCGGCACGCCTCTGTGGCGCGCGTCCCACCGGATTCGTACGACTGTCACCACACCTTCACACGGCAGGGCCGGCCGTCCGGCGCGACCGCCTCCCGGGCCGGCCGCGGGTGCGTCCGGCCGCCGCCGAATGCCCGGATCGGCCCGCTGGAGTGTGGCGCGGATCACTCGGAACGGCCCCGGAACCGGCGTCATGGTTCCCGTCCCCCGTGACTCCCCATCAGCAGGAGGCGACACCGGTCGCACCCGCACCACCACGCACCCCCGGAGGAACGCCGCGTCCGCAGCGCCCGCGCCGGTCGAACAGACCACGCACGCCCGGCTGATCGTCAGCACCCACCGCTCCGCGCTGCTGCGGGTCACCCTGCGGTACCGGGCCGACGACCCGCTGGCGGTCCGGATGGTCTTCCCCGCCGAGTACGCGCTGGAGGCGGTCGACGCGCCCGACGGGCCGCCGGACGACCTGCCCGGCCCGGCCGACGACCCGGCCGACGGGGTCGAGTGGGTGTTCGCCCGGCAGCTGCTCGCCTCCGGGCTCGACCTGCCCAGTGGCGAGGGCGACGTCCGCGTCCGCCCCGCGCCCGAGCGGTGCACCGTCGTCGAGCTGCGCTCCCCCGACGGCGTCGCGCTGCTCCGGTTCGACCGCGCCGAACTGCGCCGCTTCCTGCGGCACAGCCACCTGGCGGTGCCCGAGGGGCAGGAGCTGCGCCACCTGGACTGCGACCGGGCGCTGGCCGAACTGCTGGCCCGAGACGGCCGCCGTCCCGGCCGGGCGCCCTCGCGGCCCCGCCAGGACGGCGACCGCTCAGGCCCGCTGGGTGCGCACCAGGTGCGCGTACACCACCACGTTCCCGTCGTAGCCGCCCTCCCGGGTGAAGCCGCCGCCGCAGGTGATCAGGCGCAGCTGGGCGTCCGGGGTGGCCGCGTACACCTTGCGGTCCGGGAACTCGCTCTTCGGGTAGACCTCCACGCCGTCGACCTGGAACCAGGCGCCGGCCCCGTCCGCCCGGGAGACCTCCAGCTGGTCGCCCTTGCGCAGCGTGCCCAGCCGGTAGAACACCGCCGGGCCGTGCGCGTTGTCGACGTGCCCGGCCAGCACCGCCGCCCCGCTGGAGCCGGGCGCGGCGCCGTCCCGGTACCAGCCGGCCAGGTTGCGGTCCTCCTGCGGGGGCGGCTGCAACCGCCCCTCGTCGTCCAGGCCGAGCCGGGCCACCGGGGCGTCCACCCCGAGCACCGGGATCCGCACCCGCACCGGCGGCGAGGGCGGCAGCGCGGGGACGGCCGGGCCCACCGGGGTGCCGTCGTACGCCTGCGCCGCGGCCGGCGCCGGCGGCAGGGTGCCGGCCAGCCCGCCGTGCAGCAGCCACGCCCCCGCGACGACGGCGGTCGCGGCCGCCACCGCGCCCTTCCACGTCCGTTCGCCCACCGCACGCCCTCCGCCCGCCGACCCTGACCCGCCCAGTTCACCCGGCGGCGGGGGCCGCAGCACCCCGTGGGTTCTGTCCGGGTGACGCCGGGTCAGGGGGTGCGGCCGCCGCGGCGCAGCCGGGGCCTGGTCAGGAAGCCCTCCGCCCACATGGTGGCCAGGCCGATCGCGGGCAGCTCGGAGGCCTTCTCGTACAGCACGTAGCGCGGCTCCCAGTCGGGCCGGTAGCGCGCGTTGGCCCGGTACCGGGACTCCAGCCGCCACCACCGGGACAGCAGGCGCAGCACTCCGCGCCACAGCCGCAGCACCGGCCCGGCGCCCAGCCGCGGTTCGAACGCCTCGCGGAACATCGTGAAGTTCAGCGACACCCGGGCCGTCCCGCTCCCGGCGGCCCGGCCCAGCAGCGCGACGACGGCGTACTCGACCAGCCCGCTGTCGGACTCCCGGTCGCGGCGCACCAGGTCGAGCGAGAGCCCGTCGTCGCCCCACGGGACGAAGGACAGCAGCGCGGCCGTCCGCCCGGCCCGGTCGCGGCACTCGGCGAGCACGCAGTCGCCGTCCGCGGGGTCGCCGATCCGGCCCAGCGCCATCGAGAAGCCGCGCTCGGTGCGGCCGTGCCGCCAGGCGTCGGCCAGCCGGGCCAGGTCGGCGAACTCCTCGGGCGGGACGTCCCGGTGGCGGCGGACCAGCACCGTGTACCCGGCCCGCTCCACCCGGCGGCAGGTCTGCCGCAGGCCGCGCGCCTCGCGGCCCTCCAGGGTGAAGCCGGCCGTGGCGACCACCGCCTCGTCGCCCAGGTGCAGCGCGCGCAGCCCGGCGGTCCGGGCGTAGACGGTGCCGCCGCGCTCGCCGGCGCCGGTGACGGCGGGGATCCAGGCGTGCGTCCGGGCCAGCCGGTGCCACTCCTCGATCGCCTGCGGCCACGCCTGCGGGTCGCCCACCGGATCGCCGGAGGCCAGCGCCACGCCGCCCACCACCCGGTAGGCGACGGCGGCCTTGCCGCTGGGCGAGAAGCACACCGACTTGTCGCGGCGCAGCGCGAAGTAGCCCAGCGAGTCGCGTCCGCCGTGCCGCTCCAGCAGGGCCCGCAGCGCCAGTTCGTCCTCGGGGCCCTGCCACCCGGCGCCGTGCGGGGAGCGCAGCAGGATCCGCAGGGTGAGCAGCAGCAGGGCGGTGGCGAGCAGGTTGAGGGAGAGGTCGAGCCAGCCCGGCACGTCCACGCCGGCCGCCTCGACCACGCCGGAGACGGTGACCAGCCGCAGCACCGCGTACCGGGCGGCCTCCCCCCAGCCGGGCACCGCGCCGGTGTGCCAGAGCCGGACGGCGAGGGCGCCCAGCCCGGTCAGCAGCGCCCCGCCGAGCAGCAGCACGGCGGCGGCCAGCGGCAGGTTGCCGCGCCCGCCGCGGACCCGGAACACCGGGCGGGCGGCCAGCAGGACCAGCAGCAGCGCCAGGGTGAGCGCGGTGGAGACCCAGTTGAACGGGTGCGCGCGGTACTCGGGGAAGGCCAGCGCGAGGGCGTAGACGGCGGTGTGCGCGGCGGTGATCGCCAGCGCGGCGATCCAGGCGGCCCGCTTGCGGCGGCGCAGCATCACCGCGAGCAGGCCGGCCAGCAGCGCGGTGGTGAAACCGGAGGTGACCAGCACCGGGGTGAAGTACTCGCCCCGGTCGGCCCGCTCGACCTGGGCCCGGAACGGGGCGACCAGCGCGCCGGCCAGGTTCAGCAGGGTGGCGGCCAGCAGGTACCACCGCGCGAGCACGGCGCAGCGCAGCCGCCAGGGCGCGTGGGGCGGCTCGGCCTCCGTCTCCGTCTCCGTCTCGGCTTCGGCCTTGGCCTCGGCCTTGGCTTCGGCCTTGGCTTCGGCGAGCGCGGGCACGGGTGCGGGTGCGGGCACGGACGCCGGTGCCGGTGCGGGTTCGGGCCCCGGGGCCTCCGGGTCGGCGTCGGGCTGGCCGGCCACCAGGTCGTACGCGGCGGTCTTGACCGCGACCAGGCGGCGGTGGAACCGGTCCTCGCGGCGTTCGGCCCGGGCCAGCCGACGGGGGCGGGAGCGGTAGCGCCAGCGGGCCCACGGGCTCGCGGGGCGGGCCAGTCGGACGGCGCCGACCAGGGCGACCGGCCAGAGCATGATGCCCAGCAGCCCCGTCCAGGTCTTGCCCTTGAGCAGGCTGACCATCACCAGCGCCAGCAGCACGGCCGCCCCGGCCAGGGTCGGCCCGTCGGGGTGCCGGGCGAAGCCGCCGAGCGGGAGTTCGCCGACCAGCAGCAGGCCGATCATGGCGACGGCGAACATCACGGCGTCCACCGAGGTGCGGCCCTGGGTGGACCAGTAGACGTCCTTGAGGTGCAGGACCAGCGCGAACTCGTCCAGCACCAGGCCGGCGCCGACGCCGAAACCGAAGCCGAGCAGGTTCCACCAGGCGCCGCCGTCACCGCGCACCGCGAACGCGGCGACCCCGCACACCAGCAGCAGGGCCTGGCCGAACACCACGTGGTGGATGTGCACCCCGCCCGGGGAGACGTTGCCCGGCCACCAGCGGACCCGGGCGCGGATCATGCGGGTGCTGAGCCGGATGAACAGGAACGACAGCACCAGGCCGAGCAGCAGCAGGAACAGCGGCTCCCGCCCGGTGTCGACGATCCGGTCCCGGTAGGCGTCGATCAGCGGCTGCCACATCGGCGGGTGCGACCTCCGTGTCTGCGGGCGGGCCCGGTGCGGTGCGGCGCGGTGCGCCGCCTGATGCCAAGTCAACTCCCCCGGAGCACCGCCGCTCCGACCAGGTGAGCCGAACAGGTGAGCGTCCCGGCGTGCCGTCCCCCGGTCATCCGTACCAGGGCCGTGCTTACCGGCACGACGGGCGGACGCGTGCCATGCTGAGGCCGAATCCCCCGGACGACGCATCTCTCCATTTCATCCGATGGACCGTTCATCCGGCCGGTGACTTCCCCTTGCTCCCTGGTGAACGGATGTGAGACATGGACGCCCTCTCCCGCAGGACGCTGCTGGCCGCCGGTGCGGCGACCGCCGCCACCCTCGCCGCGGGCTGCGCGAGCACCTCCGGGAGCGGGGGCTCCGCCCCGCCCGCGCAGGCCGACGGCCTCGCCTCGAGCGGCAGCCCCAGCGCCGTCCCCAAGCCCCCCGCGACCCTGATCGGCGACGGCTCCACCTCCGACACCGGCCCGCAGCCCAACCAGCCGCAGGCCGTCCCGCTGGAGGCCGGCCAGCGGCCCCCGCAGTTCGTGGTCTTCTCCTGGGACGGCGCCGGCGAGCTCGACAACCAGCTGTTCAGCCGGTTCCGGAAGCTCGCCCGGGAGCACGACGCCACCATGACGTTCTTCCTCAGCGGCATCTACACGCTGCCCGAGTCGAAGAAGTCGCTGTACCACCCGCCGCAGCACCCGGTCGGCGCCTCCGACATCGGCTACCTCAGCGACCAGCACATCCGCGCCACCATCGAGCAGGTCAGCGCGGCCTGGCTGGAGGGCCACGAGATCGGCACCCACTTCAACGGCCACTTCTGCGGCGCCAACGGCGGCGGGAAGTGGTCCCCCGAGGACTGGGACAGCGAGATCCAGCAGGCCATGGACTTCGTCATGAACTGGCGCACCAACACCGGCAACACCGACCTGCCCGCGCTGCCCTTCGACTACCGCAAGGAGCTGATCGGCGGCCGCACCCCCTGCCTGGAGGGCCAGCGCGGGCTGCTCCCCACCGCCGTCAAGCGCGGCTGGAAGTACGACAGTTCGGGCCCCGGCGGCCTGCAGATGTGGCCGCAGAAGTTCGCCGGCGGCGCGCTGTGGGACATGCCGCTGCAGTCCATCCCGTTCCCCGGGCACACCTTCCAGGTGCTCTCGATGGACTACAACATCATGTACAACCAGTCCGGCGACAACACCAAGGGCGACCCCGGCAAGCAGGCCTTCTGGCAGACCCAGGCCCGCGACGCGTACCTGGCCGGCTTCGACCGCGCCTACAACGGCAACCGGGCGCCGTTCATCATCGGCAACCACTTCGAGCAGTGGAACGGCGGCATCTACATGAACGCCGTCGAGGAGACCATCAAGCGGATCGCCGACAAGCCCGAGGTCCGGATGGTCTCCTTCCGGCAGCTCGTCGAGTGGCTGGAGGCGCAGGACCCGGCGGTCCTCAAGAAGCTCCAGGCGCTCGCCCCCGGCCAGGCCCCGAAGGAGGGCTGGAACGCCTACCTCGGCGGGACCGGCGCACCGGCCGGCGGGGCGGCGTCGCCGTCCGTCCCGGTGGTGTCCGGCGGCAAGTAGCCTCCGCCACCGGCTCCGGCCGGGTCGTGCTCCCCCGGAGCCGCGGCCCGGCCGGAGCCCTGTCCGGCGCCCGTCCCGTCAGGACTTCCCGGCCGCCGTCGCCCGCCCGGACAGCACCGCACCGACCAGCGCCACCACCGGCATGGTCAGGAACACCGCGGCGAACGCCCCCGCCGGCAGCGCCGCCCCGTCGTGGGCGGCCGCGCCGACCGCGCCGCCGCCCAGGGCCGCGAACAGCACCCCGGCCAGGCCGGTCAGCAGCACGTTGCCCAGCGCGTCGCTGAGCTGCAGGGCCGCCGAGTTCCCGCCGGTCTCCTCCGGCTTGGACAGCTTCATCATCAGCACGCTGATGCTGGCGATCGCCAGCCCCATCCCGGCGCCGCCGACCGCCCAGAACACGGCGGTCACCCATACCGGCACCGACGGGAACAGCACCAGCGCCGCCCCGCCGACCGCCACCGCCGTCGACACGAAGCCGGTCCGGATCAGCGCCGCCCGGTGCCGGTCCACGCCCGGCCGCCCCTGCAGCCAGGAGCCGAACGCCCAGGACAGCCCGCCCGGCGCCAGCGTCAGGCCCGCCATCGTCACCGACAGCCCGCGCTGGGTCTGCATCATCAGCGGGATGAACAGCTCGGACGCGAAGAACGCGCCCGCCGCGACCCCGCGCAGCAGGATCACCGTCGGCAGCCCGCGCACCGCCCGCAGCGTGCCGCGCGGCAGCAGCCGCAGCACCGCCGGGCCGAGCAGCGCCAGCCCCGCCGCCGCCGGCAGCAGCGCCCAGCCGTCCAGCCGCTGCCCCGCGTACTGCAGCAGCGCCGCGCCGACCGCGACCATCGCCGCGTCCCGGGTGCGCCGCCAGTCGTACGGGCCGGCCTGCGGCGGCTGCTGGGACTTCTCCGAGCGGCGCAGCGCCGGGCCCATCACGGCGAGCGGCAGCAGCACCAGCACCGGCACGGCGAGGAACACCCAGCGCCAGCCGAGGTGCTGGGTGACCGCGCCGGAGATCACCGGGCCGAGGATCGAGGGCAGCACCCAGGCCGCCGAGAACGCCGCGAACACCGACGGCCGCAGCCGCTCCGGGAACGCCCGGCCGACCACCACGTACAGCGCGACGATCACCAGGCCGCCGCCCAGGCCCTGGACCGCCCGGCCCGCGACGAACATCCACATGTTCACCGCCGTGCCGGCCGTCACCAGCCCGGCGGCGAACACCGCGATGCCGCTGAACAGCGGCGCGAGCGGGCCGCCGCGGTCGCACCACTGCCCCGAGACCACCATCGCCAGCAGCGTGGTGGTGAAGTACCCGGAGAACGCGAAGGCGTACAGGCCGATGCCGTCGAGCTGCTGGGCGGCCGTCGGCATCGCGGTGTTCACCGCCGTCGCCTCGAAGGCCAGCAGCAGCACCACCGACACGATGCCCAGGGTCAGCGCCCGCCAGGGGCCGCTGAGCACCCCGCCGGTGCCGTCGTCGGGGAGGGGCGGACGCGAGGGTGCTGCCGTTTCGGCCGGGGAGGTGCTGGTCACCACGACATGGTAAGTGCCGTTGACGTGTTTCGATCCTGACCTGCAGGCGGAACGGGGGCTCCGCCGACAGACCTAGGACGCACCCGGCCGCTCCGGCCGCCTCAGTGCAGCGCCTTCAGCCCGACCACCCCGGACAGGATCAGCACCAGGCAGGTGATCCGGGCCGCGCTCGCCGCGTCCCCCATCGCCGCCATCCCGTACAACGCGGTGCCCACCGCGCCGATGCCCACCCACACCGCGTACCCCGTACCCAGCGGGATCGACCGCATCGCGTACGCCAGACCACCCATCGAGAGCGCCAGCGCCACCGCGAACACCACGCTCGGCACCAGCTTCGAGAACCCCTTGGACGCCTCCAGTGCCACCGCCCACACGGTCTCCAGCACTCCGGCGACGATCAGAACGACCCAGGCCATGACGACGGACTCCTTCGCAGTAGTCGAACCACCTACCGCGCCGTCTTGTCCTGCCGGGTACGACGCACCTCGTCCGGGGGGCCGCGAACGACCGCCTCACTTCGAAGGTAACACGGCGCCGACACACGGAATTCACCGGCGAATATTGACGCCGCCCCGCTTCCGCCCGCTATAGTGAATTCACCGGAACGAACCGGCGCAGCCCTTACGGCGACAGGAGACGGCGATGAACAGGAAGACGGTGGCCCTCGCGGCGCCCCGCACCTGTGCCCCCTGTCCCGGCTGCGCGTGTTCCTGTCGCTGTTGCGCCTGAGTCGCAGCCGCCCTTCTCCGCAGGCCCGTTGACGCCCGCCGTCCCGCCTCGCCCCACGCCTGACCATGTGCCCGAGTGGCTTAGGGAACCGCCTGCAAAGCGGTTTACACGGGTTCGATTCCCGTCATGGTCTCCACCCGGAATTCACCGGTCACCCCTCCTTCCCGGACGGGCGACCGGTGAATTCCGCTGCCGTTTTCCTTTTCCGTCGGCGTTATCGGATTTCCGACGGCCCCGGGAATTCCGGCCGTACGACGGCGGCGGGCGCCGGCGGCGGCCCCCCAGGACCACCGCCGGCGCCCGCCGGCCACCCCGTCCGCCTACTCGATGACGCCGGGGTTCGCCTCGCCACCGCGCCAGGTGTCCTCGTCCTCGACGAGGTAGTCCGGGCGGTTGCTCTGGTTCTTCTTCTTGCTGTTCGCACCGCCGGTGCCGCCGTGCATCCCGGCCGCGCCCGCCTGTCCGGCGGCGCGCCCCTTCCCGATGCCCGAACCGCCCTCGGTGAACGCCCGCGCACCGGCACCGCCGGCCTTGGCCCCGCCCACCGTGCCGCCGGCCTTGCGCACCAGGCCGCTGCCGCCGCTCTTGCCGCCGGCACCGCCCCGCGCGCCACCACCGGCACCGCCGTGCATGCCGCCCATCCCGCCGGCGCCCGCGGCCCCGCGGCCACCCGCGGCACTCGCGCCGCCGGCCCCCGCACCGCCGCCCGCACCGCCGGCGACACCGCGGCCCGCCGAACCCGTCGAGCCGGAGCCCGCCGTCCGACCGCCACCGGCACCGCCCGTCCCGGCCAGGCCGCCGCCGGTCACCCGGCCGCCACCGCCGAGACCGCCGCCACCGGGCACGTACCCGCTGCCGCCGATCCCCGGCAGGTACCCGGCACCGCCGATCCCGCCGCCACCGCCGGCGCCACCGCCGCCGGAACCGACTCCGGGCAGCGTGCCGACGCCGCCGGGCGTCCCGACACCGGGGCCGATCGGCACCCCCACCGAAGGCGGCAGGTCGATCCCGTCGATCCCCGTCCCCGGCGAGTGCACCGGAGGGAGCTGCCCGGGCGCGGGCAGGGTCGAGAGCGGGGGGACTCCGGGCAGCCCAGGCTGGTTCGGGATGCCCGGGAGGCCCGGGTGGTTGATCCCCGGCAGAGACTGACCCGGCTGCGTGGGCTGCGTCGGCTGCTGCGGCGGCACGCCCTCGGGGTACTTCGGGGTCGGCATGCTCGGCGGGGTGTGGCCGGGAGGCGCGACCGTGGTCGGCGGGTCCGGCGGGAAGTTCTGCGACGGCTCCGAGACACTGCCGTCACCCAGGAGCTTCACGGCCTCGATGTACTGCGGGCTCAGGTGCTCCATCACGCCGATCGCGTACTGGTGCGCGACCTCGGTGGCGGACAGGTCCTCCGCGTTCTTGTTGACCGCGTCGATCCGGTTCATGCCCGAGGCGAGGTCGCGCTTGAAGCCGGCGTCCGAGCTGGCGAAGCCGTCGGACAGGGTCTTGCCGACCCGGTCCATGAAGCTCGGGACCTTGATCCGGTCCATGGTCGACTTGGTCTGCTCCAGGGCCTCCCCCGCGTAGTTCATCGCGACGGACGTGTTCTGCGCGTGCGCGGCGGTGGCGGTCATGCCCTGCTGGATCTGCGCGCCCTTCGCCGCGAAGCCCTGCGCGGCGGCGCCCGTCCAGTTCGCGGTGGCGTGCTCGATCGCCGCCTGGAGATCCGCGGCCGCCTGCATCAGCTCCTGGTGCACGTTCTGCCAGTGCTGCCCGACTTCCTTGATCAGTCCGGGATTCGAGCCGCTGACCATGTTCTTGAGCGGGATCAGGGCGTAGTTGTCGAACTGAGTCCTCTGGGCCATCTCTGACTCACCTCGCCTGGATCTGGGTCATGGTCGCCTGGCCGTCGTCCTCGCGGCCCACGTAACGGTCGTGGACGAGCTGGGTCTTGTCGCCGTACTCGTTGATGAGCGCGTCGATGGACGAGATCGTCTGCGTCAGGAACGCCTGCATGTTCCCGTGCGCGGCGTACAGCGCCCGGGCTTCGGCGAAGTTGCCGCCGAAGGCGTCCGGAGTGATGTCTGTCTTGTACTTGGTGTTCGTCCCGCAGGTGCTGATGTTCTGCTGGAGGGCCCGCAGTCGCTTGACGACTGCCTCCAGCTCTGCAGGGTTCACGCTGTATCCGTCGGACACGAGGCCCTCTCCCCCTGGAGTGTCGAAAACTTCCCCGTGATGCTGCTCCGGCTGTCGGGTTGTCCGTCAAGCCAGAGCGTTCGATCGTATCGCGCTTGGGCGGTGTACTGACACACCGTCAACGCGATTGGTTTCCGCCCTGGTACGGGTTGTCGTAGGGCGGTTGCTGCTGGGGCGGGTAGCCATACGGCGGCGGGGGCTGCTGCCCCGGCTGGCCGTACGGTTGCTGTGCGGACTGGCCGTACGGCTGTTGACCGGGCTGGCCGTACTGCGGCTGGGCCGGGGGCCACCCCGGCTGGGCGCCGTACGGGCCCGGGGCACCGGCCTGGGGCGGCAACTGCTGTGCGCGGTTGCGCTTGCGGCTGCTCGCCACGGCGAGCGCGATGACCACGACGAGCAGCACCAGCAGGGCGCCGGCGATGCCCAGGATCAGTGGCAGGGACGATCCTGACGACTGCTTGACGTTCGGCAAGGCTCCCGGGGAGGGGGCCCTGCCGGTGTCCGCGCCGCCGCTGCCCGAGCCCTTCGAGGTCTCGGCTCCGGCGGACGGGGCGGTTTCGGCACCGGCGGCGGCCAGCGGGCCCTGCGCCGGTCCGGCCGGGATGTTCGCGGTCAGCGCCTTGTACGGCTGGACGATGCCGTAGCCGTAGTGGGCGTCCGGCAGTTTGGCGGCTCCGGCGGGGGCGGCGGCGGTCTTCACCAGCCGGTTCGCCACCTGGCCCGGCGTCAGGTCGGGGTACTTGGCGAAGACCAGGGCCGCCGCGGCGGAGACGTACGCGGTGGCGTCCGAGGTGCCGTCGGCCTTGCAGTACTGCTTGGTGCAGGTGCCCGATCCGATGCCGGCCATCACGATGTCCACGCCTGGTGCGGTCAGCATGAGTTCGGGGCCGTAGTTCGACTTCGCCCAGACCTGCTGGTTTTTGTCCACCGCACCGACTGCCAGCACGCCGGGGACGTTCGCGGGAGTTCGGACCGGTCCCGCGTCGTTGCCGGCACCCGCCACGACCAACACCTTGTGTTGGAGGGCGTATGCCACTACCTCGGCAAAGCCGTCGTCCGCTCCTACCGGCGTGACCTGGGAGATGTTGATGACCTTGGCACCGTGCTCGACCGCCCACTTGATGCCGTCCTGCATGGATCCACCTTCGCCCCGGTAGATCGGCAGGATCTTGACACCGGGCGCGAGGCCGAGCATCCCCTCGCCGTTGCCGTGGCCGTGGGCGGCGATCAGGCTCGCCATGCCCGTCCCGTGGTCCTCCGTCGGATTGGTCTCCCGGCCGTTGCCGTCCGGGTCGTACCCGGGCAGCAGCGACCCCGCCAGGTCCGGGTGGTCCGGCTTCACCCCGGTGTCGATCAACGCGACGGTCACGCCGTCGCCCTTGGTGATCGACCACACCTTGTCGAAGTCGAAGTACTGGTTGACCCACTGCGCGTCCCGCACCTGGTCCGCCGACGCCACCGGCGCCGACGTGAACAGCGTGCCCGCTGTCAGGGCCGTCGCGCCGAGCACGCCCGCCAGTCTGGTCAGCCTCATCACACACCCCGTCGGTCGACAGCCCGTCCGCCCTAGCAACGCCCCCGGAACGCGGGACGGTTCCGATCGTATCGTCCGTCACCCGGCCGGACACGGCCGCCCGTGACGGGACCGCTACATTTCACCGGACCATGACTCCCCGTCGGCCGCCCCCGCGCGGGAGGAGACCGGTCGCATCGCCCACGGAGGGTCCGGCGGTGGGCGGGGAAAGCGGCCGGTGGGGGTGGTGGGGGGCTGTGCTATGAATGGCGCGTCGTTCACCCAGGGGGATCTCGTGACGTACCCGCCGCAGCCCGGTGCTCCCGCGCCGGGCCAGCCGCCCTACCAGCAGCAGCCGTATCCGCAGGCTCCGTACCAGCAGGCTCCGTACCAGCAGCAACAGCCTTACCCGGTACAGCAGTTCCCGCCGTACGGGGTGCCGGGGCAGCAGCCGCCACCGCCGCCCCGGCGGGGTGGGGCGGGGCGGACGCTGGCCTGCCTGGGGGTGTCGCTGGTCGTGCTGCTGGGGGTCGCGGTGGGCGGGGTGGTGGTGCTGCGCGCGGTCCGGCAGCCGCCGAAGATGGACGCGTTGAAGTCCGACACCGAGCCCTGGCAGAAGCTCACCAAGGGGCTGACGGACGCGCTGGCGGCCAAGGACGAGGAGGCGTTCGTCAAGCCGTTCGCGGCGGGGGCGACCAAGGAGAAGCAGCGGAAGGTGTTCCGCAACCTGGTCAAGATCCCCTGGGCGACGGCCCGTTGGGAGAGCAGCCTGGTGATCGACGGGCGGCTGACGGTGGACTTCGTGCACCAGGTGAAGGGGGTGGACAACTACCCGATCAGCGAGCGCTACGAGTGGAGGGTCCTGGGCCCCGACACCAAGGCGACCGGGGCGGGGCCGGAGACGGCGGTGCCCGAGGGCGCGGAGGTGGTCACCGAGGTCGGCGGCCCCACCGACAACCGGGGCAAGACCATGAGCGACGGCTACTACCCGTCCCCGTGGGACGCGTACGACGAGCTGTCCGTGCAGGTCCGGGACCACCTGGTGGTGATGTCCGACAAGGGCCAGGAGGCCGAGCTGAACCGGGACGCGGACGTCCTGGCCCGGGCGGCGAAGGACGACCTGGACGCCTGGCAGAAGTGCGCGCCGGCGCCGACCGGGAAGACCAAGGGGGCCGAGGGCTTCTTCGTGGTGCTGGAGAAGAACCGGGACGTCTACAACAAGCTGTACCAGGGCGACGGGAAGCCGGACGACAGCCTGGAGGCCGGCGTCAACATGTCGGTCTGGGCGTCGTCCTCGGCGCAGCCCGACCCGGGCCGGCCGGTGATCGGCGGCAGCCGGATCGTGATCGACACCACCGACGGCCGCTTCACGGGCAAGCAGTGGCAGGAGGGCGTGACGAACATCGGCCGGCACGAGATGGCGCACGCGACCGTCGCCACGCTGGTCTCCTCGGACGGGACGTACGCGCCGACGGACCGCCGGCAGGACTGGGTCGCCGAGGGCTTCGGCGAGTACATGGCGCTGCGCGGCAAGGACGACCGGGCCCGCGAGGACCTGGCCGTCGTGAAGCAGGTGTCCTTCGACGGGAAACTGCCCGGCGACGGGGAGGACTTCTACTCCTTCGACGCCGCCCGGCGCTCCGCGAACTACGCGCTGGCCGGTGACGCGCTGCGGTACATGGCGTCGAAGTACGGGGACGCCAAGGTCTGCGGGTTCGTGGCGGCGCAGTACACCCGGCCGAAGGAGTACGAGCAGCAGATCGCCGCGGCGACCGGGCAGCCCCTGGACCAGTTCCAGTCGGCCTGGGCGGCGCACGTCCGCGCCACGGCGTCCGTCCGCCGCTGACCGACGGCCCGGGCCGCGGCCCCCGCCCGTCGCGGGCGGGGGCCGTCAGGCCAGGACGGTGGCGTCCTCCGGCAGGATCGGCAGCCGCCCGACCGGCAGCCCGGTGGCGGCCCGGACGGCGGCCGCGACCGCGGCGGGGGCGACCACGGCGGGCACCGCGCTGACCGCCTTGGCGCCGAACGGGGCGACCACGTCGCGCTCCTCCAGCAGGGCGGCGATCCGGACGTCGGGGGTGTCCAGCGCGGTGGGCAGCCGGTAGCCGGTGAGCGAGGCGTTGACGGGCACGCCGCCCTCGGTGCGCAGGTTCTCCAGCAGGGCGAGGCCGACGCCCTGGGCGACGGCGCCCTCGATCCGGTCCTCGATCTGCCGGGGGTTGAGCGCCCGGCCGACGTCCTGGGCCACGGTGACGTCGACGACCCGGACGGCGCCGAGTTCGATGTCGACGTCGACGACGGCCCGCATCGCGCAGAACGCGATGGAGACGAACGCGTCACCCTGCCCGGTCTCGGGGTCGAGCGGCTCGGTGGGGTGCGGCCGGCACTGGGCGGTGGCCCAGAGCTCGCGGCCCTCCAGCGCCTCGCTGACCGGCATCCCGAGCACGCCGTCGTAGCTGGTGATCTTCCCGTCGTTGATGGTGAGCAGTTCGACGGACATGCCGAAGTCGGCGGCGATCGGCTGCAGCATCTGGTGGCGGACCATCAGCGCGGCCCGCTCGACGGCGCCGCCGGAGACCCAGGTGTGCCGGCCGCGGGCGGACGGGCCGGCCGCGGACTGGTCGGAGTCGACGGGCGCGATGTACACCTCGCTGACGCCGAGCACCGACTGCACGATCTGCCGGGCGAGGGTGGCGAAGCCCTGCCCGGAGTCGACGGCCGCGCAGATCACGGTGGCGTGGTCGCCGGAGACCCGGACGGTCGCGGTGGAGACCTCGTCCTCGCCCTCGGCGCCGAGCATGTGCACCATGCCCACCGCGTAGCCGATGCCGCGCCGCACCGCGGCGGGGTCGCCCGCGCCGCCGGGGCCGCCGGGCAGCAGCCAGTCGGCCTCCGGGTCGTCCAGCGGGAGGGCGGGCAGCGGGGCCCCGTCGAGCGCGTCGAGCAGCGCGGCGACGGGGGCGGGGCAGGTGACGGCCTGTCCGGTGGGCAGCGGGTCGCCGGTGGCCATGGCGTTGCGGCGGCGGATCTCCACCGGGTCGACGCCGAGCTGCCGGGCGATCTGGTCGAGCTGCGACTCGTACGCGAAGCAGGTCTGCAGGGCGCCCTCGCCGCGCATCCGGCCGGCCGGCGGGTTGTTGGTGCGCACCGCCCAGGCGTCGACGAACACGTTGGGGCAGGTGTAGGGGCCGACCGAGAAGGCGACGGCGGAGGCCAGCGCCTCGGCGGAGACGTCGGCGTAGGCGCCGCCGTCGAGCAGGATCTGCGCCTCGACCTTGACCAGCCGGCCCTCGGCGTCGGCGTGGTGGCGGTAGCGCAGCAGGGCGGGGTGCCGGGTGGTGTGGGCCTGGAAGGACTCGGCGCGGGTGAGCGTCATCTTGACCGGCCGGCCGGTGCGCAGCGCGAGCAGCGCCAGGGTGACCTGGAAGGAGAGGTCCTCCCGGTCGCTGCTGGCGCCGGGGACGCCGGTGACGACCAGGCGGACCCGGTCGGGGTCGATGCCCAGGCAGGCGGCGGTGCGGTCGCGGTCGCCGTGCGGGTCGGTGGAGGACAGGTGCAGTTCGACGCCGCCGTCGGGGCGGGGCACGGCGAGTCCGGCCTCGGCGCCGATCGGGGCCGGGTCCTGCCGGCCGACCTGGTAGAGGCCCTCGACGACGATCTCGCCGACCGCGTCCGGGTCTCCGGTGCGCAGCGGCAGGTGGCGCAGCAGGTTGCCGTCGGGGTGCAGCGGGGGGGCGTGGAAGGCGGCCTCGGGGTCGGTGACGGGCTCCAGCACCTCGTACTCGACCAGGATCGAGGCGGCGGCCAGCCGGGCGGTGTCGGGGTGGTCGGCGGCGACGGCGGCGACGGGCTCGCCGTGGTGGCGCACGACGCCGGCGGCGAGCACCGGGCGGTCGGCGGTGACCGTGCCGGCGGGGGCGCCGTCGGGGGTGCCGTCGGGGCCCGGGGGCAGGTCGGCGGCGGTGACCACGGCGTGCACGCCGGGGATGGCGAGGGCGGGGGCGGTGTTCACCGAGACGATCCGGGCGTGCGGGTGCGGGGAGCGCAGCACGGCGCCCCACAGCAGTCCTTCGGCCCACAGGTCGGCGGCGTAGGGGTAGATGCCCAGCGCCTTGGGGAGGGCGTCGGTGCGCAGCGGGGAGGTGCCGAGGCCGGTGGTGCCGGTCTCGTGGTCCGCGGGGGCGGCCGCCGGGAGCTCGGTGGCGGAGGTCATGCGTTCTCGTCCTCGGGGAGGCGGATGCCGTGGGCGGGGGTGGCGTCGTAGCCGGGGTACTGGGCGCCGTAGCCGTCGGTGGCGTAGACGGTGCCGTCGTAGGCGCCCGCGTCCTGGTAGGTGGCGGTGCCGAACGGGTCGGTGCCCGCGGGGGCGGTGCCGAACGGGTCGGTGCCCGCGGGGCCGTGCTGCCAGTCGGCCGGGACGGCGGTGCCGTGCGGCGGGGTGGGCGGGTAGGCGTAGCCGCCGGCCCGCGGGGTCTCGCCCTGCGGCTGGGCGGGGATCAGCTGGTCGGCCTCGTGCCAGAGTTCGGAGTCGGCGTACAGCGGGAGCTCGCCGCCCTGGTCGGGCTGCGGCGGGGGCGCGGCGGCCGGGGCCGGCTGTTCGGCGGCCGGGCCCGCGGCGGCGGCCTGTTCGGCGGCGTCGAGTTCGGCTTCCAGGGCGGCTTCGCGGGCGTCGGCGACGGCCTGGACGGCGGCGAGCGCGCCCCGGTACCCGGTGCAGCGGCACAGGTTGCCGCACAGCGCCTGGCGGGCCTCGACCTCGCCGGGCCGGTGGTTGCGCTGCAGCAGGTCGTGCACGGCCATGGCGAGGCCGGGGGTGCAGTAGCCGCACTGGACGGCGCCGGAGTCGGCCAGCGCCTGCTGGACGTCGCTGGCGCCGCCCGCGCCGGACAGGCCCTCGACGGTGCCGATCTCGCTGTCGGCGGCGAGCGCGGCGGGCACCAGGCAGCCGTTGACCAGCTGCCCGTCGACCTGGACCGAGCAGGCCCCGCACTCGCCCTGTTCGCAGCCGTCCTTGGCGCCGGCCAGGCCGAGCCGCTCGCGCAGCACGTACAGCAGGCTCTCGCCGATCCAGGCGTCGGTGACGGGCCGTTCGACGCCGTTGACGCGCAGCGTGTACGAGGCGGTGGGGCGCACGTCGCCGGTGAGCGCCCCGGGGTGGTTCAGCAGTTCGTCCGTCACTTGAGCGCCCTTCCCAGTGCCCGGCGGGCCAGCACCGCCACGGTACGCCGCAGGCGGGCCGCGTCCGCGCCCGCCCCCTCTCCGTGTGCCCCGCCCTCGGGGACGCACGCCCCGGCCACGTACTCGCCGAAGGCGACGAGCGCGGCGGGGTCGATCAGCACCGCGCCCTCGGCGCCGCGGGCGTCCCAGTCGATGCAGCCGGCCACCCAGCTCTCGGCCTCCAGCGGCCGCAGCGGGACGGGGGCGACGGCGCCGACGGCGCAGCGCACGCCGCGCCGGGCGGGGTCGAGGACGAGGGCGACGGAGGCGGCGGCGCGGGCCGGGCCGCTGCGGCCGCTGGACTTCAGGAACACCTGGGGGGCGTGCAGCAGCGGGACCCGCACCCAGGTGAGCAGTTCGCCGGGGCGCAGCGGGTCGAGGCCGGTGAGCAGGTGGCTGACCGGTACGTCGCGGACGGCGCCGGCCCGGGCGAGGGTGGCGGTGGCCTCCAGGGCGGCGAGCACCGGGAGGGTGTCGCCGGCCGGGGCCGCGGTGGCGATGTTGCCGCCGAGGGTGCCGACGTTGCGCACCTGCGGGGGGCCCGCGGTGCGGGCGGCGTCGGCGAGGGCGGGGATGAGCGCGGCGAAGTCGGGGCGGTCCATCCGGGCGTGGGTGAGCCCGGCCCCGAGGACGGCGGTGCCGCCGTCCTCGTAGCGCCAGCCGCGCAGTTCGGTGATCCGGCCGAGTCCGATCAGTGCGGCGGGCCGCAGCCGCCCCGCGTTGACGGCCTCCATCAGGTCGGTGGCACCCGCCACCGGTACCGCCCCCGGGGTGGCGGCGAGCGCTTCGACGGCCTCGTCGACCGAGGCCGGCAACATGATCGTCCGGTTCACCAGGTTCCCACCGTGCTCCATTTGCAGTGCGGCCTGCCGCCCGTAGGGTACGGGCGATCGGTGCGGGTTGGGCAACTCTGGCACACAAAGACCGCTGATCACTTCCCGGGTCACGGACAGGTCCGAACAACTCGGGACAACTCCGGACGCGGCCGCGATCGGCGCGTGTCCGAGGTGATCGGTTGTTCACCTGGTCACGACGATCGGGCCGCGCCCGGAGTTCCCCCTCCCTGACTCTCCGTCACCGGCTCCGCGGGCTCACGGGGCGGTGCCCGCACCGGACGGTCCGGGCGGACCGGCCAGCGGGCGGCCGACGATGCCGGGCTTGCGCTGCCAGGGGCGCGGGCCCTCCGGGCGGCGGTACTCGATGCCGAGCGCGTCCAGGCGCGGGTAGTGGCCGGCCATCCGGCGCTCGAAGCCCGCCCAGTCGCGGGCGGCCGGGTCGCGGGGCAGGTCGGACCAGGCGACCTCGGCGAACGCGGCCAGCCGCGGGAAGGCCTTGTAGTCGACGTCCCGGCCGTCGTTCATGAACTCGGTCCAGATGTTCGCCTGGGCACCGATGACGTGCGCGGCGGCGGCCTCGTCGAGCTGCGGCGGGACGGGCTCGAAGCGGTAGACGTCCTCCAGCGTGCGCACCCAGCCGACCGGGACCGGCTCGTCCTCGCCGTCGGCCTGCCGGTGGTCGAGGTACACGTGCTGCTCGGGGCACATCACCACGTCGTGCCCGGCGTTCGCGGCGACGATCCCGCCCTCGTACCCGCGCCACGACGACACCGCCGCGCCGGGGGCGAGCCCGCCCTCCAGGATCTCGTCCCAGCCGATCAGCCGGCGGCCGCGCTCGGCCAGCCAGCGGTCGAAGTGCCGGATGACGTGGCTCTGCAGCTCGAACTCGTCCTTCAGGCCGAGTTCGGCGATCCGGGCCTGCGCGGCGGGACTGGCCTTCCACTGGTCCTTGGGGCACTCGTCGCCGCCGAGGTGCACGAAGGTGGAGGGGAAGATCTCCAGCACCTCCTCCAGCACGTTCTCGTAGAAGCGCAGGGTGGCCTCGGAGGGGTTCAGGATGTTCTCGCTGACGCCCCAGTCGGTCCAGGTGCCGAGCGCGGCGGTGTCGACCACGTCGGTGTTGCCGAGCTCGGGGTAGGCGGCGATGGCGGCCTGGTTGTGGCCGGGCAGGTCGACCTCGGGGACGACGGTGACGTGCCGGGCGGCCGCGTAGGCCACGATCTCGCGCAGGTCGTCCTGGGTGTAGTAGCCGCCGTGCGGCTGGTCGTCACGCCGGCCGCCGGCCCGGTAGCCGACCATCGAGCGCTCGCGCCAGGCGCCCGCCCCGGTGAGCTCGGGGTAGCGCCGGATCTCGATCCGCCAGCCCTGGTCGTCGGTCAGGTGGAGGTGCAGCACGTTGAGCTTGTGCGCGGCGAGCTGGTCGATGAAGCGCAGCACCCCGGCCTTGGGCATGAAGTGCCGGGAGACGTCCAGCAGGGCGCCGCGCCAGCCGAACCGGGGCGCGTCGCGGACCTCGACCGCGGGCACCGTCCAGCTCGCGCCGGGCAGCGGGGCGCTGCGGTACGCGGCGGGGCCGAGCAGTTGGCGCAGGGTCTGCCCGGCGTGCGCCAGGCCCGCGGGGCCGCCACCGGTGAGCCGGACGCCGTCGGCGCCGGCGCTCAGCCGGTACTCCTCGGCGGCGAGCTCCGGGTCGAGCTCCAGCACCAGGTCGCCGTCCCGGCCGGCCGGGGCCGGGTCGAGGTCGAATCCGGTGGCGGCGGAGAGTTCGGCGCGCAGCCGGCGGGCGGCGGCCTCGGTGCCGGGGGCGGCGGCGATCCGGGTGCCGGCGTGCAGGACGAAGGGCGGGGCACCGGCGCCGGTCTGGACGTGCAACGGGGCGGGGATGAGGTCCATGCGCCCCATCCTGCCCCGGGCCACCCCTATTGGCATAGACCAGTTGAGGGGTATCTGCGCAGGTGACCGCGGTCAGTCCTTCTTGTCGTCCCCGCCGGGGTTGTTCAGCCCGTCGAAGATCTCCTTGCACATCGGACAGACCGGGTACTTCTTCGGGTCGCGCCCGGGCACCCAGACCTTGCCGCACAGCGCCACCACGGGGGACCCGGAGAGCGCGCTCTCCATGATCTTGTCCTTCTGGACGTAGTGGGCGAAGCGCTCGTGGTCGCCGTCCCCGTGCGAAGTCTGCGGGACGGGCTCGACCAGGGTGCCGGTGCCGAGACCGCGCTCGGGCTCAAGAGTGCTCATGGGGGCCAAGTCTATGGGGGCCGCCCGGGACCGGGCCACTACAGGAGGAGACCCGGCGGCTCAGTTCAGCAGCGGGTCGTCGGGGTAGGTGGCGAGCATCGCCAGCGGGCCGCGCTGGCGGCGCAGCACCTCCCGCCAGAGCCGGTCCGGCTCGGTGCAGGAGAGGTCCCCCGCCTCGCAGTCGACCAGGTGCCAGGCGCCCTCGGCGATCTCGTCCTCCAACTGGCCGGGCGACCAGCCCGAGTAGCCGGCGAACACCCGCATCCCGCCGAGCACCCCGGCCAGCACCTCGGGCGGCGCCTCCAGGTCGACCAACCCGATCGCGCCGTGCACCCGCCGCCAGCCGAGCGGCGCGGCGCTGTGGTCCTCGCCGGGGACGACCGCGACGGCCAGCGCGGAGTCCAGCGCCACCGGGCCGCCCTGGAAGAGCACCGCCGGGTCGCCGGCCAGCGGCGCCCAGCCGTCCAGCACCGCCGCGACGTCCACCGGGGTGGGGCGGTTGAGGACCACCCCGAGCGCGCCCTGGGCGTCGTGGTCGAGCAGCAGGACCACCGACCTGGCGAAGTTCGGGTCGGTCAGCACGGGCGTCGCCACGAGCAGTCGCCCGGTGAGCGAGGGGGCCGCTTCCATGTCTGACATCATGCCCCGTACCGGCCTTCCCGGGACACCCGGCGGCTGTGGCCGGGAGCCACCCGTCCGGCCCAGTGGCACTGCCGTCGAACCGGCCTTACAGCATGATCACCATTAGGGCACACCGCAACCAATCGTCCACCCCCTACCATCTAGTGGTGGCGAAGGGCCCTTCCCCCAACTCCGCAGCCGAAAACCTCCCCTGCGCACCCGGATTGCGAGAACGATGACCGACGACGTCCTGCTGGTCCACGGCGGAAACCCGCTCGAAGGCGAGATCCAGATCCGCGGCGCCAAGAACCTGGTCCCCAAGGCCATGGTCGCCGCACTGCTCGGCCAGGGCCCCAGCAGACTGCGCAACGTGCCGGACATCCGGGACGTCAAGGTCGTCCGCGGCCTGCTGCAGCTGCACGGGGTGACCGTCCGCACCGGTGACGAGGACGGTGAGCTGATCCTCGACCCGTCGCACGTGGAGTCCGCCAACGTCGCGGACATCGACGCGCACGCCGGCTCCTCGCGGATCCCGATCCTCTTCTGCGGCCCGCTGCTGCACCGGCTCGGCCACGCGTTCATCCCGGGCCTGGGCGGCTGCGACATCGGCGGCCGGCCGGTCGACTTCCACTTCGAGGTGCTGCGCCAGTTCGGCGCGACCATCGAGAAGCACCCGCAGGGCACCTACCTGGTCGCCGCCCAGCGGCTGCGCGGCACCAAGATCGAGCTGCCGTACCCGTCGGTCGGCGCGACCGAGCAGGTGCTGCTGACCGCGGTGCTCGCCGAGGGCGTCACCGAGCTGCGCAACGCCGCGATCGAGCCGGAGATCGTCGACCTGATCTGCGTGCTGCAGAAGATGGGCGCGATCATCTCGCTGGGCACCGACCGCACCATCCTGATCACCGGCGTGGACGAGCTCGACGGCTACACCCACCGGGCCCTGCCGGACCGCCTGGAGGCGGCCTCCTGGGCGTGCGCGGCGCTGGCCACCAAGGGCGACATCTACGTCCGGGGCGCCGAGCAGATCCCGATGATGACCTTCCTGAACACCTTCCGGAAGGTCGGCGGCGCCTACGAGATCGACGACGCGGGCATCCGGTTCTGGCACCCGGGCGGCGAGCTCAAGGCCATCGCCCTGGAGACCGACGTGCACCCGGGCTTCCAGACCGACTGGCAGCAGCCGCTGGTGGTGGCGCTGACCCAGGCCGCCGGCCTGTCCATCGTGCACGAGACGGTGTACGAGTCGCGGCTGGGCTTCACCGGGGCGCTCAACCAGATGGGCGCGCACATCCAGCTCTACAGCGAGTGCCTGGGCGGCACCCCGTGCCGGTTCGGGGCGCGCAACTTCAAGCACTCCGCGGTGGTCTCCGGCCCGTCCAAGCTGATGGGCGGCGAGCTGGTCATCCCCGACCTGCGCGGCGGCTTCTCGTACCTGATCGCGGCGCTGGCGGCCGAGGGCACCTCCACGGTGCACGGCATCGACCTGATCAACCGCGGCTACGAGAACTTCATGGACAAGCTGCGCGACCTGGGCGCGCACATCGAGCTGCCGTCGGCGACCGAGGTGGCCGAGGTCCTGCTGACCGCCTGAGCGCGGCGCGCGGGAAAGCGGAAAAGCCGGTGGCCGGCCTCCCCGAGGGGAGGCCGGCCACCGGTGCGTTCAGCTGCGGGGGGTCACTTGCCCTTCGCGGCTTCCTTCAGCTTCGAGCCGGCGCTCACCTTGACGCTGTAGCCCTCGGCGATCTGGATCGGCTCGCCGGTCTGCGGGTTGCGGGCGGTGCGGGCCGCGCGCAGGGTGCGCTCGAAGGTCAGGAAACCGGGGATGGTGACCTTCTCGTCGCCCTTGGCGACGACCTCGCCGGTGATCTCGGCGAAGGCGGCCAGCACGGCGTCGGCGTCCTTGCGGGTCACCTCGGCACGCTCGGCCAGCGCGGCCACCAGCTCACTGCGGTTCATGTGTACTCCTGTGGTCTGTTGCTCTGCCGTGCGCGGAGGCATGGCCGGTCCGCGCGACGGTGCTCGTTCAGGCGAGGGGTGGTCAGGGGCCGGGCTCGCACCGCGAAGCGCCGCAAACTGCCCGCCTGGGTACGAATCCTGCCCCGACCGGCACTGAGAAAGCCAATCGGGAACCGGCGTGGTTGACCCGAACAGCGCCCGCCGGACGGAGGTGTGACGCTCCGTCGGCTCCGGAGTGGCCGGAGCGGGCGGCGGTCGGGACGACACGCCGTGACGCAACCAGGGACGTACCGTACTTGTCGGACACGCCTCCCCGTCGCAGGGCTACCGTACGCCCTGGCACCGACAAGCCCAAACACACCCCTTGCCCTTGTGTCGCAAGGGCTCCGGCGCCCTCGTCGCGAGCCGGGCCCGGCGGGGGGCCGGACCCGGCCGCGGCACTAGAGCTGAACGGCCGGGAAAGCGCCGGTGTCGAGCGTCCCGACGATGCCCGCGGTGGGCTTGTCCGGGGCCGCCTCGGCGCCGCCGCGGGCGGCCACCGCGGCGTCCCGGACGGCGGCCGCGACGGTCTTGGCGACGCCCGGGTGGAAGACGCTGGGGATGATGTAGTTCGGGTTCAGTTCCTCGTCGGTGACGGTGGTGGCCAGCGCCCGGGCGGCGGCCAGCATCATCTCGGTGTCCACGCTGGCGCTCTGCGCGTCCAGCAGGCCGCGGAAGACGCCGGGGAAGACCAGCACGTTGTTGATCTGGTTGGGGAAGTCGCTGCGGCCGGTGGCGACCACCGCGGCGGTCTGCCGGGCCACCGCCGGGTCGACCTCCGGGTCGGGGTTGGCCAGCGCGAAGACGATCGCGTCCTTGGCCATGGTGGCCAGGTCGTCGCCGTCCAGCACGTTCGGGGCGGAGACGCCGATGAACACGTCGGCGTCGGCCACCGCCTCCTTGAGGGTGCCGGTGCGGCCGGAGCGGTTGGTGTTCTCGGCGATCCAGCGCAGGCTGCCGTCCAGGTCGTCGCGGCCCCGGTGGACCACGCCCCGGACGTCCGCCACGGTGGCGTGCGCGACGCCGGCCGCCATCAGCAGCTTGAGGATCGCGGTGCCCGCGGCGCCGGCGCCGCTCATCACCACCCGGATCTCGCCGATCTCCTTGCCGACCACCTTCAGCGCGTTGGTCAGCGCGGCCAGCACCACGATCGCGGTGCCGTGCTGGTCGTCGTGGAAGACCGGGATGTCCAGCGCCTCGCGCAGCCGGGCCTCGATCTCGAAGCAGCGCGGCGCCGAGATGTCCTCCAGGTTGATGCCCGCGAAGCCCGGCGCGATCGCCTTGACGATCGCCACGATCTCGTCGGCGTCCTGGGTGTCCAGGCACAGCGGCCAGGCGTCGATGCCCGCGAACCGCTTGAACAGCGCCGCCTTGCCCTCCATCACCGGCAGTGCGGCCTTCGGGCCGATGTTGCCCAGGCCCAGCACCGCCGAGCCGTCGGTGACCACCGCGACGCTGTTGCGCTTGATGGTCAGCCGGCGGGCGTCCTCCGGGTTCTCCGCGATCGCCATGCAGACCCGGGCCACGCCGGGGGTGTAGATCATGCTCAGGTCGTCGCGGTTGCGGATCGGCAGCTTCGAGGACATCTCGATCTTGCCGCCGAGGTGCATCAGGAAGGTGCGGTCGGAGACCTTGCCGATGCTCACGCCGTCGATGGTGCGCAGCTTCTCGACGATCTCCTGGCCGTGCGCGACCGAGGACGCCGCCACGGTGACGTCGATCCGCAGCGCCTCCAGGCCGGAGGCCGTGACGTCGAGACCGGTGACCGAACCCCCGGAGGACTCCACCGCGGTGGTGATCGAGCTCACCGCGTTGCCGGTGGCCGGGACCTCCAACCGGACAGTGATCGAGTTCGAGACGCTGGGCACCGTCGCCATCGACGTTCCTTCTTCCTGAATCAACAAATTGTTGAAGTTCATGCCGCTCGGCATGCTAGACCTCGATGGTCGCACCGACCAAGGGCTCGCCAGAAATAACGGTCGGGGAGTGTGCGGATCCGACAAACCGACCGGCCCGGAGCCGGTTCTCCTTGCCCGTCGGCAGGGATGCGTTACATTGGAACGGCACCGGCTCGATCCAAGCCCCCGGGCCCAACCTTCGTCCCTTCGAGGGACCACTTGCCGCGAGGCGAGCATGGCGGGCCGGTGTTCAACGTGACGAAGGCCCCCCACCTCCGGGTGGGGGGCCTTCGGTCTTCCCGGCCGCTACTTCAGCAGCGCGGGGACGCCCGCGGCGTCCGGCAGGTCGTCCGGGCCGGACAGCACCGTCAGCCGCTGGGTGGCCCGGGTCAGCGCCACGTACAGCACCCGCAGGCCCGCCTCCGACTCGCCCGCGATGCCGGTCGGGTCGGCCACCACCGTGGCGTCGTACTCCAGGCCCTTGGCCTCCAGGCTGCCCAGCGCCACCACGCGCCCGCCCAGCCCGGCGGTCCAGCCCGCCGCCTCGGCCCGGCGGTCCATCGGGACCACCACCGCGACGGTGCCGTCCACCTCGGCCAGCAGCCGCTCCAGCTCCGCCCGGGCCGCCGCGCCGAACGCCGCCGCGTCCGGCTCGCGGACCGCCGCGAACCGCGGGTGCGCGCCGGTGGCCCGCACCGCGCTCGGCGACGGGGTGCCCGGAGCGGCCAGCTCCAGCACCTTCGCCGCCACCTCGGCGATCTCCGCCGGGTTGCGGTAGTTCACGGTCAGCGTGTGCCGGCGGCGCGGCTTGCCCGCCAGCACCTCGTCCATCGCCGCCTGCGCCTCCTGCGGGAACGGCCAGGACGACTGCGCCGGGTCGCCGACGATCGTCCAGGTCGCCATCCGGGAGCGGCGCCCGATCATCCGCCACTGCATCGGCGTGAGGTCCTGCGCCTCGTCGACGATCACGTGCGCGTACTCGCGCCGCTCCTCCGGGACGCGCTCGCGCTGGCGGTACGCCCGCTCGCCGTACGTGGTGACCTCGTCCAGGCCGGTGAGCAGGTCCACCGCGTCCACCTCGCGCACCTTCGGGCGGGCCGGCTCGCCGAGCAGCACCTGCAGCTCGTCCACCAGCGCCACGTCGTGCGCGGACAGCTCGCCCGCGCCGCGCTCGTCCAGGTGCCGCCAGGACGCGGCGAGCAGCCGGGCCTCCTCCGGGGTGACCGCGCGGCGGGCGATCCGGTTGGTGTGCCGGTGCTGCTTGAGGGTGGCCAGCACCCGGCGCGGGGTGATCGCGGGCCACCAGGCGTCCAGGAAGGCCAGGAACGGGGCCTCGTCGGACACCTGCTCGTCGAAGGACTCGCGCTCCTCCTGGCGCTGCTCGCGCTCGGCGTACGTGCCCGGCTTCGGCAGGTCGCGGACCGCCTCCGACCACAGCGCGTCCAGCAGCAGGCGGCGGGCCCGCGGGCGCAGCAGGTTCAGCGGCGTGCCGCCGCCGCCCACCACGTTGCCGCGCACCGCCTTCAGCCGGCCCGCGTCCAGCCGCAGCACCCGGCCCCGGGCGAAGATCCTCAGCTCGGTCGGCGCGCCCAGCTCCAGGGCCGCCCGGGCGGCCCGGCGCAGCAGCTGCACCATCCGCGCCGAACCCTTGATCCGGGACACCTCGGGGCTGTCGTAGCGGGACGCCTCGATCCCGTCCACCAGGCTGCCGACCGCGCGGATCGCCACCTGCCCCTCCTCGCCCAGCGAGGGCAGCACGCCCTCGGTGTACGAGACCAGCAGCGGCGTCGGGCTGACCACCAGGATGCCGCCCGCGTACCGGCGGCGGTCCTGGTAGAGCAGGAACGCCGCCCGGTGCAGCGCCACGGCGGTCTTGCCGGTGCCGGGGCCGCCGGTCACCAGCGTCGCGCCCGCGGCGGGCGCGCGGATCACCTCGTCCTGCTCCTTCTGGATGGACGAGACGATGTCGCGCATCGAGTGGCCGCGGGCCCGGCCCAGCGTCGCCATCAGCGCGCCGTCGCCGACCACGGCCAGCTCCTCGCCGTCCAGCGTCGGCGCCAGGTCGGGGCGGAGCAGGTCGTCCTCGACGCCGATCACCTTCCGGCCCTTCGACCGGATCACCCGCCGCCGGACCACCCGGCCCGGCTCCAGCGGCGTGGCCCGGTAGAACGGCGCGGCGGCCGGGGCCCGCCAGTCGATCACCAGCGGGCCGTACTCGGCGTCCAGCACGCCCAGGCGCCCGATGTGCAGGCTCTCGGCGACGGCCGGGTCGGACGGGTCCAGCGGAGTCTGGGACGGGATCCCGTGCTCCTCCGGCGCGTCGGCCTGCTGGAGGTCGATCCGGCCGAACAGGAAGTCCTCGAACTCGTTGTTCAACCGCTGCAGGTGCGCCCCGGCCCGGTACACCTGCGCGTCCCGCTCGGCGAGGGCGCCGGGCGTGCCGACCTGCACCCGCTTGGCGGCGTCCTCCAGGATGTACTCCGCCTCGGCCAGCTTCTCCTCCAACCGCCGGTAGACGGTGTCGAGATGCGACTGCTCCCCGGCGATCTCGCGGTCGCGGACAGTGTCGGATCGGTGCTCGGTGGAACCGTGCGCGCCCAAGGAGCCCCCAAAGGTGCGGAGAAAAAGGCGGACGGAAGATCTTACAGGGAACCGGACACCTTTCCGACGACCAGGGCACCGGGAGGGCCCCGCCGCTCCCCGGGCCCCTGGTTCCGCGCCTCCTCCGCCGCGGGCCCTCCCGTCAGTGGTCGAGCGTCAGCCGGTAGCCGCGCTTGACGACGGTGGTGATCAGCCGCGGCGCGCCCAGCGCCTGGCGCAGGCGGGCCATCGCGGTCTCGACGGCGTGCTCGTCGTCGCCGCTGCCCGGCAGGGCCTTGAGCAGGTCGGCGCGCGGGACGACCCAGCCGGGGTGGCGGGCGAGGGTGCGCAGCAGGGCCATGCCGGCCGGGGGGACGGGGCGCAGGCGGCCGTCGACCAGGGCGGCCTGGCCGCGCAGTTCGAGGGTGTGGCCGGCCACCGGGAGGCGGCGGGCGCGTTCGGGGAGGGCGGTGGTGAGGGTCTGGACCATCGCGCCGAGCCGCATCCGCTCGGGCCAGACGGTGGGGACGTCGAGCTGGTCGAGCGGGGCGGAGGTGACCGGGCCGACGCAGACCGCCAGGACGTCGCGGCGCAGGGCGTGCAGCAGTTCCTCCGTGCGGCCGCGCTCCGCGGCCCGGTCGAGGAGGCTGATCGCGGCGGGCGCGGAGGTGAAGGTGACGGCGTCGAGCGCGCCGGCGCAGGTCGCGTCGAGGAGGCGGTCGAGCGGGCCGAGGTCGGCGGGCGGGAGCCAGCGGTAGACCGGGACCTCGACGACGTCCGCGCCGGCGGTGCGCAGCGACTCGACGAAGCCGGGCAGCGGGGCGCCGTGCAGCTGGACGGCGATCCGGCGGCCGTCGACGCCCCGGTCGAGGAGGTGGGAGAGCACCTCGGTGGAGGACTCGGTGGCGGCGGAGAAGGACTCGCGCAGCCCGGCGGCCCGGATCGCGCCCTTGGCCTTGGGGCCGCGGGCGAGCACGGAGGCGTGGCCGAGGGCGGCGCGCAGGTTCTCGCCGAGGTCCCAGCCGTCGGCGGCCTCCAGCCAGCCGCGGAAGCCGATGCCGGTGGTGGCGACGGCCAGGTCGGGCGGGTCGGCGATCAGGGAGCGGGTGGCGTTGTGGAGTTCGGTGTCGTCAGCGAGCGGCACGATCCGCAGCGCGGGCGCGCGCAGCACGTTCGCGCCGCGGCGCTGCAGCAGGGCGGTGAGCTCGTCGGCGCGGCGGGCGGCGGTGATGCCGATGGTCCAGCCGGCGAGCGGGCCGCTCTCGGCGGGCTCGGGTTCGTCCTGCAGGCGTCGGGTCGGGTCGGCCATGCGGTGTCGTCCTTAGGTGCGCCGTCCCGGGGCGTCCTGGCTGGGGACGGGACGGCGGTCGGTCGGGTGGGTGGGTGGTGGTCAATCGTGGCCGGTCACGGTGTCACCCCCGGGTCGCTCCGATTACCGGCGTGTTTCGCCGCTGGTCGGAACGGTCCCGGGGGTGTGACGGCGGCTCAGACCTGTGCGAGGGCGGGGGCGTCGGCGCTGGCCGCGGCGGGGGCGGGGCGGCGGAGGTAGACGGTCCAGGTGAGGGCGAAGCAGACGGCGTAGGCGGCGAGGAAGGAGACGAAGGCGGGGGTGCCGGACTTGGCGACCAGGAAGGACTGCCGGAAGGCCAGGTTGATGAAGAGGCCGCCGAGGGCGCCGACCGCGCCGATCACGCCGATCGCGGCGCCGGACATCTTGCGGGACCAGGCGGCGGCGTCCTCGGGGGTGTCGCCGGCCGCGATCCGGTCCTGGGCCTTGGCGTCGAAGATGCCGGGGATCATCTTGTAGGTGGAGCCGTTGCCGAGGCCGGCCAGGGCGAACAGGGCGACGAAGCCGGTGAGGAAGACCGGCAGCGAGCGGATCGACGAGGCGTAGGTGACGACGCCGGCGGCGACGGCCATCGCGGCGAAGTTCCACAGGGTGATCCGGGCGCCGCCGAAGCGGTCGGCGAGCTTCCCGCCGAGCGGGCGGACCACCGAGCCCAGCAGCGGGCCGAGGAAGGTCAGCTGGGCGGCCTGCAGCGGGGTGCGGCCGAACTGGTTCTGCAGCACCAGGCCGAAGGCGAAGGAGAAGCCGATGAAGGAGCCGAAGGTGCCGACGTACAGCACCGACATCAGCCAGGTGTGCTTCTCCCGGACGATCGCGGCGAGCGATCCGGTGTCGGCCTTCATCGGGGCCAGGTTGTCCATGAACAGGGCGGCGCACAGCGCGGCGACCACGATCAGCGGCAGGTAGATGCCCAGGACCAGGCGGGGGTGCCCGGCGCCGGCCCAGGAGATCACGCCGAGCGAGACCAGCTGGATCACCGGCACCCCGATGTTGCCGCCGCCCGCGTTGAGGCCGAGCGCCCAGCCCTTGTGCCGGGCCGGGTAGAAGGCGTTGATGTTGGTCATCGAGGAGGCGAAGTTGCCGCCGCCGAACCCGGTCAGCGCCGCGACCAGCATGAAGGTGGTGTACGAGGTGCCGGGGTGCATGACGTACGCGGCGGCGAGGGTCGGCAGGAGCAGCAGCAGCGCGGAGACCACCGTCCAGTTCCGGCCGCCGAAGCGGGCCACCGCGACGGTGTAGGGGATCCGGACGAAGGAGCCGACCAGGGTGGGCATCGCGACCAGGAAGAACTTCCCGGCCGGGTCGATGCCGTACTCCTTGCCCATGAAGAGCACCATCACCGACCACAGGCTCCAGATCGAGAAGCCGATGTGCTCGGAGAGCACCGAGAAGGCGAGGTTGCGCCGGGCCGTCCGGCGGCCGGTGGCCTCCCAGAACGCGGCGTCCTCCGGGTCCCAGTGCTGGATCCAACGGCCGCCCGTCCTGCTGTTCGTGGTGGTGCCGTCCATGGGGTCGCTCCTTCGAGTGCGGGTGTCCAAGACCCTGTGCCACTGACGCTAGGAGCCCGTGATTTCGGGTTCGTTGTGCGGTGTGAAGCGTGCGGAACCGTCCTCTCACCCGCCGCCGGCCCGGCGTGTGAGGGGCCGGGAACGCACGAGAGCCGCCCTCCGGAACGGAGGGCGGCTCTGCGATGCACATGGGGTGGTGGAGATGCCGGGAATCGAACCCGGGTCCAGTGAAGTGGATTCAGGACTTCTCCGAGCGCAGTCCGCTGTGATTTTCTCGGCCCTGGCGGTCACGCGGACAAGCCGCCAACAGGCCCAGTCACTGTTTGGTTTCCCCGCCACCCCCGTGACCGGGGTGGAAGGTTGAGTTCCCTAGATTATGCCAGGATCCGGGTCGGGAACGCCCCGGGCTGACACCCATTCACTTTCGCAGATCAGGCTGCGAGAGCGAACTGCTGGGAATCGCGCTTAGAGTTGGCGATTATTTTTTTGCGACAGGTGGTTAACGAGATCATTGCCGCGTTCCTCGGCTCGCTTCTCCTGTTTCGACTGCCACTGTCGAAACCGATCATCCCCATGTTTTTTTGACAAACAACTCCGGCGGGAGGCGGACCGCCCTCCGGGTGGTGCACCGCCATAGTACTCAACCGGCCCGTCAAGGGTCCAGCGCATTAACCGCGGGTGGCGGCTCAGCCCTGTCCGGAGCGCCGGCGGGCGGCGGCCACCGCCCGGTCGGTCTCGCGGCGGTCCTGCCGTTCGCGCAGGGTCTGCCGCTTGTCGTACAGCTTCTTGCCGACCGCGAGGGCGAGTTCGAGCTTGGCGCGGCCGTCCTTGAAGTACAGGGACAGCGGGACCAGCGTGTGGCCGGTCTCCTTCACCTTGGACTCGATCTTGCGGATCTCCATCTTGTGCAGCAGCAGCTTGCGCTTGCGCCGCGCCGAGTGGTTGGTCCAGGTGCCCTGGGCGTACTCGGGGATGAAGACGTTGTCGATCCAGGCCTCACCGCCCTGGACGTACGCGTAGCCGTCGACCAGGTTGGCCCGGCCCTCGCGGAGCGACTTGACCTCGGTACCGGTGAGCACCATGCCGCACTCGTAGGTGTCGAGAATGGTGTACTCGTGCCGCGCCTTCTTGTTCTGCGCGACCAGCTTCTTGCCCGTTTCCTTTGCCATAGCCCGGCCATTCTCGCACCTCGGCGGCGAACGCGGCAGCCCCTTTACGGCGCGGCGGGCCCGGCGGGGTCGGTCGGGCCGGCGGGCCGGGCGGGCGCACCGGGCCCGGCAGGGTCGGTCGGCCCGGAGCCGGTCAGCCCGTCCAGCACCCTGAGTGCGAGCGCCCCCGGGTCCTCGCCGGCGGCCGGCACGTCGGGCTGGACGCCGGTGCCGTCCGGGGAGCGGCCGGCCGGGGTCTGGTAGCGGCCGACGGTGAGCTCCAGCACCGAGCCGTCGGCGAGCCGGCTGGGCTGCTGGACGGTGCCCTTGCCGAAGGTGCGGCTGCCGACCAGGACGGCCCGGCTGCGGTCCTGGAGCGCGCCGGCCAGCAGTTCGGCGGCGCTCATGGTGCCGCCGTCGACCAGCACCACCAGCGGGACGGAGGTGTTCCCGCCCGGGGCGGCGGTCAGTTCGCGGTGCTCGCCGCGCACCTGGTAGCTGGCCACCGGTCCGCCGTCGAGGAACACCGAGGCGGTGGCGACGGCCTCCTCGACCAGCCCGCCGGAGTTGCCGCGCAGGTCGAGCACCACGCCCCGGGCGCCGGCCGCGGCGGCCCGCACCTGGTCGCCGACGCCCTCGGTGAAGGCGTGCACGGCGATCCGGGCCACTCCGGGCGCCGGGTGGTCGGCCTCGACCTCGCGGGTGGACAGCTCGGCCCGGGTGAGGGTGAGTTGGCGCACCGGCCCGGCCTCGCCCCCGCCCTCGACGCCGACCGCGACCGCGCTGCCGGCCGGCCCGCCGCGCAGCCGGGAGACCACCTCGGTGACCGGCAGTTGCTCGGCCGGCGTCCCGTCGACGGTGACCAGCCGCTGGCCGGCCTCGATGCCGGCCCGGGCGGCGGGCGAGCCGGGCAGCACCTCGGCCACCAGGGTCGGTCCGCCGGCCTCCCGGTCCACGCTCAGCCCGACGCCCGCGTACCGGCCGCCGGTGAGGTCCGCGTACTGCTGCGGGCTCAGGTAGGCGGCCCAGCGGTCGCCGCTGGCGCCGACCAACTGCCTGGCCTGCTGCGGGCTCAGGTCGGCCCCGGTCAGGTCGGTGGCGGGCGGCCCGGCGTCGGACGACGAAGGGGCCCGGGAGGAGCCGTCCGGCTCTCCCCAGGCCCCCGAGGCGGCTCCGGCGAACAGCACCGCGCCGAACACCAGCCCGAGCGTCATCCCCTGGCGTACTCGCGGTGCTGTCGGCATGCCAGCGAGTCTAGGCGGGCGGGTGCGCCGACCGGTAGCACCGACGGTGCGTCAGACCTTCAAGTACTTGCGGAGGGTGAAGAACGCGGCGATCGCCGCCATCCCCATGCCGACCACCACCAGCAGCGGGATGACCGCCAGCACCGAGGACAGGCCGATGAAGGTGATGAACCCGACCTTCTTCGCCAGCCACCCGTGCACGAAGAAGTGCCCGCCGATCAGCAGTCCGGAGGCCAGCACCGAGCCGAGCAGCGCGGCGAACGCGGCCTCCGCGATGAACGGCATCTGCACGTAGAAGTTGGACGCGCCGACCAGGCGCATGATGCCCGTCTCGCGCCGTCGGCTGAACGCGGACACCCGGACGGTGTTGACGATCAGCAGCAGTGCGACGAACAGCATCAGCACCATGATCACGAACGCCGCGGTCTGCAGGCCGCGCAGCAGGCCGAACAGGTTCTCCAGGATCTTGCGCTGGTCGTCGACCGACTTGACGCCCGGCTTGCCCGCGAAGGCGCTCTGGATCACGTCGAACTTGGTCGGGTCGCTCAGCTTGACCCGCCAGGACTGCGGCATCGCGTCCGGACCGACCGCCGCCAGCAGCGGGTTGTCCGGGTTGCTCTCCTTGAAGTGCTTGTACGCCTCCTGGGAGGACTCGTAGGTCGAGCTCTGCACCAGCGGCGCCATCTTGTCCAGGTCCGCCTTCACCTGGGCGACCTGGTCGTCGGTGGCCGCACCCGACGCGCACTGCGGCGAGTTGTGGTCCGCCTTGATGCAGAAGTAGATGCTGACTTCGACCTTGTCGTACCAGTAGTCCTTCATGGAGTTGACCTGGTCGCGGACCAGCAGCGAGGCACCGGCGAGGGCGAGCGACAGTGCGACGCTGACCACGACGGCGATGGTCATGGTCAGGTTGCGGCGGAGGCCGACGCCGATCTCCGACAGAACGAACTGGGCGCGCATGCTTCTCTCTTCTAGCTCTGGTAGCCGTAGACGCCGCGAGCCTGGTCGCGGACCAGCAGGCCCTTGTCGAGTTCGATGACGCGCTTGCGCATCTGGTCGACGATCGCCTGGTCGTGGGTCGCCATCAGCACGGTGGTGCCGGTCCGGTTGATGCGGTCGAGCAGCTTCATGATGCCGACCGAGTTCTGCGGGTCGAGGTTGCCGGTGGGCTCGTCGGCGATCAGCAGCATCGGCCGGTTCACGAACGCCCGGGCGATCGCCACGCGCTGCTGCTCACCGCCCGACAGCTCGCCGGGCATCCGACCCTCCTTGCCGCCGAGGCCGACCAGGTCGAGCACCTCGGGCACCACCTTGTTGATGGCGCTCTTCGGCTTGCCGATGACCTCCAGGGCGAACGCCACGTTCTGCCCCACCGTCTTGTTCGGCAGCAGGCGGAAGTCCTGGAAGACGGTACCCAGTTGGCGCCGCATGTGCGGCACCTTCCAGTTCGAGAGCTTGCCCAGGTCCTTGCCCAGCACGTGCACCGCGCCGGTGGACGGGCGCTCCTCGCGCAGGCACAGGCGCAGGAACGTCGACTTGCCGGAACCTGACGAACCGACCAGGAAGACGAACTCGCCCTTCTCGATCTCCAGCGAGACGTTGTCCAGGGCCGGACGGTTCTGCTTGGGATAGGTCTTGGAGACGTTGTCGAATCTGATCACGGCTGCATCACGGGGCCATCCTAGGTGGATCGGAGCCAGTGACCTTACGCGATGCCCCACCGCACTCGCAGTCGCCGGACGCCTACCGACCGTGGTTTCGTCAGGTGTTGTTCCGGTTCGGACCGGAAATTGCGAGGTACGTCACAGATCGATAACCCTTCCCCTCCGGGAGCCGAGGGGTACGGAACCTGGCAGAGTGGTAAGCAGTCGGAACCGAATCCGCCTCCGGCGCGTTGGCTATGCAGCAAGGAGGAGATCGCATGACCTGCGACCAACTGGTGTGCGCCAACTGCAACGGCCGCGTGAGCGACGGCCGCTGCCCGGTGTGCCGCGCCAACCGCGCCCGGCTCCAGCAGGAGCAGCACGGGCCGTTCCCGACGCTCAACAACGCGGTGCTGCTGGCCCTGCTGTTCGCGGCGGTGCTCGCCCTGGCGCTGCTGCTGCGCTGACCCGAGAGACCACGAAGGGCCCCACCGCCGAGGCGGTGGGGCCCTTTCGCTGCGCGCGCTCACGCTTCGCGCCCCGCGATCAGTTCTCGCGCTGCTCGCGCCACCGGATGCCGGCCTCGATGCTGCGTCCATCGTTCATCTCGGCCGGCCTCCTCGCGCCCCGCGATCAGTTCTCGCGCTGCTTGCGCCACCGGCGGTGCGCAGGTCCTTGACCATCTGGTACGGGTGCAGGACGTAGGAGCGCATCTGGTTGCCCCAGGACGAGCCGCCGTCCTTGAGGGCGTCCATCGCGGCGCGCTCCTCCTGGCGGCGGCGCTCCAGCAGCTTGGCCTGGAGGACGTTCATCGCCGAGGCCTTGTTCTGGATCTGGGAGCGCTCGTTCTGGCAGGAGACCACGATGCCGGTGGGCAGGTGGGTGATGCGGACGGCGGAGTCGGTGGTGTTGACGCCCTGGCCGCCGGGGCCGGAGGCGCGGTAGACGTCGATCCGCAGGTCGCCCTCGTCGATGTCGACGTGGTCGGAGGTCTCGACGACGGGGAGCACCTCGACGCCCGCGAAGGAGGTCTGGCGGCGGCCCTGGTTGTCGAACGGGGAGATGCGCACCAGGCGGTGGGTGCCCTGCTCGACGGAGAGGGTGCCGTAGGCGTAGGGGGCCTTGACGGTGAAGGTCGCGGACTTGATGCCGGCCTCTTCGGCGTACGAGGTGTCGTAGACCTCGGTCGGGTAGCCGTGCCGCTCGGCCCAGCGCAGGTACATGCGCATCAGCTGCTCGGCGAAGTCGGCGGCGTCGACGCCGCCCGCCTCGGCCCGGATGTTGACCAGGGCCTCGCGGGCGTCGTACTCGCCGGAGAGCAGGGTGCGGACCTCCAGCTCCTCGACGGCCTTCTTGACGGACGTCAGCTCGGCCTCGGCCTCGGTGCGGGTGTCCGCGTCGTCCTCGTCCTCGGCCAGTTCGAACAGGACGCCCAGGTCCTCGACCCGGCCGCGCAGGGTCTCGAACTTGCGCAGTTCGCCCTGGAGGAAGGAGAGCCGGCTGGTGACCTTCTGCGCGTTGACGACGTCGTCCCACAGGGTCGGGGCGGCTGCCTCCTCCTCCAGGGTTGCGATGTCGGCCCGGATCTTGTCCAGGTCGAGGACTGCCTCGATCGACGCCATGGTCGAGTCGAGGTTCTTGAGCTCTTCGGAAGGATCGACGGCTGCCACGCCTCAAGGGTAATGGTTCCGCGGGGGGGCTCGGCTACAACCGGGGGTGCCAGGAGGTGCGCACCGCCGCGGAGGCGCCGGCCGGGGGTTCGGCGGCGAACGCCGTCCACGCGGCGGCGGCGCCGGCCAGCAGCAGGACGACGGCGATCAGCACGGCCAGGGTGCGGCGGCGGCGGATCATCTGGGCCCGGGTGCGGCGGTGGGCGGCGGCGGGCCGTTCGCGCTGGGCGCGGGACTCCTCGGCGTAGGAGGCGAGCTCCCGGGCGGAGGGGCGGCGCAGGCTGGTGTGGGTGTCCCGGGTGGAGTCGGGCTGCGGGGGCGGCACCAGCGGGACGGCGGGGCCGCGGCGGCGGCGGTGGGTGCCGCTGCCGGCGAAGGCGTCGGCCTCGGCGTAGACGGCCTCGCCGGGGGTGGGCACCTCCTCGGGGACGCCGCGCTGGGCGGGCACCGCGAGCGGGCCGAGCCCGGCCAGTTCGGGGAGCAGTTCGCGCAGCCGGGCGGCGAGTTCGGCGGCGCGCAGCCGGGAGGCGGGGGCCTTGGCCAGGCACTCGGAGATGATCCGCCACAGGCCGTCCGGCATGCCCTCGACCGGGGGGACGTTCTCGGTGACGTGCCGGCGCAGCACCGCGCCGGTGTGGCCGCCGCCGAACGGGGTGGTGCCGGTGAGCAGTTCGTACAGCACGGTGGCGGTGGCGTAGATGTCGACGGCGGCGCGCGGCTCCAGGCCCTCGATGATCTCGGGGGCGAGGTAGTCGGGGGTGCCGATGATCCGGGTGGCGCGGGTGCGGCGGGGGGCGTCGACCAGGCGGGCGATGCCGAAGTCGGTGAGCTTGGCGCGCGGGGCGCCGCCGGGGCCGGGCGGGGCGGCCAGGTCGAGCAGGACGTTCTCCGGCTTGACGTCCCGGTGCACGATGCCGGCGGCGTGCGCGGCGGCCAGGCCGTCGGCGACGTCGGCGATCACCGCGGCGGCGACGGCCGGGCTGAGCACGCCGTCGCGCTCCAGCCGGGTGCGCAGGTCGCTGCCCCGGACCAGGTCCATCACCAGGGCGAGGTCGTTGCCGTCGACCACCATGTCGTGGACGCCGACCACGTGCGGGTGGTCGAGACCGGTGAGGGCGGCGCGCTCCTGGACGAAGCGGCCGACCAGCACCTGGTCGGCCGCGAGGTCCTCGCGCAGCAGCTTCACCGCGACCGGGCCGTCGGGGCCCTCGCCGAGCCACACGGTGCCGGCCGAGCCGCGGCCGATCACCTGGTGGACGGTGTACCGGCTGCCGATCTTGCGTGCCAATGCTGCTCCGTGGGCTCGTGAGGTCGGTGCTCGACGAACAACCTACGCGTCCGCGGGGCCTCCGGGGGCGCCGGAGGGGCCCCTCGGCGGTACCGATCCGGTGGAATTTCGCGGGATTGTCGACAAAGCGTCAATTCCACCGTCAGGTGTGGCTGGTGACCCAGTCGCTCGCCGAGTGGTACCAGCCGACCACGTTGTCCCAGTAGTGCGGCAGGGGCGTGAAGTTCCACAGCGCCAGGCAGCCCAGCGCCAGCACCACCAGCACCAGCAGGCAGCCCTTGAGGCAGCCCAGGCCGGGGATCCGCGTCCGGTTCGGGCTGCGCCGCCGCGGCTCCCGCTCCCGGGGCGCCTCGCGGACCGGCTCCGGTTCGCGGTACGGCGGCTCCTGGCGGCGCGGCGGCGCGGGCTCGGGACGGCGCTGCGGCGCGCCGCGGCCCTCCGGCCGGCCGCCGTAGCCGGGCGGCGGGCCGGGCTGCTGGGCCTGGTACGGCGGCGGGGCGACCGGCGGGCGGCCGCCGGGCCCCTGCTGCGGGTGGCGGCCCGGCTGGGGGTGCGGCGGCTGCGGGGGCTGGTACGGGCCCTGCTGCGGGGCGTAGCGGCCGTCCTGCGGGGGCCGGCCGCCCGGCGGGGCCTGGTACGGCGGCGGGGCCACCGGCGGGCGGCCGCCGGGGCCCGGCTGCGGGTACTGGCCGGCCTGGTAGGGGCGCGGGGCGACCTGCGGCTCGCCCGGGCCCTCCGGCTCGAAGTAGCCGATCCGGGTCTGCGCGTTGCGGTCCCGGGCGGCGCGCAGCTGGGTCTGCCACGGGTGCGGCCCCTCGGGCTGGGCCGGGGGCTGCTCGGGGCCGGGCGGCACCGCGGGCATCACCCGGGTGCGGTCCGCGGGCGGCGCGGCCGGCGGCGGGGCGATCAGCTGGGTGTGCTCCTCGGCGCCCGGCACGGCCGGCCGGTGCGCCATCACCTGGGTCGCGGCGGCCGGGTCGTACCCGCCCCCCAGGGTGGCGTCGTGCGCGGCGGGCGCGTCGTGCGCGGCGGGCACGGCGGGGGCCGGCGCCGGGTCGGGCACCAGCAGGCCGCCGACGGCCATCGCGGCGTCCACCGCGGCCGGGGAGGAGTGCACGCCGACGCCGGCCGCGACCACCCGCAGCGCCTCGGCCAGCGAGACGGCGGTGGGGCGCTGGGCCGGGTCCTTGCGCAGGCAGCGCTCGACCACCGTCCACAGCGGCTCGGGCATGGTGCGGGGGCGCTGCGGCTCCTGCGCGAGGTGCGCCTGGAGGACGGCCATCGGGTTGTCGCCCTGGAACGGCGGGCGGCCGGTGACCAGTTCGTACAGCAGGATGCCGGCGCCGTAGACGTCGACCGCGGCGGTCTGCGGGCGGCCCTCGGCGGACTCGGGGGCGACGTAGGCGGGGGTGCCGACGAACTCGTGGGTGCGGGTGATGCCCGGGGAGTCGGCGAGCCGGGCGATGCCGAAGTCGGTGAGCATCGGGTGCATCCGCTCGCCGCCGTCCACCGCGAGGGTGGCCAGCAGCACGTTGGCGGGCTTGAGGTCCCGGTGCACGACGCCGTCGGCGTGGCTGGCGGCCAGCGCGTCGGCGATCTGGGCCATCAGCAGGGACCCGGCGATCGGCGACAGCGGGCCGGACTCGCGCAGGTAGCGGTACAGGTCGGGGCCGTCGACCAGGTCCATCACCAGGGCGAGCAGCTCGCCCTCGACCACCAGGTCCCGGGTGCGGACGATGTTGGGGTGGGTCAGCCGGAGCAGGACGGAGCGCTCGCGCAGGAAGCGCATCACCACGTCCGGGTCGGCGGCGAGCTCCTCGCGCAGCACCTTGACCGCGACCGCCTGCCCGGGCAGCAGGCCCGGCACCGCGGCGTCCTCGCGCACCCGGCCGCGCCAGACCGTTCCGGTCGCGCCGCGCCCGAGGCTCTCCTCCAACACGTACTTGCTGCCGACAGGCCGCACCTGTGCACTCCGTTCGGTCACCCGGCGCCCGCTGCCGGGGCCGCGTTCCGGCACTCCCCCGTTCCCGTGAACGGCGCCGGGGCCTGGGGAGTCCGCCCGGCCGGACGGGCTCCCGTATTTTCGGCAACTCTAACGGTGCCCGCCCGGGTTTCCGAGGTGTTGCCCGGCCGGGCCGCGCGCTGCGTGCGGCGGGGCCGCCCGGGTCTCCTTGACCTGACTCCCCGTCGGATTCACCATGGCGGTGATCGCAAGATCGTCAAATCCGGTACCGTGCGCGGACTGTCCGTCCCGAGTGGCAGGATGGCACGCACCACACGTGTGCAGAAGGGACCCCGGGCGAGATGCAGATCCGGCTCACCGTCCTTCGACCGCGCAGCGGCCCGGCCGCCCCCGGCAGCGCCGTCGACGTCCTGGTCACGGCACCGGCCGGCACCGTGCTCGGCGCCGTCGCCACCGCCCTGGCCGGCGCGGTCGGCGTCCGGGGTGCCCGCTCCGCCACGCACGTCCACCTCTACGACGGGGAACGCCGGCTGGACGAGCAGACCCCGCTCGGCCACCCCCCGCTGGTGGACGGCGCGGTCCTCTCCCTCGGCGAACCCGACCCGGACGCCGAGGGCGCCGACGAGCGCCCCGCCGCCGAACTGCGGGTGGTCGGCGGTCCCGACGCCGGCGGCGTCCACCGCCTGCACGGCGAGCGGATCCGGATCGGCCGCTCCACCGAGGCCGACGTCCCGCTCGACGACCCGGACGTCTCCCGCCTGCACCTGGCCCTGCACCTGGCCGAGGACGGCCGCGCCACCGTCCAGGACCTCGGCTCCACCAACGGCACCCGCCTCGACGAGCAGTGGCTGCCCGAGGGCCCCGCCGAACTCGCCCCCGGCGCCCTGCTGCGGATCGGCGAGTCCACCCTGCAGCTCGCCCGCGCCGAGGGCATAGCGGCCCGCCCCACCGTCCCCGACGGCGAGGGCCGGCTCCGGCTCGCCCCGCGCACCGGCGCCCGCACCGCCCCCGGCCGCCCCGCCGCGCCCCCCGCCGACGGCGGCGACCGGTCCGACGAGCCCCCCGCCGGCGGGGGCGTCGGCCGCTGGCTGCGCCGCGGCAAGGCCGAGCCGCCCGCCGCCGACGGCGGCCGCCAGCACGACGCCGCCCGACTGCGGCAGGCCGCCAACCAGCGCGAGCGCTGGCCCGACCCGGCCGCCCTGCTGCTCACCGCGCTCGGCACCGGCCAGCGGCTGTGGGAGCGCGGCCCCGACCACCCGGACGCGCTGACCCTCCGGCTCGGCACCGCCGACCTGCCCGGCGGCCCCGGCACCGTCCCCGGCAGCCTGCTGCCCGCCGTCCCCGTCACCGTCGACCTGCAGACCGCCGGCAGCCTGGGCCTGGCCGGTCCCCGGCACCGCCTCACCGGCCTGGCCCGCGCCGCCCTCGCCCAGCTCGCCGCCCTGCACCCGCCCAGCGGCCTCGCCCTGGTCGTGGTCAGCGCCGAGCAGCCCGCCGAGGACTGGGCCTGGGCCCAGTGGCTCCCGCACCTGCGCCCCGCCCACGGCCAGGCCTGCCGGCTGCTCTACGGCCTGGGCCCCGCACAGGCCGAGGCCCGGCTCGCCGAGCTCGCCGCCGCCACCGCGGGCCCGCCCGCCACCGTCGTCCTGGTCGACGGGGACCCGGGCACCGAAGCCGGCCGGCACGCGCTGGCCCTGCTGCTGCGCCAGGGCCCCGCGGCCGGGGTCTTCACCCTCTGCCTCGCCGCGGCCCCCGAGGAGCTCCCCACCGGCCTCGGCGCGCTGGGCCTGATCACCGGCGAGGTCTCCACCCGCCTCACCCTCGACCGCCCGGCCGTCGGCGGCCGCGAGCGCCTCACCGACGTCGCCCTCGACGCGGTCTCCCCCGCCTGGGCCGAGCGCCTCGCCCGCACCCTCGCCCCGCTCGCCGAGACCGACACCGGGGCGCCGCCGCGCGGCCCGCTGCCCGACGCGCTGCGCCTGCTCGACCTGCTGCGCGCCGAGTCCCTCTCCCCCGCCCGGCTCGCCGAGGGCTGGCAGTCCCTGCCCGCCGGGGCCGGCGGCGCCACCGCCCTGCTCGGCACCGCCCGGACCGCCGGCGGCGAGGAGGACTGCACCGTCGACCTCGCCGAGGACGGCGACCACCTGCTGATCGGCGGCGGCCCCGGCTCCGGCAAGTCCGAGCTGCTGCGCAGCCTGGCCGCCTCGCTGGCGGTCTCCGAGCCCCCCGGCCGGCTCGCCCTGCTGACCGTCGACGGGGACCGCGCCGAGGACGGCGGCCTGGCCGGCTGCACCGACCTCCCGCACGTCACCGCCCACGTCAACGCCGCCGAGGACCCGCGCGGCGCGCTGCTCGCCGCCGAGCGCCTCACCGACGAACTCGCCCACCGCGAGGCCCTGTTCAACGGCCTGACCTTCACCGAGTGGCACACCCGCCGGGCGCTCGCCAAGACCCCCGCGCTGGTCGGCGGCCCCGCCGCGGACTCCACCGCGCAGGTCCGGGTGGTCGAGCCCCGCCGCTCCCCCGACGCGCCCCCGGCCGACGCGGTGCCGCCCCGGCTGGTCGTCCTGGTCGACGACTACGACGCGCTGCTCGGCCCCGCGTCTCCCGGCGGCCGCCCGCTGGCCCGCGCCCTGGCCGCCGTCGCGGTGCACGGCGCCCGGCTCGGCGTGCACGTGATCGCCGCGACCGGCTCGCCCGAGGCCACCGCCGGCACCGAGGTCGACGAGGCCGCGCAGCTGCGGATCGCCCTGCGCACCGAGCAGTCCGGCGACTCCGCCCTGCTCGTCCACCTCCCCGACGCCGCCGCCCTCCCCGGCACCACCCCCGGCCGCGGCTACCTCCGCCGCCCGGACGGCGCCGTCACCGCCTTCCAGGGCGCCCGGGTCAGCGGCCGCATCCCCCGCACCGCGACGCTCCGCCCCACCGTCGTCGCCCAGCGCCTGGAGGACCACGGCGCCGCGCCCTCCCCCCGCCCGGTCCGCGAACTCGGCAACGGCCCCACGGACCTGGCCCTCCTGGCGTCCGCCCTGCGCCGCGCGACGGAGAGCTGACTCCGGCGAGGCGGGGCGAGGCGAGGCGGGGCGGGAGCGGGCAGGGGCCCTCCCCGGCCGTTCAGCCCGCCGCGTCGGGCCGTTGCGCCGGGCAGGTGCCGCCCGGCGCGGTGAGCAGTTCGAAGTGCCACATCTCGTTGGCGTACACCTGGCAGAGCCCGTAACGGGCGCCGTGCCGGTTCAGCCAGTCGTCGGCGTCGGTGGGGCCGATGTCGACGGCGCGGCCCGAGACGTGGGTGGACTTCTCGGGGGTGTTGACGTAGCGGCGGGCCAGGTCGGGGGAGCCGTAGCGGGTGACCGCCTCGTCGAGGAGGCGCTGCTGGTCGGCGGGGCTGCGCCGGCCGGAGGTGACGCGGAGCTCGATGCCCTGCTGCCGGGCGTCGGCCGCGGCGGCGCGGAGGGCGGCGAGCAGCTGCGGGTCGAGGCCGCGGACGGCGGGGACGTCCGCGTCGAGGGCGACCGAGCCGCCGGCCGGGATGCCGTCGGCCGTGCCGCCGCGGCCGTCCGGGAGCACGCTGTACGCGGCCACCGCGCCGAGCAGTGCCACCGCGGCCAGTCCGGTGACCGTGGTCCGTGTGTGCTTCTTCATCGTCTCCGCCTCTTCCTGCTCTCCGGTTGCCGCTCCCATTGCAGGTCGGGCGGTGTTGCGCGGGCGTCTGCGTCCGCGCATACGTTTTCGACACGCCCGGTGGTGTCCAATGGCGGGGAGCGTCGAGGAACGGAGCCGTGCGTGCGGGTGCTGGTGGTGGAGGACGAGGAGTACCTCGCCGAGGCCGTGCAGGCGGGGCTGCGGCTGGCGGCGATCGCCTGCGACGTGGCGGGGGACGGGGAGGCGGCGTGGGAGCGGCTCTCGGTGCACCGGTACGACGTGGTGGTGCTGGACCGGGACCTGCCGGGGATGCCGGGCGACGAGGTATGCCGGCGGATCGTCGCGGCGGGGCTGGGCTGCCGGGTGCTGATGCTGACCGCGGCGGCCCGGCTGGACCAGAAGGTCGCCGGGTTCGAGCTGGGCGCCGACGACTACCTGACCAAGCCGTTCGACCTGGCGGAGCTGGTGGTGCGGCTGCGTTCGCTGGCCCGCCGCCCGGCCGGGTCGGCACCGCCGGTGCTGGAGCGGGCGGGCGTGCGGTTGGACCCGTTCCGCCGGGAGGTGTTCCGGGACGGCCGCTACGTCGCGCTGTCCCGCAAGCAGTTCGCGGTGCTGGAGGTGCTGATGGCGGCGGGCGGCGGCGTGGTGAGCGCCGAGGACCTGCTGGAGCGGGCCTGGGACGAGCACGCCGACCCGTTCACCAACGCGGTGCGGATCACCATCTCGGGCCTGCGCAAGCGGCTCGGGGAGCCGTGGGTGATCCACACCGTGCCGGGCGTCGGCTACCGGCTGGACGCGGTGTGAACCGCCCGCGGCGGCTGACCGCGCGGATGCGGCTGACGCTCAGCTACACCCTGTTCACCATCACCACGGGCGTGCTCTGCCTGGCCGTGGTGTACGTGGGCATGCGGTACGTGCCGAACTACCCGCTGATGCCAGCCAATCCGCGCGACCGGGCGGACGCGCCGTCCCGGCAGGAGATCCTGGAGTCGCTGCTGACGGCGTCGGGGTACGCGCTGGCGCTGCTGACGGCGGTCGGGATGGCGGGCGGCTGGCTGGTGGCCGGGCGGGTGCTGCGCCCGCTGCAGGAGGTGACGGCGGCGGCCCGGCGGGCGTCGGACGGCGACCTGGGGCACCGGATCGCGCTGGCCGGGCCGCGCGACGAGTTCACCGAGCTGGCCGACGCGTTCGACGAGATGCTGGCCCGGCTGGAGCGGTCCTTCGACGCCCAGCAGCGGTTCACCGCGAACGCCTCGCACGAGCTGCGCACCCCGCTGGCGATCAACCGGACGATGCTGCAGGTCGCGGCGGCGGACCCGGCGCACCAGGACTGGCCGCGGCTGGTGGCCCGGCTGCAGGACACCAACCAGCGCGGCATCGAGGTCACCGAGGCGCTGCTGCAGCTGGCCGAACTCTCGCACCGGGAGCCCGAGTCGGCGCCGCTGGAGCTGTCGGCGGCGGTCCGCGAGGCGCTGGCCGCGACGGCGCCGGAGGCCGGGGCGCTGGGTGTCGGGGTGCGGGCCGAACTGGACCCCGCACCGACCGTGGGCAACGCGGTCCTGCTCCGGCAGGCGGCCGTCAACCTGGTGCAGAACGCGCTGCGGCACAACCTGCCCGCCGGCGGCGGGGCCGAGGTGCACACCGGTCCGGACGACCGGCGGCCGGGGTGGGTGCGGCTGGTGGTGCGCAACTCCGGCCCGGTGCTGGACGGGGCGCTGGTGACCACCTTGACCGAGCCGTTCCTGCGCGGCGGGGGGCGGACGGCGCAGCGCGATCCGGCGCGGCGCGGCCACGGGCTAGGCCTGGCGATCGTGGCGGCGGTGGCCCGCGCGCACGGCGGGGAGCTGCGGCTGACGGGCCTGCCGGAGGGCGGCCTGGAGGTGGTGCTGGCGCTGCCCGGCCGGACCGTTCCCGTCTCAGCGTCCGTTGCGCAGCAGGGTGCGGATCACCCGCATCGCGACGGAGAGGCTGGACAGCTCGTAGTTGCCCGAACCCCTTATGTCGTCGAGCGTGGCGCGGGCCCGGCTGAGCAGCGTGCTGTTGAGCTCGGCCCAGGCCGAGTAGCGCTCCTCGGGGCTGGACCCGGCGGGCCCGGCGGCGAGCACGTCCGCGGTGAGGGCGGCGTGCGCGGCGAACAGGTCCTCGCGGATCGCGGCGCGGGCCATCGAGGACCACCGGTCGGTGCGCGGCAGGTCGATGACCCGGTCGAGCAGGTGGCTGATCTGGAGCCGGTCCCCGAGGTCGTAGTACAGCTCGGCGACCTCCATCACGTCGGTGCCCGAGCGGTCCGCGACGCCGACGATGTCGAGGGTCGGGAACGCGGAGGACAGGCCGGCGATCCGGGTGGCGAGTTCGTCCGGGACGCCGGCCTCGGACAGCTCGCGGTGGACGGACTCGAACCAGGCGAGGTCCTCTCCGGCGAGCGGCTTGGGCAGCGCGTCCCAGACCTGGTTGACCCGGTCGTGGAAGAACTCGATGGTGTCGGCGATGTCCAGCGGCTGGCGGTTGTTGAGCATCCACCGGGTGGCGCGCTCGACCAGTCGGCGGGCGTGCAGCCGCATCTTGGTCTGGACGCGGGCGGCGACCTTGTTGTCGAGCCGCTCGATCCGGTCCCAGAGCTGTTCCAGGCCGAAGATCGCGCGGGCGGCGGCGTGGGTGCGGGCGATCTCCTCCATGGTCGCGCCGGTCTCCTCGCGGAGCCGGAACGCGAAGGTGCAGCCCCCGCGGTTGATCGTGTCGTTGACGATCAGGGTGGTGATGATCTCGCGGCGCAGCGGGTGGTGGTCGATCTGCTCGGCGAACCGGGCCCGCAGCGCGCTGGGGAAGTACTGGTGGAGCACGTCCCGGAAGTACGGGTCGTCGGGCAGGTCGGTGGCGAGCAGCTCGTCGGCCAGGGTGATCTTGGTGTAGGCGAGCAGCACCGACAGCTCGGGCTGGGACAGGCCGCGGCCGGCCTGCTGGCGGTCGCGGATCTGCTTCTCGGTGGGCAGGTACTCCAGGGCCCGGTCGAGCTGCCCGTTGGCCTCCAGCCGGTTGATCATGCGGGAGTGCACGTTGACCATGCTGGCGGCCTGGGCGACGGCGTTGGCGAGCACGACGTTCTGCGCGTAGTTGTTGCGCAGCACGAGGTGGCCGACCTCGTCGGTCATCTCGGCGAGCAGGGCGTTGCGCTGCTTGACCGTCATGTCGCCGTCGGCGACGACCTGGTTGAGCAGGATCTTGATGTTCACCTCGTGGTCGGAGGTGTCCACGCCGGCCGAGTTGTCGATGGCGTCGGTGTCGATCCAGCCGCCGGTGCCGCCCGGGCCGCCGGTGGAGGCGAACTCGATCCGGCCGAGCTGGGTGCAGCCGAGGTTGCCGCCCTCGCCGATGACCCGGGCCCGGACGTCGCCGCCGTTGACCCGGATCGCGTCGTTGGCCTTGTCGCCGACCTCGGCGTTGGTCTCGGTGGCGGCCTTGACGTAGGTGCCGATGCCGCCGTTCCAGAACAGGTCGACGGGGGCCTGCAGGATGGCCTTCATCAGCTCGGCGGGGGTGAGCTTGGCGGCGTCGGTGCCGAGCCGCTCGCGGACCTGCGCGGAGAGCTGGATGGACTTGGCGGAGCGCGGGTAGACGCCGCCGCCGGCCGAGATCAGCGACCTGTCGTAGTCGTCCCAGGAGCTGCGCGGCAGGTCGAACAGGCGGCGGCGCTCGGCGAAGGAGGCCGCCGCGTCCGGGTTCGGGTCGAGGAAGATGTGCCGGTGGTCGAACGCGGCGACCAGCCGGATGTGCTCGGACAGCAGCATGCCGTTGCCGAACACGTCGCCGGACATGTCGCCGATGCCGATGACGGTGAAGTCCTCGGACTGGGTGTCGACGCCGAGTTCGCGGAAGTTGCGCTTGACGGACTCCCAGGCGCCGCGGGCGGTGATGCCCATGCCCTTGTGGTCGTAGCCGGCCGAGCCGCCGGAGGCGAACGCGTCGCCGAGCCAGAAGCCGTACTGCTCGGCGACGCCGTTGGCGATGTCGGAGAAGGTCGCGGTGCCCTTGTCGGCGGCGACCACCAGGTAGGTGTCGTCCTCGTCGTGGCGCACCACGTCCAGCGGGTGCACGACCTCGCCGGCCACCAGGTTGTCGGTGATGTCGAGCAGCGCGGAGATGAAGGTCTTGTACGAGGCGACGCCCTCGGCCATCCAGGCGTCCCGGTCGACCGACGGGTCGGGCAGCTGCTTGGCGACGAAGCCGCCCTTGGCGCCGACCGGCACGATGACGGTGTTCTTGACCATCTGGGCCTTGACCAGGCCGAGGATCTCGGTGCGGAAGTCCTCGCGCCGGTCGGACCAGCGCAGGCCGCCGCGGGCGACCTTGCCGAAGCGCAGGTGGACGCCCTCGACCCGGGGCGAGTACACCCAGATCTCGAAGGCGGGGCGCGGCGCGGGCAGGTCGGGGATGGCCTTGGGGTCGAACTTCATCGACACGTACGAGTGCCAGCGGCCCTCGCTGTCGTGCTGGAAGAAGTTGGTCCGCAGGGTGGCCCTGATCAGGTGCAGGAAGGAGCGCAGGATGCGGTCCTCGTCCAGCGAGACGACCTCGTCGAGGGCGCCGGACAGCTCCTCCAGGATGCCTTCGGTGAGTTCCTCGCTGCCGGAGCGGTGGCTGGGCGAGAGCCGGGCCTCGAACAGGTTGACCAGCAGCCGGGTGGTGTGGGTGTTGTTGCGGAGCGCGTCCTCCATGTAGTCCTGGGAGAACGTGGAGCCCGCCTGCCGCAGGTACTTGGCGTACGCGCGCAGCACCACGGCCTGGCGCCAGGTCAGCTTGGCGGTGAGGACGAGCTCGTTGAAGCCGTCGTTCTCGGCCTCGCCGCACCAGGTGGCGGAGAAGGTGTCCTGGAAGCGCTCGCGGTCCTCCTCGGTGAGGTCGGTGCCCTCGCGGAGCTTGAGGCCGAAGTCGATCACCCAGGCGGTGGTGCCGTCGGTTCGGCGCAGCGCGTACGGGTGCTCGTCGAGGACCTCGACGCCCAGGCGCTGCAGGACGGGCAGCACCTCGGTGAGCGAGATCGGGCCGCCGACCCGGTAGATCTTGAAGCGGCGCTCGTCGTCGCCGGCGCCGACCGGCTGGTACAGGTTGAGCCGGAAGTCGCCCTCGCCGGTGAGCGACTCGATCTGCTTGAGGTCGGCGACGGCGGTGCGCGGCGGGAAGTCGGCGCGGTAGCCGTCGGGGAAGGCGGTGGCGTACTTGTGGGACAGCTCGGCGGCCCGCTCCTCGCCGAACTCGCTCTGCAGCTGGTCGTTGAAGCCGTCCATCCAGAACCGGGCGGCCTCGGCGAGCCGGTTCTCGATCCGCTCGATGTCGGCGTCGGACAGCTGCGGCAGCTCGGTGCCGGGGGCGACCCGGACGACGAAGTGCAGGCGGGTGAGGACCGACTCGGTGGCGTACACCGTGTAGTCGATGGTGTCGCCGCTCAGCTCGCTCTTGAGGATGTCGGTGAGGGCGAGCCGGATCCGGGTGGTGTAGCGGTCGCGCGGCAGGTAGACGTACGCCGAGTAGTAGCGGCCGTACTCGTCCTGGCGCAGGAACAGCCGCAGCCGGCGGCGCTCCTGGAGGTACAGCACGCTGGTGGCGATCGACTGGAGCTCGGCGGCGGCGGTCTGGAACATCTCGTCGCGCGGGAAGGTCTCCATGATCTGGAGCAGGTCGCGCCCGTCGTGGCTGTCGCCGGAGAAGCCGGCCCCGTTCATGACCTCCTGCACCTTGCGGCGCACCACCGGGATCCGGGTGACCGACTCGGTGTACGCGGCGGAGGAGAACAGGCCGAGGAAGCGGCGCTCGCCGACCGGCTCGCCGGCCTCGTTGAACTTCTTCACGCCGACGTAGTCCAGGTACGCGGTGCGGTGCACGGTGGCGCGGCTGTTGGCCTTGGTGAGGACCAGCAGCTTCTTCTCGTGCGCCTTGGCGCGGACGGGGGCGGAGAGCCGGCCGAACGCCTCGGAGACCGGGTGGTGGTCGGTGTCGTGGCTGAGCGGGTCGGCGCGCAGGATGCCCAGGCCGGTGCCGGCGACCGCCTTGAGCACCTCCTCGCCCTCGTGCTCGACCAGGTCGTACTCGCGGTAGCCGAGGAAGGTGAAGTGGTCGTCGGCGAGCCAGCGCATCAGCTCCCAGGCCTCGCCGACCTCCTGCTCGGGCAGGTGCGCGGGGGGTTGCTCGGCGAGCTCGTCGGCCAGTCGGAGCGCGGAGTCGCGCATCTTCGACCAGTCCTCGACGACCTCGCGGACGTCGCCCAGTACCCGGCGCAGGCCCGCTTCGAGGGTGCGCAGGTCGTCGCGGTCGGTCTCGCGGTCGATCTCGATGTGCATCCAGGACTCGACCACGGTGTCGGCGGGCCAGTCGGTGCCGGCGGCCTGGGCGCGGTTGCACGCGTCGGTGTCGAGGATCTCCAGCAGCTTGCCGGTGATGTCGCGGCGCACGGCGAGCTGGGGGTGCACGACCAGGTGGATGGCGCGGTCCAGGCGGGTCAGCTCGTTGGTGACCGAGTCGACCAGGAACGGCATGTCGTCGGTGACCACCTCGACCACGGTGTGGCCGCAGGACCACCCGTTCTCCTCGACGGTCGGGGTGTGCACCCGGACCTCGGCGGTGCCCTGCGGGCGCTTGAGGCCCAACCGGTAGTGGGAGGCCGCGGCCCCGTACACGTCCACCTGGTCCCGGTTGATGACGTCCTCGGGGGCGGTGTGGAGGTAGTAGTGGTGCAGGTAAGCGGCCAGAGCACCGTTGCTCAGGCCCTCCCCCGGCGCCGCTCCCCCCACCTGGCTGTTCTCAGCGGCTGCTGCTGCTTTCCTGAGCAGGTCGGCCTTGGCTGCGTCCAGCTTGGTCTGCATGGCTGTTTGGCTCCTGTCGCGCGCCGTTGCGTGACTCGGTGATGACTGTGGGTGCACCGCCGGGCCCCGTCGGCAATCCTCCCGTACACGAGGGGTGAAAAGCGCTCAAGGCATGCATGAGTCGCGTTCCGCCCGGGTACGACAGCACGTTTGGCCTGCCTGACCGATAACCGGCGACGTCGTCAGCCTAGCCTGGCGAAACGAAGGTGTCAGGGGACACCGAGGCACAAACCCGCAGGAAGACCGAGCCTTCCTGGACACCTTGTCCAACGCCTTCCCACGACGTCGTCCGTCATTCGGGTGACCACTCCATGTGCGGGTGGACGTAGTCGGTCGGCGGAGTGAACGTCTCCTCCACCGAACGGGTGGACGTCCAGCGGGCCAGGCCGCGGGCCGTGGCCGCCGTGCCGCCGCCACCGGACGGCCCGCCGTTGACCCGCAGGTCGTCCGCGGCGAACCGCAGCCGCTCCACCGCCCCCGCCAGCGCCGACCGGTCCCGGCCGAACACCGACCCGGACGGGCGGCCGTCCGGTTGGTCCGCGCCGACCCGCTCCAGCGCCTCCTCCCAGCGGGCGTCCTCGTACACCCGCACCGCCAGCAGCGGCCCGGCGCACCCGCCGTAGCGGTCGGTGCCGCCGAGCAGCACGGTGGGCCGGACGAACCAGCCGATCGCGTCGTCGTGCTGGCCGCCCGCCAGCACCTGCACCCCGGGGTCGGCCTCGGCCCGCTCGATCGCGCCGACCGCGTCGGCGAACGCCCGGCCGTCGATCAGCGCGCCCATGAAGTTGCTCGGGTCGGTGACGTCGCCGACGGTCAGTTCGTCCACCTCGCCGAGGAAGTCGTCCCTGATCCGCCGCCACAGGCCGCGCGGCAGGTACGCCCGGGACAGCGCCGAGCGGCCCTGGCCCTGGTAGGCGAAGGCGCCGCGGATCAGCGCGGTGCGCACCGCGGCCGGCTCGGCGGAGGGGTGGGCGAGCAGGAAGTCCCCGCCGCCGGCGGTGCCGACGATCCGCGGGAAGCCCCGGTAGCGGGCGATGTTCACGCCGATCTCCCGCCACAGCCGGCGCAGCACCCCGGTGGAGCCGGCGAAGTGCAGCCCCGCCAGCGCCGGGTCGCGCAGCGCCACCTCGGTCACCGCCTGCCCGTCGCCGGTGACCAGGTTGACCACGCCGGGCGGCAGCCCGGCCTCCTCCAGCAGCAGCATCGTCAGGTGCGCGGCCAGGGTCTGGGCGGGCGCGGGCTTCCACAGCACGGTGTTGCCCAGCAGCGCGGGCGCGGTGGGCAGGCTCCCGGCGTCGGCGGTGGAGTCGGCCGGGGTGATCGCGCAGACGAAGCCCTCCAGCGGGCGGTGGTCGGCCCGGTTCCACCCCCCGGGCCCGGAGACCGGCTGCCGGGCCAGCAGCAGCCGGGCCGCGTGCGCGTCGCCGCGCCAGCGGTCGGCCAGCGCGCACACCGCGTCGGCCTCGGCCTGCTGCACGCTCTTGGACTGCCCGAGCACGGTCGCGGCCACCAGGGTCTCCCGCCACGGCCCGGCCAGCAGGTCGGCGGCGCGCAGGAACACCGCCGCCCGCTCGTCGAACGGCAGCTCCCGCCACTCCCGCCCCGCCGCCAGCGCCGCGTCCACCGCGGCCCGCACGTCGGCGGCCGTCGCCGCGCCCAGCACGCCGAGCTTCGCCGCGTGGTGGTGCGGCTGCGCCAGCTCGGTCCGCTCGCCGCCGCCGAGCCGGCGCTCCCCGCCGATCACCATCGGCAGCGAGGTGTGCCGCCCGGCCAGGTCGTCCAGTCTCCGCTCCAGCCCGGCCCGTTCGGGGCTGCCCGGCGCGTACCCCAGGGGCGGCTCGGTGACGGGGGCGGGGACGTTGGTGACCGCGTCGATCGGCATGGTGCTGGGGTGCTCCCTAGGGGCTCGTCGGTACCTGCTGTGTCACTCCCACCCTGGACGCGTCTGCCCCCGCCGCCCGGGCGTGACACGCCTACCGGACGAGTTCCTCCGCCACCGCGACGGCCTCCGCGAGCGAGTCCACCACCGGCACGCCGAGGTGGACCAGCTTCTCCCGGGTGTGCGAACCCCCGGTGTACAGCACCGACTTGATGCCCGCCGCCAGCGCCGCCTCGGCGTCGTCCGCGGCATCCCCGATCAGCACCGTCCGCCCGCGGTCGATCCCGTCGCCCAGCGCGTCCAGGTGCACCGCCAGGTGCCCAGCCTTGCGGCCGCCGGACTCCCCGCGCCGCCCGTCCACCCTGGTGAAATGGTGGGTGATCCCGAACGCGTCCACCGCCGGGACCAGCCTCTCGTGCCCGTACATCGACAGCACCGACTGGCTGTGCCCGGCCTCGACCCACTGCGACAGCAGCCCCTCGACGCCGGGCGTCAGGGCGCAACTCGGGAACAGCTCGCTGTACTTGGCGTCGAACGCGTCGTCCAGCACCAGCCACTCCTGCGCGGTCGGCACCCGGCCCATCAGCCGCTCGTAGAACCGCGGGATCGGGATCTCGTAGTGTGCCCGGTACTCCTCCAACGTGATCGGCGCGACCCCCACCGTCGCGAACGCGGCGTTGCTCGCCCCGACCACGGCCGTCATGTCCGACAGCAGGGTGCCGTTCCAGTCCCAGACTATGTGTGTGCGCACCCGCCAAGCGTACGTGCGGGTCCGGGCCGGCACGCGCGCCTCCCGGGCGGGTCAGTTGAAGGCGTCCGGGTCCGGGCCGGTGCGCAGGCCGCGGTCGGTGGCGGCGATCGCGGCCATGTCCCCGTCGGTGAGGGCGAAGTCGAGGACGTCGAGGTTCTGCCGGATCCGGGCCGGGGTGACCGACTTGGGGATGACCAGGTTGCCGAGCTGCAGGTGCCAGCGCAGCACCACCTGGGCGGGGGACCTGCCGGTGCGCGCGGCGATCGCGGTGATCGCCGGGTCGTCCAGCACGGCGCCCTGGGCGAGCGGGCTCCACGCCTCGGTGGCGATGCCGTGCGCGGCGTGGAAGGCGCGCAGCTCGGCCTGCTGGAGGCCGGGGTGCAGCTCGACCTGGTTGACGGCGGGGACGAGTCCGCCGGCCTCGATCAGCCGGGTCAGGTGCGCGGGCTGGAAGTTGGAGACGCCGGCCGCGCGGATCCGGCCCTCGGCGGCGAGGCGCTCGATGGCCTTCCAGGACTCGGCGTACAGGTCCCGGGCCGGGGTCGGCCAGTGGATCAGGTACAGGTCGACGTACTCCAGGCCGAGCCTGTCGAGGCTGGCGTCGAAGGCCCGCAGGGTGGCGTCGTGGCCCTGGTCGGCGTTCCACAGCTTGGTGGTGACGAACAGCTCCTCGCGCGGCAGCCCGGACTCGGCCAGCGCCTTGCCGACGCCGCGCTCGTTGCCGTAGACCGCGGCGGTGTCGACGCCGCGGTACCCGGCCTCCAGGGCGGCGGCGACGGCCGCGGTGGTCTCCTCGTCCGGGATCTGGAAGACGCCGAAGCCGAGCTGCGGCATCTCGACGCCGTTGTTGAGGGTGACGTTGGGGACGGTGGTGCTCATGTTCCTTCTCCAGTACGGGAATCCGTTGGTTTTCAGTGGTGGAGCGCGGGGACGCGGGCGGCCGCGGGGGCGGCCTTCCCCCGGCGCTCCAGCGCGGCCGAGACCAGCGCCAGCAGCAGCGCGGAGCCGGCCAGCAGCGCGCCCACCCAGTTCGGGGCGGTGTAGCCGTACCCGGCGGTGATCACGGCGCCGCCGAGCCACGCGGCCAGCGCGTTGCCCAGGTTGAATGCTCCGATGTTGACCGCCGAGGCCAGCGTCGGCGCGCCGTGCGCCTGGTCCAGGACCCGCTTCTGCAGCGGCGGCACGGTGGCGAAGCCCAGCGCGCCGATCAGCAGCAGGGTGACGGCGGCGGTGGCCTCGTTGTGCGCGGTGACGGTGAACAGGGCGAGCACGACGGCCAGGCCGCCCAGCGTGGCGAACAGCATCGGCATCAGGCGGCGGTCGGCGAACCGCCCGCCCAGCAGGTTGCCCAGGAACATGCCCGTCCCGAGCAGCACCAGCAGCCAGGTCACCGAGCCCTCGGAGAACCCGGCGACCTCGGTCATCATCGGCTTGATGTAGGTGATCGCGGCGAACACCCCGCCGAAGCCCAGCACCGTCATGCCCATCGCCAGCACCACCTGCGCGTTCTTGAACGCCGCCAGCTCCCGCCGCAGGTGCGCCCCCTCGGGGCGGGGCAGCTCGGGCACCAGCTTGGCGATGCCCGCCAGCCCGACCACGCCGAGCGCGGCGACGGCGACGAAGGTGGTCCGCCAGCCGACCTGCTGGCCGACGAACGTGCCCAGCGGCACGCCGACGACGTTGGCCACGGTCAGCCCGGTGAACATGGTGGCGATCGCCCCGGCCTTCCGGTCCGGCGCGACCAGTTCCGCCGCGACCACCGAGCCGATCCCGAAGAACGCGCCGTGCGCCAGCGAGGCCACGATCCGCCCGGCCAGCATCGCCCCGAACCCGGGCGCGAACGCCGACAGCAGGTTGCCCGCGACGAACAGCCCCATCAGCAGCATCAGCATCCGCTTCCGGCTGATCCTGGTCCCGAGCACCGTCATCAGCGGCGCCCCCACCACCACGCCGAACGCGTAGCCGGTGACCAGCAGCCCGGCGGTCGGGATGCCCACCCCGAAGTCGGCCGCGACCTCGGGCAGCAGGCCCATGATCACGAACTCGGTGGTGCCGATCCCGAAGGCCCCGATGGCCAGGGCGAGAAGCGCGAGGGGCATGACGCCGACCTCCATGTGATTGCCGATGCTCCTTACAGGCTTCGACAATAATTGCAGACACGGATACTTGCAAACGCAACGACCATCGCCGTCGAAGGCCCGCCCCGCGGCAACCGCCCCGGAACGCCGAAGACCCCGCCGGGGCGGGGTCTTCGCGGGAGGGCGGGGCCGGTGTCAGGCGATCAGGCCGGGGATCTCCTGGATCGCGAACCAGAGGAGTTCGTGGTCCTCCGCGCCGTCCACGGTGAACTGGGCGTCCTGGTCGCCGCCGTCCGCGGCGGCGATCGCGCCGGCGGCGGCGTCGACGTCGGCGAGCACGTCCGGGTCGGCGTCGTCGGCGTGCACCGCGGCGGCCTTGGCGAGGCGGACCGGGCCGCCCAGGACGACCCGGCCGAGCGAGGCCTGGTCCTGGTACTCGTCGCCGGGGAACGGCGTCACCGCCGAGTCGGCGACCTCGACGGCGAGGACCACCCGGCGGCGCGGGGCGTCCGGGTCGGCGGCCAGCAGTCGGACGGAGGAGAGCGCCGCCCGGTTCAGGGCCGCGTACTCCAGCTCCTCCAGGTCGTCGCTGACGTACCACTCGCGCAGCGCCGGCGTCACCGCGTAGGCGACGCTCTGCTCCAGGACGCCCTCGGGGTGCGCCACCGCCAGGTCCTTCAACGTGGTCGGCACGTACACGCGCATCGGGGCACCCTTCTGACGGTCTCACTGTGCGACGGGTCAAGAATACGCAGCCCGCCCGACCGCCCGCGATGAGCGGTCCGCCGCCCGCCCCCGTGCGCCGATCAGGTCACCCCCGGCGTCCCCCTACGGGCCGTTCCGGTACCCGACCGACCGTCAACTTCCGCCCCCGCACCCGGCCGCACCGCCCTTGCGGCTGCCGGGCCGCCACCCGTACGGGTGGATTTCCGGGGGCCGCCGGAACTCGGGGAACCCCCTTGGAGCGGTGTCCGCCCGCCCGGTACCAAGGGCGCTGTCAGACATAAGGCACCCACCCCGTCGAGAGGGCACGATGACCGAGCAGCTCACCCGGACGCCCGGCCCCACGATCCGTCCGCTGGTCCGCCCCGTGCCCGCCGCCCGCCGGCCGGTCCGCCACCCGCACCCGGAGCCGCACCCCGAGCCGCCGCGGGGCCCGCACCGGGCCGGGCAGGCCGCCCGCACCGCCCGCAGCCCGCGCGCGGCCTGCGACGGCTCCGGCCCGCCGCACCGGCCCAGGACGGCCGCGCCGGGCGGCGCCGGGCACGCCGAGCTGGCCGGGCGGTTCGCGCACCGGCTGGTGGAGGTGCTGTGCGGAGCCCGCCCGGTGCACCAGTTGCAGCGGCACACCACGCTGCCGGGCTTCCACCAGCTCGCGGCGCTGGTGCGGACCGGCCCGCTGCGCCCGCGCGGCCGCGTCCTGCGCCCGCGGCTGGGCCGGGTGCACGACTGCGCGCCGGGCCCGGGCGCGGTGGAGGCGTGCGTGCGGATCGAGCTCGGGCCCCGGCACCACGTGCTGGCGTTCCGGCTGGAGCGGCACGCCCGCACCGGCCAGTGGCAGTGCGCCGCCGTGGAGACCAGGTGAGGCCGGGAACGCGGCGGGGCGCCACCCCGGGGAGGAGTGGCGCCCCGACGGAACGGCCCGGGTGCGGGTCAGGCCTTGCGGCGCCGACCGCCCTTCGCCGCCTTGGCGGCCTTGCGGCGCTCGGCGCGGGTCAGGCCGTCGCCCTCGGCGGGCAGCCCGTCCTCGTCGAAGTCGCCCTCGATGACACCGCCGCCGATCTCGTCGGACGGGGCGATGTAGTGGAGCTTCTTGCGCTCGGGGGCCTCCAGGCCCTTGGCGCGGATCTCCGGACGGGCCGCCGGGACGGCGGCGTCCTTCTCCAGCTTGTCGAGCAGCACCTGCTCGTCCTCCGGCACCGGAACCTCCTCGACCTGCTGCTCGACCTGGACCTCCAGGTTGAACAGGTAGCCGACGGACTCCTCCTTGATGCCGTCCATCATCGCGGAGAACAGGTCGAAGCCCTCGCGCTGGTACTCGACCAGCGGGTCGCGCTGGGCGTAGGCGCGCAGCGCGATGCCCTCCTGCAGGTAGTCCATCTCGTAGAGGTGCTCGCGCCAGCGGCGGTCGAGCACCGACAGGACGACCCGGCGCTCCAGCTCGCGCATGATCTGCTCGCCGAGCTGGTCCTCGCGGCGGCCGTACGCGGCGGCGATGTCCTCCTGGATGGCCTTGGTGAGGAACTCGGGGGTGAGCCCGCCCTGCTCGGCGGCCTCCTCCTCCAGCTCGTCCAGGTCGAGCGAGACCGGGTAGAGCTGCTTGAGCGCGGTCCACAGCTTGTCGAGGTCCCAGTCGTCCTCGAAGCCCTCGCCGGTGGCGGCGTTGACGTACGCGGCGACGGTGTCGTCCATGAAGTGGCCGACCTGCTCCTGCAGGTCCTCGCCCTCCAGGACGCGGCGGCGCTCGCCGTAGATGACCTCGCGCTGGCGGTTGAGGACCTCGTCGTACTTGAGGACGTTCTTGCGGATCTCGAAGTTCTGCTGCTCGACCTGGGTCTGCGCGGAGGCGATGGCGCGGGTGACCATCTTCGACTCGATCGGCACGTCCTCCGGGACGTTCGCCATCGACAGCACGCGCTCGACCATGCCGGCCTTGAACAGGCGCATCAGGTCGTCGCCCAGCGAGAGGTAGAACCGGGACTCGCCCGGGTCGCCCTGGCGGCCGGAGCGACCGCGCAGCTGGTTGTCGATCCGGCGGGACTCGTGGCGCTCGGTGCCCAGGACGTACAGGCCGCCGATCTCCTGCACCTCCTCCTGCTCCGCCTTGACCGCGGCCTTGGCCTTCTCCATCGCGGCGGGCAGCGCGGCCTCGTACTCCTCCGGGGTCTCCTCCGGGGTGATGCCGCGCTGGGCCAGCTCGGCGGCGGCCAGGTGCTCGGGGTTGCCGCCGAGCATGATGTCGGTGCCGCGGCCGGCCATGTTGGTGGCGACGGTGACGGCGCCCTTGCGGCCGGCCTGGGCGACGATCTGCGCCTCGCGCTCGTGGTGCTTGGCGTTCAGCACCTCGTGCGGGATGCCGCGCTTGCGCAGCTCCTGCGACAGGTACTCGGACTTCTCGACCGAGACGGTGCCGACCAGGACCGGCTGGCCCTTCTCGTGGCGCTCGGCGATGTCCTCGACCACGGCGGCGAACTTGGCCGGCTCCGACTTGTAGATCAGGTCGGGCTGGTCGATCCGCTTGGGGTTCTTGTTGGTCGGGATCGGGACGACGCCCAGCTTGTAGATCTGGTGGAACTCGGCCGCCTCGGTGGTGCCGGTACCGGTCATGCCGGACAGCTTGTCGTAGAGGCGGAAGAAGTTCTGCAGGGTGATGGTGGCCAGCGTCTGGTTCTCGTTCTGGACCTCGACGCCTTCCTTGGCCTCGATCGCCTGGTGCATGCCCTCGTTGTAGCGGCGGCCGGCCAGGATGCGGCCGGTGTGCTCGTCGACGATCATGACCTCGCCGTTGATGACGACGTAGTCCTTGTCGACCTTGTAGAGCTCCTTGGCCTTGATGGCGTTGTTCAGGAAGCCGACCAGCGGGGTGTTCACCGACTCGTAGAGGTTGTCGATGCCGAGGTAGTCCTCGACCCGGGTGACGCCCTCCTCCAGGATGCCGACGGTGCGCTTCTTCTCGTCGACCTCGTAGTCGCGGTCGATCTTGAGGCGCTGCACCAGCTTGGCGAAGTCGTTGTACCACTTGGTGGCCTGGTCCGCCGGGCCCGAGATGATCAGCGGGGTGCGGGCCTCGTCGATCAGGATCGAGTCGACCTCGTCGACGATCGCGAAGTTGTGGCCGCGCTGCACCAGTTCGTCCTGCGACCACGCCATGTTGTCGCGCAGGTAGTCGAAGCCGAACTCGTTGTTGGTGCCGTACGTGATGTCCATCCCGTACTGGCGCTTGCGCTCGGCCGGCGACATGTTCGCCAGGATCACGCCGACCTCCAGGCCCAGGAAGCGGTGCACCCGGCCCATCCACTCCGAGTCGCGCTCGGCGAGGTAGTCGTTGACGGTGATCAGGTGCACGCCCTTGCCGGTCAGCGCGTTCAGGTACGCGGGCAGGGTGCCGACCAGGGTCTTGCCCTCGCCGGTGCGCATCTCGGCGACGTGCCCGTAGTGCAGGGCGGCGCCACCCATGATCTGGACGTCGTAGTGGCGCTGGCCCAGCACGCGCTTGGCGGCCTCGCGGACGGTCGCGAACGCCTCGGGAAGGATGTCGTCGAGGCTCTCGCCGTCGGCGAGGCGGGACTTGTACTCGTCGGTCAGCGCGCGCAGCTCTTCGTCGGTGAGGTTGACGAAGTCCTCTTCGATCGAGTTGACCTGGGCGGCAATCCGCTGCAGCTTGCGGAGGATCTTGCCCTCGCCTGCGCGCAGGATCTTGTCGAAGACGGACACGTGAGCGGGCTCCTTGCCTCATTCGGCTCTGGATGACTGCCGGTGGGGAGTGCACCCCACCGTACGGGCCATCGTATGCGAGGAGCCCGAGCGGCCGGGAGGTCCGTCAGCACGCTATTCCTGTGTCACCCCTGGGAGCACATCGTCCGATGCCGGGTCCAAACGGTCAAAGCGGTTCGCCCCCGGCCGTTTGTCAGTGCCGTCGCCTAGCCTCGCCCCATGGCCGAGACCTCTGCCGGCGCCCCCGCCGGACCGCTTTCCGCACGCTCCGCCGCGCCCGCCGCGACGCCCGCCCCCGTCGCCCGGCTCACCGCCGACCAGGCCCGCCGGATCGCCCTGCGCGCCCAGGGCCTGCTCGGTTCCCCCGACCGCCGGGCGGGCGCCGCGGGCGTGCTGCGCCGGCTCGGCGCCGTCCAGTTGGACACCATCTCGGTGCTGGCCCGCTCGCACGAGCTGGTGCCGTACGCCCGGCTCGGCGCGGTCGGCCGCCGCCCGGTCGAGCAGGCGTACTGGGGGCACGGCACCGCCTTCGAGTACTGGTCGCACGCGGCCTGCGTGCTGCCGATCGAGCAGTGGCCGCTGTTCGCCTTCCGCCGCCGCGCCTACCGGGACAAGGGCCGGGTCTGGGGCCACCGGGTCTCCGCCGAGGCGTACGCCGGGGTGATCGACAAGCTGCGCGCCGAGGGCCCGCTGACCTCCACCGGGCTCGGCGGCGCCAAGCGGACCGCCGAGTGGTGGGACTGGTCCGACACCAAGATCGCCGTCGAGCGGGCGCTCGCCTTCGGCGACGTGGTGGTCACCGAGCGGCGCGGCTGGAAGCGGGTCTACGACCTGGCCGAACGGGCCGTCCCCGCCGAGCTGTTCGAGCAGGACCCGACGGACACCGAGTGCCTGACCCGGCTGGTGGCCCTGGCCGGGGCCGCGCTCGGCGTGGCCACCCGCGCCGACCTGATGGACTACCACCGCCTCAAGGGCCCCCAACTGGCCGCCGCCCTCCCGGAGTCGGGCCTGGTCCCGGTCGAGGTGGAGGGCTGGGGCGCCCCCGCCTGGGCCGACCCGGCGGCGCTGGCCGCCGCCGACTCCGCGAGCGGCTCCGCCGCGGCCCGCGGGCGCCACCGCACCACGCTGCTCTCCCCGTTCGACTCGCTGATCTGGGACAGGCCGCGGACCGAGCGGATCTTCGGCATGAGCCACCGGCTGGAGGCGTACACCCCCAAGCACAAGCGGGTGCACGGGTACTTCGCGATGCCGCTGCTGGCGGCCGGCCGGCTGGTCGGCCGGGTCGACCCGGCCCGGGAGGGCACCACCCTGGTGGCCCGCCAGGTCTCGCTGGAGGCGCCGAAGTTCGTCCCCGCGCTGGCCGAGGCGCTGCGCGAGGCGGCCGAGTGGACGGGCTGCTCGGGCGTCCGGGTGGAGCGGCTGGCGGACGAGTCGCTGCGGCCGGAGCTGGAGAAGCTGCTGGGCTGATCGCCCGGCGGCCCTCGCCCGGCGGGCGCTCAGCCTATTTCGAGGATCTTCTCACGCATCGCGTAGACCACAGCCTCCATCCTGGAGTGCAGCTGGAGCTTCTCCAGGATGTTGCGCACGTGGTTCTTCACGGTGTTCTCGCTGATGAACAGCTCCTTGGCGATCTCCCGGTTGTTCATCCCGGTGGCCACCAGCTTGAGCACCTCCAGCTCCCGGTCGGTCAGCCGGGGCGCGGGCAGCAGCTCCCGGTCGTCCGAGCGGCGCTGGATCATCGACTTGAACTCGGTCAGCAGCTTGGCCGCCATCGACGGGCTGATCTGCGACTGCCCGTCGGCCACCGCCCGGATCGCGGTGGCCACCTCGTCGGTGGAGATCTCCTTCAGCAGGTAGCCGGTGGCCCCCGCCTTGATCGCCTCGTAGAGGTCGGCCTCCTCGTCGCTGATCGTCAGCATGATGATCTTGGCGCTGGGCACCACGTCCTTGATCGCGGTGCACGCCTCGATGCCGCTGCGCCGGGGCATCCGGACGTCCATCAGGATGATGTCCGGCAGCAGGTCGGCGGCCTTCAGCACGGCCTCCGCGCCGTCCCCCGCCTCGCCGATCACCTTGATGTCCGGTTCCTCGGCCAACACGATCTCCAGGCCACGGCGGAACAGCGCGTGGTCGTCCACCACCAGCACCCGGATCGGCTCCGCGCGGTGCGGCGGGAACCCGCCGTCCTCCGGCCCCAGGCCCTCGCGCGAAAGCTGCCCCATCCGGTCCTCCCCCGCCCATCAGGTCACGTCCGACGGCGCCCATCATTCCACGGCCCGGGCCCGCCCCGGTCACCCTGCGCCGCCGAACCGCCCGGCTGGGTGACCCCGCACGCGGCGGTGACCCCGGCGGCCGGTGCGGCCGCCGGGGTCACCCTCCGTCCTCCGCGGGGCGGGCCCGCCGTCGTTCCTCCGTCAGTCCTCGTCGTCCGGCCCGTTGATCGCGCCGCCCGCGCCCGCGGCGTCCACCGCGGCGGTCGGGTCCTCCTTGAGGTGGATCACGCCGTAGTGGTAGCCGTGCCGGCGGTAGACCACGCTCGGCAGCCCGCTGTCCTTCTCCTGGAACAGGTAGAAGTCGTGACCCACCAGCTCCATCGCGTACAGCGCCTGGTCCAGCGACATCGGCGCCGCGGCGTGGGTCTTCTCGCGGACCACCAGCGGCCCGTCGCCCTCCACCTCCAGGTTGCCCGCGACGGTCTTGCGGGCCGTGCCGCCGGCGCTCGGGGCGGCCTGGGCGTCCGGCAGGGCGGCCAGCGCGGCGGTGGCCTCGGCGACGCTGACCGGCGTGCGCCCGTTGGTGCCGCCCTTGTGCACCCGGCGGCGGTCGGCGGACTTGCGCAGCTGCGCCTCCAGCTTCGCGGAGGCCAGGTCCAGCGCCGCCCACGGGTCGCTGGCGGACGCCTCGGCCCGGATCACCGGACCACGGCTGCGGAGGGTGATCTCCACCCGGTCCGCGCGGTCGGCCTGGCGCGGGTTGGGCTCCTTGGACACCTCGACATCCAGGCTGATCGCCTTGGTGTCGAACTTCTGGACCTTCTCCAGCTTCTCGGCCACGTGCTCGCGGAACCTCTTGGGCACCTCGGTCTTGCGGCCCTTGACGACGATGTCCACGCAGAACTCCGATCCCTCGTGCTGACCGGCCCGGAGTGCGTCCCGAACCGGCGTGAGACCCAGCCGGACCAGTCGGCCACCGCCCCGCCCCGGACACCGCCCGGGGAACCGGCGAGGACCACCGGCCCTTACCTCACTTCCTCCCCACCAGGAGAATTCGAAACCCCTGGAAACCTCATGCAACACCTGACTCGGGAATCTCGCCTCCCCAGTCGAACGAACGTACCGGCGTGCGCTCGGCGGCCCGGCTGTTCCCCCCTGTCTACCCACCTACGGGTGAAAGAACTGCGAACGGCTGGACAACACGCCCGGTACCGCCCACCGTATGGCTGATGTCGCCGCCCGGCGAGCGTTCCGGAGGGGTTCCGTGACGAGCCGCAGCACCGCCCACCTGCCCGGATCCGGCCCCGCCCCGATCCTCGCCGCCCTGCTCGAACTGCTGCTCCCCGCCCGCTGCGCCGGCTGCGGAAGCGGCTTCTCCGGCCTCTGCCCGCCCTGCCGCGCGCTGCTCGACGGCGCCGCCGCCGGCCCGGCCGGGCCGCACCGCCCGCCGCCCGGCCTGCCGCCGGTGCACGCCGCCGCCCCCTACGCCGGTCCGGTCCGCCAACTGCTGCTCGCCCACAAGGAGCGCGGCGCGCTCCGGCTGGCCACCCCGCTGGGCGGCGCGCTGGCCGCCGCCGTGCGCTCCGCCACCGGCGCGGGCGCCGCCCCGCTGCTGCTGGTGCCGGTGCCCTCGGCGCGCGCCGCCACCCGGGCCCGCGGCCACGACCCGACGCTGCGGCTGGCCCGGGCCGCCGCCCGCGAACTGCGCCGCGGCGGCGTGGCCACCCTGGTGGCGCCGGTGCTGCGGCACAGCCGCCCGGTCGCCGACCAGGCGGGCCTGGGCGCCGCCGAGCGGCGCCGCAACCTGGACGGCGCGCTGGCCGTGGCGCCCCGGCTGGCGACCCGGCTGGCCGGGCACCGGCTGGTGCTGGTGGACGACCTGGTGACCACCGGGGCGAGCCTGGCCGAGGCGGCCCGGGCGCTGCGCGCGGCGGGCTGCCCGCCACGGGCGGCGGCCACCGTCGCGGCCACCGCCCGGCGCGGCGCGGGGGCCGGTCGGCGCGGCGCGGCGGCGGGGGAGACGGCCGGGGAGGCCGGGCTCAGCCCGGGTAGATGAACGCCTTGGTCTCGGACTTGCCGGGCACCTCGTACCACTGGTTGTCCTTGAGCCGGTACAGGCCGGAGTCCGAGGAGGTGAGCACGGCGGGGTTGGACGGGTTGGTCGGGTCCGCCGACAGCCTGGCCTCGGTCGCGGACAGCGCCTTCATCGTCCCGCCGCCCTGCAGCGGGTAGTCGGTGGCCTGCGAGCCGTCGGTGCCCAGGAAGTACAGCTGCTGCAGCCGGTCGGTCTCCTTGCCGAGCACCACCAGCTGGTCGGCGTCGCCCCAGGCGACGGCGGCGACCTCGGTCAGCTGGGGCACGCTGTCGTTCAGCCCGGTGATCCGCGCCGTCGGGTTCTTCGCGGTGCCGCCGTGCCGGACCAGGCCGAGCGCCAGCTTGGTGGGGCCGCCGGCCCGGCTGAGCAGCAGGGCGATCCGGGTGCCGTCGGAGGAGATCCGCAGCGACTGCACGGCCCGTCCGTCCAGGCCCTCGACCTCGACCTCGACCGGGACGTCGACGCCGTCGCGCACCATCAGCACCCGGGGCGCGGCCGGGTCCCGGTCGACCAGCCACAGGTTCCGCCGGCCGTCCCAGCTGGGCGAGGCCAGGCCCTTGTCGGCCGACGGGGCGTGGCTGCGCACGATCGGCTCGCCGTACTTGCCGCCGTCGGCGAGTTCGGCCTCGACCAGGCTCTGGCCGTCGGCCCCGATCACGGCGGCGACGTCGGTGTCCCGGCGGACCGCGACGGTGCCGGGGTGGAACTGTCCGGCCTGCGGCACCTGGCCGAGCACCCCGGGGACGGGGACGGGGTCCGAGCCCTCCTGGTAGAAGCGGGTGAGCCGGCCGTCCGCGAGCTGGATGAACGCCTGCACGCCGTTCTCGGCGCCGGCCAGCACGCCGGGGGCGACCAGCGCGGCCTCGGTGCTGCTGAGCGAGCAGCCGCCGCCGGCCGTCGACAGGTCGAGCCGGTCCAGCTTGCTCTGCTGGTCGGCCAGGGTCTGGAAGAGCTGCTGGGCCATCTGCTTGCAGGCGGCCGGGTCGCCGCCCTCCAGCTTGACGGTGGCCACCCGGTTGTCGCCGATGACGGCGCTCTCCACCCGGACGCCGTCCAGCTTGGAGGCGACCACCGGGCCGAGCCAGCGGGAGGGTCCGTCGGCGGCGGCCTGGGCGGCCTCGGTCAGCGGGTCTATGCGGCGGCGCAGGTAGATCGGGTCGGGCACCAGCACCTGGGCGTTCTGGGTGCGGGCGGCGGAGGGGTCGTTCGCCGCGAAGAAGTACCGGTGGACCGGCTTGTAGGTGTTCTTGAAGTTGGTCTGGTCGACGATCAGGCCGTTCGGCAGGTCGCTGATCCGCCACTCGCCCTTGTCGGGGCCGTCCGACTCCTTCACGAAGGTGAAGGTCTCGCTGTAGGTCTCGGCGGTGTGGACCTTGTAGGTGTGCTGCTCGTCCAGCGCGGCGACCTGCTTGCCCTCGACGGTCAGCTGGACGGCGGTGTCGTCGTCGGCGGGGGCGGAGCCCTTCGGGGTCGGGGCGCCCTCCAGCACCACCACGCCCGCGTCGGGCTTCCAGCTCCCGGCCGCGGCGGCGGTCAGGTACTGCTTGGCGGTGTCGTAGTTGGCCTGGTCGGCGTTGGAGGAGTCCAGGAAGCCGGCCAGCAGGTCCTTGGGGGTCTCGCCCTTGTGCGGGGCGACCGGGTAGACGTGCACCTGGAGGCCGTCGGCGGCGTTCTGCGAGACCTCCAGGCGCTGCGGGGCGCCGCCGGAGGGCATCGCGACGCAGCCGGTGGCGGCGGTGGCCAGCAGGACCGCCCAACCCGCTGCGAGGACCCGCCGGTCAGCCGTCCTGTCGGTCCTGTCCACCGGCGGTCCCCTCCTGGTCGGTGTCGGCGCCGTCCGGTTCGGGCGGGGCCGGCTGGGTCGGGCGGCCGCGGTCGACGACGACCTGCGCGCCGGTGGCACCGTAACCCGTGACGTCCGAGGGGTCGGAGACCGGGGCGGCGGCGGGCCGGCCCAGGCCGGGGCCGATGCTGAGCACGCCGCCGAGGCCGGAGCCGAAGGCGTGCCGGTCGGTGTCCGGGGTCTCCGGGACGGACGTGGACTCGGCGCCGGGCAGCGCGCCCGCGCCGCGCGCGGTGCGGCGGTAGGGGGCGCCGGCCGAGGACATGCCGCGGTTGTAGCGGGAGTCCTCCGGCTCCAGCCGGAACGGGGCCCGGGAGATCTCGCCGCCGCGGGTGCGCGGCAGGGTCAGCCGGAAGTGCGAGCCGCCGCCGGGCTCGCCCCAGGCCTGCAGCCAGCCGCCGTGCAGGTGGGCGTCCTCGACCGCGATGGACAGGCCCAGGCCGGTGCCGCCGGTGGTCCGCACCCGGGACGGGTCGGCCCGCCAGAAGCGGTGGAACACCCGGGAGGCCTCGCCCGGCTTGAGGCCGATGCCGTAGTCGCGCACGCCGACGGCGACCGCGCCCTCGGCCGAGCCGAGCCGGATCACCACGTCCCGGCCCTCGCCGTGCTCCAGCGCGTTGACCACCAGGTTGCGCAGGATCCGTTCGATCCGGCGGCCGTCGACCTCGGCCAGCACCGGGTTCTCGGCGCCGCGGATCAGCACCGCGCTGCCCTTGGCCCGGGCCAGCGGGTCGGCGGCCTCCACCACCCGGGTCACGATGTCGCGCAGGTCGACCGGCTCGGCGTCCAGGATCGCCGCGCCCGCGTCGAACCGGCTGATCTCCAGCAGGTCGGCGAGCAGCGACTCGAAGCGGTCCAGCTGGTCCTGGAGCAGTTCGGCGGAGCGGGCCGCCATCGGGTCCAGGTCCTCGCGGCTGTCGTAGATCAGGTCGGCGGCCATCCGGACGGTGGTCAGCGGGGTGCGCAGCTCGTGCGAGACGTCCGAGACGAAGCGGCGCTGCACCCGGGAGAGCTCCTCCAGCTTGCGGATCTGCGCCTGCAGGCCGTTGGCCATCCGGTTGAACGACTCGCCGAGGCGGGCGATGTCGTCGGTGCCGGTGACCTTCATCCGCTCGTCGAAGTGCCCGGCGGCGAGCCGCTCGGAGATCCCGGCGGCCATCCGCACCGGCGTGACGACCTGGCGGACCACCACCCAGGCGATGCAGCCGAGCAGGATCACCAGGAACAGCCCGGCGGTGGCCAGGGTGCCGATCACCAGGTTGAGGGTGGAGGTCTCCTGGTAGAAGGAGAACACGTAGTACAGCTGGTACGGGTGGCCGTCCGGGCCGGTGAACTGCTTGCCGATCGCCAGGCCCTTGTCGTCGCCGGGCGGGGTCTGGCTGTTCGGGGCGCGGTTCAGCTTGACCGGCTGCTCCTGCGGGTTGGACGGGTCGGCGGCGACCTTGGCGCGCAGCTCGCGGGTGATCGAGTCGGGCAGGATCGAACCGGAGTAGCGGGCGCCGCGCAGGCCGGCGCTGGAGGCGCTGACCTCCTGGTCGCCGGGGGCGAGCGCGATCACCGAGTAGACGCCGGAACCGCCGGAGGCCAGGTCGGAGACCTGCTTGGTCAGCCAGGCGTTGATCTGGTCGCGGGTCGGGTCGGCGGTCGGGCCGGCCTTGGCCTGCAGGTTGATCGCCTCGTTGATCTTGTCCTGCTCGATCTGGAAGCCGCCCAGGGCCTGCCCGTGCGCGGACTTCTGCTTGGCCTCCAGCAGGCCGGTGCGCACCTGGGCGACCACCACGACGCCGAGCACCAGCACCACCACGAAGGACAGCAGCAGGGTCATCGCGACCACCCGCAGCTGGATCGAGCGGCGGTACAGCGCCAGCACCCGGCCCACCGGGTGCCGGAACGGGCGGACCAGCGGCGCGAGCAGCACCGACCACCACCGGCGCCGACGCGGCCTGCCGGTGGTGGAACTCAGCACGTCCCCGCGCACAGCGTGCTCCCCGCCGGCGACGTCGTCCGACGGGGAGCGGTCAGCCCTGGTGTCGCTCATCCTCAGCTGGGCCCGGCCTTGTACCCGACACCGCGCACGGTGACGACGATCTCCGGACGCTCCGGGTCCTTCTCGATCTTGGAGCGCAGGCGCTGCACGTGCACGTTGACCAGGCGGGTGTCGGCGGCGTGCCGGTAGCCCCAGACCTGCTCCAGCAGCACCTCGCGGGTGAACACCTGCCAGGGCTTGCGGGCCAGCGCGACCAGCAGGTCGAACTCCAGCGGGGTCAGCGGGATGCCGCGCCCCTCGCGCTTGACCGAGTGCCCGGCGACGTCGATCACCAGGTCTCCGATGGTCAGCTGCTCCGGCGTCGGCTCCTCGGCCCGGCGCAGCCGGGCGCGCACCCGGGCGACCAGTTCCTTGGGCTTGAACGGCTTGGTCACGTAGTCGTCCGCGCCCGACTCCAGGCCGACCACGATGTCGACCGTGTCGGTCTTCGCGGTCAGCATGACGATCGGGATGCCCGACTCGGCCCGGATCTGCCGGCACACGTCGATGCCGTCCCGTCCGGGCAGCATCAGGTCGAGCAGTACGAGGTCCGGCTTGGTCTCCCGGAAGGCGGCCAGCGCCTTGTCCCCGTCAGCGACGAAAAACGGCTCAAAACCTTCACCACGCAACACGATGCCGAGCATCTCGGCCAGTGCGGTGTCGTCATCGACGACGAGGACACGTCCCTTCATGTCTCCATCTTCTCATCACCCGAATGTGACCCGCGCCGCACGGCCGTGCCGCCCCGCGCTCCCGGCCGTCCGCCAGGGCAGTCATACCACCGCGGGGGTCGTGGCCCGGGGCCCTTGTCCGGACCGTTGTGGATCAGCAACGGGATACCCCTGGGGTACGCGTGCGCACCATGGCACGATAAGCACCCCGAAGCACCCGAGCCCGGGTGCCCCGACGAGGAGCGTCGATGACCGAGACCCCGGGTTGGACCTCACCCGGTTCTCCCGAACCGCCGTCCGGCCCCACCGGAACCGGCCATCCGGCTCCCGCGGCACCCGCCGCCACCGCCACGCTCCCGCCCCCCGCCCCGGCCGGCCCCGGCACCGCCCTGATCCCGCTGCGCCCGCTCGGCTTCGGCGAACTGATGGACGGCGCCTTCGCCCTGGTCCGGCGCAACTGGCGGGCCGCGTTCGGGCTCAGCCTGGCCTTCGGCGCGGTCCTGCAGCTCCTGCAGTCCGGCATCGACTGGTGGATCCACACCGGCGGCGACGGGATCGAACCCGGCTACCTGTGGCCGCTGACCCTCCTGTTCGACGTGCTCTCCTCCGGCCTGCTCGCCGCCGTGGTCGCCAACGGGCTGCTCGGCCGCGACACCACGCTCGCGGACGCCTGGGCCCAGGCCCGGCCCCGGCTCGGCCGGCTGCTCCTGCTGGGCCTGCTGCTGGCCGGCATCGGCGTCGGCGCGCTCGCCCTCGCGACCGTCCCGCTGTTCCTGCTGTCCGGCGCCACCGGCCAGCCCGCGCTGCTCGCCCTGCTGCTGCTCACCCTGCCGCCGGTGGTCTGGCTGTCGATCCGGCTGACCCTCGCGGCGCCCGCCCTGGTGCTGGAGAAGCAGCCCGTCCTCGGCGCGGTCAAGCGCTCCTGGCGGCTGGCCGGCGGCTCCTGGTGGCGGATCTTCGGCCTGCTGCTGCTGTTCCGGATCTGCCTGGTCCTGGTCGGCACCGTGCTGTCCGGCCCCGGCGAGATCCTCAACGCGATCCTCTCCGGAGATCCCGGCACCCTTCCCGAGGGCGACGGGACGGCCGCGATCAGCATCGCCGTCATGGGCATCTGCGGCGTCATCGCCCACACCGTCACCATCCCGCTCAGCGGCGTCCTGACCACCCTGATCTACACCGACCAGCGGATCCGCCGCGAGGCGCTCGACCTGGAACTCGCCCGCGCCGCCGGGCTGCCCGGCTACGACCGGCCCGCCCCGACCAGCCCGCCGGGGGCCTGACCGCCATGGGGACCCGGGGGGAAGGGGCACTGCTCGCGGACGGTGCCCCCGTCGGCATACCGCGCGACGCGGCCCGCGAGGCCGCGCGCGAGGAACTCCGCAAGGCCGTCTACCACCAGCACGAACCCGGGCTGGTGCAGCGCTGCTACGACTGGATCAGGGAGCAGTTCGGCAAGGCCCTGGGCGGCATCGCCGAACCGCTCGGCGGCGGCGGGAACGCCGCGCTCGCCGTCGTACTGGTCGTCCTCCTCGTCCTGGGCCTCGTCGCCTGGCGCCGCTACGGCGCGCCCCGCCGCGCCGCCCGCGCCGACGCCGCGCTGTTCGGCTCCGCCCAGGGCCCCCGCAGCGCCGCCGCGCACCGGGCCGACGCCGCCGCGCACGCCGCCCGCGGCGCCTGGGAGGACGCCGTCCGCGAACAGATGCGCGCCCTGGTCCGCGGCCTGGAGGAACGCACCGTGCTCTCCCCCCGCCCCGGCCGCACCGCCGACGAGGCCGCCGCCGAGGCCGGCCGCGCCCTGCCCGGCCAGGCCCGCGAACTCGCCTCCGCGGCACGGCTGTTCGACGACGTCGTGTTCGGCGAGCGGCCCGCCGACGAACGCGCCTACCGGCTGCTCGCCGACCTCGACCTGGCCCTCGGCCGCACCCGCCCCCAGCCCGTCCCGGCCGGCGGAGGAACCGCATGACCGCCACCGCCCCGCCGCCCGCCACCGCCGGGCCCGCCGAAGCCGCCCCCGCCACCACGTCCGCCCCCGCTCCCGCCGCGCCCGGCCGGGGCCCGCTCGCCCTGTGGCGGCGCTCCCGCTGGTGGCTGCTGAGCGTCCTGGTCCTGCTGCTGGTCGGCGGCCTGATCGCCGGCATCCCCGGCAACTCCGCCTACTACCCGCTCGACCCCCGGTCCGGCGACCCGCGCGGCACCCGCGCCGCCGACCAGCTGCTGCGGCAGCACGGCCTCTCCTCCCGCACCGCCTCCGGCACCGACGAGCTCGCCGCCGCCCTGCGCGCCGACGACACCACCGTCGTCCTCACCTACCCCGACGAACTCGCCTACCGGCACCTCGCCGAGCTCTCCGCGCTCCCCCGCGGCGAACGCACCCGGCTCGTCCTGATCGCCCCCGAACAGCCCCTGCTGAACGCCTTCGCCCCCGGCGTCACCGCCTCCAGCTACCCCACCGGCAGCTTCGCCGCGCTCCCCGCCGACTGCGACCTGCCCGAGGCCGTCAACGCCGGAGCCGCCACCCTCGGCGGCCCGAGCTACGAGGGCCGCCCCGGCGACACCGCCTGCTACCCCGTCGGCGGCCGCCACACCCTGCTCAGCCGCACCCGCGGCGACCAGCAGGTCGTCGTCCTCGGCAACGGCGACGCGCTCACCAACCAGGCCCTCCGCGAGGAGGGCAACTCCGCCCTCGCCCTCGGCCTGCTCGGCGCCCACCCGCACCTGGTCTGGCAGACCCTCGACCACGCCGGCCGCACCGGCACCGACGAATCGCCCCAGGAACTCGGCGACTACGTCCCCGACGGCTGGTACTGGGGCGCCCTGCAACTGGCCGTCGCCGGCCTGCTCGCCGCCGCCTGGCGGGCCCGCCGCCTCGGACCGGTGCTCACCGAACGGCTGCCCGCCGTGGTCCGCGCCTCCGAGACCACCGAGGGCCGCGCCCGGCTCTACCGCCGCGCCAACGCCCGCGGCCACGCCGCCGAGACGCTGCGCCGCGCCGCCCGCCGCCGCACCGCGGCCGCCCTCGGCCTCCCGCACACCACCGGGGACCCGGACCCGGCCGCCCTCACCGAGGCCGCCGCCGCCCGGCTCGGACGCCCCGCCGCCGACCTCCAGCACCTGCTGTACGGCCCGGCACCCGCCGACGACGCCGCACTGCTGCGGCTCGCCAACGACCTCGACGACATGGAATGGCAGGTACGACAGCCGTGACCGACCAGCTGCTCAAGACCGTCCCGGCCCAGTCCGGCGACGCCCGCGCCGCCCTCACCGGCCTGCGCGAGGAGATCGCCAAGGCCGTGGTCGGCCAGGACGCCGCCGTCACCGGCATCGTCGTGGCCCTGCTCTGCGGCGGCCACGTCCTGCTGGAGGGCGTCCCCGGCGTCGCCAAGACGCTCCTGGTGCGCACCCTGGCCACCGCCCTCGACGTGGGGACCAAGCGCATCCAGTTCACCCCCGACCTGATGCCCGGCGACGTCACCGGCTCCCTGGTCTACGACACCCGCACCGCCGAGTTCTCCTTCCAGCCCGGCCCGGTCTTCACCAACCTGCTGCTCGCCGACGAGATCAACCGCACCCCGCCCAAGACCCAGGCCTCCCTGCTGGAGGCCATGGAGGAGCGCCAGGTCACGGTCGACGGCGAACCCCGCAAGCTCCCCGAGCCGTTCCTGGTCGCCGCCACCCAGAACCCGGTCGAGTACGAGGGCACCTACCCGCTGCCCGAGGCCCAGCTCGACCGCTTCCTGCTCAAGCTGATCCTCCCGCTGCCGACCCGCGACCAGGAGTTCCAGGTCCTGTCCCGGCACGCGAACGGCTTCGACCCGCGCGACCTCGCCTCGGCCGGCGTCCGCCCCGTGGCCAACGCCGCGCACCTGGCCGCCGCCCGCGCCCAGATCGCCAGGCTGACCGTCTCCCCCGAGATCCTCGCCTACATCGTCGACCTGGTCCGGGCCACCCGGCAGTCGCCCTCGCTCTCCATGGGCGTCTCCCCGCGCGGCGCCACCGCCCTGCTCAACACCTCCCGGGCCTGGGCCTGGCTGGCCGGCCGCGACTACGTCACCCCCGACGACGTCAAGGCGCTCGCCCTGCCGACCCTACGCCACCGCGTCCAGTTGCGCGCCGAGGCCGAGATGGAGGGCACCACCGCCGACAGCGTCATCCAGGCCGTCCTCGCCCAGACGCCCGCCCCCCGCTAGCCCCGCGGGCCGGGGGCCCGCCCCCGGCCCGGCCCCGCGTCCACCGCCCCCAGAAAGCGAGCCAGCACCCCATGGCCCTGACCGGCCGAACGGCCCTCATCGCCGCCCTCGGCGCCCTCCTGGTGGGGCTGGTCCTGCCCTCCTGGACGGGCATCGGCGCGGTCGTGCTGCCCCTGCTCGCCGCCGTCGCCGTCGACCTGCTGCTCGCCGCCCCCGTCCGCCGCCTGGGCCTGGAGCGCTCCGGCGGACCGACCGTCCGCCTCGGCGAGGCCACCACCGTCGACCTGCTCGTCAGCAACCCCTCCGGCCGCCCGCTGCGCGCCCGGATCCGCGACGCCTGGTACCCCTCCGCCTGGGCCCCCGGCACCGCGTCCACCGCCTCCCGGCACACCGTCACCGTCCCCGCCGGCGAGCGCCGCCGCCTCACCACCCCGCTCGCCCCCACCCGGCGCGGCGACCACCACGCCGGCAAGGTCACCGTCCGCTCCCTCGGTCCGCTCGGCCTGGCCGGCCGCCAGGCCAACCTCGTCGCCCCCTGGCGGATCCGCGCCCTGCCCCCCTTCACCAGCCGCAAGCACCTCCCCTCCCGCCTCGCCCGCCTGCGCGAACTCGACGGCCGCACCTCCGTCCTGACCCGCGGCCAGGGCACCGAGTTCGACTCCCTGCGCGAGTACCTCCCCGGCGACGACGTCCGCTCCATCGACTGGCGCGCCAGCGCCCGCCGCAGCACCGTCGCCGTCCGCACCTGGCGCCCCGAACGCGACCGGCACGTCCTGATCGTCCTCGACACCGGCCGCACCTCCGCCGGCCGCGTCGGCGACGCCCCCCGCCTGGACGCCGCCCTGGACGCCGCGCTGCTGCTCACCGCGCTCGCCACCAAGGCCGGCGACCGGGTCGACCTGCTCGCCCACGACCGCCACCGCCGCGCCGGCGTCGCCGGACGCTCCCCCTCCGAGGTGCTCCCCGCCTTCACCGATGCGATGGCCCTGCTCGAACCCGCCCTGATCGAGACCGACCTGCGCGCCCTCACCTCCACCGCCCTGCGGATGGCCCCGCACCGCTCCCTGATCGTCCTGCTCACCGGCCTCGACCCGCACCAGATCCAGGAACACCTGCTCCCGCAGGTCCCGCTCCTCACCAAGCGCCACGAGGTCGTCCTCGCCTCCGTCTCCGACCCGCGCCTGGACGAACTCGTCCGCGCCCCCCGCACCACCGTCGAGGACGTCTACGGCGCCGCCGCGGCCGAACAGACCCGCGCCGACCGCCGCCGCACCGCCGACCTCCTCACCCGCCGCGGCATCACCGTCCTGGACGCCCCGCCGGAGTCCATCGCCCCCGCCCTCTCCGACACCTACCTCGCCCTCAAGGCGGCCGGCCGGCTCTGATCCGACCCCGGCGTCGCCCTCATCGTGGGAGGGACCGGCGTGGCTGTCCTGGGCGTCACCCTCATCGTGCTCGTGCTGCGGATGCTGCCCGCCCAGGCCCTCGCCCTCAGCATCGAAACGGACCGGATGCGGGCCGAGCGGAAGATGTCCGCAGGCGACCTCGCGGACCGGGGCGGGCGTCACCCCCGCAACCTGGCGGTGCTCAAGAACGGCCACGCCGAGGCTGGTCCGCTTCTCGACGCTCGCCGCCCTCTGCGAGGTACCGGAGTGCCAGCCGGGCGACCTGCCGCGCTGGGAAGCCGAGACCACCGCGGACGAATGAACCCGCCCGCCGACCCGGGTTCTCCTGAACCGGCCCGGAAATGCAGAAAGGGCCCCAGCCTGACGGCTGGGGCCCTTTCTCTGAAAGATTGTTCGGCGGCGTCCTACTCTCCCACAGGGTCCCCCCTG
>NZ_JNWZ01000055.1 GCF_000716545.1 Kitasatospora phosalacinea
GACCAGCCCACCCGGCCCGCCCCCGGCCCGGCCGCCGACGAGGGACTCGCCCGCCGGCTCAAGGCGCTGGCGTGCACCGCCCCGCTGCACGACCTGGACAGCCGCAAGGTCAACCTGGCCGGCGAGTACGCCTCGTACACCATGGCCGAGGTCGGCCTCGCCGCGATCGACCTGGTCACGCTCAACATGGACTTCGACACCGGCGCCGACCGGGACATAGTGCTGAGCCGGCTGCTGCCCCGGATCGCCGCCCAGAACCCGCGGCGGGCCGTCGCCGAGCACGAGCGGGTCGCCCGCTGGGTGCTGGAGTCGCTGATCAACGTCGGCAGCGTCGACCGCGGCTTCCGCGCCGTCTACGGCACCTTCGGTCCGGACGGCGAGTACACCCGCCGCGACTACGACTTCAAGCTGATCGAGGAGGTCCCCGGCCAGGACGGCGGGGTCTACCTGCGCACCACCGACGAGGCCGTCAACGTCCTGGTCGGCGCCCTCGACACCGACGTGACCAGCGCCCAGATCGCCGCCGAGGTCAAGCTGGAGGTGCTGATCCGGCGCGGCCGCCTCGCCGACGCCCAGCTCGCCGCCGAACAGGCCCGCTACCGCACCGTCCAGTACGCCGAGACGCTGCGCCGCGCCCTGGAGGCCACCCGGCGCAACGTCCGCGCGGTCGACTGGATGGAGACCGTCCCCGACCTGATCGACGAGGCGCTCGACCACATCGCCGACCGCTACCGGCACGAGAACGCGATCCTCACCAACATCCGCAAGGCCCGCGACGAGAGCATCGACGGCGAGCACAAGCGCCGCGCCGCCGAACTCGTCGACATCGTCAAGGACTGCATCCGCCGCCACACCCAGCTGCAGACCCGCCTGCTGGAGGCCGGCCCGCTGTTCCGCGCCGAACAGGACCGGCAGGCCTTCGCCGCGCCCGCCGCGCGCAGCGGCATCGACCTGTACGGCCAGTTGCTCGCCCCCGTCCTCACCCTGCCGCTCGGCGACGCCACCCGCCCCACCGACGCGTTCTTCGCCCGCGCCACCGGCCTGCGCACCCCCGTCTCGGTCCGGGTCACCGACCTGGTCGACCTGCTGCTCACCCCGCCCGTCGAGCGCGAGCACCTCGGCGCCGAGCTCCCCGAACCCGACCTGGTCGCCACCCCCGACGACAGCCGGTTCTCCGAAGCCCAGCTGGAGGCCGCCCTCGACCTGCTCGACCTGCCCGCCGACGCCCCCCGCCGGCTCTCCGGCCTGCTCGCCGACGCCCGCCGGCGGGCCCGCGACCTCGACGAGGAGGAGGACCGGGACGGCGACGAACTCGCCTACCTGGTCGCCCTGCTGGCCGTGCACGCGGCCAGCCCGCCGGTCGGCACCGCCTACCGGCAGGGCGAGGAGCGGCTGCTGTTCGCCGTCGACGACGGCACCCGGCTGGACGACCCCGGCTTCGGCGGCGCCGACCTGATCGTCGGCAGCGCCCTGCTGGACGCGGCGGGCATGGCCGCCGACCGCAAGGACGCCAAGGCCGCCAACGCCGCCCGGGACGCCGAGGGCGCCGGGTGACCCGTACCGCCCGCAGCGCCCGCAGTACCCGTACCGCCCGCACCACTCGCACCGCCCGGATCGAAGGAGCCCCCGGATGACCACCACCAGCGAGGCGTGGACACCGCCCGAGGGCGAACCGGCCGCCGCCGCCCCCGCGCCGATCAGCCCGGCGGACGTCGCCGAGGCCGCCCGGCTGGTCTCCTTCGGCCTGCAGGCCAAGCTGCTGCCCGCCCGGGACGCCGAGTACGGCGAACTGGTGCGCCGCTACCGGGATGACCCGCCGTTCGGGCGGCTCGCCGACGCCGTCGCCACCGGTATGGGCCTGGTCGTGCTGGAGGTCTCCGCCCGGGCCGGGATGGCCGTCGCCGCCGCCGAGGACTCGGTGTTCGCCGTCCGGATGGGCGACTACTCGCGGCGCGCCGCCTCCGAGTCCACCGACCGCTTCCTGCACGGCCTCGCGCACCTCGCGGTGGCCGCGCTCGCCTTCCCCCGCCCCGAGGACCTCGCCGACGACGGCTACCTCGGCCGGGTCACCGTCAACGGCGTGGACGCCTTCGTCCGGCAGGCCTGCCGCCGTCTGGAGGAGCGCGCCGAGGCCGAGGGCGCCAACACCGACCCGGCCAGCGACGCCCCCGGCCTGGAGGCCGCCTGGCGGGTCTGGGCCCGCCGCTCCGCGACCGGCGCCACCAAGGACGCCCGCCGCCTGGCCGGCTCCACCACCGGCATCGTCTCCAAGGCGGTGTCCTTCCTGGTCGACTCCGGCTTCCTGCAGAAGACCTCCGACGACTCCGGCGGCACCTACCGCACCACCGCCCGCTACCAGTTGCAGGTCCGCGACCTGGCCGGCAGCGCCGCGATGGCCGAACTCCTCGACCTGGGCGTCGTCCCGGTCAGCGACGGCACCCCCACCCTGGCCCCGCCCGACGAGAGCGACGAGCTGGTGGCCGACGCCGGCCTGCCGTTCCACGCCCTCTGACACGCCTGCCGACACGCCCGCCGACACGCACTCCGATCCACCCTCGGCACCGCCGAGACAGCTTCAGGAGAACCACCGCACATGTACGAGCTGAACCGGGTCCGCCTGTACTCGATCGGACCGGCGGGCGCCCGCTACGCCGACACGGTGCTCGACCTGCGCGGGGTCGGCGAGCCGGTGCCCGAGCCGCAGCCGCAGCAGATCGGCCTGTTCGGCGAGGAGCCCGAGGGCCCGCAGCGCCGCCCCGCGCCCGCCGGCGTGCTGTTCCTGGAGAACGGCGGCGGCAAGTCCGTGCTGCTCAAGCTGATCTTCTCGGTGATGCTGCCCGGCCACCGCAACACCCTGGGCGGCGCCTCCTCCGGCGTGCTGCGCAAGTTCCTGCTCGCCGACGACTGCGGCCACGTCGCCCTGGAGTGGCAGCACACCGTCACCGGCGAACTCATCGTGGTCGGCAAGGTCAGCGAGTGGCGCGGCCGCCAGGTCTCCTCCGACCCGCGGAAGTTCGCCGAACTCTGGTACTCCTTCCGGCCCGGCCCCGGCCTCACCCTGGACGGCCTGCCGGTCGCCGAGCGCCCCGCCCTCACCGGCGACCAGCAGGCCCGCGGCCGCCGCCGCACCATGAAGGGCTTCCGCGACGCGCTCACCGAGGCCGGCAAGGCGCAGCCCCACCTCGACGTCACCTTCGAGGAGATCCACGACCGCTGGATCGAGCACCTCGGCGCCCTCGGCCTCGACCCCGAACTCTTCCGCTACCAGCGCGAGATGAACGCCGACGAGGGCGAGGCGGCCGGCCTGTTCGCCGTCCGCAACGACGCCGACTTCACCGACCTGCTGCTGCGCGCCGTCACCGACACCCGCGACACCGACGGCCTCGCCGACCTCGTCCACGGCTTCGCCGCCAAGCTCGGCCGCCGCGCCGAACTCACCGCCGAACGCGACTTCACCGCCGGCTCGGTCGACCTGCTGCAGCGCATCGTCGACGCCACCGCCGCCCGCGAGACCGTCCGCGAGGGCCACCGCGCCGCCGAACGGCGCACCCGCAAGCTCGCGCTGTCGCTCGCCGCCCGCTCCGCCGTCGAACGCGACCGCGTCCACGACCTGGCCGTGGAGGTCGCCGCCGCCGCGAGCGCCGTCACCGCCGCCGAGACCGACCGCACCCGGCACTCCCTGATCGTCTCCGAACTGACCTACCGGCACGCCACCCTGGGCCTGGAGGCGGCCACCGGCGAAGCCGCCCGGCTGCGCCGCGAACTCACCGACGCCCGCTCCCAGTTCGCCGCCTGGCAGGCCGCCGAGGCGGTCCTGCGGCACCGCGCCGCCGCCGACCGGGCCGGCCGGGTCGCCGCCGCCATCCGCGAGGCCGAACTCGACGCCGCGCCCGCCCTCGCCGCCCGCGACCGCGCCGCCGGGGCCCTCGCCCGCGCCCTCGAAGCCGCCGCCGCGAACGCCGAGACCCGCGCCGACCAGGAGGAACTGCGCGCCGGGGAGCTCCAGGAGGACGGCGCCGCCGCCCAGTCCGAGGCCACCGCCGCCGCCACCGCCGCCCAGAAGGCCCGCTCCGAGGCCGAGCACCTGCGCCAGCGCCTCAGCGAGGTCGAGCAGGAGACCGCCGCCGCCGTCGAAGCCGGCTGGATCGACGACTCCGGCGCCGAACCCGACCCGGCCCGCGCCGCCCTGCACGCCGCCGACGCCGAGCAGGCCGCCACCGAGGCCCTCGGCCAGGCCCGCGCCGCCGCCGAGCAGAGCGCCGTCCGGGTCCGCGAGACCGCCGCCGCCGAGGCCCGCGCCGAACTGGCCGCCGCCCGCGCCGCCGACGCCCGCACCGCCGCCGAGCGCGCCCTGGCCGCCGAACAGCGCACCGCCGCCCAGCTCGCCGCCGAGCCCCGGCTCGCCGAACTGCTCTCCCTGACGCCCTATCAGGACGGCGCCGAGGAGACCGAGGGCTTCCTCACCCCGCGCGGCCTCGACACCTGCGCCGAGGACCTGCGCGAACTGCTCGACCAGTCCGTCGCCACCGCCGAACGCACCCTGTTCGACCTGCGCACCGCCGCCGCCGACGACTCCCGCATCCTGGCCGCCCTCGGCGACGGCGGGCTGCTGCCGCCCGGCCCGGACGTCCTCGCCACCGTCGAGCACCTCGGCGAACAGGGCATCCCCGCCCTGCCCGGCTGGCGCTACCTCGCCCAGTCCGTCGACCCCGCCGACCACGACGCCATCCTCGCCGCCCGCCCCGAACTCGTCGACGGCGTCGTGGTCACCGACCCCGCCTCGCTGGAGCGGGCCCGCGAGGCACTGGCCGCCGCCGCCCTGCTGCCGCGCTCCACCGTCGCCGTCGGCACCGCCGCCGCCCTGATCGCCCCCATCGAGGGCGAACCGGGGTTCTTCCTCGTGCCGCCCAACCCGGCCATGCACAACGAGACCGCCGCCGACGACGAGCGCCGCGCACTGCGCGCCCGCGCCACCGCCCGCGAGGAGCACATCCGCGAACTCGCCGCCCGGCTCGGCGGCGACCGCGCCCTGGCCGCCCGGCTCGCCTCCTGGCACGCCAGCTGCCCGCCCGGCACCCTCGCCGAACTCGCCGAGAACGCCGCCGCGGCCGCCCTGCACGCCGAGACCACCGCCGCCGAACTCGCCACCCTGCGCGCCGACCACGCCGACGCCGACGCCGAGCACCAGGCCGCCGCCGCCCGCCACGAGGAGTGCCGGGAGGCCGCCCAGCGCGCCCGCCGCCGCGCCGACGCCCTCGAAGGACTCGCCTTCCGCCTGCGCGAGCGCGCCAACTGGACCCGCCGCCTGCGCGAACTCGCCGACGACGCCGCCGAGTGCGAACGCCGCCAGGCCCAGTGCGCCGAACGCGCCCGCACCTGCGACGAGGACCGCCGCGCCGCCCAGCGCGCCGCCGACGACGCCCGCCGCACCGCCCGCACGCTGCGCGGCGAACGCGCCGAGATCGCCGCCGTCGGCTCCGGCGCCGAACCCGACCCCACCGTCGCGCCCACCTCGCTGCCCGCCCTGCGCGAGGCGTACCGGGCCGCCGCCCAGCTCTACGAGAAGGTCGGCGTCGGCGCCGACCTGCGCGCCGAACAGGCCCGCGCCGAGAGCGACGAGACCGCCGCCGCCGCCGAGCTGGACCGGCTCAGCAACAAGGTCAAGGCCCGCGCCGAGGAACTCCTCGCCAGCCCCGACGGCGCCGACGGCCCCGCCCGGCAGGCCGCCGCCGCCCGCGCCGAGGAACTCGTCGCCATCATCGAGGCCCGCTCCGGCGCCGCCTCCGAGGAGGTCGGCCGGCTGCGCGGCGACGCCGAACGCTCCGCGCCGGTCAACGGGGAGGCGCACACCGAACTCCCCGAGGACCTGCTCCCCGCCGACCCCGAGCACGCCCAGGCCCTGCTGCGCACCGCCACCGCCCTGCTCGCCGAACGCCGCGAGCGGGTCGACTCCGCCCGGACCGAGCACGGCGACCTGCAGCGGACGCTGGACCAGGCGCAGGCCGCCGCCGCGGACTTCGAGGAACTCGCCGGACAGCTGCGCGACGCGCTGCGCGACAACGGCGAGGAGACCGACCCCGAAGCCGACGCCTACCTCGGCTCGCTCGCCGCCGCCCGCGCCGCCGTCACCGACACCCGGCGCGCCATGCGGACCGCCGCCACCGAACTCACCGGCGCCGAACTCGCCGTCCGCGACGCCGCCGACGCCCTCGTCCGGCACGCCAACGCCGCCCGCTACGAGGCAGTCCGCACCCCCGCCCGCCAGCAGATCCGCGAGCTGCCCGCCGCCGCGCTGCCCGACCACGCCGCCGCCTGGGCCGCCGCGTTCGCGCCCCGGCTGCGCGTCCTCACCGACGAGCTCGCCCAGTTGGAGCGCAACCGCTCCTCCATCGTCGACCGCCTGCGCGGCCTGGTCGAGACCTCGCTCGGCACCCTGCGCGCCGCCCAGCGGCTCTCCCGGCTCCCCGAGGGCCTCGGCGACTGGTCGGGGCAGGAGTTCCTGCGGATCCGCTTCGAGGACCCGGACCACGCCGTCCTGGTCGAACGGCTCGGCGAGGTCATCGACGAGGCCACCCGCTCCGCCGTCAAGAAGAACTCCGACCTGCGCCGCGACGGCATGTCCCTGCTGCTGCGCGGCGTCGCCGCCGCGATCGGCCCCCGGGGCGTCTCGGTGGAGATCCTCAAGCCGGACGCGGTGCTGCGCGCCGAGCGCGTCCCGGTCGGCCAGATGTCGGACGTCTTCTCCGGCGGCCAACTGCTCACCGCCGCCATCGCCCTCTACTGCACGATGGCCGCGCTGCGCGCCAACGACCGCGGCCAGTCCCAGCTGCGGCACGCCGGAACGCTGTTCCTCGACAACCCGATCGGCCGCGCCAACGCGACCTACCTGCTGGAGCTCCAGCGCGCCGTCGCCGACGCGCTCGGCGTCCAACTCATCTACACCACCGGCCTGTTCGACACCACCGCGCTGGCCGAGTTCCCGCTCGTCATCCGCCTGCGCAACGACGCCGACCTGCGGGCCGGCCTCAAGTACATCTCGGTGGAGGAGCACCTGCGCCCCGGCCTCCCGGCCCCGCAGGACCCGGACGGGCCGGCCGTCCACGGCGAGATCACCGCGACGCGGATGTTCCGCAAGCCGGAGTAGGCGCGACGCGGGGATCGCGGCGCGGTGCACGCGGGGCACCGTGCCGCGATCCCGGACGTGCCGCGATCCTGCGGGGTCCTCGCTACCCCCTGGTGGAGACGGTGACGGAGGCGACCTTCATCGGGTGGCCCGGTTCCGTCCCGGCGGTGGGTGAACTGCCGTACGCGGCGGGGAGGTCGCCGCCGACGGCGACGTTCAGGATCAGGAAGATCCCGTGGTGGACGGCCTGGTCCCAGGCGGCCGGGTCGACCCGGTCGGCGGTGACCTCGAAGTACTCCCTGCCGTCACGCAGCCAGCGGACCCGTTCCGGGTCGGTGGAGCGGTCGATCTCGACGGCGTAGGTGTGGAAGGCGCCCCAGCAGTCCGCGCAGGGCTGCTCGCCGGAGCCCAGGCCGTTCGGCTCCCGGCACGGCCCGCCGGGGGTGGTGCCGCAGTGCACGGTGCCGAACACGCCGCGCCCGCCGACGGATTCGAGGACGTCCAGCTCGCCGACGCCGGGCCAGCCGGTGTACCCGTCGCGGAGCTTGCCGCCGAGCGCCCAGAACGCGGGCCAGTACCCGGCCGCGGCCCCGCCGTGCACGTCGGGGAGCGCCAACTCGGCCTCCACCCGCAGGATTCCGCCCGCCGGGGCGGCGAAGTCGGCCCGCCTGGACTCGATCCGCCCGGAGGACCAGCGGCCGGCCGCGTCCCGGGTGGGCGTGATCTCCAGCGCGCCCCTGCCGTCCAGGTGGACGTTCTCGGCGGAGTCGGTCATGGTCTCGATCTCGCCGGTGCCCCACCGCGGGGCCGGGCAGCCCGGGTAGCAGGTGCCCAGGTCGTACTGCCAGGCGGCCGGGTCGGGCCTACCGCCGGCCGGGCCGTCGAACTCGTCGCGCAGCAGCGTCGTCCAGCCGTCCTTGGGGCCGAACGCGCCGCTGTCGATCAGGAGTTGGTCCAGACGCGGGGTGAGCACCACGGCTGCGGCGTTGGTCAGGTGGGAGTCGTCGCGGTACAGCAGCACGTGCTCCAGGACGGCCGGGCAGCCGCGCCCGCTCGCCGGGCAGAGCACCGAGTTGACCTCGACCGTCCGCACGCCCGGGAACTTCCCGGCGGCGATCTCCTCGGCCAGCGGGTCGGCGTACAGGCCCGTGGTGCGCGGGAAGTCGCAGGCGGAGGTGGTGTCCGGGTGCCCGGAGACGCAGGCCGGGACGTCCAGGCCGGGGTTCGGGGTGTCCTGCAGGTAGACGACCGGGACGCCCAGCTCCCGCAGCGGGGTCAGGGTCCGCTCCCAGCCGCGCAGCAGCGCGGCCCGGTCGGCGGTGTAGCGGTTGAGCGTGGAGACGACGATCAGCTTGGGCCTCGGACCGTCCTTCAGCCTGGTCAGGGTGTTCGCCCGCCAGGTGTCGCACTCGTGGTAGGTGCGGCCCAACTGTGGGTTGGTGACCGTGATTTCGGGCAGCGGGCAGCCCTGCTTGACGAGCTCCTCGACGGACAGGCGGTGCTGGGCGGCGATGCCGAGCACGGCGGAGAACCACTGTCCGGCGTGCGAGTCGCCGAGCAGCACGATCCGGTCGTCGCCGGTGCCGAAGCGGCACGGCGGGCTGGTGGTGTCGGCCGGGTCCACCTCGCAGGCGCCGTCCGGCGGGAAGTCCTGCCGGGCCTGGACGGGGTTGGGCACGGTCGGCGCGTGCGGGGGCGGCGCGGCGGCCAGCAGGCTGCTGCCGGTGCGGGCGCCCGGCGGCAGGCCGGACGGGTCCGGGGGAGTGGCCGGGCCGAGGTTGCGGATGGTGCCGGAGCCGACGACCAGCGCCAGCAGCACCGGGAAGACCACCGCGGTCAGGCCCAGTGACAGCCCGCGGCGCGGGATCTCGCCCAGCACCCGGCTGCGGCGCAGCGGCTGCTCCAGCCAGCGCAGGGCGGCGTACGCGGGCAGCGCGGCGGCGGCGGTGAGGGCGGCCTTGACGCCCCAGTGCAGGGCGCCCCACCGGGCCTCGGCGAGGACCAGCACCGGCCAGTGCCACAGGTACAGGTTGTAGGAGAGCCGGCCGATCGCGCGCGGCGCGCCGAGCGACAGCGCCCGTCCGACCAGGTGGGCGCCGCCGGAGCCGGCCAGCAGGATCGCGGCGGTGCCGGCGGTCGGCAGCAGCGCGGCGTACCCGGGGTAGGGGGTGCGCCCGTCGAACAGCAGCAGTGCGGCGAGCACCGCAGCCAGGCCGCCGAGGCCCAGCAACTCCCTCGCCAGTCTGGGCAGCTGCCCGATCGGCAGCAGGGCGACGGCGGCTCCGGCGGCGAACTGCCAGGCCCGGGTGGGCGTGGAGAGGTAGGCGCCGGCGCTCCAGTGCAGGGAGAGCCAGAAGGAGCCGGCGCCGAGCAGCAGGGTCAGGCCGAGCAGGGTGCGGCGGCGCCAGGCCCAGCGGGCGGCGAGGGCCAGCAGCGGGGCCCAGAGCAGGTAGAACTGCTCCTCGACGGCGAGCGACCAGAAGTGCAGCAGCGCGCTCGGGTCGCGGCCGGCCGCCAGGTAGTCGGTCTGTTCGGCGATGAAGCGCCAGTTGGCGACGGACAGCGCGGAGGCGAGGACGTCGCGCTCCAGGTCGGCGCGGCGCAGCGGCGCGGTGAGCAGGGCGCCGACGACCGCGACCACGGCCAGCACGACGGCGGCGGAGGGCAGCAGCCGGCGGGCCCGGCGGGAGTAGAACTCGGTGAGCCGGACGCGCCCGGTGTGCGCGGTCTCGGTGCGCAGCAGGCCGGTGATCAGGTAGCCGGAGACGACGAAGAAGACGTCGACGCCGGCGAAGCCGCCCGCGAAACCGGGCACGGCGGCGTGGAAGGCGAGGACGGCGAGCACGGCGACGGCCCGCAGGCCCTCGATGTCGGGTCGGAACTTCGGCCGCTCGACCGGTGCTTGGCTCAGCACGACGGTGAGCGGGGCGGTACTCGGGGCGGTACTGGTGGACACGGGAGCGTGGACCTTTCAGCCCAGCCAGGGCAGCATCGGGGCTGCCCAGCCGGAGGCGAGCAGGGCGATCAGGGCGAGCGTGCTCGTGACGGCGAGGGCCTCGGGCCAGCGCCGCGGCCGCATCGCCGGGCGGGCCCCGGAGTCGGCGGAGTCGGTGGAGTCGGTGGAGTCGGTGGAGTCGGCGGTGCGGGGCCGGAGTTCGGCGTACAGGTCGCGGATCAGCGGCAGGCCGAGGTGCAGTTGCACGGCCAGGTACAGGGCCAGGCCCCAGGTGGTGTGCCAGCCGTGCAGCCAGGTCGCGGCGGCCACGCCGATGCCGGTGGCGGCCAGGGTGCCGGCCGTCCACAGCAGGGAGACCAGCAGCACCTTGCGGGCCATGCCGCCGGAGCGGCCGGGCTTGGCGACGCCGGTGGGCACCCAGGCGGCGCTGCGGCCGCGAACGGTGTGCCAGTAGGCGGTGGCGGCGGCGAAGCTCATCAGCACGTTGGCGCGCAGCACCTCGGAGCGCCAGCGGGTGCGGCTGACCCGGGGCAGCAGCACGTGCCACAGCCACAGCAGGGAGAGCATCGGCAGCACGTACCAGGCGCGGACTTCGCCGGGGAAGGCGAACAGCATGACCAGCGGCGGCAGCGGGGCGGTGAGCACGTTCACGGCGGCGGCCAGGTAGCCGACGATGCCCTCGTCGAAGCAGCGGCGCATCCGCCAGGTCATCGCCCTGCGGGTGGCCCGGTCGCCGATCAGGTGCAGGTTGCCCATCGTCCAGCGGTACTGCTGGTTGACGAAGCTGGTGGTGGAGTCCGGCGAGGTGCCCTTGGCGACCAGCACCGGCACGTACCGGGTGGTGTAGCCCTGCTGGTGCAGGGCGAGGCCGGTGTACATGTCCTCGCTGTGGTCGAGCCGGGCGAAGCCGCCCGCGGCGTCGATCGCGGCGCGCCGGTAGACGGCGTTGGAGCCGCAGCAGATGGCGGCGTCGGAGGCGTCCCGGCTGGGCTGCACCCAGCGGAAGAACCACTCCTGGGCGGAGCCGGCGGCGCGCTGCACCCAGCCCATCGAGGCGTCGGTGTCGAAGCACTGCGGGCTCTGCACGATGCCGACCTTCGGGTCGCCGAAGTACGGCAGCAGGTGCCGCAGCAGGTCGGCGCGCGGCGCGAAGTCGGCGTCCAGGATGGCGATGAACTCGCCGTCGCCGAGGGTCAGCGCGTGGTTGAGGTTGCCGGCCTTCTTGAACTCGCCGCGGTTCGGCCGGACCACGTAGTGGTAGCCGAACTCCTTTGCCAGGCGGGCGACTTCGGGACGGTCTGCGTCGTCGAGCACCCAGACGTCGAGGCGTCCCGGGTACTCGCTGCGGGCGACCGCGCGGTAGGCGTTCTCCAGGATGTCGAGCGGTTCGCCGCAGGTCGGCAGGTACAGGTCGACGGACGGCGGCCGGGTCGGCTGCCAGGCGGCGACCAGCAGTTCGTGGCCGGCCCGGGTGAAGCGGCGGCGGCGCAGCCCGTTCAGGCAGGTCAGCGCGAGTGCGACGGCGTTGATGCCGAGGACGGCGAGGAACGGCCACAGGGCCGGGTTGCGCAGCGAGAAGCTGAGCATGGTGCCGGCGCTGACCGTGAAGGCGAGCGCGGACAGCAGCGGGACCCAGCGGCGCTGAGGCCCGAAGTACCAGTAGAGCTCCTGATCGGAAGGTGGTGACGGAAGGTGATTGGCAGTCATTGGGCCCCCCACGGCCGGACATTGACACCTGTCGTCGGTCAGATTACCTGATTGGTATAGACCAAATGACCACGGTGGATGAACGCCGGGACAACTCGGGTGAAGGCGGCATGACCAGGCGTGACCAGGCATGACCGTGTCAGGAAAGATCGCCGCCGAGGTGCGTGCGGGGCCTCCGGGGCGGTTGACGCGCAATGTGGCGCAGTGGTTCCGGGCCCGGCGCGGCGGGCGTCCGCCGGATGAAGTGGCGGCGTTCCGCCAGGGCTTGACGGGGCGTCAGGTGGCCCTCAGTGACGGGCCGGGCATCCGGCGGCGGCCAGCACGGCGTCCAGCAGGCCGGGGAAGCGGGCGGCCAGGTCCTCCGCGCGCAGGGTGTTCATCTTCGAGGTGCCGCGCCGGTGCTGGCGGATCAGCCCGGCCTCCCGCAGCACCCGGAAGTGGTGCGTCATCGTCGACTTGGTGACCGGCAGCTCGAACGCCAGGCAGTTCAGCTCGTCGCCGCCCGCGTCCGCCAGCTCGGAGACGATCCGCAGCCGGATCGGATCCGCCAGCGCATGCAGGACGCACGCCAACTGCAGCTCCGCGGTGGGGGGTTCGGGGAGCAGCCCGGGGCAGTCCTGGTCGTGGTCGATGGTCACGCTGCCATAGTACGACATCTCTCGTAGTTTGACAGTTCTCGTAGTACGGTGGGTATCGTACGAAGTGGAAGAAGCCGTGTCGGACCACAGGAAGGACGGGCAGTCGTGAGCGCCCTGTTCGAGCCCATCACCCTCCGTTCGCTGACCATCCCCAACCGGATTTGGCTCAGCCCGATGTGCATGTACTCGGCCGCCCCCGAAGGCTCCGACACCGGCGTCGCCACCGACTTCCACCTCGCCCACCTCGGCTCCCGCGCCGCCGGCGGCGCCGGACTGGTGATGGTCGAGGCCACCGGCGTCCGCCCCGACGGCCGGATCTCCCCGTGGGACCTCGGCCTGTGGAACGACCGCCAGCAGGAGCAGCTGGCCCGGGTCGCCGCGCTGATCGCCCAGCACGGCTCCGTCCCGGCGATCCAGCTCGCCCACGCGGGCCGCAAGGCGTCCACCAACCGCCCCGGCCTCGGCGGCGGCCCGCTCCCGGTCGAGGAGGGCGGCTGGCCGGTGGTGGGCCCCTCCCCGCTGCCGTTCAAGGAGGGCTACCCCGTCCCGGCCGAGCTGACCGAGGAGCAGATCGCCGAACTGGTCGAGGACTTCGCCGCCTCGGCCCGCCGCGCCCTGGCCGCCGGGTTCAAGGTCGTCGAGGTGCACGGCGCGCACGGCTACCTCACCCACCAGTTCCTCTCCCCGGTCTCCAACCACCGCACCGACGGCTACGGCGGCGACTTCGCCGGGCGCAGCCGCTTCGCCCGCGAGGTCGCCGCGGCGGTCCGGGCCGTGTGGCCCGCCGAACTCCCGGTGTTCTTCCGGATCTCCGCCACCGACTGGCTCCCCGAGGAGCCCAGCTGGACGGTCGAGGAGTCCGTCCTGCTCGCCAAGGAGCTCCAGGCCCTCGGCGTCGACCTGATCGACGTCTCCACCGGCGGCAACGTCCCGCACGCGGAGATCCCCGTCGAGCCCGCCTACCAGGTCCCGTTCGCCGAGACCGTCCGCCGCGAGTCCGGCCTCCCGGTCAACGCGGTCGGCCTGATCACCGACGCCGCCCAGGCCGAGGAGATCGTCGCCGAGGGCCGCGCCGACGCGGTCATGCTCGGCCGCGAGCTGCTGCGCGACCCGTACTGGCCGCTGCACGCCGCCCGCGAACTCGACGTCCCCCGCAGCTGGCCCGCCCAGTACGGCTACGCGGTCGGCCCGCGCGGCTGACCCCCGCGCTGCACCACGGCGCGCAGGCCCCGGCCCGGGTCCGCGCGCCGTGGCGCTCAACGCGGGGCGTTGACCAGTGGCCCGGTCAGGACGCAGGCGAACCCGACCTCCACCTCGGCGCCGTCGTCGTGGCGCAGCTCCCGGTCGCACCGGGCGTCCAGCAGGTCCTCCAGCGGGACGACGACGGGCTCGGCGCCCGGCACGGTTCTCCGGCCCGCCGCCTGCGGGCGGCTACTGCTCGGGCGCCAGCCGGGCCGGGAAGCCGCCGGTGGCGATCGGGCCCCAGCGCCGCGGGGTGATCCGGATCAGCGACTTGTCCTGGCGGCGCATCGCCTCGCGGTACTCCTCCCAGTCCGGGTGCTCGCCGGCGATGTTGCGGTAGTACTCCACCAGCGGCTCCAGGGCCTCCGGCATGTCCAGCACCTCGGCCTCGCCGTCCACCTGCACCCAGGGGCCGTTCCACTCGTCGGAGAGCACGACCACGCTCACCGCGGCGTCCCGCTTGGCGTTGCGGGTCTTGGCCCGCTCGGGGTAGGTGGAGACGACGATCCGGCCGGCGTCGTCCACCCCGCAGGTCAGCGGGGAGGCCTGCGGGGTGCCGTCGGTGCGGCGGGTGAGCAGCAGCGCGCGGTGGCGGGGGCGGACGAACTCCAGCAGTTCGGCCAGGCCGACCCGGGTGTTGGTGGCGATCGAAGGACTCATGCCGCCCAGCCTAGGAGGCGGCGCTCCCGGCCGGTTCGAGGTCGGGGGCCGCGTCGTCCGTGTCCTTCCAGCGGCCCGGCTCGACCATGAACGCGCCGAGCGCCACGCCCAGCAGCGGGATCGCGGGCAGCACCGTCAGCACGCCCTGCGGGCCGTGGTGCTGGGCGAGCAGTCCGAACAGCGGGGCGGCCAGGCCGCCGATGCTGACGGCCAGGCCGAGGGTGACGCCGGCGGCGGTGCCGGGGCGGTTGGGCAGGTAGTCCTGGCCCAGCTTGACCAGCACGGCGAACGGCAGGTTCAGCACCGCGCCCGCCAGCACCGCGAACAGCAGCGGCGCCCACGCGCCGGGCGTCACCCGCAGCAGCACCAGCGCCGGGACGGTCAGCGCGGTGCCCCACTGCGCGGTGCGCACCATGCCGATCCGGTCGGCCAGCCGCCCGCCGCCCAGGGTGCCCGCGACGCCGCCGAGCAGGAAGCAGGTCAGCGCCGCGCCCGCCAGCAGGTGCGAGGCGTGCAACTGCCGCAGCCAGTACAGCTCGATGAAGGTGCTGACGCCGAAGAACACCACCGAGCGGACGACCTCCACCCCGGTCAGCACCAGGAACGGCCGCCAGCGGTCCTTCCCGGCGCGCCTCGCCCCGCCGCCCGGGTGCGGGTACGTCCGGTGCCGGGCCCGGAACAGCACCGCCGCCATCAGCAGCGCCGGCAGCACGAACACCGCCGTCGCCCGCACGCCCCACGCCGACAGCAGCGGGGTGGCCAGCACCGGCGCCAGGAAGAACCCGACGCTGCCGCCCGCCGCGAAGACGCTCATCGCCCCGGTGGAGTCGCCCGCCGCCTCCCGGGCCGCCCGCCCCGCCGCCGGGTGGAAGGCCGCCACCCCGAGGCCGGAGAGCAGCACCAGCAGCCACACCAGCGCGTACCCGTCGGCCAGCCCGCTCAGCCCCGCGCCCAGCCCGGCCAGCGCCAGCCCCGCCGCCGACAGCCAGGGCAGCGGGCGCCGGTCCACCAGCAGGCCCACCAGCGGCTGCGGGACGGCGCTGCCCAGCGTCGCCGCCAGGGTCAGCCCGCCCGCCGCCACGTACCCGTAGCCGCGCTCCAGGACGAAGTACGGCACCACCGCGGGCACCAGGCCCTGGTACAGGTCGTCCACGGCGTGCGCCGCGCCCCACATCCGCATCCGGCGCCACACGCCGGGCAGTTCGTTCGTCATGCGGACCAGACTGGCGGCCGCGGCCGGGTGCGGGCTTCCGCTACTCTGCCAACCTGTGTCGCCAACCCGCCAACCCGCCGAGGACGGCCCGCCGGACGCCATGCGCCCCGGCGGCGGTCCGCCGGACGCCGTGCGCCCCGGGGACGGCCCGTCGCGCGCCGCGCACCAGAAGGAGACCGGGCCCAGTCGGCACCCGCTGGCCCACCGGCAGCGGATCGACTGGCACTGGCACGACGTCGACCAGCTGATCACCCCCGGCCTGGGCGTGCTGGAGGTGAGCACCCCGCGCGGCCGCTGGGTCGTCCCGCCGCACCGCGCGGTGTGGCTGCCTGCCGGCGTCCCGCACGCCCAGCAGGCGTACGGGACGAGCGAGTTGCGCTGCCTGGTCTACCCGGCCGGTACCGACCCGCTGCGGCTCGCCGCGCCCGCCGTGCTCGCCGTCACCCCGCTGCTGCGCGAGATCATCGCCCACCTGACCGGCCCCGACGCACCCACCGGACGGCCCGCCCGGACGCTCGAACAGGCCGCCCTGGACCAGCTCGCGCACGCCCCCGAACTGCCGCTCGGCCTCCCGCGGCCCACCGACCCCCGGCTGCGCGACCTCGCCGCGCTGCTCGCCGCCGACCCGGCCGACGACCGCTCGCTGGCCGAACTCGGCCGCGCCGTCGGCGCCGCCGAACGCACCCTCAGCCGGCTGTTCCGGGCCGAACTCGGCCTGGGCTTCCCGCAGTGGCGCACCCAACTGCGGCTCCAGCACGCCCTGGTGCTGCTGGCCGGCGGCCGCTCGGTCACCGCCACCGCCGCCGCCTGCGGCTTCCGCTCGCCGAGCGCGTTCGTCGAGGCGTTCCGGCACGCCTTCGGCACCACTCCCGGCCGCTACCAGCGGGGCTGACGGGACGTCAGCGGTGCCGAGGGTGGCCGTGGTCGCGCGAACCCTCCAGCGGGGCGGCCGAGTTGGGGGCGCGGCGGCGGGAGGCGGCGACCTGCCGGGAGACCGCCACGTCGATCAGGCACCAGGCGAGCGCGAAGACGCCCAGCGCCATCAGCGCCAACGCCGGTGTCAGCAGCCCGGTGCGGGCCCAGGAGGCGAACAGCGCCACCACGAAGGTGAACACCGTGAAGGCGAACGACATGCCCGCCCGGACGGCGGCCGCCCGCACCTCGTCCGGCAGCCGACCGCGCCGACGAACGGCCATCGCCAACCCCCTGTCGGTCGCGCGCCCCGGTCGGGCGCCCCAAGACCAGCCTTGCCCCGTCCGGGGGGAGCCATGCCACCGGCCCGGCCGGTCCAGCCGATCCAGCTGATCCAGCCGGTCCGGCCGGTCCGGCCGGTCCGGCCGACCGCAGCCGTGTCGCGGCGGGGCCTCCCCGAGCACCCGTCAGGATCGTAACGGGGCCCGCAAGGGCGCCCCTGCGGCCGCTCCGGGTGGGGGAGTTCAGTCCGGCAGGGTGGCGTCGAGCTCCTCCAGGGCGCCGACCACGATGGTCCGCATCGCCCGTTCCGCCCGTTCCGGGTCGCCCGCGCAGACCGCCTCGGCGACCTCCCGGTGCAGCTGCACCGCGTACTCGCGCGGCCGGTGCGGCATCAGGCGGTGCTCGGTGCGGCCGGTGAGGACGGCGCCCACGGTGTCCTTCAGGTGCGCGAACATCTCGTTGCCGGAGGCCCGCAGCACCACCGCGTGGAAGGCGATGTCGTGCGCGAGGAACGCCTCCAGGTCGGCCGCCCGGGCGGTGACCGTCAACTCGACGGCCAGCGCGCTCAGTTCGCGCCGGTCGTCGTCGTCCGCGCAGCGGGCCGCCAGCGCCGCCGCGGCGGGCTCCACCGCGACCCGCAGCGAACCCAGCGAGCGCAGCTGGGCGGAGCGGTCCGCCCCGGCCAGCCGCCAGCGGATCACCAGCGGGTCGAACACGTCCCAGTCACCCTTCGGCCGGACGGTGATGCCGACCCGGCGGCGCGGCTCGACCATCCGCATCGACTCCAGGATGCGCACCGCCTCCCGGACCACCGTGCGGGACACCCCGTGCCGCTGCTCCAACTCCTCCGCGCGCAGCACCGTGCCCTCCGGCAGCGCGCCGGAGGCGATGGCCGGACCGAGGTCGGCGAGCAGGCGGCCGGGCAGGCCCTGGATCTCCATCCGGCCACCTTATCGGCGCGGTCAGGGGGAAGGCGGCCCTCGGTCCGGACCGGCTCCGCTCAGTCCGAACACTCAAAAGTATGACGATTAGGTTTCGGTCGCTTGAATAAGTCATACCTTTGCGCCAAGGTTGCCCACGCAAGCAGGCAAGGACAGGAGCACCACCCATGGCTCTCAGTGCCGAGAACCAGCAGCCGCCCGTCGTCGTGGTGATGGGCGTCTCCGGAGTCGGGAAGACCACCGTCGCCCGACTGCTCGCCGACCGCCTCGGCCTCCCGTACGCCGAGGCCGACGACTTCCACCCCGCCGCCAACATCGCCAAGATGAGCGCCGGCACCCCGCTCGACGACCACGACCGCCAGCCCTGGCTGCGCGCCCTCGGCGGCTGGCTGGGCGAGCGGGCCGCGGCCGGCAGCGGGGGAGTGGTCACCTGCTCCGCGCTCAAGCGCCGCTACCGCGACGTCCTGCGCGCCGCCTGCCCGGACGCGTTCTTCCTGCACCTGTCCGGCAGCCACGACCTGGTCGGCGACCGGCTGGCGCACCGCACCGGCCACTTCATGCCGCCCTCGCTGCTGGACTCCCAGTACGCCACCCTCGAACCGCTCCAGGCGGACGAGCGGGGCACCGTGCTGGACGTCGGCGCCGAGCCGGAGACGCTCGTCACCCGCGCCGTCGCCGCCCTGGCCCGCTGAGGCACCCGACCCCCACGTCACACCCCGCCACCGCCCGACAGCCCGGCGGTGCCGGCCCGTCAATGGAGACCCCCGTGACCCCCACCCTGCTGGCCGCCGGCGCACCGGCGCTGCCGCACACCGCGAGCAACGGCCAACTGCTGCTCGCCGTGCTGCTCAGCATCGGCGCGATCGTGCTGCTGATCACCCGGTTCAAGCTGCACCCGTTCCTGGCGCTCACGCTCGGTTCCGGGCTGCTCGCCGCCGTCGCCGGGGCGCCCTTCGACAAGCTGCTGGCCAGCTTCTCCACCGGCTTCGGCTCCACCGTCGCCTCGGTCGGTCTGCTGATCGGCCTCGGCGCGATGCTCGGCAAGCTGCTCGCCGACTCCGGCGGCGCCAACACCATCGCCGACACCGTGCTGGCCCGCACCGGCCCCAAGCTGCTGCCCTGGGCGATGGCGCTGATCGCCGCCGTGCTCGGCCTGCCGCTGTTCTTCGAGGTCGGCGTGGTGCTGCTGGTGCCGATCGTGCTGCTGGTGGCCCGGCGCGGCAACGCCCCGTTGATCGGCATCGGCATCCCCGCGCTGGCCGGCCTCTCGGTGCTGCACGGCCTCGTCCCGCCGCACCCGGGCCCGCTGGTCGCCGTCGACGCCCTGCACGCCGACCTCGGCGTCACCCTGGCGCTCGGCCTGCTGATCGCGGTCCCGACCCTGATCGTCGCCGGTCCGCTGTTCGGCCGCCTCGCCCAGCGCTGGGTCGGCCCGCTGGCACTGCCCGAGGAGACCGGGCCCGCCGGCACCGCCCCGGCGGACACCGCCCCCGTCGACGCGGCGGGGAAGGGCGAGCGGACGCCGAAGTTCGCCGCCGTCCTGGCCACCATCCTGCTGCCGGTCGTGCTGATGCTCGGCAAGGCGCTCGCCGACGTGGTGATCGACGACCCGAAGGCCACCGTCCAGCGGCTCTTCGACTTCATCGGCTCCCCGCTGATCGCGCTGCTCGCCGCGACCCTGCTCGCCATGCTCACCCTGGGCCGGGCGGCCGGCTTCGACAAGGGCAGGATCTCCGAGACGGTCGGCTCCGCGCTCGGCCCGATCGCCGGCATCGTGTTCATCGTCGGCGCGGGCGGCGGTTTCAAGCAGACCCTGATCGACGTCGGCGTCGGCCAGGCCGTCAGCGAGTGGTCCGGCAAGTGGCACGTCTCCGCGCTGCTGCTCGGCTGGCTGATCGCGGTGCTGATCCGGCTGGCCACCGGCTCGGCGACGGTCGCCACCATCACCGCCGCCGGCATCGTCGGCCCGCTGGCCGCCGGGATGTCCACCAGCCACGCCGCGCTGCTGGTGCTGGCCATCGGCGCCGGCTCGCTGTTCCTGTCGCACGTCAACGACGCCGGGTTCTGGCTGGTCAAGGAGTACTTCGGGATGAGCGTCGGCCAGACGCTGAAGTCCTGGTCGGTGATGGAGACCATCATCTCGGTGGTCGCGATCGCCCTGATCCTGCCGCTCAGCCTGATCATCTGACCGACGGCCCCACCCCCCGAGCCGCGACGCCCTCCGGATTCCCGCTTCTCCCCGGAGGGCGTCGCTCTGTGCCGGGCTACTCGGCCAGCAGCTCCGCGGTGCGCTTGCGCACCTCCGCGCCGTCCAGCCCGCGCACCGTCAGCGTGGTGCGCCGCCGCAGCACGTCGTCCACCGTGTACGCCCACTCCTGCTCGGCCGCGTACACCACCTGCGCCCACACGTCCGGCCCGTCCGGGTGGACGCGCTCGCCCAGCTCCGGGCGCTCGGCGATCAGGCGGGCGATGTCGAAGGAGAGCGTGCCGTAGTGGGTGGCCAGGTTCCGGGCCACCAGCGGATCCATCCGGCCGCCCGGCTCGCGGTCGGTCAGCAGGCGGCGGGCGACGGCCTCCGGGGTGCCGATGCCCGGCAGCGGCACGGTCGGCGGGATCGGCGAGACGTCCTCGGCCAGGCCCACGCCCGGGGCGTGCTTGAGCTTCTCCAGGATCACCCGGCCGATGTGCCTGTACGTCGTCCACTTGCCGCCCGCGACCGACAGCATCCCGGCCCGGCCCTCGGTCACCACCGTCTCCCGCCTCGCCGCCGCCGTCGCCCCCGGCCCGCCCGGCAGCACCCGCAGGCCCGCGAAGGAGTACGTGATGTCCTCCCGCCGCAGGTGCTCCCCGCGCACCGCGTGCCCGGCCTCGGCGAGGATCTGCTCGACGTCCGCGTCGGTGGCCCGCACCTCCAGCGGATCGCCGGTGTACTCCTCGTCGGTGGTGCCGAGCAGGACGTGGTCCTCCCACGGGATGGCGAACGACACCCGGTAGTGGTCGATCGGGATGGTCAGCGCCGCCCGCCACGGGGCCCGCCGGCGCAGCACCACGTGCGCGCCCTTGGACAGCCGGATCGACGGCGCCGCGCCCGCGTGCTCCATCCGCCGCAGGTGGTCCACCCACGGGCCGGTGGCGTTCAGCACCAGCCGGGCGTCCACCCCGAACTCGGTGCCGTCCAGGGTGTCGCGCACCTCCGCGCCGGTGACCCGGCCGCGGGTGAAGCGCAGCCCCGTCACCTCGGCGTGGTTGAGCACCACCGCGCCCGCGTCCACCGCCGCCCGCACCGTCATCACGGCCATCCGGGCGTCGTTCATCTGGTGGTCGCCGTACACCGCGACCCGCCGCAGCCCCTCGGTGCGCAGCCCCGGCACCGCGCGCGCCGCCACCGACGGGGAGACCACCCGGCCCAGGCCGTCGCGGAACGCCGACAGCGCCGAGTACAGGAACACGCCCGCGCCGAGCTTCGGCGCCGAGTGCGGGCCGCCCTCGTACACCGGCACGAAGAAGGTCAGCGGGTTGACCAGGTGCGGGGCCACGTCGGTGGCCAGCGCCCGGCGCTCGCGGTGGTTCTCCGCGACCAGCCGCACCGCGCCGGTCTGCAGGTAGCGCAGCCCGCCGTGGACCAGCTTGGACGAGGCCGAGGAGGTCGCGTTGGCGAAGTCCCCGGCGTCCACCATGGCCACCTTCAGCCCGGCCTGGGCGGCGGTCCACGCGGTGGCGGTGCCCAGGATGCCGCCGCCGATCACCAGCAGGTCGTAGCGGGCCCGGCCGAGCAGTTCTCGGGTGGCGGCGCGGGGGACGAGGCGGCCGGCGGCGCGCTCGGCGCCCAGGGTCGGGACGGTCGCCGCGGGGTGCGGGGTGGTTGCCATGGTGTGTGGTGGGCGGCCCGGTGTGCGGCCGGTCCGCTGCTCCTTCCGATCGGTGGGTCCTGCCGGGCTCGGCTCAGAGCTCCGACTGCTCGTCCTGGTCGATCCAGCCCATGGTGCGCTCCACCGCCTTCAACCAGTTGCGGTGCTCGCGCTCGCGCGTGTCGGCGGCCATCTTCGGCGTCCACTCGGCGGCCCGGTGCCAGTTGGCCCGCAGCGTCTCCAGGCCGTCCCAGAAGCCCACCGCCAGGCCCGCCGCGTAGGCCGCGCCGAGCGCGGTGGTCTCGGCGACGTAGGGGCGCTCGACGGGGACGTCCAGCACGTCCGCGATGCCCTGCATCAGCAGGTTGTTGGAGGTCATCCCGCCGTCGACCTTCAGCGCGGTCAGCGTGACGCCGGAGTCCTTCTGCATCGCGTCCACCACCTCCCGGGTCTGCCAGGCCGTCGCCTCCAGCACCGCCCGCGCCAGGTGCCCCTTGGTGACGTACCTGGTCAGCCCGGTGATCACGCCGCGCGCGTCGGAGCGCCAGTACGGCGCGAACAGGCCGGAGAACGCGGGCACCACGTACGCGCCGCCGTTGTCCTCGACGGTGCCCGCCAGGGTCTCGATCTCGGCCGCCGTCGAGATGATGCCGAGCTGGTCGCGCAGCCACTGCACCAGCGAGCCGGTCACCGCGATCGACCCCTCCAGCGCGTACACCGGCGGCCGGTCGCCGATCCGGAAGCCGACCGTGGTGAGCAGCCCGTGGTACGAGTGGACGATCTTCTCGCCGGTGTTCAGCAGCAGGAAGGTGCCGGTGCCGTACGTCGACTTGGCCTCGCCCTCGGCGAAGCAGGTCTGGCCGAACAGCGCCGCCTGCTGGTCGCCGAGCGCCGCCGCGACCGGCACGCCCGCCAGGTCGCCGACCGCCTCGCCGTACACCTCGGCGGAGGAGCGGATCTCCGGCAGCATCGCCAGCGGGACGCCCAGCGACTCGGCGATCCGCTCGTCCCACCGCAGGGTGTGCAGGTTCATCAGCAGGGTGCGGGAGGCGTTGGTGACGTCGGTGACGTGCCGGCCGCCGTCCACCCCGCCGGTCAGGTTCCAGATCAGCCAGCTGTCCATCGTCCCGAACAGCACGTCCCCGGCCTCGGCGCGCTCGCGCAGCCCCTCGACGTTGTCCAGCAGCCAGCGGATCTTCGGCCCGGCGAAGTAGCTGGCCAGCGGCAGGCCGGTCTCCCGGCGGAACCTGTCCTGGCCGACGTTGCGGCCCAGTTCGCGGCAGAGCGCCTCGGTGCGGGTGTCCTGCCAGACGATCGCGTTGTGCACCGGCACGCCGGTGTGCCGGTCCCACAGCACCGTGGTCTCGCGCTGGTTGGTGATGCCCACCGCCCGGACGTCCGCCGCGGTCAGCCCGGCCCGCTCCAGCGCGCCGCGCACCACCGACCGCACCCTGGTCCAGATCTCCGCCGCGTCGTGCTCCACCCAGCCGGGCTGCGGGAAGACCTGCGAGTGCTCCTGCTGCTCGACGGCGACGATCCGGCCGTCCGCGTCGAACAGGATGCACCGGCTGGACGTGGTGCCCTGGTCGATCGCGGCGATGTGGCTGGCAGTCATGCGGTACCTCGGCTCGTGGGCGGCAACGGGGCGGGGGTGACCATTCGTCAGTCCCCGTACGCGCGGGTCCGGCAAACCAGTCGGACGGGCGGTCCGCCGGGGCGGGCCGGACACCGTTCGACAATGTCGAACGGACTTCGGAAGCCAACCGCAGCCGGACGCCCCCCGTCAAGGAGGTGTGACGCACCCCGCTCCCCGCCGCCGGACCGTCAGAACCGGTGCGCGCCCAAGTCCCGGGAGATCGCCCGGGCCGCCGTCCGCACCGAGGCCACCAGCGCCGGCCGCACCGCGCCGTCCGGGCCGCACACCGTCTCCACCGCGCCCGACACGCACACCGCGCCCACCGGGTTGCGCCGCCGGTCCTGGATCAGCGCCGCCACCGAGGCCACGCCCTCCCAGGTCTCCTCCACCGCGTCCGCCCAGCCCCGCTCGCGCACCAGCGCGCACTGCGCGTCCAGCGCGGCGGGCTCCGTCACCGTCCGGGCCGTGAACGCCTCCCACGGGCCCCCGCCCAACTCGCCCCGCGCCACCGGGTCGTACGCCAGCAGCACCTTGCCCAGCGCGGTCGCGTGCAGCGGCTGCATCGAACCGACCTCCAGCACCTGCCGCGAGTCGTCCGGCCGGAACACGTGGTGCACCACCAGCACCCCCCGCTGGTGCAGCACCCCCAGGTACACCGTCTCCCCGGCCGCCCGCGCCAGGTCGTCCGCCCACACCAGCGCCCGGGCCCGCAGCTCGTGCACGTCCAGGTAGCTCTGGCCCAGCCGCAGCAGCTCCGCGCCCAACTGGTACTTGCCGCTCTCCGGGTCCTGCTCCACGAAGCCCTCCTGCTGCAGCGTGCGCAGGATCCCGTGCGCCGTGCCCTTCGCCAGCCCCAGCCCCGTCGCCACCTCCGACAGGCCGAGCCGGCGCTCCCCGCCCGCCAGCAGGCGCAGGATCGCGGCCGCCCGCGACAGCGACTGGATCGCACCGGGCACCCGCCCACCTCCACTGAACACCGGTCGGCAACGCCGACCACCAGGCCGAGAACGGGCGAGGCGCCCTCGAAGACCGTACTACCCGGCCGCCCCGCCCCGCGGCACTCAGCCGCTCACGCCCGGCAAGGCGCGCAGCCCGGCGACGTCCCCCACCTCGTACGCCACCCCCAGCGGCTCCCGCTCCTCCGCCGCCCGCGCCGCGTCCACCATCGCCGAGGAGATGTCCACCCCCAGCACCCGGCAGGCGCCCCGACGCCGCAACTCCCGGCTGTAGAACCCCGTCCCGGACGCCAGGTCCAGCACCGACCGGCCCCGCACGTCCCCGACCATCCCCAGGAAGGCCGGCACCTCGCCGTACCGCGCCAGCGGCAGGGTCTTGAACCCCTCGAACGACTCGCCGATCCCGTCGTACAGCTGGCCACCCATCAGGCAGGTCCCCTCGCTCCGTGGCGTCGGCTCCCGGCCGCGGCCCCCGCCCGGAATCCTCCCGCCGGGCCGCCGCGGCGGCGTACTGGCCGAAGCCACGAAGCCGGGGGCGCCGCCACCCGGCGTAGGGGACCGATCCGCCAAGGGCCCGTGCGGACGGGCGGTTCCCGGCGGGACGGGCCGCGGCGGGACGGGCGGGCCGCTCAGGCCGCGGCGGGCTCCGCCACCCAGCCAGCCACCAGCACCAGGCCGGTCGGCCGGTGCACCGCCAGGAAGCCGAACGGGCGGTCGAAACGGGCCGTCGCCCGGCGCGAGCGGAACCGGGCGGGGCCGCCGACCATGCTCCGGGTCATCTCCACCACGGTGACCGCGCTCGCCTCGAAGCCCGTCGCGGTGAACTCCGCCACCGCGGCCTGCTCGGCCGCGCAGACCCGTAGCGGGGTGCCCCGGCTGATGCCCGGGAAGTGGCCGCCCGGCCCGGCGGCCGCGCCCAGGCCGAACAGCCCGGCCCGGGCCAGCAGGTCGTGCTCGGCCCGCACCCGGAAGGCCACCGTCTCCAGCACGCCCGAGTCCCGGGGAGCCGAGGACTCCACCGACTCCAGCTCCAGCCCCGGCCACGCCTCCCCGTCCGACAGGCCCGCCACCGGCATCCGCCGGGCCGCGCCCGACAGCAGCTCGAACCCGGCCGCCACCACCGCGCCCGGCTCGGCCGCCTCCGCGCCGAGCACCAGGTGCACGTCCACCTCGCCCCCGCCCACCACCCGGACCTCCGTCACCGGGCCGGCCGAGGTCTCCGCCACCGCGATCCGTTCGTACAGCTCCGGCCCCGACGCCGTGAGCCGGGTGAACCGCCGCCGCGCCCAAGGGCCTTCGGCCGCCCGGGACCGGGACGGCCGGAACGGCTTCGCCCACTCGGTGCGCACCGTCAGCGCCGAGGCCAGCACCAGCAGCGCCCCGGACAGCTCCACCGGCATCCGGTCGACCAGGCCGCCGGTCCGCTCCCGCACCCAGCCGTCCAGCGCCGCCCGGTCCTCGGCCTCGTCACCGGTCAACCTCCCCCACAGCGAGGCGTCCAGCCGCTCCAGCCAGTCGGGCTCCACCTCGACCCCGCCCGCCGTCCACAGCCCGAGCGCCGCCGTGCAGCCCGGCACCGAGCCCACTCGCGCCAGCAGCTCCCGCGCGGCGGCCGGGGCCCGCTCGACCGGGACGCCCAGCGCCCCGGCCAGCTCCTCCCGGGCCGGGCCGCCCGCGCCCGCCGCCAGCACCGCCAGCAGCGGCCACACCCCGAGCGCCGTCCACACCTGGCCGCCCGTGAAGTCCAACCCCCGCCCCCAGCGCGCGCCCAGGGCGTTCACCCGCTCGATCACGGCCGCGTCCGCACCCGTCACGACCCACCCCTCTCCCCGGTCCGTCGTCCCGCCACCAGTACCAGTACCAGTACCGGTACCAGGCCGGCCGGGCGGCGCGCCGCCGGGCTACCCGCCGACCGCCGCCGCGAGTTCCGCGATCGCCTCCGGGCCGACCCGGCAGCAACCGCCGACCAGCCGGGCCCCGGCCGCCACCCAGCCCGCCGCCGACCCGGGGTCGAACGCCGCCGGGCCCGTCCAGTCCCGGACCGCCGCGTCCCAGCCCTCCCCGCTGTTCGGGTACGCCACCGCCGGCAGGCCGGTCACCTCCGCCGCCAGCGCCACCGCCGCCCCGACCTGCTGCGGCGCACAGCAGTTGACGCCCACCGCCACCGCCTCCGGCACCTCGGCCACCAGCGCGAACGCCTCCGCCAGCGGCTCCCCGCCCCGGGTCCGCCCGTCCGCCGCGCCGAACGAGAACCACACCGGCACCCCCAACCCCCGTACGCACTCCGCCAGTACGGACGCCTCCAGCAGGTCCGGCACGGTCTCCACCGCCAGGACGTCCGGCCCGGCCGCCGCCAGCACCTCCAGCCGGGGACGGTGGAACTCCGCCAACTCCGCGGCCGACAGGCCGTAGTGGCCCCGGTACTCGGAGCCGTCCGCCAGCACCGCCCCGTACGGGCCCACCGAGGCCGCCACCCAGCGCGGGCGGCCGTCGCCCAGCTCCGCCGACGCCTCCTCGGCCGCCAGCCGGGCCACCTCCACGCTCAGCGCCAGCAGCCGGTCGGCCTTCGCCGCGTCCAGGCCCCGGGCGGCGAAACCCGGACGGCTCGCCTGGTAACTCGCCGTGGTCGCCACCCGGGCGCCCGCCTCGAAGTACGCCCGGTGCGCCGCCACCAGCTGCCGAGGTTCGTCCAGCAGCAGCCGGGCCGACCACAGGGCGTCCGACAAGTCGCATCCCTGGGCGGCCAGTTGGTTCGAGAGACCGCCGTCCAGCGGCACCGGCCCGGCCGCCATCGCCGCGACCAGTGCCGCACCGGCGGGGGAGCCGTCGAAGTCGGTCACCATCCCTCCAGCCTGCACCCGCCGCCGGCTCCCGGCCAACCGGTTCCCGGCCGACCGGCCAGCTCCCGGCCGACCGGCCGACCGTTCCCGATGTGACCGGCTCCCGGCCGACCGACCGGCCCGGGTCGCCGGTCAGAGCGTCTCGGCCGCCACCGGGCGCGAGGTGACCGCGATCCGGTTGTAGGTGTTCACCACGGTCGCGGCCCAGGCCACGAACGCCGCCTCCGGCTCGGACAGCACCGCCCGCGCGGCCCGCCGGGCCCGAGTGCCCTCCGTCCGGTCGGTGAGCCGGGTGACCGCCTCGGCCAGCGCGAGCGCGGCCCGCTCCCGGGGCGTGAACAGCGCGGACTCCCGCCACACCACCAACTCGGCCAGCCGCTCGTCCCGTTCGCCCGCCTTCCGGGCGGACTCCGTGTGCAGGCCGACGCAGTACACGCAGCCGTTCAGCTGCGAGCAGCGCAGCCGCACCAGCTCCAGCAGCAGCGGCTCCAGCCCGGCCGACGCCGCGGCCCCCTCCACCGCCCCGTGCAGCGCGTGCACGGCGGCGAACGCCTGCGGGCCCAACTCGGTCATCGGCAACGGCGGCAGCGGGGGAAGGGCGGCGGCCGGCGGAAGCGTCTCGGTCATCCTTCGAGCGTAGGCGCAGGTCGGGGCCCGGACGGGCCCCGACCGGGGCCGGATCACCCACTCGGGAGGCCGCCGCCGAAACAGTTGACGGTGTCCCCAAATCGTGGCGGGCAGCGACGGCGCAAGGGCCGTCGAGCCGACCGAGCGTCAACGAACGGAGGAAGTCACCCGGTTGGCGGCAGAGGCGTGATCCGTTGCGCAGCGTGCCGGTAGTGTGACGTTCCGTTGCCGCACCGATTGTGTGACGGCTCAAGCGAAAGCACTGCCGGGCGTCGTCCGCCGGCCCCGTCCCTGGGGCGGCCGCCGCCCGCACCGGACCCACACTGGAGAGAACCGCGATGACCACTTCCGTTCAGCTCGACCGTGCCCAGAAGCGTTTCGACCTCTGGGACGTCAACGGTGACGGCCAGATCGACCGCTCCGACTGGGACGCCGAGGCCAAGCGCATCCTGCAGGCCTTCGGCGAGGCCCCGGTCTCCCCGGCCGGCCGCGCACTGACCGACGCCTACCTCGGCATGTGGAGCTTCTTCGCCGACAAGGCCGGCATCGACGAGCAGACCGGCGCGCTCACCCCCGAGCAGTTCAACCACATCGCCGAGGAGCACATCCTGGAGAACGGCGGCGCCGGCTTCGGCCGCGTCGTCAAGCCGACCATCCAGGCCATGGTCGAGCTGGTCGATGTGGACGGCGACGGCCAGGTCAACCCGGCCGAGTTCAAGACCTGGCTGGACGCGATCGGCGTCGGGAACATCGAGCCGGCCGAGGCCTTCCGCCAGATCGACGCCAACGGCGACGGCCAGCTGTCCGTCGAGGAGCTGGTCCAGGCCGTGCGCGCCTACCACCTGGGCGAGATCGACGTCCCGCTGCTCGGCCGCTGACCGCAGCCGACGCCCTGACGAAGGGCCCGGAACGGGGATGGCGCCCCCCGTTCCGGGCCCTCGCCCGTTCTCCCGCCGCTGCCGCTGCCGCTGCCGCTACCGCTGCCGCTACCGCTGTCGGCCCGGGTCGTCCCGGCCGGGCGGGTCAGTCCCCGGCCGGGACGAACCGCACCGGCAGCTCCGGCCGCAGGTCCAGCTTCTCGCCGGTCAGCAGGTGATCGGCCGCGATCAGCACGTTGTAGTGGTTCGGGAAGTGGCAGGCGTCGAAGCCCAGCACCGTGCCGACCCGGTGCTCGCCGACGAACACCTCGTCGCCCCGGTCCAGCACCCCGGCCACCGCGATCTCCGCGAAGCCCAGGAACCCGACCCGGTCGATCCGCGCCCCCGCCGCGGTCTCCCGCTGGTCGGTGGTCACCAGCTCGTGCACCTCGCCCGCCCGTACGCACCGGCTGGCGAACGGCTCCAGACTCATCCCGCGCTCGGTCCGGCTGTGCAGCAGCACCTTCACCAGCGTGCCGGTGACCGTCCGCTTCGGCCCGTCCTCCCGTGCGCCGCTCACCCGCGCACCCCCGCCCGGGCCGTCGCCTCGGCGCGGTAGGCGGCCTCGACCACCCGCAGCGCGTCCACCCCGTCCGGGCCGCGGTCGGTCGCCGCGTCCGCGTTCCCGCCACCCCCGCCGCGCAGCAGCCCGGCGAACTCGCCGACGATGCCCTCGTACTCGTGCCAGAGCGACTGCTTGAAGCCCTCGTGCCCGGCCAGCAGGTCCGCCCGCAGCACCGTGCCGTCCGCCAACTCCACGGCCACGTCCTTGAGTTCGCCCGGGTACGACCAGTCCAGCTCGATCCGGCCGCGCACCCCGTCCCGGCCCGCCAGCTCCAGTGCCGCGTACCGGTCCACCCCGGTGCCGTCGCGCACCACCTCGGCGCCGCGCAGCTCCATCGGGCCGGCCAGCAGCCGCAGCAGGTCGTACGCGTTGGGCCCGTTGTCGGCGACGCAGCCGCCGCCGCACCGCTCCGGGTCCAGGTACCAGCGGTCCCGGCCGACGTGCTCCTCGATCAGTTCGAAGTAGCGCGCGGTCACCGACCGCACGGGGGAGGGGTGCCGGGCGAGCGCCGCGCGCAGCTCCCGCACCGACGCGTTGTACCGGCGGTGGAACGCGGTGAACAGCGGCACCCGCCGCTCGGCCGCCAGCGCCGCCAACTCCGCGCCCTCGGCGGCCCGCAGGGCCAGCGGCTTCTCCACGCACACCGGCAGGCCCGCCCGCAGCGCGTCCCGGCAGACCGCCAGGTGCAGGTCGTTCGGGACGGTCACCACCACGGCGTCCAGCCCGCCCGCCGCCAGCATCTCCCGGTGGTCGGTGAAGCCGGGCACCCGGCCGCCGAACGGCTCCAGCACGGCGGCGTCCCGGTCGCACACCGCCGCCGGCCGCACCCCCGGCACCCGCTCCAGCGCGGCCAGGTAGAACCGCGAGATCACCCCGAGCCCGACCACCCCGAACCGCAGCGCGCTCACCGCCCGCCCTCCGTCCCGGCCGAGGCGACCGCCACCGGGCGGATCCCGAACTCGTCGGCGACGGAAGCCAGTTCGGCCAGCAGCCCGGCGGCCAGCGGCACCCCGTCGCGGCGCGCCTCGGCGGTGCGCCGGGCCTCGTGCCAGCCCGGGTACGCCACCGGGCCCGCGCTCCCCTCGGCCGGCGGGCAGTCCAGCACCGTTCCGAACAGCGTCCGGGCGTCCAGCGCCACCTGGTCGGCGTCCCGGAGCGTCGCCGGGGCGATGGCCAGCGCGAACACGCCGATGTCGTCGTCCCGGCCGGACGGCCGCCCGTCGCCCTCCAGCGCGGCCGGCTCCGGGCCGAGACCCGCTCCCGGCAGCAGCGCCGCCAGCACCTCCACCATCAGCCCGAGGCCGAAGCCCTTGAACTCGCCGCCCGCGCCGGACCCGAGCCACAGCAGGTGCGCCTCGCCCCGGTCGAACGCGCCCGGGTCCGTCACCGGCCGCCCGTCCGGCCCGGCCAGCCACCCCTCCGGGATCGGCCGCCCCGCCCGCTCCGCCGCCCGCACCCGGCCGGTCGGCACCGCCGTGGTGCTCATGTCCAGTACGTACGGCGGCAGTTCACCCGCCGGTGCGGCCACGCTCCACGGGTTGGTGCCCAGCAGCGCCACCGCGCCGCCCGGCGGCCGGGCGATCCGCTGCCGGCCGCAGTTCGACGCCAGCAGCCCGATCATGCCGCGCCCGGTGACCCGCGCCGCGTGGTGGCCCGCACAGCCGAAGTGGGTGGCCCGGCGTACCGACACCAGCCCGATCCCGTACCGCTCGGCCCGCTCCGCGGCCAGCTCCATCGCCGCCCCGGCCTGCCACAGCCCGAGCGCCCCGGCCGCGTCCACCAGCACCGCGGCCCCCCGGTCGGCCACCACCGTCGGCTCCGCCAGCGGATCGGCCCGGCCCTCGGCCAGCAGCGGCAGGTAGAGCCGGGTCAGATTGGCCAGCCCGTGCGAGTCCATCCCGGCGGCGTCGCCGTAGCACAGCGCCTCGGCCGCCTCCCCGGCCCGCCCGGGCGGCAGCCGGTGCGCGACGAACACCTCGGTGGTGAAGCGGATCAGATCGGCGTACGGGACGCGGACGGTGCCGGTGGTACTGGGCGCGGGTGCCACGGTGTTCACGGAAACGACCTCCAGTGGGGGCAGGGGACTTCGAGCGGGAGACGGACGGAAGAGTCAGGGGCGGCGGCGGGCGAAGGCCACCAGCAGCCGGGCCACCGCCGAGGCGAAGGCGTCGAGTTGGGCCGCCTCGGCGAACTCGCCCGCCGCGTGCGCCCGGTTGGCGCCGAGCTCGCCCGGGCCGAGCACCACGGTGAACGCGCCGTCCGGCAGGCCGGCCGCCCAGATCGCGTCGCAGGTGAACGCCGGCTCCGCGTCCGGCATCCGGGCGATCCCGGCCCGCCGGGCGAGCAGGTCCTCCAGCTCCGGGTGCCGGTTGTCGAGGACCGGCAGGCCGCGCTTGGGCCAGTCCAGCCGGGTGATCCGGGCGCAGTCGGCGGCGGTCCGGGCGAACTCCGGCAGCCCGGCGAACGCCGCGCGGAACGCCGCCAGCCCGGAGCGGACCGCCGCCTCCACCGCGGCCTCCGCCCGGCGGCCCGAACCCGCGTCCCGGTAGGGGAGGTTGAGCAGCAGCTCGCCGCTCCCGTAGACCCGGTTGTGCAGCGGGCCGGTGCTCGTCCCGGCCACGCAGACCGGGTCGCGCGGGCCGGGCGCGCCGCCGAGCTCCCGGGCCAGGTGCTGGGCGAGGAAGCCGAGCAGCACCGTCGCGTTGTGGCCCGCGCCCGGGCAGTCGTCGATCGCGTCCTCGCCGCGCACCCACAGCCGGGCGGTGGCGGCGGCCGTCGCCCGGGGCAGGTAGCGCAGGCCGGTCGGCTCGCAGAACACGTTCAGCGCGCCCGTGTACCCGGCCTCGACCAGCGGACGGGTGCCGAACACGCCCATCGCGCCGCCCTCCTCGCCGGACACCGCCTGCACCAGCACCGCGACCTCCCGCCCCACCCGGGGCTCCGCCGCCACCGCGGCCCGCACCCCGGCCAGCAGCGCCACCGCCGGGCCCTTGGCGTCGATCGCGCCCCGCCCGGTGAACCGCCGCCCGTCGAAGCCCACCGGCTCCGACCCGGCGACGGTGTCCAGGTGCACGTTGAACATCACGGTCGCCGCCCGCGGCAGCGCGGGCCCCAGCCGCAGCACCAGGCTCGGCTGGCAGGCCAGGAACCCGGGGGAGTCGGCGGCCGCCCGGCGCACCGTCAACGGCACGTCCGGACGGTCGAGTCCGGCCTCGCCGGGCGCGCCCCGGTACAGCTCCGCCAGCCCGGTCCCCGCCGCCGCCCGGGCGTACGCCTCCAGCGCCTCGGGCAGCAGCGGCGGCGGCGCGCCCGGCCCGGTCTCCAGCGGCCCGGCGGTGGGCAGGCGCAGCAGGTCGAGCAGCAACTCCTGCTCGTCCGGCGAGAGTCCGGTCGTCACCTCGGTCGTCACCTCGGTCGTCACCTCGCTCGCCGCCTCGGCAGGCGTCCCGGCCGCGACCTCGACCGCCGTCCCGGCCGTCGCCGGCTCAGCGGGCATCGGAGAGCACCTCCGGCCGCTCCGCCTGCCGCGGCACCGGGGCGTCCAGGACCAGACCGCCCGGGACGAGCCGCCAGCCGGGCGAGTGCGGCAGCACCTCGCGCTCGACCAGGGCGGTCAACGCCCGTCCGGCGGCGACGAATCCGCTCTCGGCGCGGCCGTCCGCGGCCAGGCCCTCGTGCGGCCGGGTGGCCAGGTGCGGCTCCAGCGACCACACCCCGCGCCAGCCGCGCGCGGTCAACAGCCGCAGGGACTCGGCGAGTCGGGCGTCCCCCTCGCCGGGCAGCACGTACCGGGTGTCCGCGCCGCCGCCGACCGCGTCCTTGACGTGCACGTGGTCGACGTGCTCGACGGTCCGGCGCAGCAGCTCGTACCCGTCGTAGCCGTACGGGATCCCGTTGCCGGTGTCGTGCAGCAGCCGCAGCCCGGGGTTGTTCACCGAGGCGATCAGGTCGAGCGCCTTCTCGGCCGAACTCCCGGCCCAGCCCGCGCAGTTCTCGTGCAGGGCGAGCTGGCCGCCGCGGTACAGGCCGTCCGCGATGTCGCGCATCCGTTCCAGCACCCGGCGGCGCCACTCGGCCTCCGGCAGGCCGGTGCCGTTGGGGTAGGACATCACCCGGATCCGGTCGACGCCGAGCAGGGCGGCGCGGAAGGCGAGCGCGGCCTGCTCCAGTTCGTCCGGTCCGTAGTCGTCGGTGATGTCGGAGGCCCAGTTGCCGGTGCGGGAGGCGACGGCGGAGATCCGGATGCGCCGTTTGCGCAGGGTGCGGGCGATGTCGAGGACCTGCCCGACCGGCAGGTCGGCGATCCAGGCGCCGTCCACCGTGCGCAACTCCAGCTCGTTCCAGCCGAGTTCATCCAGCGCGTCGATCTGCCCGGCCAGGTCGGGGGCGGCCTCGTCGCCGATGCCGCCGAACCGGATCGTGGGCCGCCGGGCCACCGGCGTCCGGTTCGCCCGTCGGCGCTTCGTCCGGCCGCCCTTGCGCAGGGCGCTCACCGGGCCGCCGCCGTCCGCCGAGCGCCGCCGGGCACCGGCTCCGCCGCGATCGCCTTGGCCCGGTCGAGCAGCCGCACCACCTGGGCGTTGACCTCCAGGTCGGGGTGCGGCCCGCGTCCGCCCCCGTCCGCCGCGTAGTAGCGGTAGGTGTGCTCCAGGAAGCCGCCGAGCGCGTCGTCGTGCAGCAGTTCGGTGCGTTCGCCGTCCCGGTCGATGACGGTCAGCCGGGCGTACGCGTCGGCCTCGCTGCCGGGGAAGTGCCCGATCAGGGTGGCGTGCGCCAGCTCCAGGGTGACCCGGCGCTCGCGCACCGGAGAGGTGAGGTCGGAGCGGATCCTGGTCCACGCCCCGCTGTCGTGCTGGAGGTTGAGCCAGGCGGTGCCGAGCCGGGGCAGCACCCGGCCGCCCACCACCATGTCGGTGCCGCCCGCGCCGGTCACCTCGCCGGGCCCGGCCAGCGCCAGGCACAGCCCCAGCGAGTGCGGCAGCTCGACGTCGAACGCGGTCGGGTGCCCGTCCCCGGCCAGCGAGCGGGAGAAGCGCGGCTTGCGCTGGACGACGTGGACGGTGCGCAGCGGCCCGTACGCGTCCTGGGCGAGCAGCGCGCGCAGCCGATCGGTCAGGCGGCTGCCCAGCCACTGGGCGACCACCACCAGGTCGAGCCGGTACCGGTCGCGCAGTGCGAGCAGCTCGTCCAGGCCGCGACTGTCGGCGGCCACCGGCTTCTCCAGCAGCACCCGCCGGTAGCCGAGCCGCCCCAGCGACTCCAGGGCGGCGACCCGCTCGGTGGGCGGGGTGCACAGGTGGACGACGGTGCGGGCCGGGTCGAGCAGCCGGGGCGCCTCGGCCAGGGTGGTCGGGCGCAGGTCGGGGTCGGGGGCGGGGGCGCGGTGCGGGTCGACGGCGAGCACCGGCGCGGCCGCGAACAGGTGCGCGGTGCCGGGCGCCGCGCGCAGCCGGCGCAGCACCGGGAGGTGGAGGCCGCTCCCGGCCCGCCCCATTCCGACGAGTAAGGTCCCGAGTCCGTTCGGCATGGCGAGCCGTCATTCCTTCCGCGTCGCGGTATTGCTTCATCCGGTATTCAAGCAGTATTTCGCCGGCGGTCCGGCCGGACGTCAAATCCCTTTTCCACCAGGCCATTCGAAGGAGTGAAACATTTCCCGGTCCGGGGTGGACGGGGTGCGCGGGGCATAAATTCGGAGGCAGGGCTTATCCGCCCGTCCAATCCATACAATCCGATGAGAGTTTCATGGGTGCCACTACTTCCCCGGGTACCTCTCCGGGCGTTCCCTTCTTCACCCAGGCCGCGACCTTCGAATCCCTCTGGCCCACCACCCGGCGCCACCTCGACGAACTGATGGACCGCGGCAAGTACTCGCACGGCCCCAAGGTCGAGGAGTTCGAGGCCGCCCTCGCCGCCTGGACGGGCGCCCGGCACGTGATCGGCGTCAACAGCGGCACCGACGCCCTGGTCCTGCTGCTGCGCGCCGCCGGACTGCGCCCCGGCGACGAGGTGATCGTCCCCGCCTACACCTTCGTGGCCTCCGCCACCTCGGTGGTGCTGGCCGGCGGCCGCCCGGTCTTCGCCGACATCGACCCGGTCACCTACAGCCTCGACCCGGCGAGCGTCGAAGCCGTCCGCACCGACCGCACCCGGATGGTCATGCCCGTCCACCTGTTCCACCAACTCGCCGACCTGCGCGCCCTGCTGGGCTTCGCCGACCGGCACGGACTGACCGTCGTCGAGGACAGCGCCGAGGCCTTCGGCATGCGCTGGGACGGCGTCCACGCCGGCCTGCACGGCGCCGGCGGCGTGCTCTCCTTCTTCCCCACCAAGACCCTCGGCGCGCTCGGCGACGCCGGCGCCGTCCTCACCGACGACCCCGCCCTCGCCGAAGCCGTCTCCGCGATGCGCCACCACGGCCGCACCGGCCGCACCCTCGACGACTTCCCCACCATCAACCGCCCCACCGAACTCCTCGGCACCAACAGCAAGATGGACGACGTCCAGGCCGCCGTCCTGCTCGCCAAACTCGGCCGCGCCGACCAGGACATCGCCCGCCGCGCCCGCCTCGCCGCCGCCTACACCGAACGCCTGACCGGCACCCCCGGGCTCACCCTGCCCACCGTCGTCCCCCGGGACGCCGCCACCGACCCGGTCTGGTACGTCTACCTGGTCGAGTCCGACCACCGCGACGAACTCGCCGCCCACCTCGCCCGGCACGGCATCCAGACCGAGACCTACTACCCGACGCCGCTGCACCTACAGCCCTGCTTCGCCGAACTCGGCCACCGCCCGGGCGAGTTCCCGCACGCCGAAGCCGCCTGCGGCCGCGCCCTCGCGCTGCCGCTCTACCCCGACCTCGCCGACCACGACCTGGACCTGGTCAGCGACCTGGTCCGCGACTTCCAGTACGGAAAGCAGCGGTGACCCGCCGATGACCACCACCGACACCGTGACCGACACCACCATCCCGTTCTTCCCGCCCGACCTGTTCGAGGCCGACCGGGACGTGCTCCTCGACGTCGTCCGCGAAGTCGCCACCGACCCGGCCCAGCGCTTCATCCTCGGCGAACGCACCGCCCGCTTCGAGGAGGTGCTGCGCGCCGACCTCGGCAGCGCGGACGTCATCGCCTGCGGCAGCGGCACCACCGCGCTCACCCTGGTCCTGCGCGCCATGGGCGTCACCGCCGGCGACGAGGTGATCGTCCCCGCCTTCGGCTGCGCCCCGCTCGCCAACACCGTCCTCGGCGTCGGCGCCACCCCGGTCTTCGCCGACATCGACCCGCACACCCTGGTCATCGACCCGGACGCGGCCGAGGCCCTGGTCACCCCCCGCACCAAGGCCCTGATGCCCGCCCACGTGTTCTCCGTGATGGCCGACATGCCGCGCCTGCGCGCCCTCGCCACCCGGCACGGCCTGCGCCTGATCGAGGACTCCGCGGTCGCCCAGGGCGCCGTCCTGGAAGGCCGACCCGCCGGCACCTGGGGCGACGCCGGCGTGTTCTCCTTCGTCCAGGTGAAGTCCTTCGGCGGCCCCGGCGAAGGCGGCGTCGTGGTCACCGGCGATCTCGAACTCGCCCGCACCGTACGGATGCTGCGCAACCACGGCCAGGACGGCACGCACCGCTTCCGGCACCACCTGATCGGCCTGAACAGCCGCTTCGACGAGATCCTCGCCGCCTTCCAACTGCGCCGCCACCCCGGCCTGGCCGGCCGCCTGGCCCGCCGCGCCGAGATCGCCGCCCACTACACCGAACGCTTCACCCCGCTCGCCGCGCACGGCGTCGTCCCGCCCCCGCCCGGCACCGACGGCCGCTGCTACTACGTCTACACGCTGCTCGCCGAACGCCGCGACGACCTCAAGCGGCACCTCGCCGCGCACGGCGTCGAGAGCCACGTCTACTACCCCCACCCGCTGCCCCACCAGCCCGCCTTCGCCGCCGCTGCCCCCGACGGCCACTGGCCGCACGCCGAACGCGCGGCCCGGCAGTGCCTCTCCCTGCCGGTCTACCCGCACCTGACGGACGCCCAGGTCGAGCGGATCACCGAAGCCGTCCTCAGCTTCCCGACCTGACCCGCCGCCCGGTGGGCGCCTGCGCACGCAGGCGCCCACCCGCCGCGACGACTCAGCCCGCCGCCCCCACCGCCTCGCCCGCCCCCACCGCCTCGTTTGACCGCGCGGCCGCCGCCGCCAGCTCCGCGACCACCCGCCGGTCCGGTTTCCCCGACCCGCCCAGCGGCATCCGCTCCAGCAGCACCAGCCGCTCCGGCAGCTTGTACCGCTCCAGGCCGCACGACTCCGCCAGGAAGAACGTCAGCCCGGCGAGGGTCAGGCCCCCGCCGTGCGGCACCGCGCAGACGCACATCCGCTCACCGAGATCCGGGTCCGGCACCGGCACGCACACCGCCTCCGCCACCTCCGGATGCCCCTCCAGCAGCCGCTCCACCTCCGCCGTGGAGATCGACACCCCGCCCCGGTTCACCAGCTGCCTGGTCCGCGCCAGCACCCGCAGCGAACCGTCCGCCTCCAGCACCCCCCGGTCACCGGAACGCACCCAGCCCCCGTCCACCCGCAGCCGGGCGTCCAGCTCCGGCTCCCCGACGTGGCACAGCGGCGACATCGGCCCCAACGCCTGCAACTCGCCCGGCACCCCCGCCGGCACCGGGCGCCCGTCCGGCCCGCACACCCGGAACTCCGCGACCCGCGGATCCGGCCGCCCCACCCGCAGCACGTCACCGTCCGGATCCGTCCACCGGACATGGCAGTTCAGCCCGTCACTGGCCCCGTACACGTTCACCACCGGGCAGCCGAACCGCCGCAGCGCCGCAGCCAGCACCGCCGGGGACAGCACCGCCGAACTCGACACCACCGCCTGCAACGAGGACAGGTCCTCACCCGGCGACGGCGGCCGCTCCGCCATCCGGCGCAGCATGGTCGGCACCGCCGCCAGGTGCGTCGGCCGCCAGCGCCCCACCGCCGCCAGCGCCCCCACCGGGTCGAACCGCTCCCCGGTCGGCGGCAGCACCACCGTCGCCCCGCACCGCACCAGCGCCACCACCGCCAGCGACCCGTACGCCGTCGCCGGGCTCACCAGCAGCAGCACCCGGGCCGGCCCGCCGTCCGCGGTCTCCAGCACCCGCTCCACGTAACGCCCGCGGCCGCCGGCCAGCGCGTTGTGCGAGTACGCGATCAGCTTCGGCACCGCCTCCGACCCCGACGACACCAGGATCCGGGCGGGCGCCTCCGCGTCCACCGCCGCCGGCACCCACTCCGCCCGCTCCGGCCACGGCGCACCGTCCAGCACCACCACCTCGCGCAGATCCGGCAACTCCGGCCGCAACCCGTCCACCAGCCCCTTCCACTCCGGCACGGTCACCACGGCGTCCACCCGCGCCACCCCCCACACCGCCAGCAGATCCCGCCGACCGTGCCCCGGCGTGCACGGCAGCACCACCGCCCCCAGCGCCGCCACCGCCAGATCCACCGCCGGCGCCCACCGGTCCGCGGGCACCTTCACCCCCACCACCGACCCCGGCCCCACCCCACGGGAAGCCAGACCCGCCGCCAACCCCCGCACCAACCGGCCCAGTTCCGCGTACGAGAGCTCACCGCCCCCGTCCACCACGGCCACCCGCTCCCCGTCCGCCGCCACCCGCTCCGCGAACAGCTCGTACAGCCCCCGCCCCGGACACCGCCCCTCGGCCACCCACCGCTCCCGCAACCCCCGGTCCACCCGATCGGGGAACTCCACCCCGGCCACCGAAACCCACGTCACAGCCACGCTCCCGTCCACCGATCCACCGGTCCATTGATCCACCGAACAACCGAACGATCCGCCCGCCCGCTCACAGCCCGAACTCCCACGGCGCGCGGACGAACGCGCAGCCGTCCGGGCCGAACTCCAGCGCCGCCGCCAGCCGCGGGTCGCGCACCAGGGCGCCCAGGTCCGTGCACACCCCCGCCCCGCCGCCCGGCGCGTCCGCGCCGCCCGCCGCCCCGCACAGCAGCCGGGCCGCCGACAGCAGCGAGGACTCGACCCGCTGCGCCCGCCCGGTCCGCTCCCGGGCCTCCAGCGCGGCGACCGTCCCCGCCGCGCAGACCAGGCCGCCCAGCACGTCGCAGACGGTCAGCAGGGTGGGGCGCGGCGGCAGCCCGTCCGGGGCCAACAGCGCGGCCAGCCCGGAGTGCGCCTGCACCGGGTAGTCGGTGCTCAGCCCGGGCCCGCCGCCGCTGGCCTGGGCGTACACCAGCCCGGGGTGCAGCGCGGCGACCGTTTCGGCGTCCAACCCGAGCCCGGCCACCTTCGCGGGCGCCAGGCTGTGCAGCAGCACGTCCGCCCCGCCCAGCAACTCCCGCACGGCGGACCGTCCTTCCGCGCTCCGCAAGTCGGCCTCCAGCACCCCCTTGCCGCGGTTGAGCGCCGCGAACCGCGCCGACACCGCGCCCGCGGCCGCCCCGCCACCGGCCTGCGCCATCGGCGGCACACCGCGCAGCGGGTCCCCGCCCGGCGGTTCGATCCGCACCACGGTGGCCCCGAGCAGCGCCAACACCCGCCCCGCCACCGGGCCCTGGACCCGCCGGGCGATCTCCACCACCGTCACGCCGCCCAACGGCCCGCCCCCGGAGCCGAGCCCGCTCCCGCCCGCCGCAAGCCCCGCCGTCGGGAGCCCCGCCGCCGGAGCCCCCACCGCCGCCCCCGCCCGCAGCCGCCACGGCATCCCGCCCAGCACGGCCGGCCGCCGGGCCGCCTCCGTGAGCTCCACCCCGCACTCCGCCGCGACCCGCGCCAGCCGCCGGTACCCGAACGCCCGCGCCGCCGCGAACAGTTCGGCCGGCAGCGGGCAGACCGCCGTCCCGTACCTGGTCTGGAACGGCAGCCAGCCGCGGCCCACCACCCGCCGCTCGACGCCCAGTCCGGACCAGAACCGCAACCAGCCGTCCGCCTCCAGCGCCTCCAGTTCGAACCACACCCCGTCCGCCGACACGAACGGCGGCCCGCCCGTCCCGTCCGTCCGGCCCGCCCCGCCCGGCTCGCCGCACCCCCCGTCGGAGGCGTCGGCGACCGAGGCCGCCGCCAGGTACTGCGACAGCCCGAGCAGCGCGGCCTGCGCCACCGACACGCCCACCTCGCGGTACGCCGCCCCCAGCCGCCGGGCCCGCAGCGCGGCCAGCACGCCGGTGGCGGCCAGCACCCCGGCCGCCACCGAGGCGAAGTCCACCCGCAGCGGCGTCGGCCGTCCGTACCGCCGTCCGTGCACGTGCATCACCCCGCAGGCCGCCTGGACGTCCGCCTCGCTGTCGAGCGCGAGCTCCAGCGGCCCGGCCCAGTCGATCCGGCAGGCCAACCCGCCGCCGACCTCCAGCGGTTCGCCCTCGCCGACGTCCACCCCGGAGGCCCGCAGCAGCCCGGCCGCGACCTCCCGCGCCACCCGCGGCCTGGTCCCGAGCGCGGCGCCCCTCACGGCCGCCGCCCGCGCACCGCGTACACCACGTTCGAACAGGCCCGGAACCGGGGATCGGTGAACAGGGCCCGCAGCTCGGCGAGTTCGTCCTCGGTCAGCCCCTCCCGCAGCAGCGCCTCCCGCAGGTGCCAGGTGTTGTGCGACTGCATCTCCAGTTGCGGCGTCCCGGGCGCCAGCGTGCCGATCCGCACCTCGGCCTCCACCCCGGTGAAACCGGCCCGCACCAGCGCACCGGCGCACTCCCGCCCCCAGCCCTGGTGCGAGCCGCGCGCCCGGAAGGCCCGCAACTTCGCCTGCTGGTAGCGCCGGTAGAGCTCTCCGGCCCGCTGGTCCGGGACGGTGAGCACCGGCGCGTACTCGGCGTCGAACTCCAGCAGGTGCAGCACCCCGCCGGGCCGCAGCGCGGTGAACAGCCGGGCCAGCACGGCCTCCCGCTCCGGCAGGTGGGACAGCACCAGCCGCACGTGCACCAGGTCGAAGGCGCCCTCCGGCAGTTCGTCCCGCACCACGTCGTGCCGCAACACCGTCAGCCCGGGCCGCCCCGGCACCGGCAGCGGCACCAGGTCGGTCGCCAGCACCGAGCCCCCGGGCGCCACTCGACCGGCCAGCCAGAGCGCGATGCTCCCCGCCCCGGTGCCCACGTCCAGGCAGCGCATCCCGGGCCGCACCCCGCCCGCCCGCAGCGCGCCGACGCTGATCGGGTCCAGCCACGCGGCCAGGCAGCGGTGCTGCCCGGCCGCGTGCGCGCTCCCGTTGTCGAACAGGTACGACCCCAACTCCCCGACCGCGCCCGCCATCAGACCCGCTCCGCCGAATCCGCACCCGCCGCCGCTGCCGCCGCCGAAACCGGAGCCGCCCCCGCCGCCGCGTGCGCGAGCACCCGCCGCGCCGCCAGCTTCCCGGCCCGCACCGCCCCTTCGCTGCTCGGCCGCAGCATCACCCAGTCCCCGGCGTACTCGACCGCCCGGGTCGGCCGCTCCAGGAACGCGGCCCGCTCCCGGACGGCCGCCGGCGCGCCCTGCGGCAGCCCGAGCGGGAAGCGGTGCACCAGCGTCCGGACGGTCGCCTCCCGCAGCCCGGGCAGGAAGCGCTCGGCCTCCGCGCAGAGCACCTCCGCCACCCGCTCGTCGGGTTCGCCGAGCAGCCCGGGGGAGGCCCACGGCGAGGCGAACACGCTGACCAGCCCCTTGCCCTCGGGCGCCCGCCCGTCCGTCTTCAGGTGGTCGAGGATCAGCCCGGTGCACACCCGGCTCTCGCTCTCCGGCACCGACAGCGCGTAGCTCGGCGCCCCGGTCGGGCTGGGCAGCGGCCGGTCCAGCAGGCAGGCCGCCTTGAGCATCGGCGCGTACGTGCTGGCCTCCAGGTACGGCCGCTCCCCGTCCGGCAGGTCGTCCCCGCGCAGCCGCAGCGCCAGCGGCGCGGGCACCGCCAGCACCGCCTGCCGGGCCCGCACCCGCGCCCCGTCCGCGAACTCCAGCAGCACGCCCCCCGCGTCCTCCCGGACGGCGGACACCCGGCGGCCCAGCTCCACCGGCAGCCGCTCGGCGAGCCGGCGGGCCAGCGTGTCCATCCCGTCCCGGTAGGTCATCCAGCGCGCCCCGGCCCCGCCGACCGACAGCAGGGTGGCCACCATCGGGGCGACGGCCGAGCTGTCCGGCCGCCAGCCGAAGCAGTGGCTGGAGAGCGGCTGGAGCATCGCCGCGAGCAGTTCCTCCCGCCCGGCCGAGCCGGTGCAGAACTCGCTCAGCGTGGCGTCCCCGCTGGGCGCGGTCTCCGGCCGGTCCGGGTCGAACCCCCGCCAGGCGGTGGCGAGTTCGGCTGTGAAGCGCAGCCAGGCCCAGCGGCCCCGCCAGGACAGCCCGGCGCCGGTCAGCAGCCCTTTCGGGTGCCCGAGGTGGGCGTGCGCCCGCCCGTTCCGCCACAGCGCGAACCCGGGCTCGATCACCGGCACCTCGGACTCCGGCACGCCGACCGCCCGGATCAGCTCCCAGGTGGCCTCGTACCCGGCGCCGGCGATGGTCTCCGCGCCCTCGTCCAGCAGCCACCCGTCCACCCGGCTGGAGGCCATCCGCCCGCCGACCCGGTCCGCGCCCTCGTAGACCCGCACCGACCGTCCGGCCGCCGTCAGGTGGTGCGCGGCGGACAGCCCCGCGATCCCGGCCCCGACCACCGCGACGTCGACCTCGACCTCGCCGCCGACCTCGTCCACGTCCCACTCCCCACTCACGTCAACCCACCTCCGCCGGGCCGCGGTTCACGTCCACAGCCCGGTGCCGATCGGGGCGCTGCCGGCCAGCACCCGTTCCCGCAGCTCGTGCCGCCGGACCTTCCCGGTGGCCGTCCGCGGCACCTCGTCCCAGCCGACCACCAGCGGCTCGGCCAGCGGCGGCAGGTCGCGCACCGCGGCCCGCCAGCGCGCCGGGTCGAGCCCGTCGCCGGAGGTGACCAGCACCGGCTGCGGGCGGCCGTCGGCGACCGAGAGCAGCACGGCCTCCTCGACGTCCGGCAGCCGCTCGTGCAGCACGTCCTCGATCTCGACGCAGCTCATCCCGGGCACCATGTCGACCTCCCGGTCCAGTACCAGGATCCGGCCGTCGCGGGTCCTGGTGCCGAGGTCCCCGGTGTTGAACCAGCCGCCGTCGAGCTTGCGCCGCCAGCGCTCCGGCTCGTCCAGGTAGCCCAGGCACAGCGCGCCGGTGCGGGCGTGCAGCATCCCGGCCTGCCCGGGCCGCGCCGCCCGCCCGGGCCGCCGGGGGTCGGCGACCCTCACCCGCACCCACCCGGGCACCGGACGCCCCAGGTCGCGGGTGGTCGGGTGCCGCCCGCCGGCCGCGGCCAGCGCCCCGCGGGTGAGGAACCGGAAGCTCAGCGGCCCGGTCTCGCTCTGCCCCCAGCCCTGCATCCACAGCGGGCGCCGCCGCCGGGTGGCGTCCAGGAACGCCCGCACCGTCGGCGGGTGCATCGCGTCGAAGGTCGAGATGAACAGCCGCACGTCCCGGAACGGGTTCGAGCCCGCCGCCGAGCCCGCCAGCCGCTGCCAGCGCACGTAGCTGGACGGCAGCGCCTCCAGGACGGTCGGCGGGTGCTCGCGCAGCAGCGCGGCGGCCGTCGCCGGGTCCGGGTCGGGCAGCAGCACGACGGTCCTCGGCGCCCGCCAGAACGCGCTGACCGTCCAGGTCAGCGCCCGGCCGTGGGCGAAGGAGATGGCGCTGGCCACGGTGTCCCCGCGGCGCACCGACAGCACCGGCCAGGGCCGCGCCTCGAACGCGGACAGCCGCCGGATCAGCGTCCGGGTGGAGTGCACCACCAGCTTGGGGACGCCGGTGGTGCCCGAGGTGTGGATCACCGCCAGCGGCTCGTCCTCCCCGCGGGTGCGCACCGCGGGCACCGGCCCGCCGCGCAGCTCGTCGACCGCCAGCGCGCCCTCGGCGGGCCCGTCCAGGCACACCGTCCGCCCGGCGAGCGCGGTCAGCTCCACCCCGGCCGCCCGCGCCCCGTCCAGCACGTCCCGCTGGGTGACCAGCACGTCCGGCCGCAGCCGCCGCAGCAGCGCGCCCAGCCCGTCCGGCGGCACCCGGTCCGACAGCAGCGCCGGCACCGCCCCGATCCGGGCGGCCGCGCAGGCCAGCAGCACGTAGTCCCAGTGGTTGTGCTTGACCACCGCCACCGAGGAGCCGGGCCCGGCCCCGGCGGCCACCAGCCAGGCCGCGGTCTCCCGCACCAGCTCGGCCAGCGCGGCGGTGTCGTACGCGGTGCCGCGCTCCGGCGCCAGGTCCAGGGGGCGGCCCAACCTCACGTCCACCGAGGGGCGTTGCTCGGCCAGCGTGTCGAACAGCGGCCCCAGGTCGAGCGGCAGCCGGCGCAGCAGCGTCCCCGTCCCGCCGGTCACAGCCCACCGCCGAACACCACGAGCGCCAGGTCGGTGCCGACCAGCAGCGCGCAGCACACCCGGTGCAGCCGGATGCCCAGCCGGCGGGCGAGCAGGATCTCGCCCCGGACGAACCCGAGCACCCACTGCCTGGCCCGCAGCGCGATCACCGGCGCCATCACCAGCGGGAACCACCAGGGCGCGAACCCGGCCACCGCCGAGCCCACCAGCAGCACCGCCTCCAGCGCCGAACACCCGGCCACGAACGCCGCGTTGCCGCGCGGCGACAGCAGCACCGCGGCGGTCTTGCGCCCCACCGCCCGGTCGCCGGCGATGTCGTTGGTGTTGGAGTACACGCCGAACAGCAGCGGGCCCAGCCCGAACACCAGCGCCTGCACCACCGCGAAGCCGTCCGCCCGCCCGGTCAGCAGCCCGTACAGCGGCAGTACGAAGAACCAGCCGAGCGCGGCCAGGAAGACCTCCTGGAAGCCGTTGTAGCTGATCCGCAGCCACCAGGTGTACTGGAAGCCGAACACCGCCAGCGCCGCCGTCCCGGCCACCGCCCACCCGGGCCGGGCCGGCGCCGCCGCGAGGGCCGCCGCCCAGCACAGCACGCACGCCGCGACGGTCGCCCACCCGAACCTGATCGCCTGCCGCTCCGTCAGCGTGCCCGCCACCAGCGGCTTGCGGGCCAGTCGCCGGGCCGGCGCGTCCGGCCCGTAGTTCACCGCGTCGCTGCCGTCCCGGTACCCGGTGACGTCGTCGAAGGTGCACATGGCCGCGCTCATCGCGACCTCGCCGCCCAGGAACAGCACCAGCACCGCCAGGCTCGTCCCGGCCCCCGCCCCCGCCCCGGAGGCCAGCGCCAGCGCGGCCGCCAGCGGCACGCTCAGGTAGTAGTCCCAGATGTCGAGCTTGGCCAGCCTGGCGTACGCCCGCCAGGGGACGGGGGCCGCCTCGGCGGCAGCGGGAAGTGCGACGTGCTCCACGGGAAACGCAGTCCTCTCGACAGCGGCCGCGACCCGGGACGCGACTGCCGCGGGGGGCCGGAGACAACGGGCCGACCGCGCTGACGGCGCGCCAATTCGTCACGAAGGACGAGAAGTCGGCGGTCGCCATCATGACATAGTGCGACCGTTCGGGCGCATTCCTGTGATCAATCGAAAAGCGGGCGATCGGCTGTTCCGCCGACCGCCCGTGCGATCATCCGATCGCATTTCCACCGGCATTCGTCAGGCCGAGAAGCTCCCCGCCCCACCCGGCACGTGCGTGCCGTAGCCCGGCTGCACCGCCACCGACGGGCCCAGGCAGAACGGGTTCCCGTAGACCTTCACCGGACGGTCCGTCTGGTTCGTCAACACATGTGACAGGGAGGGGAGTTGATGGCACCCGACCGGATCGGTGTAGGTGTCCAGCGGCTGCGCCTCGGTCGAGAACACCACCACGTCGCCGACCGCCGCGCGCGGCGCCGCGGGAGCCGGGGCGGCCAGCGCGAGCACCGAGCCCGTCGCCATCAGGGAAACCAGAATCGCTCGCACAATCATCCTTAATGAGCACACGATTCCCGCGTCCGTCGCGGGACCACCCCATCGCTACCGTGTGCACACCATCGAACTCCAATCCCGCCCGCCGGATTCACCCGCCCGGCCGGAACCCGCCCCCGCCCGCCCCGCGCCACCCGCACCACCGCACGCCCCTCCAC
>NZ_JNWZ01000056.1 GCF_000716545.1 Kitasatospora phosalacinea
ACCCCCGTCCACACCCTGTGGACAACCCCCGCCCCGCCGGCCCTCTCCCGGCCCTCTCCCCGGACGGTCGACGGAAAACAGCTAGGGCCGGTGACTCTTGCGAGTCACCGGCCCTAGCTGGTGTTACGAAGTCGGGGTAGCGGGATTTGAACCCACGGCCTCTTCGTCCCGAAGCAAACTGGGCACTCCGTCGACATGGGGGAGCTGTGCCGCTGACCTGCACAGACAGTCCCGGAACGTCCGCGACTGTCCGCCGAAGTACGGGGCTGATGTAGCGCAGTTAGACACTCAGTTCGGTAGCCGTGCTCTCCCGCCACATGCCTCGCCGAAATGCCTCGGCGTCAGGATGTGGCATGAGGTGGCCGGTTGCAATCGTTACAGGCATGCCGGCGTGATTCCCTGCCGATCACGCATCGCGTGGTCACGCTACGAGATTGGCTCCGGAGGAAGGGTTCCCCTACCAGTCAATGCCAGGACCTGTTGGCCGGCCCACGCAAGCCCGCTACCGATCAGGCCCATCTCCATGTCCCCACCGACCCTGATTACGACCGGGCTCTGATCACTGCCGCGAGCGTCGCCCATATCCATCATGGCGAGGTTTGTCAACGTGATCTCAACCCATCCACCATGGCCGCTGTCTCCCCCCTGGGGCCCATTCGTTGCCACATCCACACGCAACATGGCTCCAGCATTGAACTCGGCTGCTACCTTGCGCACATCATCCATAGCTCAACGCTAGATCTTGATACGAGATGTGGGTGAGAACCACGCCGGTGCCCCCTCGCTTGGCTGCGGGGTGTCGTCAAGGCTGTGCTGAGCTTGGGAATCTCGCATACTGCGGCAACTGGGAACGTCTCTCACCTGTAGCTATGGGCTAGGAGACCCCGTCGCGACCTCGTCACAGGGGACCCCTGCTGTCCGCTGTTTACCGCTTGTCCCCACCCCTTGAGGCGCAGCTGGGGCACGTAGCTAGATAGAGCTATGCGGGTGTCGGCTAGTTGGAGACAGGCGCGTACTCCGCTGGTCGCAGATCATCTATAGGCTTGACATGGGGCCTTCACGGACAGGAGATCGTGAAATCCTACCGAAGGCCTATCAGGCCGAGGCGACCGTTCATCCCACCTAGCCTGCAACAGGCTAGTCCCGGCCATCGCCGAATACCAGAACGGCCGGGCCGAACTCCGCAGGGAGAAGCCCCAGAGCCTATCTGGGGCCTCGCCTATAGCTCCATCAGCAGATAGGAGCTTGAGATCGGCAACGGTCAGCTAGATACCGGCATACTACTAGGCGACAAACCTGCCGAAAGACTCGGCTCGCAAAAGCATCGAATCGGCGGGGCCATATCATGGCGCGAGACGAGATCTTCTTGATAGTCAATATGCTGGTCTCGATAGTGAAAGCCATCCTCGCGACCAACTATGCGAGTCTCTGGTTTGACCCTGCGCCGCCGCGCATCGAAGACGATCAGGTATCCCCGCCGGTCCTTAAAGGGCGCTCTATCGCGCGTCCGATCCAAATAGTCAGCAAGCTGAGCCAGTCCCTCCTTGGCTCGAACCGCCGTGAATTCCTTCGTGATCCTTGGCGGAGCGAGGGTCCCACTCCTCCCTAGCCATTTCACCTCAATGAGCGCAATTCGATTTGATCCAGCCCATTGCACTTCAAGGTCGACCGGATTCTTCTCATCAACGGGATTCTCTTGGCGAATATCGGGGTGACCATCCCTCAATGTACACTTGAGATAGTAATAGAGAGAGCGCTGCATTTTGGATTCCGGCCCCGGCTTCCACATGACGCGCCCTTCGTCGCGCCAGAGGTCGGAAAGAATTGAGCACTCGCTAGGGCGCGCGATATGTGATGCATAGTGGTTCAATGCCTCCGAGAGATCACGGAAGCTTGGAATAGCGAAGAGCAGCGGGTATCCCGGCATAGTAGGAACAGAGGCCTCCTCGCCATCAACCCAAAACCTCTCACCTGATTCGCCAGAAAAGCGATAGACAATCGCCCCCTTCGATATCAACGAGAGATCAACTTCCTGCTTCCAGGCGAGAAGCTTTCCGCTAGGATGGACCTGAATTGTTAGGACACCTTCATTGTGCATTGCCAGCTCGGCTGGCTCGTCAAGATGGTAAGCCTCACTCGGCGATAGCGGAGCCGAGCCGGCAACGCTTTTGAAGATCGTGAGAGTCTGGCTGATCGACTCGTAGTCGATGGCGGCATACACAGATTTAATGACGGGGAGGAACTTTCTAAGTGCTTCCATGCCATCGTCGCCAAGACCATCGGAGACTCGAACCACAAAGTGATCACGCACAATGTTCCGCATGGCATCTGAAATGCTCACAGGCCCCCCGCCCTCTCCTCTTCTGTTCTCTGGTCCTGCTGCAGCAGGTAACTGAGCCAAATCACAGCTGGGACCATGAAGTCACGGACTGGCGCTCCCAGCGCTGATTCCAACGCCCTGAACTGCTCGTAAACCCCAGAAAGCCCAACTTCTTCAAGAAGAGGGCGCGAATCATGCAGTTGAGTTGCACGGACGATCTGAGGTTCGAGCGATACCCCTTGCCCCACGGCTGCAACGGGAATCGCCGTGGCAGCACCAGTTGCGCCCCGGAGGTACGTAATTCGAGAGCGCATAAGGGAAAGCTTGGACCAGCGTTCCAACTCTGAGGAGCCGCTAGCAGTTATAGAGAAAGATCCGTCTCGGTCTGCTACAAATCGCCTGAATGTTAGGATTTCAAGCGAATCGGCACATGCCGTGCTGAATGGGGCGATAGACGGCGTTGCGGCGAACTCGTAGCCCCAATCGGCAACAGGCCGCCCGTCGTACAATCCGAGCAGACACGAGAGATAACAGAAAAGCTGCACCTCAGGCGAAGAAACCTCATAGCCCTGATGTGCCATTTCTCGAATAATATACAGGATATCGAATGACGCCTCGGGGTTTGGCGACCTCATTAGGAGCCACCTCGCTCCAACGCCTCTTCAATTCTCATATAGGCTTCATCAAATAGAGCTTCGGACTCTGCTTGGACTTCCGAAAGGGTAGTCCAAGCGGTCATCCTCTCAACATGCATCCGCCTTGCGCCACATTTTTCTGCTAGCCGCAAAACCAGCCGACTGGAGTTGATGTTAGCTGTCATGATGAGGCGATTTCCTTGAGTTACAAACTGGCCAAACATCTGGCCTGCCCGGCCCTCATAGGCGATATCCAGAGAACCCTCAGGAGTGTCGATGAACATGCCACCCACTCCCTCAAGTCCAACAAGGTATTGAACCAGAGCCATTCGTAGAGCGATATCCACGAAATATTGCTGACTCTCGGAGAGCTGACTTGTCTCGCGCCGCCGGGTTCCATTGATAGTCAGCACAAGTTCCGGCCCGCGGGCACGCTCATACATCTGCACTTCAAGGTCGAGCCCCAAGAATTGGTAGGCCAGGCGCTGAAACGTAGGGACGAACTCAAGCTCGGCAGCAGTGTACCTTTCAGCTAGCTCCTTCTGAATGGGAGCTAGCCTTCGGCGGTACTCTTCTCTCCTTGTCCTGAAGTCGTCACGCCTCCGTGTTGCCTCCCGGCGCTCATCGTCGTACTGCTGGAGGATCTTGGTGATGGCATCGATGTCGCTGGGAAGTTTTTCATGCTTTAGCTCTTCGGCGTTCTCTTGCTCGAAAGAACGGAGCGCATCTGTGGCTTCGACTAGATCGGCCCGACTAGAGATGAGCTCGGTATTCAACCGCTCGAAAGAGGCCTGGGCGGCCGACAGCTCCTCTTTTACCTCGGCCAGCTTGCTATCAATTTCCTCAAGCTGGCTAAATGCATCCTCTCCTCGGTCAACTGGACTGGGAATCTCAAGGCGGCAGAGAGGACATTCCCCCGCTGCCAGTGCATGCTTAGCGGCGTGAGTCACGTCCTCGCCGGTACGCCCACATACGGAGCATTCGCAGCTTTCGAGGAGCTGGGCAATTAGCTGATGCTGAGAAGGGGTGATCGGCGAGTCAAAGCGCGATGCGAATGATCTATTGTAGTCACGCCGGAGAGTTGTGCTTTCAGCAGCAAGGACGCTGACCCGGAGCCGAGCATCTTCAACCTCGGCGGTCTTCGCCTCCAAGATCCTCTGCTTTTTGAGCTGATTCGCGACCAATCGCTCATGTTGGTCGAGTAGATCCATGTTGGGAAGAGTGTCTGGTCCCGATCTCTTCAGGACCTCGTTCCGATTGTCCCTGGCCGTGGTTGCTTGATATTGGGCATTTCTCGCCTGCGATTCAAGGCGTTCCGCCTGCCGGGCCCACTCGGCTGCGTCCGCAACCTTTGCTGGATCTACCCCGAAGACAAGATAGAGTGCATATAGAATCGCCTCTTGGGAATCCCAGAATAGAAGATGGCGTCGCTCGTCGAATGTCACGAGGAAGTGTTGCAGAAATACAAGCTGTTCAAATCCCGCAAGGCCCGTATCCCTAAGCATCGCTGCGACGTACTCATCATGGATAGCAGTGCCGTCGAGTCCGCGATCGTCATGCAATTCCCAGATCTGAGTCCCGGACCTTGATGAGATTTCTAGGCGCCTAATCTCTTGAGGCTCAAAAAACCCGCGAGACACCTTGTAGGTCAAGTCCCCTATGGAAAACTCTACGGTGACTTCCGCGTCATTTCGATAGATCTCGCTGACGCGCCCCTGAAAGTAGCTTTGCGCATACTTAATGCTATCCTGATGGTACTCTTTGGCTGACTGGAACTTTTGATTTGGGTTGGCGACAATTCCCGTGATTCCATAGTTTAGGATGGCGAGAAAGGTGGATTTTCCAAGGCCGTTTGCTCCTGCGAGGCAGAAAACCCCGTCGCCAAAATTGACGGAAATCTTGTTGCGGTTCTGATAGAGCGTGAAGTGAGACAGTTCCAGCTTGCGGATGACGGGCAGCCGCACAGCCCGTTCTGTGTCGCTCATGCGTTCTCCCTCTGCACGTCACCTGTGGGTCTCCAGGGTCACGATAGGGCGATCCCACTGCATCGCGCAGCTACTTCGCCCAAAGCCGGCGTCCAACGTGGTCGGTAGCGCTCGGATGGCGTGACGAGTGCCACGGTCGGGGGCGGGATGCCCTCCTACGTGCTAGGGGTGTGTCAGACTGGAGCGCCCCTGTGAGGTTGGGGCGTCCGACCGAGGCAGCTGAGCGTACGAGGTGTGAGTGATGGCGATCGGAGGCGTAGAGACGCTTGATCGTCACTACGACAGCTTTCAAGATGACTGGAATGTGGCAGATCGCTCGGCAGACTACGGTCGCCTAGTTGTTCCGCACGGCAATGCCGAAGAGCCGCTATATCGGTGGTTTCATTTGAAAGAGGCCTTCTCTTCGCGTTTGCTTGATCGATTGCTTGACGAGCTGAAGCTGTCAACAAATCCTCACCTTTCTCTTGCCGATCCGTTTGCGGGTAGCGGCACGACACTCGTGAGTGGCGTCTCTGCGTGCGAGAAAGCCGGCGGGGAGGCCCAAGTATTCGGCGTGGAGCGAAACCCCTTCATCTGGGAACTGGCTCAGGCGAAACTTCGAGCTAGGATTGCTGGCAGTTCCCTTTCAGGAGTAGTCGCTGAGGAGCTCGATCGACTAAAGAGGGCGTATGCGAGTACCGAAGCCGATCTCTTTCCTATTCCGGAGTTGTCCACCCTTCGGAATGAGCAGTATTTCTCTTCGGAACATGTGCAAGCGCTCATGCGCGTCCGCTATTCGATTGAGGCTGTTGTCGATCCGGCCGTTGCGTCTATCTTCCGCATATGCTTGGCCTCTTGCGTCGAACCGGCGAGTCGACTGCGCAGGGACGGCAGAGCGCTTCGCTTTGAGGTTTCCAAGGAGCCAAAGGATCCATGGAAGCTTTTTTTGCAACGGATGGAGTTGATCAGACAGGATCTGACTGCCACTAAGCCAGCTTCTGGCGTGGGGGAAGTCGTTCTGGGTGACGCCCGAGATATGGCCGCACTGGCGGGAAGCAGAACCTTCGACCTGATCCTATTCTCTCCGCCATATCCGAATAATATCGACTATACGGAGATCTATAAGGTTGAGGCCTGGGTTCTAGGCTGCTACGGCAGCGAAGTTGAGATGAAGACGCAGCGCCAGTTGACAATTCGGAGCCACCCCAGCATTCGGTTCGCAATGGATTACAGATACTTGGATACAGAGGTTAGGTCAGATGTCCAGTCGTTGATCGACCCTATTGTTGCCCAGGTTCCCATTGGCGACCGGTATCACGAGGGGCGGAAAGAAGTAATCGCAGGCTATGCGGACGATATGCTCAAGGTCCTCGCGGACAGCAGAAAGGTGATCCGCGAAGATGGGCGCCTGGTATTTGTGGTTGGCAACTCCTTGCACGGCTCCGGTGACGCAAAATATGTCATCGCGGCTGACGTGATTATGGCTCGGCTGGCCGAGTTGTGCGGCTGGCGCGTTTCTGAGATTAAGATCGCGCGCATGCTTAAGCGCAGATTCGGGCAATCTCCTTTCTTGCGCGAGAGCCTGGTTGTGCTAGAGCCGGTCTAATGGCGCGCTCGGGAAACGAGGGCGGTGGAGCGGTTTTGGCCGGTGTCCTGCCTGGTCTGGGGTCGAGCATGATCGGGGGGCCGTAAGCTGTTGCGACTCGGTCAGGGCTTTTGGGCCTGACCGCAATTTGGCCGAGTGGCCCCCCGTTCTTGCTCGACGCGGGGCCCGGTCCTGGCAGGTGGGTAAAACCGTGGAGCCGCCCGCCCCCAGCCACGGCGGGGTTCTGGGCTCAGCCCTCTTCTGCCGTCCGTCCGCCGGCGCGGCCGGGGCGCCGCCGGCGCGGGGCGAAGACAGGAGCGTCGGCGAGCGGCCAGGGCCGCGCGCTGGCGCGCTGTGCGCGCCTTGAACCCGTAGAGAAGAGTTTTACGCACCCCCTCCACCTCCCCCTGTTCACTTCCCTTGCCCCCTGTTGACCTGGCCCGACCGTCCGTATGCTCGGCTGGTTCGGCTGACGTCGCGTCACATCGGGGGATCATGGATACGGTTACACAGCTCGTCACCATCGCGGCCGTGCTACTGGGTGGGCTGAGCACCTACGCGACGAATCAGCTCGTGGAACGCAGCAAACGCCGGGACACCCTTCGGGTCCGCTGGGACGAGAAGAAGCTCGACGCCTACGTCGAGTACGTGGGTAGCGTCCGGTCCTGCATCTACGCGTCTGTCCTGGCCTATGAGGTCACGCACTCCATCCGCGACATGCCGAGGACGGAGCACGAGCTGTTGATGGACCTCACCGAGGCCGAGGGCCGTCGCGCGCTCGCTTTCGAGCGGCTGATGATGCTCGCCGGAGACCAGGTGATCGAGTCGGCTCACGCCGTGAACGCTGCCGCGCTGGCGATCGACTGGCGAGCCCGCCGGCTGGTGGACGGCTCTCTAGAAGAGTGGCGGGCCCTCCATACGGAGATCTTCCGCGCGATCAACGTCTTCCACGAAGTCGCTCGCGCCGACCTCGGGGTATCCGGCGGATTCGTCAGTGACCAGCACACCGCCCGTGGCCTCATTCTCCCTGAGCAACGCGAGAGTTCGACCGAAGGATAGAACCCGCAGACAGCGAACGGCCCCGGCGGCAAGGTCTCCCTCGCTACCGGGGCCGTACTGATCAATGCCAGGCATCAGGCGCCATCGAACCGCCACGTGTTCAGTGCGGACAGGGCCTCGGCCCGCGCCTCGATCACCGCCATTCGGGACTCCCACTCGATCTCCAGCACGTGTGCGACCTGGCTGGTGCTCTGTCCCGGCCACTTCCGGTAGAGCAGTCCGGTGTCGGCGACGAACCACCCGCGGCTGACGGCGTCCAGCGCCATCAATAGCCCGGTGTCCTCAGAGGCGGGGAGCGCCATCCAGCCGCCTAGTGCCAACACCAGATCACGTCGGGCGCACAGCGTGGCCGGGTGGACCTGGGCCCGGTAGTTGTGGGCCTTCCAGTGCTGGAGCACTTCACCGCGCTCGATCGGGCCCTCGGGCGGGTCCTGGTCGAAACCGACCGTCTTGCCGTCCGGGAGGAAATCAAGCACCCGGGAGGTCGTCCACGCCACGTCCGGCTGGCTGGTGAGTACCGCGAGGTCTCGGGCCAAGGCTCCGGGTGTCAGCATGTCGTCGGCGTCGAGCACCTTGACGAACTCACCCGTCGCGCGGGCCAGGCTGATCGTGCGGGCCATGCCGGCGCGGCCGTGGCGCCCCTGGCCGAAGCTGATGCGCGGGTCGTCCGGGACGTGCGGGGCCACGTCCTCGGTCTCGCCGTCCTCCTGGATCACCCATTGCCAGTCCCACCCGGCGGGCAGGTCCTGCTCCAACAGCGACTTGTAGGCGTCGGTCAGGAACTTCGCCGCCGGGCCGTGCACTGCCGTGATGATGCTGACGGTGTTGGCCATGCTCACCACCTCTCCAGTTTGGTCGTATAGACCATCTCGGTGCGGTCGCCGGGCAGGGTCACGTCGGAGACCTCCACCACGCGGTCCGTGGTGTCGTACGAAGTCTTCCGGAGCAGCACCACCGCGACACCGATTGGCAGGCCGAGTTCTTCGGCTTCCTCGGGCGTTGGGGGCCGGGCCCGGAAGGTCTCCACGATGCGGTCGAGTTCGATCCCGAGCGTGTGGAGCTGGCTCTGCGTCCCGCCGGGCCACGGTTCGCAGTCTTCGCGCAGCAGCTCCGGGTTCGCCGAGACCAGGTCGAGCGGGAGGTAGGAGCGAACGAGGTTGAAAGGGTGCCGTTCCTGGCTGTACCTCGTCCGGTACTCGCGCCTGAGCAGGTCGGTTCCCTCCGGAACGCCGAACTCTGCGGCCAAGTCCGCCGACGCCGGCACCGTGTCGTACTTCGCTTGGAAGGCCAGGTCGTCCACCGTCAGGCCGGTGTCGTGCTCGGTCGCGCCGGTGCTCTTGCGGACGTCCTCCGGCTGGCGGGCCCGGTCCTTCTCCCACTGGTGCCGCTCGTTGCTGCGGGTGACCTTCTTCGGCTGTCGACGGACGAACGTTCCGCGACCGTGCTGCTTCTCGACCAGCCCCTCGGCCTGGAGCACTCCCACGCCCTGGCGGACCGTCGGCACGCTCACGTCGTAGTGCTTCGCGAGCTGCGATTCGGCCGGCAGCTTCTCGCCGGGGGCCAGCTCGCCGCTGGCGATCTGCTGCCGCAGATCGGTGGAAATCCGCTCGTACTGGTTGGCCATGGGGCCGTCACCGTCCTGTCGTGGTCTCCCGAACATCTTAAGTCCTCAAGAGGAGTTGACGACTAGCTGATGCGCCGTCATAGTTCATATCAACTCCTCATGAGGACTTAAGGACTTGAGGAGCTGATGACCTTCGGCCCTCCCATGGGGCCGATCGGTGCCCGGGGACGTATGCCCCGGCTCAGCGAAGGAGTACCGAAGATGCGTCTCATCCCCGTGGACACGACCGGCGCGCTGGTGATGGTCGCCCAGGAGCCCCGGCCGAAGCTGAAGGACCGGCGGACCGGCGAGATGGCGATGGACACCGAGACGGGCGCCCCGCTGATGACGCTCGACGTCACGTTCGTCGCCAACGGCCAGGCCGAGATCCTGTCGCTGACCGTGCCGCAGCCCGGCCTCCCGGAGGGCCTGGTTCCCGGGACGCTGGTGGCGCTCACCAAGCTGATCGCCCGCCCCTGGGAGAACGAGTTCAACGGCCAGAAGCGCACGGGCATCGCCTTCCGCGCCGAGGCCGTCACCGCCACGATGCCCGCGCTCGTCGGTGCGAAGGGCTGATGACCGGTGTCCGCGCTGACCACCGCTCTCCTTGAGCTCGGCATCCCGGCCGCCGCCGGCACCGGGGCCGCGCTCTACGCGAAGGTGAAGCACCCGCGCGCGTACTGGTCCACGGTCGGACTGCCGCTGACCATCGCCCGGATCCACCGCGACTACGACGCCGTGATGGAGTCCTGCGGGCTGACGGTCGAGCCCTCGTTCTGGCGGGCCATGGCTGCTCAGGCGACCAATCGGGAGAGCAAGCCCGCCGCCCCGAAGATCAAGGGCATCCGGGGTTCGTCCACCGGTCTGCGGATCCGTCTCCGGCTCGCCCGTGGGCAGGAGACCGAGGACGTGGCCAACGCCGCCCAGCGGCTCCGGCACGCCTGGGGCGTCCACGCGGTGTACGTCACCGAGGTCAAGCCCGGGATCGTGGACCTGCGGATCGTCGGCTACGACGTGCTCCGGGAAGTTCGGATGCCGCGCCGGACCGGCATCAAGGGCGATAGCCTGCTGCGCATCCCGGTCGCCCAGCGTTCGGACGGCACGGCGCACGTCCGGGATTTCCGCGAGGTCGCGCATGGGCTGACCCTCGGCGCGAGCCAGTCCGGCAAGTCCATGCTGACCCGGAACCTGATCCACGGCCTGGCCGCACAGCCGGTCGCCCTGGTCGGCATCGACTGCAAGGGCGGCATCGAGCAGCGGCCGTTCGCCCCTCGCCTCTCGGCGCTGGCCACCAGCCAGGAGGAAGCTCTCGGCCTGCTGCTGGCACTGCTGATCGAGATGGACGACCGCTACGACCTGATCCGGGCCTACCAGGGCATGCCCGGCTCGGTGCCGGCGGAGGAGATGACCGCCGACGTCTGGGGCCTGCCAGAGAAGGTCCGCCCGGTGCCGATCGTGGTGCTGGTGGACGAGATCGCCGAACTGTTCCTCGTGGCGTCGAAGGCCGACGAACCGCGCCGGAACCAGATCGTCACCTCGCTGATCCGGCTCGCCCAACTCGCCCGCGCCGCAGGCATCTTCCTGGAGATCAACGGTCAGCGCTTCGGATCCGACCTGGGCAAGGGCGCGACCATGCTGCGCTCCCAGCTCACCGGCCGCACTGTCCACCGCGTCAACGACGTGGAGACCGCGCGCATGGGCCTCGGGGACATCTCCGAGGCGGCCATGGTTGCGGCCACCCGGATCAGCCCGACCATGCCCGGCATGGCCATCGCGGGCGACACCTCCGGCCGGTGGTACGAAATCCGCACCCCGTACCGCTCGCTCGGCGAAGTCGCCTACCGCTGCGCCAAGTTCGCGTACCTGACGCCCGACCTGTACCGCTTGGCGGCGTTCTGCCCGCAGGATGCGGCGGCCTTCGGAAGCTCGGCTGACGTCCCGCCGATGCCGTCCGCCCCGCCGCTCTACGCCCCGGCCCCGGTCGCCGAGTAGCACCCCTCTCACACACGGCCGGCGCGACCGTATCGCGCCACGTCCCTACCCGCGCCATGCCTGAATGGAGCTGAACTCCCATGGCCCGTAAGCCCTCCATCGCCGAGATCGGAGCCTTCCTCGCCCGCGTCCGCGCCGGCGGTGACACCGGCCCGCTGCTGGCCGAGAAGGCCGACCTGCTGGAGCGGATCGCCGCGAGCAACCCGCACGACCGCGAGGCCACCGAGGTGGCCCGGGACGCCCGCCGCGCCGCCGACCAGTCCAGCCGGAACCGGTAGCGCCGTGACCGCCGCACCCGCGTCCCGTGAGTGCCCCGCCTGCGAGGGCACCGGGCAGATCAGCGTCGCGGTCCACATCGGCCGGGGAAACCGCCGGCGTCAGGTCGCCGACCAGGAAGCCACCTGCCTGGACTGCCTCGGCGCCGGCACCACCTCGGTCGAGCCTGCCGTACAGCCGAACGGGAGGTGACCCGATGCGCCGCCTGCCCAAGCTGGACGCCGTACTGTTCCAGGCCGCGATCGCCGCCGCGCTATCCTTCGCCCACCTGCACGACCTGGCCGACGCTGCCGGCCAGACCGGTTGGAAGGCGTGGGCCTACCCGGTCTCGGTGGACCTGCTGCTGGTCGCCGCCTGGCGTCGGCTCCGCTCCAGGACCTCCGTCCGACTCGCCTGGGTCTGGTTCGTAATCGCCCTCGCCGCCTCGCTCGGTGCCAACATCGGCACCGCAGGGCTGCTGGACCTCGGCCACACCCCGACCTGGCTGCGGATCATCGTCGCCGGTTGGCCCGCCGCCGCGTTCCTCGGCGGAACCCTGCTGGTCCACTCCGCAGCTCGCACCCCGGTCAGCGAGCCCGTGGAGTTCGAGGTCGAGGAAGACCTCCCTCCGATGTACGTCGTGGAGCCGGAACCTCAGCCCGAGCCCGAACCGGCCGCCATCGAGGAAGCCGAACCGGTGCCCGCGCTGGCAGCCCCGCCCACGCCTCCGGCCCCGCCACCCGCTCCGCCGGTCAGCGCCCCCGCTCCGGCCACGGCCACGCCCATCCCGCCGTTCCTGCTCGACCACGCCCGCAAGCTCGCCGACGACCACCGCGCCCGGACCGGCAACTCGATCGACGCCGGCACCCTGCGCGCACGACTCGGCATCGCGGATCCCCTCGCCTCGGCGCTCGCCGCCGAACTGACCTGAGAGAAGCCCGAGATGACGCTCACGCTCCCGTTCGTCGCCGTCCTCGCCGTGGTCGGCTGGCTGGTCGTCCGGCACACGCGCCTCCGCTGGTGGGCCGTTACCGCGCTGCTGCTGCTCGGCTTCTACCTCGCCAGCACCCCGGCCGCGCCGCTGATCGACGACACCACCCGCTCCGGCGTTGAGGTCGTCAACCACACTGGTAGCAAGTGAGGGCCGGACGATGACACCCACGCTGCTGCTGCCGGACTCGCTGTCGCTCACCCCGGAAGGCTCGGCCCTGGTCGCGGAGATCCAGGCGTACTTGGCCACGCTGCCCATCCAGGCCCGCGCGGTCGTGCCGTTGATCTGCAACTTCGGCAGCACGGTTCAGCGGTGGAACGCGGGCTTCCCGCAGCCTCGGCTGTCCGTGCTGGACCGGCTCGCGCACCGCCCCGCCCGACCGGTCACCGTCACCGTCGCGGACCACCTGCGACTGACCTCCCGCTACCTCGCCGAACTCGGCTGGACTCAGGGCCGGTTGTGGGACTCCGCCGGCCGGGTCTGCCTCCTCGGCGCCCAGGCCGCCGTCCTGCTCAACGGCTACGGCACGCCGTACACGGTCAGCCGCGCCCGCAATCAGGTGATGGAGGTCCTGCACGCCGCCGGACGGCCCGTCGTCTCCCCGGACGTCTTCAACGACGCTCCCGGCACCCGGCAGGCCGACGTGCACCGCCTGCTCGACCGGGCCTCGGCCCGCGCGCTCTCCCTCGGCATCTGAACCGGTCCCAGGGGCGGTAGCAAGCCGCCAAGCCATCCCGCCGCCCCGGAGACCTCGACCCGCTCCGGAAGGACCGCCATGGAACTCGCCCCGCTCCTCGTCGCCGGCGTCCCGTTGCTCGGCTGGACCACCCACAGCACCGTCCTGGCCCGCCGCCTGGCCACCGCCCGCCGCGACCCCCTCACCGGGCTCCTGACCCGCGACGGCTTCACCACCCGGGCCGAGCGCCTCATCCGCCGGCACCCCGAGCGCACCACCGTGCTGCTGATCGACCTGGACGACTTCAAGGCCGTCAACGACACCCACGGCCACGCCGCCGGAGACGCCGTGCTCGCCGCCACCGCCCGCCGCCTGGCCACCTGGTGCGGCACCGACGGCATCGCCGCCCGCCTCGGCGGAGACGAGTTCGCCGCCGTCGTCCTGGACGCCGAACACCGCGTCCCCGACCTGAACGACCTGCTCCACCACCCGGTCCCGTTCGGCACCGAGCTGCTGAACGTCGGCGCCTCCGTCGGCACCTCGCACCCGGCCACCCTGCTGCTCACCGAGGCACTGTCGGCGGCCGACCGCCAGATGTACGCCGCCAAGCCCGGCGCCCGCACCGCGCGCCGCCGCTGAAAACGAACCGGTCCTCGGCACGGCAGCAAGCCGCCAAGCATCCCGCCGCGCCGAGGACCTCAACCCTCCCCGAACCGAAGTCCGCGAAGGAGAGCACCATCATGCCCCAGCACGCCCGTCCGGCACGCCTGATCTGCCACAACTGCGACGGCTTCGGCCGCGCCGTCACCACCGGCCACCGCCACGACGGTACCCGCACCACCACCCCGGTCAACTGCCCCACCTGCCACGGCCGGGGCACCGTCGCCCGCGCCTTCCTGCCGGTGCTTTGACATGGCACTCCTTGACTGGCGCGACTCCCGTCACTGGGACAACAAGCCCGCCCCCTGCGGCGTCTGCACCAAGCCCACCAACCTCCGCTCCGACCGTGGCAAGCCCGTCCACAAGGTCTGCGCCGAGCAGTGGACCGAGCGGCACGCCAAGTCTGCGCCCGACCAGTCCTGACCCCTCTGCCCCGGAGGCTTCAATTGCTGCCTCCGGGGCCCCACTTCGAAAGGAGTAGCTGTGCCCCTGACCGCTGAACCTCCCATCGCGGATCTGTCCGCGCTGGCGTCGCTGGGCACCATGCCTGCGTTGGTCCGACAGCTCTCCGGGCTCGCCGGGTGCACCTCGCCGATCCGGCTCGCTGGCTGGCGAACCGAGGTCAACGGAGGGACCGGGGAGGTGCTGCACCACCTGGACTCTTCGCGCCTGCCCGCCGGCCATCTGCTGGTGCGGTGCGGAAACCGGCGGATCACCCGCTGCGCCCCGTGCGCCGAGACGTACCGGCGGGACACTTACCACCTGATCACCGCCGGTCTGGTCGGCGGCAAGGGCATCCCGGAGTCCGTCGCCGCACATCCCCGGGTCTTCGCCACCTTCACCGCCCCGTCGTTCGGCCCGGTGCACAACCGGCCTGCCTCCGGCCGTTGCAGGTGCGGCACCGTGCACGCCCCCGACGATGCCCTGCTCGGCTCGCCGCTCGCTCCTGAGGCATACGACTACGAAGCCGCCGTGTTGTGGAACGCCCACGCCGGCAAGCTCTGGGCCCGGTTCTCGATCTACCTCCGCCGGGAGGTCGCCAAGCGCGCCGGCCTGTCGCAGCGCGAGTTCCAGGAGCACGCCCGGGTGTCCTTCGGGAAGGTCGCCGAGTACCAGAAGCGCGGGGCGATCCACTTCCACGCGGTGATCCGCCTCGACGGCCCGGAGGGTGGCCACGAGCCCCCGCCGGCATGGGCCTCGGCCGAGCTGCTCACCGATGCGGTCCGGGCCGCCGCCGCCCGCACCGAAATTCCCGGCCCGATCGTCAACGGCCGGGTGCATCAATTCAGTTGGGGCCGCCAACTCGACGTCCGCATCATTCGCAGCGCGGACTTCACCGGCCCGGTCCCGATCACGGAGCGGGCGGTCGCGGCCTACATCGCCAAGTACGCCACCAAGGGCGCGGAGACCGCCACGGGTGCGCTCGACCGGCCCCTTCGGCTGCTCGCTGAAGTGGCCAACCTGGAGATCCCCGAGCACGCCCGGCGGCTGATCCGCACCTGCTGGACGCTCGGCGCGGACCCCGAACTCGCGGAACTCCGCCTCCGCGCCTGGGCCCACATGCTCGGCTTCCGAGGGCACTTCTCCACCAAGACCCGGAAGTACTCGACCACCCTCGGCGCCCTCCGGGCCGCCCGCACCGCCTGGCGCCGCGCGCAGACCCTCCAACAGCTCCATGGCCCCGACGTTCCCGCCGACGAGGAGACCACCCTCGTGCTCGCGCACTGGGAGTTCGCCGGCCGGGGCCTCACTCGCGGCGAGTCCTGGTTGGCCGCCGCCGTCCAACCCGCACCCGGAACGGAAGGGGAGCCGACGAATGGCTGATGACGACCTGCTGACCGTGCCGGAAGTGATGGCCCGGCTCAAGCTCGGCCGCTCTGCGGTCTACGACCTGATCCGCTCCAAGCGGCTGCACTCGATCACGATCGGCAGGGCGCGCCGGGTTCCGTACGGTGCCTACCGAGCCTTCGTGGCGTCGCGGTCCGAGGTGATCGGCTGATGGCGACTCGTCGTAGCCGCGGGGACGGCGGCCTCCACTGGGACGAGAAGCGCCAACGTTGGATCGCCAGCGCGAGCCTCGGGTTCGACCCGGCCGGGAAGCGCATCGTGAAGCGGGGGAGTGGCCGGACCAAGACCGAGGCGAAGGCCAAGCTCAAGGAGATCCTGCGCGACCACGAGGATGGCCTTGCCATCGCGCCGACCAACTACACCGTGGGCAACGCGGTGAACGACTGGCTGACCTACGGGCTGGCCGGCCGCGACGCCGGGACCGTCGAGACCTGCACCACCCTCTGCCGCACCCACGTGATCCCGGCACTGGGCGCCCGCAAGCTCCGCGACCTCGGCGCCGAAGACGTGGACCGCTGGTTGGCGACCAAGAGCAAGGAGCTGAGCACCCGGACCCTCCAGGCGCTCCACTCCTGCCTCAATCGGGCGGTGAAGCGGGCGATGGCCCGGGACAAGGTGAAGCGCAACGTGGTGGAGCTCTGCACGGTGCCCACCGGCCGCCCTGGACGGCCCTCCAAGGCGCTGACGCTGGCTCAGGCCGAGGCGGTCCTCAAGGCGGCCGAGAAGACCGGCATGTACGCCTACATCGTGGTCTCGCTGCTGACCGGCGCCCGGACCGAGGAGCTGCGGGCGCTCACCTGGGACCACGCCTTCCTCAAGGGCATCCCGGCCGGCGTCCCGCCGCACATCGCGGTGTGGCGCTCGGTCCGGGCCGGCGGCGACACCAAGACCCGGAAGTCCCGGCGCACCCTCGCGCTGCCCGCCCGGTGCGTCGAAGCCCTGTTGGATCACTGGGTGAATCAGGGCTGGGACCGGCTCGCCGCCGGCGACGACTGGCAGGAGAACGGCCTCGTCTTCCACTCCGCCGTGGGCACCGAGCTGGACCCGTCCCACGTCCGCCGGGCCTTCCGGACGGCCATCGCCAAGGCGGAGGGGATCAACGCCGCCGACTGGACGCCCCGGGAGCTGCGGCACAGCTTCGTGTCGATCCTCTCCGACCAGGGCGTCCCGCTGGAGGAGATCTCGCGGCTGGTCGGCCACTCCAGCACCAGCGTCACGGAGGAGGTCTACCGAAAGCAGATCCGCCCGGTGATCCAGACCGGCGCGACCGTGATGGACGACGTGTTCGGACACGCGCCGGAGAGGTAGTCACTCAGTTAGACCCGCACAACGAGGAAGGGCCCTGCCGGATCTCTCCGGCAGGGCCCTTGCCTGCTACTACGAAGTCGGGGTAGCGGGATTTGAACCCACGGCCTCTTCGTCCCGAACGAAGCGCGCTACCAAGCTGCGCTATACCCCGGTCCTGCTTCGTTGCCTTCCGTCTCCGGCGCAACGAGTAGAACTCTACAGGAGGTGGGGCCAGAGACGAAATCCGGTTTTGGGCTGGTCAGCGTGGGGCGGGGGTGAGGGTGAGGAGGGTGGCTTCGGGGGGGCAGGCGAAGCGGACGGGGGTGTAGCGGTTGGTGCCGCAGCCGGCGGAGACGTGGAGGTAGGAGCGGTGGTGGGGGGTGGTGTGGGTGGAGAGGCCCTTGACGCGGTCGGCGTCGAGGTCGCAGTTGGTGACGAGGGCGCCGTAGAAGGGGATGCAGAGCTGGCCGCCGTGGGTGTGGCCGGCCAGGATCAGGGGGTAGCCGTCGGCGGTGAAGGCGTCGAGGGTGCGGAGGTAGGGGGCGTGGACGACGGCGAGGGAGAGGTCGGCGTCGGGGGAGGGGCCGCCGGCGACGGAGGCGTAGTCGTCGTGGCGGATGTGGGGGTCGTCGAGGCCGGTGAACTCGATGTCGAGGCCGGCGACGGCGAGGCGGCCGCGGGCGTTGTTGAGGTTGAGCCAGCCGGCCTGGTCGAAGCCGTCGCGGAGTTTCTGCCAGGGGTTGTGGACGGCGCCGGAGATGCCGCGGCGGCCGGTGCCGTCGGGGTTGTTGAGGCCGTGGACGCCGCTGCGCAGGGCCTTGAGGTAGCGGGTGGGGCTCTTGCGGGCCGGGCCGTAGTAGTCGTTGGAGCCGAAGACGTAGACGCCGGGGAAGTCCATCAGCGGGCCGAGGGCGTCCAGGGCGGCGGGGACGCCGAGCGGGTCGGAGAGGTTGTCGCCGGTGTTGACCACCAGGTCGGGGCGCAGGCCCGCCAGGCTCTTCAGCCAGCGCTGCTTCTTGGCCTGGCCGTTGACCATGTGGATGTCGGAGACCTGGAGGATCCGGACCGGCCGGGCGCCGGCGGGCAGGATCGGGACCTCGACGCGGCGCAGGCGGAACGAGCGCACCTCGTACCCGGCGGCGTAGACGAGACAGGCGGCGCCGGCGGCGGCGACACCGAGCGGGACGGAGTACAGCGGTCGCATCGGTCCATGGTCGCAGACGGGTGGCAGGGCCGTACGGGCGCCCGGGTGCCGAGCGGCCCGACGGGGCGTCAGGGGCGGTTCGGTGACGGGGTCGGTGACGGTGCCGGGGGAGGTGGTGGGGCCGGTGCCGGAGGTGACCGGAGGTAAATGGGGCGGCAGGGAGGCGGGGCAGGTGCCAGAATCGGCGGCATGACGACGCTCAAGGAGCAGCTGCAGGAGGACCTCACGGCTGCGATCAAGGCACGGGACGAGCTGCGCTCGTCCACCCTGCGGCTGACGCTCGCCGCGGTCACCAGTGCGGAGGTGGCGGGCCAGGAGAAGCGCGTGCTGTCCGACGACGAGGTGCTGCAGGTGATCGGCAAGGAGGCGAAGAAGCGCCGGGAGGCGGCGGCCGCCTTCGAGGGCGCCGGCCGGGCCGAGCAGGCCGCGCGGGAGCGGGCCGAGGGCGAGGTGCTGGCGGAGTTCCTGCCGAAGCAGCTGTCGGACGAGGAGCTGGCGGCCGTGGTCGCCGCCGCGGTGGCGGAGTCCGGGGCGAGCGGTCCGCAGGGCATGGGCGCCGTGATGAAGCTGGTGCGCCCGCAGGTGGAGGGCAAGGCGGACGGCGGCCGGGTGGCCGCCGCGGTGAAGGCCGCCCTGGCCGGCTGACGGCCGGAGTCCGAGCCCGAGCCGGACCCGGAGCCGGACCCCGAGCCCGAGCCGGACCCGGAGGAGCCGGGAACGCGGAAGCCGCCCGCACGGAGGAGGTCCTTCGTGCGGGCGGCTTCGTCGTGCGCGCCGTCGGGGCCGTCGGAGCCGCCGGCGTCCGGTCAGTGCCGACCGGGCTTGGTGGTGGTGCCGGCGATGGTGCCGGGCGGGAAGGTGATGCCGCCGGTGGGCCAGCCGGTGGTGCCGCCGTCGGTGGCGCCGCCGTTGGTGGTGCCTGCGTTGGTGGCGCCTCCGTTGGCACCGCCGTTGGTGGCGCCGGCGTTGGTGGTGCCGCCGTTGGGCCGACCGTTGTTCCCGCCCTGGACGTTGTCGCCGGAGGGGGCGGACGGGCTGTCACCGGGGTTGGGGGACTGGGAGGGCTGCGGGATGTCGACCTTCTGGAAGGAGCGCGGGGTGCTGCCGTCGAGGGCGTCGTTCATCGCCTTCTGCCAGATCGGGCCGGGGCCGTCGGAGCCGTAGACCGCCTCGAAGGGCTTGCCGCCGATGCGGATGTTGCGCATCGGGACGTTGCCGCCGACGCCGCCGAGCCAGACCGAGGTGGCCAGGTCGGGGGTGTAGCCGGTGAACCAGGCCGCGTAGCGGTTGTCGGTGGTGCCGGTCTTGCCGGCGATCTGGCGGCCGTCGTCGAGGCCGAGGGCGGAGCCGGTGCCCTTCTCGGTGACGCCGAGCAGCAGGGTGTTGATGCCGTCCGCGGTGGTCTGGGACATCGCCTGGTTGCAGTTGGCGCTCGGGACGCCGATCGACTTGCCGTTGGCGCCGGTGACCGAGGTGATCGCGACCGGGGAGCAGTAGAGGCCGCGGGCGGCGAAGGCCGCGTACGCGCCGGCCATCTGCAGCGGGCTGACCTCCTGGGTGCCCAGGGTCATCGAGGCGACCTGCTGGATCTTGGTGCCGTTGGCCAGGGTGCCGAGGCCCAGCTTGTCGGTCATCTGCTTCACCGGGCACAGGCCCATCTGCTGCTCGAGCTGGATGAAGTAGGTGTTGACCGACTTCTGCATGGCGATCTGCAGGCTGTACGGGCCGCGTTCGCTGCTGGACTCGTTGGTCAGCGTCTGCGGGTCGTGGGTGGAGCCCTCGCAGGTCGACATCTTGGGGTACTCCATGCTGTAGGGCGAGGGGTACTCCTGGCTGATCGGGATGCCGGACTCCAGGGCGGCCGCGGCCACGATCGGCTTGAAGGTCGAGCCGGGGGAGAAGCCGTTGCCGCCGCCCATCGACGCGCCGACGTTGAGGTTCAGCACGATCTGGTTCTTCGAGGTGTCCAGGCCGTACGGGCGGGTCTGCGCCATGGCGAGGATCTTGCCGGTGCCGGGCTCGACCATGGTGCCGGCGGCGGACACCGGGTCGGTCACGTAGACCTTCTTGGTGACCGCGTTGTACATCGCGCTCTGCTTGTCCGGGTCGATGGTGGTGTTGATCTTCAACCCGCCCTGCGACCACAGCTTCTGGCGGTCCGCCGCGGTCGCGCCGAACGCCGGGTCCTGCTTGACCACGTGGCGCACGTAGTCGCAGAAGAAGCCCATGCCGTTCTGCGCGGTGATGCAGCCGTTCTGCGGCTCGGAGTACTTGATGCCGAGCGGGGCCTCGAGGGCGGCCTTGGCCTGCTCGGGGGTGATGTGCTTGTACTCCAGCAGCTTGTTGATCACCGTGTTGCGGCGGGTCTGCGCGGCCTGCGGGTGGGCGATCGGGTCGTACGCCGTGGGGTTCTGCACCAGGCCGGCCAGCATCGCGGCCTCGGGGACGGTGAGGTCCTTGGCGCTCTTGCTGAAGTACCGGTTGGCGGCGGCCTCGACGCCGTACGCCTGGTGGCCGTAGAAGGTGATGTTCAGGTAGTTGGTGAGGATCTGGTCCTTGGACAGGTCCTCCTCCAGCTTGATGGCGTACTTCAGCTCCTGGATCTTGCGGCCCAGGCTCTTCTTGGTGGCTTCCAGGAACGCCTGCTGGTCGTCGCCGGCCTGCTCGACGAAGACGTTCTTCACGTACTGCTGGGTGAGCGTGGAGGCGCCCTGCGCGGTGGTGCCGGACTCGGCGTTCTTGGTGATCGCGCGGAGCACGCCCTTGAGGTCGACGGCGCCGTGCTCGTAGAACCGGGCGTCCTCGATGTCGACCTGGGCCTGGCGCATCACCGGGGCCATCTGCTCGGCGGTGAGGATGGTGCGGTCGCGGTCGTACACCTTGGCGATCAGGCCGCCCTTGGCGTCGTAGATCATCGACGCCTGGGAGAGGGTGGGCTGCTTGAAGTCGTCCGGGATGTTCTCGAACGACTCCGCGGTGTCCTTGGCGGTCAGGCCGAACGCGCCGACCGCGGGGAGCGCCATTCCGGCGACCAGGACGCCGGCCAGGATCGAGCCGCCCAGGAACTTGACGCCGTGCCCTGCCTTGTCCGTGAAGGAGCCAGTGGATCGCGAAGGTGCCATGGGGAGAACCCTACGTCGCGGAATCCCGTACAGGGCGGCAGGTGTTCGCCTACGCTTGTCACAGAACTGCGACAGCTTCGCTCTGTTCATCGTCATCACTCTTGTGAGTGATGAGCTTTGTCCGATTCGTGGCATTGTGTCCGTGATTCGGGCCGATGCGCGGCGGGCGGCTGTCGCGCACCGTGACGAAAGCGCCTCTTTCGACCCTGGCAAGGCCCCCGACCTGCGGTCACTCCAACGAGTGAGCTGCTGGACACCCATAGTCCGATCGGGTCATGCGAGATTGGGCATACAGGGGCTGTTGCGTCGTGCCGTTCTTCCGTAACGTCCTCAACTGGCAACGGTGAATATGCCGTTGCCGCCGTGGGGGAGCCCCGAATCGGGAGAGGACGGCGCCGGGATGGGCTGGGTGGACGACTGGAGCGCGCAGGCGGCGTGCCGCACGAGCGATCCGGATGAACTGTTCGTGCAGGGGGCGGCGCAGAACCGCGCCAAGGCGGTGTGCAGCGGGTGTCCGGTGCGCACCGAGTGCCTCGCGGACGCGCTCGACAACCGGGTCGAGTTCGGCGTCTGGGGCGGAATGACGGAGCGCGAGCGGCGGGCGCTGCTGCGCCGTCGGCCGACCGTGGACTCGTGGCGCCGGCTGCTGGAGACCGCGCGCACCGAGTACGAGGAGTCGCTGGCGACCGGAGTGGTCCTGCGGGACTACGCCCAGGCCGGCTGACGATCCGTCAGGAGCCGTCGGCGGGCGGGCCGTCGAGCCGGTCGGTGGGGGAGCCGAGCCGGTCGCCGATGGCCCGCAGGCCGTCCAGGTCGTGGACGTCGCCGGGGAGGGCGGCCACCTCGGCGATCGGTACGTCCGGGTAGACCGAGGCGAAGCGGTTGCGGGTGCGCCGCTCCCTCGTCATGATCTGCATCCGTTCGGCGTGCAGCCGCAGCAGGCCGGCGGCCAGCGTCTCGGCCTCCACCCCGGCGTGCGGGGTGCCGTTCTCCTCCAGCGCCTCGGCGGCGGCCAGCGCGCGTTCGGCGGTGAGCTGCGGGGCGCCGCTGGAGTGGACCCGGTTGAGCACCAGGCCGGCCAGTGGCATGTCGTCGTCGGCGAGCCGGTCGACGAAGTAGGCGGCCTCGCGCAGCGCGTCCCGTTCCGGGGCGGCGACCACCAGGAACGCGGTGCCCTCGGCCTTCAGCAACTGGTAGGTGCGGTCGGCGCGTTCCCGGAAACCGCCGAACATCGAGTCGGTCGCGGAGACGAACGTCTGGATGTCGCTGAGCAGTTGGGCGCCGAAGATCTTTCCGAGGGTGCCGCTGATCAGCCCCATGCCGACGTTGAGGAACTTCATCGCGGAGCGGCCGCCGACCTTGGCGGGGGCGGTCAGCAGCCGGATCACCCGGCCGTCCAGGAAGGACCCGAGGCGGCTCGGGGCGTCCAGGAAGTCCAGCGCGGAGCGGGACGGCGGGGTGTCGACGACGATCAGGTCCCAGCGGTCCTCGGCGCGGAGCTGGCCGAGCTTCTCCATCGCCATGTACTCCTGGGTGCCGGCGAAACCGGCCGACAGCGACTGGTAGAACGGGTTCTCCATGATCGCCTTGGCCCGGTCGGGCTCCGCGTGGGCCAGCACGACCTCGTCGAAGGTCCGCTTCATGTCCAGCATCATGGCCTGGAGTTCGCCCTCGCCGCGGGTGCCCCGGACCACCCGCGGGGTGTTGTCGAGCTCGCTCAGGCCCATCGACTGGGCCAGCCGGCGGGCCGGGTCGATGGTCAGCACCACGACGCGGCGGCCGCGTTCGGCGGCGCGCAGGCCGATCGCCGCGGCGGTGGTGGTCTTGCCGACGCCGCCGGAGCCGCAGCAGACCACGATCCGGGTCGCCGGGTCGTCGATCAGGGTGTCGATGTCCAGCCCGGTCATGCCGCTCCCTGCCGCTTCAGCTCGCCCGCCAGCCGGTACAGCCCGGCCAGGTCCATGCCCTCGCCGATCAGCGGCAACTCGTAGGTGGGGAGCTTGAGTTGCTGGATCTCGGCGCGCTGGGCGCGTTCCAGCTCGACCCGCTCGGCATGCTCCCTGGCCTGTTCCAGCAGCGGGTCGAGCAGCGGTTCCACGTTCGCCCGGACGGTCTCCGGCTTGCGCGAGCGCCCGCCCAGGCCGGCCTCGCCGAGGGCCAGCGCCACCTCCTCGCGGTGGTCGCCGTCGGCCGCCGCCACCGCCGCCGCGTCCAGTATCGGCGGGCGCACCATGTTGACCAGCACGCCGCCGACCGGCAGGCCGGAGGCGCGCAGGTCGGCGATCCCGTCCACGGTCTCCTGCACCGGCATCTCCTCCAGCAGGGTGGTGAAGTGCACCGCCGTCTCCGGGGAGCGCAGCACCCGCATCACGGCCTGCGCCTGGGAGTGGATCGGCCCTATCCGGGCCAGGCCCGCGACCTCGGAGTTGACGTTCAGGAAGCGGGTCAGCCGGCCGGTGGGCGGGGCGTCCATCACCACCGCGTCGTAGCGGCGGCGCCCGTCCGGGCCCTTGCGGCGGGCCGCCTCGCAGGCCTTGCCGGTGAGCAGCACGTCCCGCACGCCGGGGGCGACGGTGGTGGCGAAGTCCACGAAGCCGACCTTCTGCAGGGCCTTCCCGGCCCGGCCCAGCTTGTAGAACATCTCCAGGTACTCCAGCAGCGCCTGCTCGGTGTCGATCGCCAGCGCGTGCACCTCGCCGTGGCCCCGGCCGGGCAGCCCGAGCTGGGCGGGCGTCACGGTGGCCACCCGGCGTTCCTCGTACGGCAGCGCGGCGATCTGGAACAGCTCGGCGATGCCCTGCCGGCCCTCCACCTCGATCAGCAGGGTGCGGCCGCCGTCGGCGGCCAGCGCCAGGGCCAGGGCGGCGGCCAGCGTGGTCTTGCCGGTGCCGCCCTTCCCGCTGACCACGTGCAGCCGGACGCCCTCCCAGTCGGGTTCCCGCAGCGGTGCCCGATCGGTCGGCCCCGCCGTGCCGCTGGTGCCCGCCACGCCCGTTCTCCGTCCGTCGCTGTCCGTCGCTGTCCGTCGCTGTCCGCCGCCGTGCCCGCCGGCCGCTCCGGGGCCGCCCCCACCGCGAGCGTAACCAGCCGGTGGTCCGGATGCCGGGAGCACCCCGGCGGCCCCGGCGAATCATGCCCGCTTTGTGTCCCACCTCACACCGGCCCGGGCGGCTAGAGTCACCCCCATGACCAAGTGGGAATACGTCACCGTGCCGCTGCTCGTGCACGCCACCAAGCAGATCCTCGACACCTGGGGCCAGGACGGCTGGGAGCTCGTCCAGGTCGTCCCCGGGCCGAACCCGGAGCAGCTGGTCGCGTACCTCAAGCGCGAGAAGGAGTAGGGCATGGGCCAGGTCGAGCAGAGGCTCGCCGAGCTGGGGCTGACGCTGCCCGAGGTCGCCGCCCCGGTCGCCGCGTACGTCCCGGCGGTGCGCGACGGCGCGCACGTGCTGACCTCGGGCCAGCTGCCGTTCGTCGGCGGGAAGCTCCCGCTGAGCGGCAAGGTCGGCGCCGAGGTCACCGCCGAGGACGCCAAGGAGCTGGCGCAGGTCTGCGCGCTGAACGCGCTGGCCGCGGTCAAGTCGGTGATCGGCGACCTGGACCGGGTCGAGCAGGTCGTGAAGGTGGTCGGCTTCGTCGCCTCCGCCCCCGACTTCACCGGCCAGCCCGGGGTGGTCAACGGCACCAGCGAACTGCTGGGCAAGGTGTTCGGCGACAAGGGCGTGCACGCCCGCAGCGCCGTCGGCGTGGCGGTGCTGCCGCTGGACGCGCCGGTCGAGGTCGAGCTGATGGTGCGGGTCCGGGACTGACCCGGATCCGATGTCGTGGGGCCCGTCGCCGTTCGCGGTGGCGGGCCCGCCGCGTTCCCGGGCGGGGAGCGCCGGGGCGGTGCGGTTAACATCCGTGAACATGCTGGAGATGCCGCCGTCCTGGCCCGCCCGAATCCGCGCCCTGGCCGCGGGGGAGCTCGTCCCCGTGCCGCCGAAGCCCTCCGCCACCGTGGTGCTGCTGCGCGAGGGCGCGGCCGGCCCCGAGGCGTACCTGCTGCGGCGGCGCGCCACGATGGCCTTCGCCGGGGGCATGTACGCCTACCCGGGCGGCGGGGTGGACCCGCGCGACCGGGAGGTGCGCCCGCCGTGGGCCGGACCGTCGCCCGCCGAGTGGGCCGGGCGGCTGGGGGTGGACGAGCCGACCGCGTGCGCGGTGCTGTGCGCGGCCGTCCGGGAGACCTTCGAGGAGGCCGGGGTGCTGCTGGCCGGGCCGGACGCGCGGACGCTGGTCGAGCCCCGGGACTGGGCCGCCGAGCGGGGCGCGCTGGAGCGGCACGAGGTGTCGCTGGCCGAGTTCCTGCTGGAGCACCGGCTGGTGCTGCGCAGCGACCTGCTGGCGGCCTGGGCGCGCTGGGTGACGCCCGAGTTCGAGGAGCGGCGCTTCGACACCTGGTTCTTCGCCGCCGCGCTGCCGGCCGGGCAGGCCGCCGCGGACACCGTCGGGGAGGCCGACCGGGTCGCCTGGCTCACCCCCGCCGAGGCGGTGGCCGGGTTCGAGGCGGGCGAGTTCGGGATGCTGCCGCCGACCGTCACGGTGCTGCGCGAGCTGCTGCCGCTGCGGGCCGCGGCCGAGCTGCCCGGGGCGGCGGAGGGCCGGAAGGTGGTGCCGGTGCTGGGGCGCGCGGAGGTCGCCGGGGACCGCATGACGGTGCGCTGGGACGGGTATGACGAGCTGACTATCGACGGAGAGTTCCCGGCGTGAGAACCTTCCCCCGGAACGATCACCGGCCCCGCCGGGCGACCCGTTCCGGGGCGGGCCCCGTGCCGGCCCCTACCGTTGACCTGCAACCGCACCGACCGTCTTGACCTCGGAAGGAGACTCCGATGGCCCACAACGACGTGGCTCGCCGGACCTCGGCCCTGCCCGCCCGCCCCGTCATCCCCCGCGCCGCCGCCCGCGACGGGAGCGCGCCCCGGGAGACCGTCCGCCCGCTGACCCGCGACCTGCCCGGCCGCGCCCTGCTCCGCCCGCTTCCCGCGCGCCGGCTCAGCCGCGACGAACGGGACGCCGCGTGAGCGCAGCGCACCGGATGGGCACGGACTCCGAGGACGCCGCGTGAGCGGCCGGCTCCCCGGCGACCCCGCCGACGCCGTCGGCGGGGTCGCCACCCCGCGCGCCCAGTGCGTGCTCGCCCCCAACCCGTCCCCGATGACGCTGGACGGCACCAACACCTGGCTGCTCTCCGAACCCGGCTCCGACCTCGCCGCCGTCGTCGACCCCGGCCCGCTCGACGAGGCCCACCTGCGCCGGATCGTCGACACCGCCGAACGGCAGGGCAAGCGGATCGCGCTCACCCTGCTCACCCACGGCCACGCCGACCACGCCGAGGGCGCCGCCCGGTTCGCCGAACTCACCGGCAGCCCCGTCCGCGCCCTCGACCCGGCGCTGCGGCTCGGCGAGGAGGGCCTGCGCGGCGGGCAGCGCCTCGACGTCGGCGGCCTCGACCTGCGGGTCGTCGGCACCCCCGGGCACACCGCCGACTCGCTGACCTTCCACCTGCCCGCGGACGGCGCGATCCTCACCGGCGACACCGTCCTGGGCCGCGGCACCACGATGGTCGCCCACCCCGACGGCCGCCTGGGCGACTACCTCGACTCGCTGCGCCGCCTGCACGCGATGGCCGCCGAGCACGGCGTGCGCACCGTCCTGCCCGGCCACGGCCCCGTCCTGGCGGACGCGCTCGGCGCCGTCGACTACTACCTGGCCCACCGCGCGGCCAGGCTCGCCCAGGTCGAGACGGCGGTCGAGGCCGGGTGCCGCACCGCCGCCGAGGTGGTCGCCCGGGTGTACGCGGACGTCGACCCGGTGCTGTGGCCCGCGGCGGAGCTCTCGGTGCGGGCCCAGCTCACGTACCTGGAGGACCGGGGCCTCATCTGAGGCGAACGGTGGGGCGGGAACAGGGGCGCGGGGAACCGCGCGGAGGGGCACCTCCCGGCCCCCTGCAGGGCCGGGGGCGGAAAGCGAACGCCGACGAGGTCGCGACGGGGGCGATGACCTGCCGTCCGTCGCGACCTCGCAGCGCGTTCGCGGTGGGGTCCGGGCGCGCTCCGCGCTAGCGGGACCTGCGCGAGAGGCGTTCCACGTCGAGGAGGACCACCGCGCGGGCCTCCAGCTTGAGCCAGCCGCGGCCGGCGAAGTCGGCGAGCGCCTTGTTGACCGTCTCGCGGGAGGCGCCGACCAGCTGGGCCAGCTCCTCCTGGGTGAGGTCGTGGGCGACGTGGATGCCCTCGTCGGAGGGGACGCCGAAGCGGCGGGAGAGGTCGAGCAGGGCCTTGGCGACGCGGCCGGGCACGTCGGAGAAGACCAGGTCGGACATCACGTCGTTGGTGCGGCGCAGGCGGCGGGCGATGGCCCGCAGCAGGGCGATGGAGACCTCGGGGCGGGCGTGCAGCAGCGGGAGCAGGTCGCCGTGGCCGAGGCCGAGGAGCTTGACCTCGGTGAGGGCGGTGGCGGTGGCGGTGCGCGGGCCCGGGTCGAAGAGCGAGAGCTCGCCGATCATCTCGGACGGGCCGAGCACGGCGAGCATGTTCTCGCGGCCGTCGGGCGAGGCCCGGTGCAGCTTGACCTTGCCCTCGACCACGACGTACAGCCGGTCGCCCGGGTCGCCCTCGTGGAACAGCGACTCACCGCGGGCGAGCGTCACCTCGGTCATGGAAGCGCGGAGCTCGGCAGCCTGGTCGTCGTCGAGTGCCGCGAACAGCGCGGCGCGCCGCAGAACGTCGTCCACGAGCTTCCTCCTGCTGGTGTCTGGGCAGTGCTACTCACCACCAAGGATGACGCATGTCGCTCCGATCATATGAGGAGGGGGTGTGCCGGGGTGGGGGCCACGCGGCCATTCGCGCAGTTCGGGTAGGTGTTTTCGGCCCCCGGGGAGCTATCCGCCGAGGGCCTGCCGGGCGAAGGCGCGGGTGCCGGCGACGTGGTGGCGGGCGAGGGCGGCGGCGGTCTCCGGGTCGCGGGCCTTGATGGCGTCGAGCAACTGCTGGTGCTCGGTGCACATCGGGAGGCTGGTGTCGACGTCGGAGGTGAGCCGGAACAGGCGGCGCAGGCGGCCGTCGAGCGGGGCCATCATGTCGCGCAGCAGCGGGTTGCCGGAGAGTTCGACGATCTCGCGGTGGAAGTCGGCGTTCAGGCTGACGGTCTCGCGCAGCCGGCCGGCCTCGGCGGCCTTGCGGGTGCGGGCCAGGAGGCGTTCGAGGCCGCGGACGCCGGCGGGGGTGGCGTGCCGGGCGGCGAGGCTGGCGGCGAGCGCCTCCAGGGACTCGCGGACGGCGAAGAAGTGCTCGGCCTCCTCGGGGCCGAAGTCGGCGACGACGGCGCCGCGGCGGGCCTGGACGGCGAGGAAGCCCTCGCGTTCGAGGCGCTGCATGGCCTCGCGGACCGGGATCCGGGAGACGCCCATGCTGTCGGCGAGTTCGCGCTCGACCAGGCGCTGCCCGGCGGAGTACTCGCCCTCGATGATCCGTTCGCGCAACTGGACGTAGACGAGGTCCGCCAGCGACTGGTGGGCGTCGCCGAGGGTGTCGGTCATCGGGGGCTCCAGGCGGAAGCGGGCGGACGGAGCGGGCAGTAGATCAGATCATTCCAGATCGGTGCGGACACCCTCTTGTCTGGTATTCGGTATACCAGATACCTTGGCCGCTCACCGCCCCGACGAGCACCGGAGCCCGCCCGTGACCGCCCTCCCGCCACCAGGCCCGCACCTGCTGCTGGACGCCACTCTCCCCGACGGCACCCGCGCCGACCTGCGGATCGCCGACGGCCGGATCGCGGCGATCACCCCCGTCCCGGCCGGGCGCGAGCGCGTCGCGCCCGGCGCGGGCGAGGCCGCGCTGGACGGGGCGCTGCTGCTGCCCGCGCTGGTCGACGGGCACGCGCACCTGGACAAGACCTTCCTCGGCGCGCCCTGGCAGCCGCACCGCGCGACGGCGGACCTGCGCGGGCAGATCGCCTCGGAGCGGCGGCTGCGCCGCGAGGTGGCCGCGCAGACGCCGGTGGCGGACCGGGCGGAGGCGCTGGCCCGCCGGATGGCGGCGCTGGGCACCGGCTTCGTCCGCTCGCACGTGGACGTCGACCCGGACACCGGGCTGGACCACCTGTACGCGGTGCTGGAGGCGCGCGAGCGGGTGCGGGAGCTGCTGGACGTCCAGCTGGTGGCGTTCCCGCAGAGCGGCGTGGTGGCCGAGCCGGGGGTGGCCGACCTGCTGGACGCGGCGCTGCGCGAGGGCGCCGAACTGATCGGCGGGCTCGACCCGTTCGGCTTCGACAACGACGTGGACGGCCAGCTGGACGTGGTGTTCGGCCTGGCCGAGCGGCACGGCGCGGGCGTCGACATCCACCTGCACGACGGCGGCGGGGCCGGCGCGGCGCAGCTGCGGGCGATCGCCGGGCGGACGGCCGCGCTGGGCCTGGGCGGGAAGGTCGCGGTCAGCCACGCGTACTGCCTGGGCCAGTTGGCCGAGCCCGAACTCACCCGTACCGCCTCGGCGTTGGCGGCGGCCGGAGTGGCCGTGATGACCAATGGCCCGGCCCGGACGATGCCGCCGGTGAAGCTGCTGCACGAGCTGGGCGTGCTGGTGTTCGCCGGCTCCGACAACATCCGCGACGCGTGGTGGCCGTACGGCACCGGCGACATGCTGGAGCGGGCCACCGTCATCGGGCTGCAGGGCGAGCTGATGACAGATCAGGAACTCGTGCTGGCAGCCGAGTTGGCGACCGGGCAGGCCGCCCGGGCGCTCGGGGTCGAGGAGTACGGGATCGCCGTCGGGCGGCCCGCGAACCTGGTGGCCGTCGCCGCGTACTCGGTGCCCGAGGCCGTCGCCGCGCACCCCGGGCGGCTGCTGGTGCTGCACCGCGGCCGCACCGTCCTGGACCGGCTCGACGACCTTCCGCAGTAACGCAGTTCCCCACCCCCACGCACCTCCGCAGCACCCCGGAAGGAACCCCCACCATGACCCTCGACCCCTCCGTGGACCGGGCGTCCGCCCCGGCCGAACCGCCCGACCCGGCCCCGGGCCGACTGGGCAAGGGCCTGATCGGCACCACCGACCTGGTGTTCTTCGTGGTCGCCGCGGCCGCGCCGCTGACCGTGCTGGCCGGGATCGCCCCGTTCGCGATCGGGGTGGGCGGGGCGTCCGCGCCGGCCGCGTACCTGATCTCGGGCGCGCTGCTGGTGCTGTTCGCCGCCGGGTTCACCGCGATGAGCCGGTACGTGCGCAACGCGGGCGCGTTCTACGCGTACGTGGCGCGCGGGCTCGGCCGCACCCTCGGCGTGGTCACCGCCTACGTGGCGGTGGTCAGCTACAACCTGATCACCCCGGGCGTGGCGGCCGCGTTCGGCTACTTCGCGGCCGGGCACATCGAGCAGCGCACCGGCGCGCACGTGCCCTGGTGGCTGCTGTCCGGGGCGTGCGTGGCCGTGGTCGGCGTGCTCGGCTGGCTGAAGGTCACGCTGTCGGCGAAGGTGCTGGGCGTGGCGCTGGTGCTGGAGGTGCTGTCGCTGCTGCTGATGGAGGGCGGGGTGCTGGCCGACCGGGGGACGGCCGCGCTCGACCCGGTCTCCTTCGACCCCTCGCTGCTCACCCAGGCCGGCGTGGCGGGCATGTTCGTGCTGGTCATCGGCGCCTTCACCGGCTTCGAGGCGACCGCGATCTACGCCGAGGAGGCCCGCGACCCGGCCCGCACCGTGCCGAGGGCGACCTTCATCGCGATCGGCTTCCTGGCGGTGTTCTACGCCCTGGGCACCTGGATCGTGATGGGCGCGTACGGCACCGACGAGGCGGTCGCGCAGGCCCGTGCCGACGGCGGCCCCGACCTGACCTTCCGGGCCGCCGAGCGGTTCGTCGGCCTGTGGCTGTCGGACACCATGCACGTGCTGATCATCGTGTCGGCGTTCGCGTCCGCGCTGGCCTTCCACAACGCCGCCGCCCGCTACCTGTACGCGCTGGGCCGCGAGGGCCTGCTGCCGCGCCGCCTGGGCCGGGTCTCGCCGCGGACGGGGTCGCCCGGGCAGGCGGTGCTGGTGCAGTCGGTGTTCAACGCGCTGGTGATCGGGCTGGGCGCGGTGCTCGCGGTCGACCCGTACCTGGTGGTGCTGCTCTGGTCGAACAGCGTGGGCGTGCTCGGCGTCATGGTGATGCAGGCGCTGGCGGCGGTCGCGGTGTTCGCGTTCTTCCGCACCGACCGGCGCGGGATGTCGGCGTTCCGGGTGGTCTGGGCGCCGCTGCTGGCGGCGGCCGGGCTGGGCGTGCTGGCGGTGCTCGCCCTGTTCAACTTCGACCTGCTGACCGGGCGTTCGGGCCTGGTGAACTGGCTGCTGCTGGTACCGATGCCGGTGGTCGCGGCGGCCGGCTGGCTGGTCGCCCGGCGGATCCGGCGCACCGACCCGGAGCGGTTCGCCCGGCTGACCGAGGTCGACGTCGAACGCGACTGAGCGGGCGCGCGGACGGCGGCGGCCGCCCTGTCGAAGGGGCGGGCGCCGCCGTCGCGGCGTGCCTCAGCCGACCAGCCTCCCGTGCTCGGCGACCACCCGGCCGGCCTTCACCACCAGCTCGCGCGGCGGCAGGTCGACCACCACCTGCGGGACGCACTCGCCGTCCACCAGCAGGAAGTCGGCGGGCGAGCCGGGCGCCAGGTCGGCCCTCGGCAGGCCGAGCAGCTCGGCGCCGCCGTGCGCGGCCAGCTCCAGGCAGTCGGTCAGCTCCGCGTCGGTGCGGGCGTCGGTGGTCCAGCCCAGCAGGTGCGCCCGGTGCAGCATGTCGGCGTTGCCGTACGGGCTCCAGGAGTCCCGGACGCCGTCCGAGCCGAGGCCGACCCGCAGGCCGCGGGCCCGCAGCTCGCGGAACGGCAGCACCTGGTGCGCGGACGGGGCGACGGTGGTCAGCGCGATCCCGGCCGCCGCCAACAGGTCGGCCACCGCGTCGAGTTCGGCGGGCGGCAGCCCGGGCAGGCAGAACACGTGGCTGGCCGTCACCCGGCCCTGCAGCCCGGCCGCGACCGTCCGCTCGGCCAGCGCGCGCAGCGGGCCCAGGCCGGCCGCGCCGCGGTCGTGCAGGTGCACGTCGAGCAGCACGCCGTACCGCTCGGCGAGGCCGAACAGCAGGTCGAGCTGCTCGTGGCCGTCCGGGGCGCCGCCGTCGAACCCGGCCGGGTCGATGCCGCCGACCGCGTCCACCAGGTGCTCGCGGGCCGCCTCGGTCAGCAGCTCGGCCGCGCCCGGGGTGCGCACCACGCCGTGCTGCGGGAACGCCACCGACTGCACGTCCAGCTTCCCGGCCAGCCGCTCGGCGGCCTCGCGCAGGCCGGTGACGCCGGCCAGGCCGTACGCGGGGGCGACGTCCACGTGCGCGCGCACCGCCCGGGTGCCCCGGGTCACGGCGTGCGCGAGCAGCCGGTGGGCGCGCACGCCGACCGGGGCGCGCTGGTGCTCGTACAGCTCGACGTCGGCGGCCACGTACTCCGGGAGGCTGTGCGCCGGACGGCGGCTGTACCAGGGCTCGCCCCAGCCGGTCTTGTCCGGGTGGACGTGCGCGTCCACCAGCGTCGGCAGCGCGATCCGGCCGCCGCCCTCCACCACGGACGGGCGCGCGCCCGGCGGGGGTCCGGCCGCCAGGACGCCGTCCACGGCGACCAGGTCGGTGACCGGGCCGCCGAACGGGCGGACCCGGCGGAACAGCGTGACGTGCATGGTGTCGCTCCCGGGGCGGTGCTGAAGGCTCGGTCTGACAGGTTCCGGAACCATTCGAACCGCTTCCGTGTTTCCAGTCAACTTGCTTGTATGACAAGCGAGTTGACATTTCGACCTGCCCGCGCGGGGCGGTTTCCGGCGCGGTGGCCGACCGGCGCGCGGTGGCCGCGTGGAAGCGCTCCCAAGAAAGGTCCGTACGCGCCTTCTGCCCAGGTGGTGAATGGAAGTACAAAGGAGGCAGCGGAAGTTCGGGCTGTGGGGGCCGGAACGGCCGCACCCGGGGCGGCCCGGGCGGTGCGTGGGGGTACTGCCTGGGCCGCCGGGTTCCTCCGCTCCCGAGCCGGACGTTCCACAATGGACGGCATGAGCGTGCACGAGGACGGACTCCCCGAGGTGGCCCGACTGCTGGAGGGCGGCGGGGTGGTGGTGCTGAGCGGGGCCGGGCTGTCCACCGAGTCCGGCATCCCGGACTACCGCGGACCGGACGGCGTGCGCCGCAACCGCCCCCCGATGACGTACCAGGAGTTCGTCGCGGGGGAGGACGCCCGCCGCCGCTACTGGGCGCGCAGCCACGCCGGCCGCTCGGTGATCGCCCGGGCCCGCCCGAACGCCGGCCACCTCGCGGTGGCCCGGCTGCGCGAGGCCGGCCGGATCGCCGCCGTGATCACCCAGAACGTGGACGGCCTGCACCGCGCCGCCGGCACCGCCGACGCCGTCGAACTGCACGGCGGCCTCGACCGGGTGGTCTGCCTCGACTGCCGCGCCGTCACCCCCCGCGCCGCCCTCGACGAACGCCTCGCCGCCCTCAACCCGGCCTTCCGGGACGCCGGTTCGCGGATCAACCCGGACGGGGACGTCGAACTCCCCGACCACCTGGTCGCCTCGTTCGCCGTCGCCCCCTGCGCCTCCTGCGGCGGCGTGCTCAAACCGGACGTGGTGTTCTTCGGCGAGAGCGTCCCCAAGGACCGCGTCGAGCACTGCTACCGCCTGGTGGACGACGGCCGCGCCCTGCTCGTCCTCGGCTCCTCGCTGGCCGTGATGTCGGGCCTGCGCTTCGTCCGCCACGCCGCGAAGACCGGCAAACCCGTCGCCATCGTCACCCGGGGCACCACCCGCGGCGACGACCTGGCCGCCGTCCGCCTCGACCGCCCGCTCGGCGAGACCCTGACCGCCCTGGCCGCCTCCTTCGCGGCGTAGCAGCCGGTCGGAGGCCCGGAACGCGCGCCTCCCGCCGCTCAGCGCTGCGGCCACCACTCGTCGATGCCCGCCACCACGCTCCCCGCGAACGTTCCCAGCAGCGCGCCGGCGACCACGTCGCCCGGGTAGTGCACGCCGGTGTGGACGCGGGAGTAGCCGACCGAGGCGGCCAGCAGGCCCAGGGGGGCCGCCGCCCAGGGCAGGTGGGAGGCGACCCCGGTGGCGAAGGCGAAGGCGGACGCGGTGTGCCCGGAGGGGAAGGACGCCGACTCCGGCATCGGCACGAACCGGGCCTCCGGCACCTTGCCCGCCACCCGGTCCGGCCGCTTGCGCCGGGCCAGCGACTTGCCCAGCAGGTTCGCCGCCGCCGAGGCCGTCGCCACCGACGCCAGCCCCACCACCGCCGCCCGCCGGGACCGTCCCGGCACCAGGGCCAGTCCGCAGGCCACCGCGATCGAGATCTTCGAGTGGTTGGCCGCCGTGGACAGCTGCCGCAGCCGCAGGTCCAGGGTCGGCGTCGGGGTCGCGGCCACCGCGACGTACACCGCCTGGTCGACCGCCGACAGGTCCGCGACCACTCGCTGCCCGGCCAGCACCCACTGCGTCAACGCCTTCACCACACACCGCCGTTCGTGTTCGTTCGGCCCGACGCGAGGTGCGCCAGGCGGCTCCATTTCAAGGCCGGAGCCGGGGCCACCGTGCCCGGCCGGTCACGCGGGACGCGCACCCGCAGCGCACCGGGGTGGATGACGCAGCGCACCGGGACGTCCAGTTCCAGGGCCTCGCCGTCCACCGCGACCGGGATGCTCGGCACGTCCGCCGTGACCAGCACCTCGCGGCCGGCCAGCACCGACACCGCCTCGGCACTCGTACCACGCAGCGCCAGGTCCGCGACCTGCGCCGCGCCGTCCACCCGCACGCCCAGCACGCCCAGCCGTCCGCGGTCCATCCGCGAGCGCCGCCCCGGATCGAGCAGGTCGCCCGCGTCGTACGGGTTGTTGCTGACCAGGACGGCCTGCGGGTGCTCCAGCAGCTCCCCGCCGACCTCGGCGGTGAGCTTCGCGCCCGCGTAGCCGACCAGCAGGTCGGGCAGCATCGCCAGGACGGTGGAGGTCTTCGCGTCCCGGTACTCGGGGTTCTGGACGATCTCCGCGTAGGTGCCGAAGGAGACGTTGTTGACGAAGGCCCGGCCCGCGACCTCGCCCAGGTCGACCCGCAGTTCCACGCCGTCGGTCAGCGCGTCCAGGCAGCGCGCCGGGTCGTCGCGGTCCAGGCCGAGGTCGAGCGCGAAGTGGTTGCGGGTGCCCGCCGAGACCACCAGGAACGGCAGCCCGTGCCGCGCCGCGACCTGGGCGACCAGCGCCTGGGTGCCGTCGCCGCCCGCCACGCCCAGCAGGTCCGCGCCGTCCGCGACGGCCCGCTCGGCCAGCTCCACGACGTCCTGGTGGGCGTCCGGGTCCAGCAGGACGACCTCCGCGCCCGACCGGCGGGCCCGCTCCGCCAGCCGGAACTTCTCCACCTTCCCGCCGCCGGACTTCGGGTTCATGATCAGGACGGGCCTGCGCGGCGCGTCCACCTCCCGCTCCGGCATCTCCTTCGCGCCCCGGGCCGAACGCAGCGCCACCCGGGCCAGCCACAGGCCGACCGCCCACAGCGCCACCGCGCCCAGCACCCACGGCCACGTCCCGCCGCCGACGTACAGCACCACCGCCCCCGCCGGGGCCGCCGCCGCCAGCAGCACCCCCAGCCAGCGCAGCGGCCCGCGCCGCGACAGCGCCCACCACACGCCGATCGCCATCAGCGCCAGCGCGGCCACCCCGACCGCGACCACCAGCGCCCCGCGCAACCCGGCTCCGGCGGCCAGCACCAGTACCGCCAGCAGCCCGCAGCCGATCGCCGCCCGGGCCAGCCACACCGCCCTCGTCGGCTGCTCCACCATCGCCGCCTCTCCCATCCATCGACGGTAACGTCCTGTCAGCTACCCCGCCCGGCGCCCCGCATCCCCACGGGTGCCCCTGTGGCAGAATCCGCGGGTGACCATCCGGGTGCTGATCGCCGACGACCAGGAGATGGTGCGGCGAGGGCTGCGGCGGATCCTGGGGACCCAGCCCGACCTGGAGGTGGTCGGCGAGGCGGGCGACGGCGTCGCCACCGTCGAGGCCGCCCGGGCGCTGCGCCCCGACGTCGCCCTGGTCGACGTCCGGATGCCCCGGATGGACGGCCTGGAGGTGGTCCGGCGGCTGTGCGGGCCGGGCGCCGACCCGCAGGTCAAGGTGGTCGTGGTGACCACCTTCGACCTGGACGAGTACGTGTACCCGGCGCTGCGCGGCGGCGCGTCCGGCTTCCTGCTCAAGCGCTCGGGGCCGGCGCTGCTGATCGAGGCGGTGCGCGCCGCCGTGGCGGGGGACAGCCTGATCAGCCCGTCCGTGACCGTCCGGCTGCTGCGCCACGTCACCGGCCGCCGCCCGGACGCCGAACCGCTGCCGGAGCCGCTCACCCCGCGCGAGATCGAGATCGTCCGGGAGGTCGCCGAGGGCCGCACCAACGCCGACATCGCGGCCGCGCTGTTCATCTCGCCGGGCACCGTCAAGACGCACGTCGCGCACGTGCAGCGCAAGTTGGGCGTCCGCAACCGGGTGGGCGTGGCGATGCGGGCGTTCGAGCTGGGTTACCTGGCGGACCTGCCGTGACCGCCCGCCGGGTGCTGACCGCCGCGGCCGCGCCGCTGCTGCTGGCACCCGCTCCGTTCGGCCCGTGGCAGTCCTGGATCCCGGCGCTGACGGCCGTCGTGGTGCTCGCGCTCACCGTCCTGGGCGGGCCGTCGGCGGTGTTCGGGGCGGCCGGGCTGTCGCTCGCCGTCGACCTCGGCTACGTCGGCTACGTCGGCGAGAACGGGCTGACACTGCTCTGGATGCCGGTCGAGTACGCGGCGCTGCTGGTGCTGACGGTGCGCGCGGTCCGCGTCCTGCCGGGGCGCCGGGTCTGGTGGGGCGGCGGGCTGGGGGCGTTCGCGGCGCCGGCGCTGCCGCTGCGGTTCACGCTCCGGCAGCCGGCGCCGCTGGACGCCTCGGTCGCCGGGCTGTTCCTCGCCGCCTTCCCGGTCGCCGCCGCCGTCGGCACCGGCCTGTACCTGCGCCGGCAGGACGAGCGCCGGGCCCGCGCGGTCGACGACGCCCGCCGCGAACAGCGCCTGGCCGTCGCCCGGGACCTGCACGACTACGTCGCCCACGAGCTGACCGGCATCCTGCTGGAGGTGCAGGCCGCACGGTTCGCCGGCGGCCGCGACGAGGCGGAGGACGACCGGCTGCTGGCCCGGCTGGAGGCCGCCGGGCAGCGCGCCCTCGCCTCCATGGACCACACCCTGGACGCCCTGCGGGATCCCGGAGGCGCTACGCCCCGCCGCCACGCACTGGCCGAACTCCCGGAACTGCTCGGCGACTCCGCGACCCCGCCGGAGCTGCACGGCCTGGCCGGACTGCCCGCGCTGCCGGACGCCGTCGAGGACGCCGCCTACCGGGTCGTGCTGGAGGCGCTCACCAACGTCCGCCGGCACGCCCCCGCCGCGCGGCACGTCACCGTCGTACTCGCCCACGCCCCCGGCACCGGCCTCACCGCCACCGTCACCGACGACGGCCCCGCCCACCCCCGCCCGCACCCGGGCGGCGGCACCGGCCTCGCCGTGCTGCGCGAGCGGATCGCCGCGCTCGGCGGCGAGTTGGCGGCCGGTCCGGAGGGGCCGGGCTGGCGGGTCGTCGCTCGGGTTCCCACCGGTGCGTGAACGCCGGTGCGTGAGCGTCGACGCTCGCGTACCGGTGACGCGGTACCGGTGACGCGGTACCGGTGACGCGGTACCGGTGACTGAACGCCGAGCCCGAGCGCGCCGGTGGCGCGCGGCCGACCGCCGCGCGCCACCGGCCGCTCCGGCAGCCTTACTCCGCGACGGGCGTGCCGTCGGCGGCGATCCGGGCGAAGCCCAGGTACGGGTGCAGCGCCTTGGGCAGCAGCACCGAGCCGTCGGCCTGCTGGTGCTGTTCCAGCACTGCCGCGATGGTGCGGCCCAGCGGCAGGCCGGAGCCGTTGACGGTGGCGGCCGGGGTCGGCTTGCCCTTCTCGTCCCGGGTGCGGATGCCGGCCCGGCGGCCCTGGAAGGTGCCGAAGTCCGACACCGAGGAGATCTCCCGGTAGGTGTCCTGGCTGGGGAGCCACACCTCCAGGTCGTACGTCAGCCGAGCGGAGAAGCCGGTGTCGCCGGCGGCCAGCGCCACGACGCGGTAGGCGAGTTCGAGTTCCTGGAGGCAGGTTTCGGCGTGCGAGACCATCAGCTGCATCTGCTCCCGGGACTGCTCGGCCGCGCAGATCCGCACCATCTCGACCTTCGAGAACTGGTGCAGCCGGATCAGGCCGCGGGTGTCGCGCCCGTAGGAGCCGGCCTCCGAGCGGAAGCACGGGGTGTGCGCGGTGAGTGCCAGCGGCAGGTCGGCCGGCGGGACGATCTCGTCCGCGTACAGGTTGGTCAGCGGGACCTCGGCGGTCGGGATCAGGAAGAGGTCCCGGTCGGCGACGCCGGTCTTGAACAGGTCCTCCTCGAACTTCGGCAGCTGCCCGGTGCCGGTCATGGTGCGCCGGTTCACCAGGTACGGCACCGAGTGCTCGACGTACCCGTGGCGGCGGGTGTGCACGTCCAGCAGCAGGGCGACGATGGCCCGTTCCAGGGCGGCGCCGGCGCCGCGCAGCACGCTGAAGCGCGAGCCTGACAACTTGGTGGCCCGGCCGAAGTCCATGATGCCCATGGTCTCGCCGAGGTCGACGTGGTCCTTGGGGGCGAAGCCGAAGCGCTGCGGCTCGCCGACCCGGCGCAGCTCGCGGGCGTCCTCGTCGGAGAAGCCGTCGGGGGCCTCGTCGGCCGGCAGGTTGGGGATGGTCAGCAGCAGGTCGGTCAGCTCCTGCTGGACCTGCTCCAACTCCGCCTCGTTCTGCTGAACCTGCTCCTTCAGCGCCCGGGCGGTCTCCTTCAGCTCGGTGACGTCCCCGCCCTGCTTCGCGGTGCGCTGCACCTCCTGGGCGACCTGCTTCGAGCGGGCCCGCAGTTCGTCGCCGGCCTGGATGCCGCTGTTGCGGCGGGACTGCAGTGCCTCCAGCGCGGACAGGTCGAGCCGGTAGCCACGACGCGCCAGCAGTCGGACGGCTTCGTCCCCCAGGTCGATCAGGACGCGGGCATCATGCATCGGAGTCGGTTCTCCTCGGGTCGCAACGGTTTCGGCGGGGTGGATTCGTCCCGACCGTAGCAGGGCCGGGGAAGCCGGTGCAGTGCCTTTCCGCCCCGTCGCACGCGGTGCGCGCCCCTGCCTTGCGGCGATGATCCCTGCGGAGATAATCTCTGCGTAGATGAAGTCGGGCGGAGTCGGCCGCCCGGCCGCCGAACCAGGGGGAACCGCCATGTGGCAGCACGAGTACACCGCCGAGACCGCCGCCGCGCCGCACGCCGTCTGGGCCGTGCTCAGCGACCTGGACAACTGGACGGACTGGGACACCTCGATGGAGGCGGTCGCCCTGGACGGCCCGTTCGAGGTCGGCGGCAAGGTCACGATGACGCCCGCCGGGCAGCAGCCGATCGTCTCCGTCATCACCCGGATCGAGCCGGAGCGCGCCTACGCCGACCGGACCGAGTTCGGCGGCGCGGTGCTGGACTTCTCGCACACCCTCACCGCCCTCCCCGGCGGCGGCACCCGGGTGGTCCACCGCCTGGAGATCACCGGCCCGGACGCCGCCCTGCTCGGCCCCGAACTCGGCCCGATGATCACCGAGGACTTCCCGGAGGCGATGGCGGCCCTGCTCGCCCGCGCCGAGCGGCCCGAGCGGCCCGGACGGACCGTCTGACCGCCGGGCCGTGCTTGACTGTCCGGCCGGAGCGGCCGGAGCGACTGGAACGCGCGGAGGAGAGAGCGGCATGGACGGACTGGTCGAGGGCCCGGCGAACAGCCCCGGGTTCTGGCTGTGGCACACCACCCTGCGCTGGCAGCGTGAGGTCGCCGCCGCCCTCGCCCCGCACGACCTGACGCACCCGCAGTTCGTGCTGCTCTCCTGCGCCTGGTGGCTCAACGAACGGGGCGAGACCCCCAACCAGCAGGAGCTCTCCGCGCAGGCCGGGACCGATGTCCGCACCACCTCCCAGGTGGTGCGGAAGCTGGAGGCCAAGGGCCTGCTCGACCGCACCACCGACCCGGACGACACCCGGGCCCGCCGCCTGCGCATCACCCCGCGCGGCGTCGCCCTCGCCCGCGCCGCGATCCCGGCCGTCGAGGCCGTCGACCGCGCCTTCTTCGCCCCCGCCGCCCACGGCTCACCGGCCCTCGACGGGGACGGGCTCAGCCGACTGCTGCGCCGCCTGGTCGACGCGCCCTGACGGCCCGGGCCCGCCCCAGCCCTGTCCCAGCCCTGTCCCAGCCCTGTCCCAGCCCGGTCCTGCCCCAGCCCGGTCCGGCCCTGTCCTGTCCCAGCCCCGGCCCGGTTCGGCCCGGGCTCAGCCCTGGGCGCCCCGGGCGATGAACTCGGCCACCACCGGCGCCAGTACCTCCGGCGCGACCTCGTGGGTCTGCCCCTCCAGGGTGCGGTACTCGGCACCCCCGGCGGAGGCGTTCGCGGCGGCGGCCGTCGCGGCGGCCGCGTCCCGCAGCAGGGCCGGGCTCAGCCCGCCGTCGGCCACCAGCACCGGCACCGGCAGCCCGGCCAGCAGCCCGGCGGGCACCGGCGCGCCCTCCGCACCGTCCAGCACCTCGGCGTCGTTCACCAGCGTCGGCCCCACCGCCAGGAAGGCCGGCCACGCCGGCGACTCGCGCAGCTGCGCGACCATCGGTCCGGGGGTGCCGACGAAGGCCATGAACCGGGCCACCGCCTCGCCCGGCTCGCCCGCCAGCACGTCCTGTTCGACGCCCGCGCGGTACTCCTTGAACCGGGCCCGCTGCTCCTCGGAGGTGCTGAACGGCGGCTCGTACGCCACCACCCGCTCCACCCCGACGCCCGCCCCGGCGGCCCGCAGCGCCAGGGCCGCGCCGGAGGACAGGCCCAGCAGCGTCGCCCGGCCGCCCGCCGCCGCGACGAGCGCCGCCAGGTCCTCCACCTCCCGCCGCACGGCGTACGGCCCGCCGGCGCCGCTCTCGCCGCGGCCGCGCCGGTCGTAGCTGAACACCCGGTGCGCGTCGGCGAGTTCGGCGGCCAGCCCGCCCGAGGGCCCGAACGCGCGGTGGCACATCGCGCCGTCCACGATCACCACGGCCGGGCCGGCGTCCCCGGCCACCTGGTAGGCGATGCGGGTGCCGTCGGCGGAGGTCGTGTACTCGGTCATTCCAACTCCCCTGTGAACGTCGGTGGTTACTTGCCCGCGGTGGCGAGGGTGTGCGCGACCAGCGCGTTGGCGTGGCCGTGGCCGAGCCCGTACTCGGACTTGAGCCAGCCGACCAGTTCCATGTGCTTGGTCAGCGGCGAGTCGATGATCAACTGCTGCCATTCGGCGATCGGACGCCCGTACTTCTGCTCGATCGAGGGGAAGTAGCTCGCCGGTCCCTTGACGCCCGTCCTCTGCTCGCCCATCCTGCCGCTCCGTCCGTTCCGCGCGCTGCTCGCCGCGCTGCCTGTTGCTGTCACAGGGATGGACGAGGCGCACCGGCGGAACTCATCGGTCCGTGCGGAAATCCCCTCCGGCCCGTACGGTCGGGCCGTGACACGCATCGACGACAGCACGATCGGGCGGGCAGCCGACTACCTGTGGACGGCGGGCCGGGTCCTCGAACAGCGGCGCTTCGCGCACCTCTTCGGCCCCGCCCCCGACCCGGCCGGCGTCCTCGCCGCCCTGGACGCCTACCGGGCCCCGGACGGCGGCTGGGCGTACGGCCTGGAACCGGACGTCCGGGGCCCCGCCGCCCAACCGCTCGCGGCCGGCGCGGCCGCCCGGATCCTCGCCGAGGCCGGCGCCCTGGACGGCCCGCGCGGTGCCGAACTCTGCGACTGGGCGGCCACGTCGACCACCCCGGACGGCGGCGTCCCGGCCGTCCTGCCCAGCCTGCGCCGCTACCCGCACCCGCCCTTCCTGCCGATCGCCGACGACCCTCCCGCCGAACTGCTCTCCACCGGCCAGATCGCCGCCCCGCTGCTCCGGGCCGGCCTGCGCCACCCCTGGCTGACCGGCGCGGAGGCCTTCTGCCGCCGGGCGATCGAGGCGATCGGCACCACCCACCCGTACGAGGTGATCACCGCCGTCGGCTTCCTGGACGCCGCGCCGGACCGGGCCTGGGCCGCCGAACAGGCCGCCCGGCTGGGCGAGTCGGTGCGCGAGCAGCGGTTGGTGCTGCTCGACCCGGCCCGCCCCGAGCAGGCCCGGCTCGCCCCCGGCTACGCGCCCGGCGAGTTCCACTTCCCGCACGACTACGCGTCCCGCCCGGACAGCCTGGCCCGCGCCTGGTTCACCGACGCCGAACTCGAACGCGGCCTCGACCACCTCGCCGCCGCCCAACTCCCGGACGGCGGCTGGCCGGTCAACTGGGCCCGCTGGTCCGCCGCCACCGAGAACGAGGCCCGCCCGGGCGTCACCCTGGCCGCCCTGCTCACCCTCCGCGCGTACGGGGGGTGAGATCAGGGCAGGACGTCCAACCAGGCGTCCGCGACACCGGTCCGGGCGTACAGCACGCAGCGCCCGGCCCGGTGCGAGGAGACCAGCCCGGCGGCGCGCAGCGCGGTGAGGTGCTGGGACACCGCCGGGGCGGAGAGCCCGCAGCGGGCGGCGAGTTCGGTGGTGGAGGCGGGCGCGTCGAGCTCGGCCAGCAGCAGGGTGCGGGTGCGGCCGAGCACCGGTGCGAGCGCTTCGGCGCGCGGGCCCGGGCGGTGCTCCCAGACGGTCGCGGCGGCCAGCGCGGGGTAGCACAGCTGCGGGGGGTCGGGGGCGACGGTGCGGGTCAGCAGCCGGGGCCAGGCGAACACCGAGGGCACCAGCAGCAGCCCGGCGCCGGTCGCGATCCGGGTGACGGCGCAGTGCCGCTCCGACAGGTGCAGGGTGCCGTCCGCCCAGCGCGCCGTGCCGTGCAGTTCGCCGAGCATCGCCGCGCTGCCCCGCTCGGCGGCCTGCCGGGCCCGCCGCAGGACGTCCGCCTCCAGCACCGCGCGGATCCGCGACCAGTACGGGGCCAGGGCGAGCTGCCAGAACGCCTCGATCTCGACGGTGATCCGGCGCAGCGCCTGCTCGGGTTCGCGCTCCAGCACGCGCAGCCGCCCGCCGGCCCGGACGCCCCGCCCGCCGGCCCGGACGCCCCGCCCGCCGCCCCGGGCGCCCAGGTCGGTGCGCAGGCAGTCCAGGTCGTGCCGGAGCAGTTCGGGCCCGGTGGCCCGGATCGCCGCCAGTTCGGCCGCCAGCTCGGCGACCGGCACGCCGGGGACGGGGTTGAGGAAGTCCGGCAGGTGCCCGTGCGGCGGGATCAGCTCGGCCAGCCAGCCCCGGTCCAGCCCGGCGGCGGCCAGCCGCGGCCGGACCTGCGCGGCCCAGCGGCGGTGCGGCGCGGGCACCGGGTCGGCGGCCAGCGCACGGAAGGCGGCGACCACCTCCCACATCGGTGAGACCGCGAACCTGGTCAGCGCCAGGTCGCCCACCGACAGCGGCAGCCCCGTCCGCACCCCGCCACCTCCGCCGTACGCCACCGCCGATTCGGCCCCAGCTTAATCAGTCGGCCCCGCCCGGTCGGCTCCGCCAGGATGGTCGCGTCACCCCGAGCACCGCACCGGAAGCGAGCCCCCCATGCCGAACCACACCCTCCCCGCCCGTTCCGCCGAGCACGCCGCCGCCCTGCGCGCGCTGGCCGCCGCCGACGCGCCGCTGCTGCTGCCCAACGCCTGGGACGCGGGCAGCGCGGCGGTGATCGCCTCGGCCGGGGCGTCCGCGATCGCCACCACCAGCGGCGGCGTCTCCTGGTCGGCGGGGCGCGGCGACGGGCAGGGCCTGGACCGGGCGGCGATGGCCGAGATGGTGCGCCGGATCGCCGCCGCCGTGGACGTCCCGGTGACCGCCGACGTCGAGGGCGGCTACGGGCCGGCCCCCGAGGACGTGGCGGAGACCGTCCGCGCGGTGGTCGCGGCGGGCGCGGTCGGCGTCAACCTGGAGGACTCGACGGCCCCCGGCGGCCCGCTGTTCACCGTCGACGAGCAGTCCGCCCGGCTGCGCGCCGCCCGGACGGCCGCCACCGAGGCCGGACTGCCGGGGCTGCTGGTCAACGCCCGCACCGACGTCCACCTGTTCGGCATCGGCGCCGAGCGGGACCGCCCGGCGGAGGTGCTGCGCCGGGCCGGGGCGTACGCGGCGGCCGGGGCCGACTCGCTGTTCGTCCCCGGCCTGCTCGACCTCGCCGCGCTGAAGGAGCTGACCGCCGCGTCCCCGCTGCCGGTCAACGCGATGGCCGTCCCGGGCGGCCCGACCGTCGCGGAGCTCGCCGCCGCCGGGGTCCGCCGGATCAGCCTGGGCACCGCGCTCGCCCAGGCCGCGTACACCGCCGCCCACCGGGCCGCCGCCGAACTGCTCGGCCCCGGCACGTACGGGACGCTGGACGGCGCGCTCGACTACGGCACCCTCAACGGCCTGTTCGCCGGACGCTGACGCCGGACCGGCTGACGGCGGCTCAGGACGCCGCGCGCTCGACCAGCTCGGCGACCCGGGCCGCCTCCGCCTCGCCCAGCTCGGCGATCGCGAAGTAGGTGGGCCACATCGCGCCGTCGTCCAGCTTGGCGTTGTCGCTGAAACCGATCATCGCGTAGCGGGACTTGAACTTGGCGGCGCTCTGGAAGAAGCACACCGGCTTGCCGTCCGCGTTGTTGTAGGCCGGCATGCCGTACCAGGTCTTCGGGGCCAGCTGCGGCGCGACCTCGGTGACGATCTCGTGGAAGCGCCGGGCCAGCACCCGGTCCTCCTCCGGCATCTCGTCGATCTTCTCCAGCAGGTCCTTCTCCGCCTCGGCGGCCTTCGCCGCCGCCGACGCCCGCTTGGACTCCGCCTTCAGCTCCCTGGCGCGCTCCTTCATCGCCGCGCGCTCGTCCGCCGTGAAACCCTCGTGCTTCTCCGCCATGACCGGTCCTCCCGTTCCCGTTCCCTGCTGACGTCCCCAATCCTAGGAACGGGCCGGGGCCGGGGGCTTCTCGGAAACTGACCGGTCCGGCCCGAGGAGGGGGCTCCCGGGCCGGACCGATCGGTGCTCGGACGGTTCAGCGGGCCTTGAAGGTCCGCAGGCGCAGGCTGTTGCCGACCACGAAGACCGAGGAGAAGGCCATGGCGGCGCCGGCGATCATGGGGTTGAGGAGTCCGGTGGCGGCCAGGGGCAGGGCGGCGGTGTTGTAGGCGAA
>NZ_JNWZ01000057.1 GCF_000716545.1 Kitasatospora phosalacinea
GGGCGGGGTGGTCGCGGGCGGGGGCGGGGTGGGGGCGTACGGCGGGCGTACGGGAGCACGCCCGGGCCGCAGGGGCGCTCGGGGGTCACGGGGGGAGCGTCGACGGGCGGGCGGAACAGGCCGGGACATACCGGTCGACAATCGGTCGAAACGGTCGGCGGTGCGCACTGACGAGCGAATTGGCATATGACCGGGGCTTTTTCGCATTCGCTCATTTGAATGATTACGCGGGGATCACGGAGAGATCATTCATCGCGACCTCGATGAACCCGACAACGTGATAGGAATAGTTATGTTTTACGGGGGAAGCCGTGCGCCGGGCGGGTCGCCGACGTGCGCGGCCGTCGCACCGCCGTCCCCCGGGAGCGGAACGCGCGGACGACCGCGCCGGGGGGCAGGGGAATACGGGGGCATCACCACGGCGCGTCCGGGAGACCGGCGGGCCGTTCAGCAGTAACACCGGACCGACAACCGACCAGGGGTGGGAAACGTGAGCAATCCTTTCGACGACGAATTCGGGCGCTTCTTCGTGCTGGTGAACTCCGAGGCGCAGTACTCCCTCTGGCCCGCGCACCTGGACGTCCCGGGCGGCTGGGAGCAGGTGGGCGGCGAGGGGTCCCGGCAGGAGTGCCTGGACGTGATCGAGCGGGTCTGGACCGACATGCGCCCGGCCGGCCTGGTCGCGGCGATGGAGTCCGGCACCGGCTGACCCTCCCCGGATTGCCGCGTGGTGGGATTCCCCCGCGCGCACCGGATCGACCGGCGCGGGCCGGGGGCCGCGTTCCGCGGCTCCCGGCGGCATTCCCCCGCGAATTCATCGGGAATTTCTCCCCCACGGGCGTTCCCGGGCCGACCAGGCGGTCGGCCCGCGTCCGTGGTGCTCCCCGTTCACCGCTGGAAATCCCCCACCGAACCGAGGTGTCGTCGGCATGCCCGAAAACCGTCCCGTCCCGTCGGACGAGTCCGCTACCGAACTGCTGGAACTGACCGCGGCGCAGGAGGGCGTGCGGTACGGCCAGCTGCTCGACCCGGACAGTCCGAAGTACAACATCGCCGAGTGCCTGGAGATCCGCGGCGGGCTCGACGAGGAGCTGTTCGCGGTGGCGGTGGACCGGGTGCTGCACCTGTGCGACAGCGCCAACACGGTGCTGGTGGAGCGGGACGGCCGGGTCCGGCAGCGGGTGGTGCGGCCTCGGGAGCCCCGGCGGCGGCTGCGGGTGGTGGACCTGACCGGGGCGGCGGACCCGGTGGCGGCGGCGGAGCGGTACATGGCCGGGGAGACGGCCCTCGTCGACGACGTGGCGGCGCCCGCGCACCACCACGCGCTGCTGCGGCTGGGGCCGGACCTGCACTACTGGTACGTCCGCTACCACCACATCGCGGTGGACGGCCTGAGCGGCGCGGTGCTCGCGCGGGCCACCGCCGAGCTGTACACCCGGGCGGTGGGCGGCGCGGACCCGGCGGCGGTGGCGGTGCCGCCGGGCGGGCGGGCGCTGCGGGAGCTGGTGGCGGACGAGGCCGCCTACCGGGCCTCGGAGCGCTTCGCGGCGGACCGGGCGTACTGGGTGGGGCGGTTCGCGGACCGCGCGGACCAGGGGGCGGGCGGGGGCGGGCTGCTGCGCCGGCGCACCGACCGGGACGGCGGGGGCGCCGGAGGGCCGGGCGCGGGCGGGCTGCACACCGGCGAGACGCTGGCGCTGCCGGTGTTCGACGGGCTGCGGCGGCTGGCCGCGGAGAGCCGCACGACCTGGAGCGCCGTCCTGGTGGCGGCGGTGGCGGCGTACGCGGCCCGGGTCTCCGGCCGCGGGGAGGTCTGCGTGGGGCTGGCCTCGCACGGGCGCCCCGGCGGGCTGCGGGGCGCGGTCGGGATGACCGCGACGATCCTGCCGCTGCCGCTGGCCGTCGAGCCGGGCGTGACGGTCGGGGGGCTGGTGCGGGCGGTGGCCGCCGAGATGCGCGGGGCGCTGCGGCACCGGCGCTTCCCGCGCGAGCAGCTGGCCCGGGAGCTGAACCTCGCGGACGGCGGGGCGCGGCTGACCGATCTGGTGGTCAACATCATGGGGTACGACTACGCGCTGGACTTCGCGGGCAGCCCGGCCACCTCCCGGCTGCTGTCGATCGGGCCGGTCGACGACGTCTCCCTGTTCGTCTCGGAGCGCTCGGAGGGCACCGGCCCGCTGATCGGTTTCGACACCAACCCGGAGCTGTACCACCCCGAGGACGTCCGGCTGCACCAGCGGGCCGTGCTCGGCTTCCTGGCCGCGTTCGCCGCGGCGGGTACCGACGCGCCGGTGGACGGCCTGCCGCTGGTCGACGAGGGGGAGGCCCGGGAGCTGCTGGCCGGCGGGCGGGGCGCCGGACTGCCGGCCGGGGCGGCGCGGGGCGGTCTGCCGGAGGCGTTCGCCGCGCGGGCGCGCCGCCACCCGGCGGCCCCGGCGGTGCGGGACGGCGGCGCGGTGCTCTCGTACGGGGAGCTGGAGCGGGCGGCCGCCGCGCTGGGCCGGGCGCTGACCGGGTGGGGGGTGCGGGCCGAGGACGGGGTCGGCGTCCTGGTGGGGCGTTCGGCGGCGGTGGTGACGGCCTCGCTGGGCGCGGTGGTCGCGGGAGCGGCGTACGTGCCGATGGACCCGGACTGGCCCGGCGAGCGGCTGGACCGGGCGGCCGGGGTGGGCCGGGTGCGGGCCCTGGTGGTCGACGAGGCGGCGGCCGGGCGGGAGTGGGTGGCCGAGGCCGCCGGGCGGCTGCCGGTGCTGGTGGTGGACCGGCTGGGCGGCGTGCTGCGCGGCGCGCCGGAGCGTCCCGGCGCGCTGCCGGGGCCGGTGCGCGGCGACCGGCTGGCGTACACCGTGTTCACCTCGGGCTCGACCGGGCTGCCCAAGGGCGTCGGGGTCACCCACGCGGACGTGGCGGCGCTGGCGGCGGACGCGGCCTGGGCGGACGGGGCGGTGGACGCGGTGCTGATGCACTCGGCGTACGTCTTCGACGCCTCGACGCCTGCGGGTGGTCGCGGCGGGCGGCGAGGCGGCCGCGCCCGACCTGATGCGGCGGATCGCCGGGGCGGCGCCGGGCACCCGGGTGCTGCACGTGTACGGGCCGACCGAGACGACGACGTTCGCGACCCGGTACGAGGTGCGCCCGGAGGCGTCCGGGGTGCCGCCGATCGGCCGGCCGCTGGACGGGATGCGCCTGTACGTGCTGGACGCGGCGCTGCGGCCCGTCCCGCCCGGCGTGGTGGGCGAGTTGTACGTGGGCGGCGCGGGGGTGGCCCGCGGCTACCTGGGACGGCCGGACCTGACCGCGGCGCGGTTCGTCGCCGACCCGTTCGAGGGCGGCGGCGCGCGGGTGTACCGCACCGGGGACCTGGTGCGCTGGACGGCGGACGGCGACGTCGAGTACGTGGGGCGGGCGGACGGGCAGGTGAAGCTGCGCGGCTTCCGGATCGAGCCCGCGGAGGTCGAGAACGCGCTGCTGGCCCTCCCGGACGTGGACGACGCGCGGGTGCTGGTGCGCGAGGACGTCCCCGGCAACCCCCGGCTGGTCGGCTACGTGGTGCCGGCGCCCGGCGCCCGGCCGGACGGCCCCGGCCTGGCCCGCGCGCTGGGGCGGGTGCTGCCCGCGTACACGGTGCCCGGCGCGTTCGTCCTGCTGGACGCGCTGCCGCTGAACGCCAACGGCAAGGTGGACCGGCGGGCGCTGCCCGCACCGGTGGCGCCGGCCGCCCGGACCGCGCCGCGCACCGCGCGCGAGGAGGTGCTGGCGGGCCTGTTCGCCGAGGTCCTGGGCCTGGAGCGGGTCGGCGTCGACGACGACTTCTTCGCCCTGGGCGGGCACTCGCTGCTGGCCACCCGGCTGGCCGCCCGGATCCGGGCGGCCACGGGTGCCGAGGTGGGGCTGCGCGAGGTCTTCGGGCACCCGACGGTCGCCGCGCTGGCGGCCGTCCTGCGCCCTGCCGGTGCCGGTGGCCGGCCCGCGCTCGTCGCGGAGCGCAGACCCGACCCGCTGCCGCTGTCGTTCGCGCAGCAGCGGCTGTGGTTCCTCAACCGGGCGGGGGCCGCCGGTTCGGGGGCGGCCGGGGGCGCGGGCGACGACGTCTACAACGTGCCGCTGGTGCTGGCGCTGGACGGGCCGCTCGACGCGGCCGCGCTGCGGTCGGCGCTGGGCGACGTGCTGGAGCGGCACGAGAGCCTGCGGACGGTCCTCGCGGAGCGGGACGGCGTGCCCCGGCAGGTGGTGCTGGAGCCCGCCGCGGCCGCCGCGCTGGTGCCGCTGGAGGTCGACGCTCCCCCGGCGGGTGACGTGGCGGGTGACGCGGCCGGCGGGCCGGAGGACGGGCCGGTGCGGGAGTGGGTGGCCGGGGTGGTGGCGCGGTCGGCGGCGGAGCCGTTCGACCTCGCCGTCGACCTGCCGGTGCGGGCGCGGCTGCTGCGGCTGGGGCCGGAGCGGCACGTGCTGGTGCTGGTGCTGCACCACGTGGGGGCCGACGGCTGGTCGCTGGCTCCGCTGTGCCGGGACCTGGGGGCCGCGTACCGGGCCCGGACGGGCGGCGGCGGGCCCCAGTGGCCCCGGCTGCGGGTGCAGTACGCGGACTACGCGCTGTGGCAGCGGCGGCTGCTGGGCGCGGACGACGACCCGGAGGGCCTGGCCGCGCGTCAGCTCGGGTTCTGGCGCGAGGCGCTGGCCGACCTGCCGGGGCCGGTCGCGCTGCCGTGGGACCGGCCCCGTCCGGCCGTTCCCGGCCACCGGGGCGGCGCGGTGCCGTTCGAGCTGGACGCCGGGACGTACGGGCGGCTGGTGCGGCTGGCCCGGGAGAGCGGCTGCACGCCGTTCATGGTGCTGCACGCGGCGCTGGCCGTGACGCTGCACGCGCACGGCGCGGGCACCGACGTCCCGCTGGGCACCGCGCTGGCGGGGCGCACCGACGAGGCGCTGGACGAGCTGGTGGGGTTCTTCGTCAACACCGTGGTGCTGCGCGCGGACCTGTCCGGTGACCCGGGCTTCCGTGAACTGGTGCGCAGGGTGGCGGAGTTCGACCTGGCCGCGTTCGAGAACGCCGACCTGCCGTTCGAGCGGCTGGTGGAGGAGCTCAACCCGGACCGGTCCGGCGGCCACCACCCGCTGTTCCAGACCATGCTGGTGCTGCAGAGCCAGCGTCCGGCCGTGCTCGACCTGCCGGGCGTCACCGTGCGGGACCTGTCGGGGCCGCCGTCGACCAGCAAGTTCGACCTGACCTTCTCGCTCACCGAGCTGGACGGGGACGACGGGGTCCGCCTCGGCGGCCACCTGGAGTACGCCGCCGAGCTGTTCGACCGGGGGACGGCGCGGGCGCTCGCGGACCGGTTCGCCCGGGTCCTGGGCCTGGTCGCGGAGGATCCGGAGCTGACCGTCGGGATGATCGACCCGCTGGCGCCCGAGGAGCGCGCGGGGCTCCTGGCGCGGGGGCGCGGCGAGTCGCGGCCGCTGCCGGGCTCCGACGTGCCCGGGATGGTCGCCGGCCGGGCGGCCCGCACCCCCGACGCGCCCGCCGTGCGGGACGCGCGCACCCGGCTGACGTACGCCGAGCTGGACGCCCGGGCCGACGCGCTGGCGGGCGTGCTGCGCGGGCGCGGGGTGGGCGGGGGCGCGCTGGTGGCGCTGGCCTCCGCGCCGTCGGTGGAGGCGGTGGTCGCCATGCTGGCGGTGCTGCGGGCGGGCGCGGCGTACCTGCCGGTCGACCCCGGGTACCCGGCGGCGCGGATCCGGCAGATGCTGGAGGACGCCCGGCCGGTGCTGCTGCTCACCGGGACGGGCGTGCCGGCCGACCTGGCGGCGGGCCCGGTGCCCCGGCTGGCCCTGGACGCCCCGCTCCCGGAGGCGGCCGGTCCGGGAGCGGCCGGTCCGGTGGATCCGGCGGCGGCCGCGTACGTGGTCTACACCTCCGGGTCGACCGGCCGTCCCAAGGGCGTGGTCGTCCCGCACCTGGCGCTGGCCAACCACATGGCCTGGATGGCGCGCCACCTGGAGCTGGCCCCCGGCGACCGGGTGCTGGCCCGCACCTCCACCAGTTTCGACGCCTCCGTGTGGGAGCTGTGGCTGCCGTTGACCTGCGGCGCGGAGGTGTGCGTGACCCCGGCGGAGGCCAACCGGGAGCCGCGCGAGCTGCTCGACTGGATGCGTCGCTTCGACGTCACGGTGGCCCAGTTCGTGCCCTCGCACCTGGCGCTGGTCCTCGCGGAGGAGGGCGTGGAGCCCGCCGCCGCCCTGCGGGCGGTGCTGTGCGGCGGCGAGGCGCTGCCGCGGTCCCTGGCGGCGGCGGTGGCCGAGCGGTGGGGGGTGGCGGTGCACAACCTGTACGGGCCGACGGAGGTGACGATCGACGCGACGGCGCACCGGGTGGCCGGGGCGGAGCCGCCGGCGGCGGGCGGGTCGGTGCCGATCGGGCGGCCGGTGGACGGGATGCGGGCGTACGTGCTCGACGGGCGGCTGCGGCCGGTGCCGCCGGGCGTGGTCGGGGAGCTGTACCTGTCGGGGCCGAACCTGGCGCGCGGCTACCTGGGGCGGCCGGGGCTGACGGCCGGGCGCTTCGTCGCGGACCCGTTCGAGGGCGGCGGGGCGCGGATGTACCGCACCGGCGACCTGGTGCGGTGGTCGGCGGACGGGCTGCTGCACCACGTCGCGCGGGCGGACGAGCAGGTGAAGCTGCGCGGGTTCCGGGTGGAGCCGGGCGAGGTGGCGGCGGCGCTGCTGGCGCTGCCGGGGGTGTCGGCGTCCTGCGCGGTGGTGCGCGAGGACGTGCCGGGGCGGCCGCGGCTGGTGGGGTACGCCGCGGGGGCGGGGGTGTCGGGCGGGGCGCTGCGGGAGGCGCTGGCGGGGGTGCTGCCGGGGCACCTGGTGCCGGAGGCGGTGGTGGTGCTGGACGCGCTGCCGCTGCTGCCGAACGGGAAGGTGGACCGGTCGGCGCTGCCCGCGCCGCAGGACGGGCGCGGCGACGGCCGGGGCCCGCTGGGGGCGCGGGAGGAGCTGGTCGCGGGGATCTTCGCGGAGGTGCTGGAGCGTCCCGCGGTCGGGCCGGAGGAGGGGTTCTTCGAGCTGGGCGGCCACTCGCTGCTGGCGATGCGGGTGGTGGGCCGGGTGCGGGCCGTGCTGGGCGCGGACCTCGCGGTGCGGACGCTGTTCGACCACCCGACGGCGGCGGCGCTGGCCCGGGTGCTGGACCCGGCGGCGCCGCACCGGCCGCCGGTGGTGGCGGCGCGGCGGCCCGATCCGGTGCCGTTGTCGTTCGCCCAGGGGCGGCTGTGGTTCCTGAACCGGATGGAGGGCCCCGGTTCGGTCTACAACCTGCCGCTGGTGCTGGAGCTGCGCGGCGGGCTGGACCCGCGGGCGCTGCGCGGGGCGCTGCTGGACGTGGTGGAGCGGCACGAGTCGCTGCGCACGGTCTTCCCGGAGCGGGACGGCGTGCCGTACCAGCTGGTGCTGCCGGCGGCGCAGGCGGCGCCGTGTCCGCCGGTGGAGGGCGTCGCGCCGAAGGACCTGGAGGCGGCGGTGCTGGCGGCGGTCGGCGAGCCGTTCGACGTGCTGGTGGACGTGCCGTTGCGGGCCCGGTTGCTGCGGGCGGCGCCGGAGCACCACGTGCTGGTGCTGGTGCTGCACCACATCGCGGGCGACGGCTGGTCGCTGGGGCCGCTGGTGCGGGACCTGGGCGAGGCGTACCGGACCCGGCTGGCGGGCGGGGCGGCCCCGGTGGGGCGGCCGTTGCAGTACGCCGACTACGCGCTGTGGCAGCGGGAGCTGCTGCGCGGGGACGGGGAACTGCTGCGGGAGCAGCTGGCTTTCTGGCGGGGCGCGTTGGCGGGCCTGCCGGGGCTGGTGGACCTGCCGTGGGACCGGCCGCGGCCGTCGGTGGCGGATCCGCGCGGCGCGGTGGTGGAGTTCGAGGTGCCGGCCGCGCTGCACGCGGCGCTGCTGGGGCTGGCCCGGTCGGCGGGCAGCACGCTGTTCATGGTGCTGCGGGCGGCGGTGGCGACGCTGCTGCACCGGCACGGTGCCGGGGAGGACGTCCCGCTGGGGGCGCCGGTGGCGGGGCGGACGGACCCGGGGCTGGAGGACCTGGTCGGTTTCTTCGTCAACACGCTGGTGCTGCGCACCGACCTGTCGGGCGACCCGACCTTCCGCGAACTGCTGCGCCGGGTGCGGGAGTTCGACCTGGCGGCGTACGCGCACCAGGACGTGCCGTTCGAGCGGCTGGTGGAGGAGCTGAACCCGGCGCGGGCGCGGGACCACCACCCGCTGTTCCAGACCGTGGTGGTGCTGCAGAACCAGCGGGCGGCCCGGCCCGAGCTGCCGGGCCTGGCGGTGGAGCAGCGGCTGGTGCACAACGGGCTGAGCAAGTTCGACCTGACCTTCTCGTTCTCCGAGGAGGGCGCGGGGCTGTCGGCGGGGCTGGAGTACGCGACGGCGCTGTTCGACCGCTCGACCGCCGGGGCGCTGGCGACCCGGCTGGTGCGGCTGCTGGAACTGGTGGCGGCGCGGCCGGACCTGCGGCTGTCGGGGTACGACCTGCTGACGGCCGAGGAGCACCGGCGGATCGCCCGCTGGGGCACCGCCCGGGCGCTGCCGTCCGGACCGGCCGGCGACGCCGCCGTCGACGCTGCCGCCGCCGACGCCGGGACGCTGCCCGCGCTGTTCGCCCGCCGGGCGCGCTCCGCGCCGGACGCGGTGGCGGTGACGGACGGCGCGGCGGCCCTGTCGTACGCCGAACTGGACGGCCTGTCGGCCGGGTTGGCGGCGGTACTGGCCGGGCACGGGGTCGGGCCGGAGGACCGGGTGGGCGTGCTGCTGGGCCGTTCGGCGGCGGTGGTGGTGGCGTCGCTGGGCGTGGTGCGGGCGGCGGCGGCGTACGTGCCGCTGGACGCGCGCTGGCCCGGCGAGCGGCTGGACCGGGTGGCGGAGGTGGCGCGCCCGCGGCTGCTGGTGGTGGACGAGGAGACCGCGGCCGGGCCGTGGGTGGCGGGGCGCGGCCTGCCGGTGGTGGTGCTGGACCGCCTGGGCCGGGTGCTGCGCGGCGCGCCGGAGCGCCCGGGCCGTCCGGTCGTCGTGCCGGAGCCGCGGGCGCTGGCGTACGTGATGTTCACCTCGGGCTCGACCGGGCTGCCCAAGGGCGTCGGGGTCAGCCACGCGGACGTGGCGGCGCTGGCGGCGGACGCGGCCTGGGCGGACGGGGCGGTGGACGCGGTGCTGATGCACTCGGCGTACGTCTTCGACGCCTCGACTCGCGGGACTGCGGGTGGTGTGCGCGGGCGGCGAGCTGGCCTCGCCGGACGCGATGCAGCGGGTGGCGGCGACGGCGCCGGGCACCCGGGTGCTGCACGTGTACGGGCCGACCGAGACGACGACGTTCGCGACCCGGTACGAGGTGCGGCCGGAGGCGTCGGGGCCGCCGCCGATCGGCCGGCCGCTGGACGGGATGCGGCTGCACGTGCTGGACGGGGCGCTGAACCCGGTGGCGCCGGGCGTGGTGGGCGAGCTGTACCTGGCGGGCCGGGGCGTGGCGCGCGGCTACCTGGGGCGGCCGGGCGCGACGGCGGACCGCTTCGTGGCGGACCCGTTCGCGGCGGACGGCTCCCGGATGTACCGCACCGGGGACCTGGTGCGCTGGACGGCGGACGGCGAGGTGGCGTACGTCGCGCGGGCGGACGGGCAGGTGAAGCTGCGCGGTTACCGGGTCGAGCCGGGCGAGATCGAGGGCGTGCTGGCGGGCCTGCCGGAGGTCGCGGACGCGTTCGTGCTGGTGCGCGAGGACGTGCCGGGCGACCGGCGGCTGGTGGCGTACGTGGTGCCGGCGGCCGGGGCGCGCCCCGGTCCGGCGGCGCTGGCGGGCGCGGTGGGCCGGATCCTGCCCGGGTACATGGTGCCGTCGGCGGTGGTGGTGCTGGACGCGTTCCCGCTGAACCCGAACGGGAAGGTGGACCGGGCGGCGCTGCCCGCGCCGGCCGAGGACGGGCCGCGGCGCGGCCGGGCCCCGCGCACCCCGCGCGAGGAGCTGGTCTGCGGCCTGTTCGCGGACCTGCTGGGCCGGGCGTCGGTGGGCGCGGACGACGACTTCTTCGCCCTGGGCGGGCACTCGCTGCTGGCCACCCGGCTGGCCGCCCGGCTGCGCGCGGCGCTGGACGTGGACGCCGGGGTGCGCACGGTCTTCGAGCACCCGACGCCGGCCCGGCTGGCGGCCGCGCTGGACGGCACCCGGGCGTCGCGTCCTCGGCTGGAGCGGGCGGCGCGCCGACCGGAGGCGGTGCCGCTGTCGTACGCGCAGCAGCGCCTGTGGTTCCTGCACCGCTTCGAGGGGCCGAGCCCGACGTACAACGTGCCGCTGGTGCTGCGCCTGACCGGTCCGCTGGACGCGGCCGCGCTGGAGCGGGCGCTGCGGGACGTGGTGGAGCGGCACGAGGCGCTGCGCACGGTCTTCCCCGAGACGGGGGGCGTGCCGCGCCAGCTGGTGCTGGACGCGGCGGGCGCGGACCTGGACCTGACGCCCCGGGACGTCGACCCGCGGCGGCTGGACGAGCTGCTGTCCGCGGAGACCGCGCACGCCTTCGACGTGGCCGTCGAACGCCCGGTGCGGGCCCGGCTGCTGCGCACGGGGGCGCGGGAGCACGTGCTGGTGCTGCTGGTGCACCACATCGCGGGCGACGGCTGGTCGCTGGCGCCGCTGGCCCGGGAGCTGGGCGAGGCGTACCGGGCCCGCTCGGCGGGCCGGGCGCCGGAGTGGGCCGAGCTGCCGGCGCAGTACGCCGACTACACGCTGTGGCAGCGCGCCCTGCTGGGCGACGAGGCCGACCCGGGAAGCCTGGCGGCGCGTCAGCTCGCCTTCTGGGAGGAGGCGTTGGAGGGCCTGCCGGAGGTGCTGGAGCTGCCGCTGGACCGGCCCCGGCCGGCCGCGGCCTCGTACCGGGGCGACGCGTTCGCCGTCCCGGTGGACGAGGACGTCCACCGGGCGCTGGACGGCCTGGCCCGGGCCCGGGGGTGCAGCCTGTTCATGGTGCTGCAGGCCGCGCTGGCGGCGCTGCTGCGGGCCCACGGCGCCGGGGAGGACGTCCCGCTGGGCACGCCGGTGGCGGGCCGCACCGACGAGGCGCTGGACGGCCTGGTCGGCTTCTTCGTCAACACGCTGGTGCTGCGCACCGACCTGTCCGGCGACCCGACCTTCGAGCAGGTCCTGGACCGGGTCCGGGAGTTCGACCTGGCGGCGTACGCGCACCAGGACGTGCCGTTCGAGCGGCTGGTGGACGCGCTGGAGCCGGAGCGGACCGAGAGCCGCCACCCGCTGTTCCAGGTGATGCTGGTGCTGCAGAACAACGCGGACGCGGAGCTCGACCTGCCGGGCCTGGCGGTCGCGCAGCAGCCGGTGCGCACCGGCGTGAGCAAGTTCGACCTGACCTTCTCGTTCACCGAGCGCCGGGACGGCCGGGGGCGCCCGCTGGGCCTGGACGGGACGCTGGAGTTCGCCACCGACCTGTTCGACCCGGCGACGGCCCGGGCGCTGGCGGTCCGGCTGGTGCGGCTGCTGGGCGTGCTGGCCGGGGACCCGGCGCGGCGGGTGCGGGCCGTCGAGGTGCTGGACGGCGCGGAGCGGGCCGCGCTGGCGGCCGCCGCGCACGGGGCGGTCCGGGCGGGGGCCGGGCGGTCGGTGCCGGAGGCGTTCCGCGCCCAGTGCGCGCGCACGCCGGACGCGGTCGCCGTGCTGGACGGCGCGCGGAGCCTGAGCTTCGCGGCGCTGGACGCCCGCTCCGACGCGGCCGCCCGGCTGCTGCGCGGGCGCGGGGTGGGCCGGGGCGACGTGGTCGCGCTGGCCCTGCCGGGCACGGTGGAGCAGGTGGTGGCGATGCTGGCGGTCGTCAAGGCGGGCGCGGCCTGGCTGCCGCTGGACCCACGCTACCCGGCGGCCCGGCTGCGCTTCGTGGTCGAGGACGCCGGGCCGGTGCTGCTGGTGACGGCGGCGGCGTTCCTGTCCGGGCTGTCCGGCCTGTCCGAACTGACCGGGCTGCCGGTGCTGGTGCTGGACGAGGCGGCCCTCGCGGCGGCGCCGGTGGACGTGCCGCTGCCGGAGCCGGGGCCGCTGGACGCCGCGTACGTGATCCACACCTCGGGCTCCACCGGCCGCCCCAAGGGCGTGGTGGTGCCGCACGGCGCGCTGGTCAACCACATGGCGTGGCTGGCCGGGCACCTGGAGCTGACCGACCGGGACCGGGTGCCGGCCCGGACCTCGCCGAGCTTCGACGCCTCGGTGTGGGAGACCTGGCTGCCGCTGCTGCACGGCGGCGCGACCTGCCCGGTGCCGCCGGAGCTGGACCACGACCCGGCGGGCCTGCTGGCCCGGATGCGCGAACTGGACGTGACGCTCGCCCAGTTCGTGCCCTCGCTGCTGAACCTGGTGCTCGGCGAGACGGCCGGCCGCGAGCAGCCGCCGGCCGCGCTGCGGGCGGTGCTGTGCGGCGGCGAGCCGCTGACGGCCGCGCTGGCCGGGCGGGCGGCGCGGGCCTGGGGCGTCGCGGTGCACAACCTGTACGGGCCGACCGAGGCGACCGTCGACGCCACCGCGCACCGCTGGCGGCCGGAGGTGGACGGGGCGGGCGGCGTGCCGCTGGGCGCGCCGGTGGACAACACCTCGGCGTACGTCCTGGACGAGGACCTGCGGCCCGTCCCGCCGGGCGTGCTGGGCGAGCTGTACCTGGCCGGGGCGGGCCTGGCCCGCGGCTACCTGGGGCGGCCGGGGCTGACGGCCGAACGCTTCGTGGCCTGCCCGTTCGGCGCCCCCGGCGAACGGATGTACCGCACCGGCGACCTGGTGCGCCGGGGCCCGGACGGGCTGCTGCGCTACGCGGGCCGGGCGGACGACCAGGTCAAGCTGCACGGCCTGCGGATCGAGCCGGGCGAGGTGGAGGCGGCGCTGACCGCGCTGGACGGGGTGGCGGCGGCCTGCGTGCTGGTGCGCGGCGGGCGGCTGGTGGCGTACCTGGTGCCGGGCCCGGACCCGCTCTCCGACGCCGAACTTCGGGCCCGGCTGGCGGAGGCGCTGCCGCCCTCGCTGGTGCCGTCGGTGTTCGTGCCCCTGGCGGCGCTGCCGCTGCTGCCCAACGGCAAGACCGACCGGCGGGCGCTGCCCGACCCCGTCCTCCCCGAGCGGTCGGCGGGCGGGGAGGGGCGGGAGCTGACGGCGGACGAGCGGGTGCTGTGCGAGGTGTTCGCGGCGGTGCTGCGGGTGCCGGAGGTCCGTCCCGACGACGACTTCTTCGCGCTGGGCGGTGACAGCATCCTCTCCATCCAGCTGGTCAGCCGGGCCCGCGAGGCCGGGCTGCGGATCACCCCGCGCGAGGTGTTCCTGCACCGCACGCCGGAGGCGGTGGCGGCGGTGGCCGGATCCGCCGCCGAGGGCGGCGCGGCCCCGGCGCGGGCGCAGGACGGCACGGGGACGATGCCGCCGACGCCGATCGCGGCCTGGTTCCTGGAGCGGCCGGGCCCCACCGACGGCTACAACCAGTCCGCGGTGCTGCGCACTCCGGCGGGCGCGGACCGGGAGCGGCTGGCGGCCGCGCTCCAACTGCTGGTCGACCACCACGACGTGCTGCGGATGCGGGTGGTGCGCGCGGCGGACGGCCCGGCGGGTGGCGGGGCGCTGCTGGAGGTGTTGCCGCGCGGCGCGGTGCCGGTCGCGCCCCGGCTGGAGCGGGTGGACGTCGCGGGCCTGGACGAGGAGCGGGTGCGCGCCGTCCTCGCGGAGGCGGGCGAGCGGGCCCGGCGGCGGCTGCGGCCGGCGGACGGGCGGGTGTTCGAGGCGGTGTGGTGCGACGCGGGCGCGGCGGCGCGCGGCCGGCTGCTGCTGGTGGTGCACCACCTGGCGGTGGACGCGGTGTCCTGGCGGATCCTGGTCGAGGACCTGGCCACGGCCTGGCGCGCGGTCGCCGACGGGACGGCGGCGGCGCTGCCGCCGGTCGGCACGCCGTACCGCGCCTGGGCCCGGCTGCTGGCCGAGCAGGGCGCGAGCGGCGCCCGGACGGACGAGCTGCCGCTGTGGGAGGCGGCGACGGCGGCGCGGCCGGGCGGCCCGGCGCTGGACCCGTCCCGCGACACGGCCGGGCGGACCGGGACGCTGACGACCCGTCCGGCGGCCGGACGCACGCGGGAGCTGCTGACCACCGCGCCGCAGGCGTTCCACGCCGGGGTGGACGACGTCCTGCTGACGGCGCTCGCGCTGGCGGTGCGCTCGCGGCGCGTCGAGGACGCGGACGGCCCGGGCGGGGTGCTGGTGGGCCTGGAGAGCCACGGGCGCGAGCAGCTCGCCGAGGGGCTGGACCTGTCGCGGACGGTGGGCTGGTTCACCAGCCTGTACCCGGTGCTGCTGGATCCGGGGCCGCTGGATCCGCGCGACCCGGGCCGCTTCGACGCGGGCCTGGTGGACCGGGCGGTGAAGAACGTCAAGGAGCAGCTGCGCGCGGTGCCGGACCGCGGCGTCGGGTACGGGGTGCTGCGGCACCTGGACCCGGCGGCCCGGGAGCGGCTGGCGGGCGGCGCGGGCCCGCGGATCGGCTTCAACTACCTGGGCCGGTACCCGGCGCCCGGCTCGGGTCCGGCGGCGGACTGGGAGGTGCTGCCGGACGGCGGCGCGCCCGCCGCGGCCGACCCGGGGATGCCGGTGCACCACGTGCTGGACATCAACGCGCACACCGAGGACGGGCCGGACGGGCCGTGCCTGCACGTCCGCTGGACGTGGGCCGCCGACCTGCTCGCCGAGGCGGACGTGGCCGCGCTCGCCGGGGCCTTCGACCGGGCGCTGCGCGCGATCGCGGAGCACTCCGCGCAGCCCGACGCGGGCGGCTGGACGCCGTCCGACCTCCCCCTGGTCTCCCTGGACCAGGCCCAGCTCGACCGACTGAAGAACAAGTGGGGTGGACGCGCATGACCGGGTTCCAGTTGGAGGACGTACTGCCGCTGACGCCGTTGCAGGCGGGCATGCTCTTCCACGCGCTGTACGACTCCGCGGCGGTGGACGTGTACACCTCCCAGTTCGTGCTGTCCCTGGAGGGCGGGGTCGACGCGGAGGTGCTGCGGGCGGCGCTGGGGGCGCTGCTGCGGCGGCACGCCAACCTGCGGGCGGGGTTCCTGCACGAGGACCTGGACCAGCCGGTGCAGGCGGTGGCGGCCGAGGTGCCGGTGCCGCTGGTCGAGCGGGACCTCGCGGCCGGCGGCGGCGACCCCGAGGAGCGGCTGCGGGCGTTCCTCGCCGAGGACCGGGTGCGCCGCTTCGACCTGGCCGAGCCGCCGCTGATGCGCTTCGCGCTGCTGCGCACCGGCGAGGACCGCCACCGGCTGGTGGTCACCAGCCACCACCTGCTGCTGGACGGCTGGTCGGTGCCGCTGCTGCTGCGCGAGCTGTTCGAGCTGTACGCGCGGCGGGGCGACGCGTCCGGCCTGCCGCGGGTCGCCCCGTACCGGAACTACCTGGCCTGGCTGGCCGGGCAGGACCGGGACGCCGCGCTGGCGGCGTGGCGCTCCGCGCTGGCCGGGGTGGAGGGGCCGACGCTGCTGGCGGGCCGGACGGCGGCCGCGGCGCACGCGGGCGAGCTGCCCGGGGCGGTGGTGCTGGAGCTGGACGAGGCGCTGGCCGACCGGCTGCGGGCCACCGCCCGGGCGCACCGGCTGACCCTGAACACCCTGGTGCAGGGCGCCTGGGGGCTGCTGCTGTCCCGGCTGACCGGCCGCTCCGACGTGCTGTTCGGGACGACGGTGTCGGGCCGGCCGCCGGAGCTGCCGGGCGTGGAGTCGATGATCGGCCTGTTCATCAACACGGTGCCGGTGCGGCTGGCGGTGCGCCCCGGGGAGAGCCTGGCCGCGCTGCTGGCCCGGTTGCAGGACGAGCAGGGCGCGCTGCTGGGCAGCCAGCACGTCGGGCTGAGCGACGTCCGGGCGCTCACCGGGCTGGACGAGCTGTTCGACACCCTGGCGGTGTTCGAGAACTACCCGCTGGACCGGGAGGGGCTGCGGGCGGCCGGCCGGGAGTCGGCGGGCGGCCTCGTGGTGACCGGGATGACGGGCGCGGACGCCGCGCACTACCCGCTGACGCTGACCGTCGCCCCGGGCCGGACGCTGCGCTTCACCTTCGCCTTCCGCCCGTCCGTCTTCGACCGGGCCGTGGTCGAGCGGGTGGCGGACCGGCTGCGGCTGCTGCTGTCCGCGATGGCCGGGGACCTGGAGGTGCGGGCCGACGCGGTGCCGGTGCTGTTGGACGGCGAGGGCGGGGCGCTGCTGGCCCGGGGCACGGGCGCGCCGCTGCCCGCCGCCGTCGTCGGCGACCTGGCGGCGGCCGTGGCCCGGGTGGCGGCCGAGCGGCCGGACGCGGTGGCGGTGGGCGGCGTCGGCGAGCACCTGACCTACCGGCAGCTGGACGCGGTCGCCGACGACCTGGCGGGGGCGCTGGCCGGTCTGGGCGCGGCCCCGGAGGAGGGCGTGGGGCTGCTGCTGGGCCGCTCGGCGGCGCAGGTCGCGGCGCCGCTGGCGGTGCTGCGGGCGGGGGCGGCGTACGTGCCGCTGGATCCGCGCTGGCCGGCCGAGCGGCTGTCGGCGGTGGCCGCGGCGGCGGCGCCCCGGCTGCTGGTGGTGGACGCGGCGGGCGCCGCGCACCCGTGGGTGCGCGCGCTGGGCCCCGGGGTGCGGGTGCTGACCGTGGACGGCGCGGGCCGGGTGCTGGAGGGCGCCCCGGCCGTGCCCGGGCCGCTGCCGGGCCCGGCGGACGGCGGGCGGCTGGCGTACGTGATGTTCACCTCGGGCTCGACCGGCCGCCCCAAGGGCGTGGGCGTCACGCACGGCGACGTCGCCGCGCTGGCCGCGGACCGCACCTGGGACGAGGACGGCGCGGGCGGGGCGGTGCTGCTGCACTCGGCGTACGCCTTCGACGCGGCGACCTTCGAGCTGTGGGTGCCGCTGCTGCGCGGCGGGCGGGTGGTGCCGGCCCCGGAGGGGGTGCTGCAGCCCGCGGCGCTGCGGGAGGCGGTCGTCCGGGACGGGGTGCGGGCCGCGTTCTTGACCACGGCGCTGTTCAACGTGGTCGCCGAGACCGATCCGGGCGCGCTGGGCCTGCTGCGGCTGGTGGCCTCGGGCGGGGAGGCGGCGGCGCCGGGGGTGTTGCAGCGGCTGGCGGCGGCGTACCCGGGCACCCGGGTGCTGAACGCGTACGGGCCGACCGAGGCGACCACCTTCGCCCTGCTGCACCGGGTGGGCCCCGGGGACGGGCCGGAGGGGGTGCCGCCGGTCGGCGGGCCGCTGGACGGGGTGCGGGCGCTGGTGCTGGACGGTGCGCTGCGGCCGGTGCCGGAGGGCGCGGAGGGCGAGCTGTACCTGGCCGGGCCGGGGGTGGCGCGCGGCTACCTGGGGCAGCCGGGGCTGACCGCCGCCCGGTTCGTCGCCGACCCCTTCGACCCGTCCGGCGGGCGGATGTACCGCACCGGGGACGTGGTGCGGTGGGGGGCGCGGGGCCTGGAGTACGTGGGGCGGGCCGACCAGCAGGTGAAGTTGCGCGGGCACCGGATCGAACCGGGCGAGGTGGAGGCGGTGCTGCGGGCCCACCCGTCGGTGCGGGCGGCGTGCGTGCTGGTGCGCGAGGACCTGCCGGGCGACCGGGCGCTGGTGGCGTACGTCGTCCCGGCGGCCGGGCGGGTCGCGGACCCGGCGGCGCTGGTGGCGCACGCGGGGCGGCTGCTGCCCGCGTTCACGGTGCCCTCGGCGGTGCTGGTGCTGGAGGCGCTGCCGCTGACGGCCAACGGGAAGCTCGACCGGGCCGCGCTGCCCGCGCCGGGCGCCGGGGCCGTCCGGGCGGCGGGGCGGGCGCCGCGCGAGGGGCGGGAGGAGATCCTGGCCGGGCTGTTCGCCGAGACGCTGGGGGTGGACCGGGTCGGCGCGGACGACAACTTCTTCGCGCTGGGCGGCAACTCGCTGCTGGCGACGCTGCTGGTGGGCCGGATCCGTTCGGCGCTGGACGCGGAGGCCCAGATCCGCACCCTGTTCGAGCACCCGACCGTCGCCGCGCTGGCCGCGGCGCTGCGGGACGCCGGCCGGCCGACCCGTCCGGCGCTGCGCCCGGGGCCGCGCCCGGCGCTGGTGCCGCTGTCGCACGCCCAGCGGCGGCTGTGGTTCCTGCACCGGATGGACGGGCCGTCCGCGACGTACCACATCCCGTTCGCGGTGCGCCTGGACGGCGTCCTGGACGTGGACGCGCTGCGGCTGGCCTGCGCGGACGTGGTGGCCCGGCACTCGGCGCTGCGCACGCTCTTCCCGATGGACGGCGACGGCCCGGTGCAGCGGGTCGTGGCGCCGGGGGCGGTGCGGCTGCCGTTCGCGGTGGAGGACGTGGAGCCGGGCAAGTGCGCCGACCGGATCGCCGCGGCGGTGGCCGAGCCGATCGACGTGGAGCGCGAACTGCCGCTGCGGGCGGTGCTGCTGCGCCTCGCGGCGGACGCGCACGTGCTGGTCCTGGTGGTGCACCACATCGCGGCGGACGGTTCCTCGCTGGCGCCGCTCTTCCGCGACCTGGGCGCCGCCTACCGGGAGCGGCTGGCCGGGGCGGCGCCGTCCTGGGGGCCGCCGCCGGTCGACTACGTCGACTACACGCTCTGGCAGCACGCGCTGCTGGGCGGGGAGGACGGTCCGGACGGCCTGCTCCACACGCAACTGGCTTACTGGCGCGAGGCGTTGGCTGGGCTGCCGGAGCGGGTCGAGCTGCCCGTGGACCGGCCGCGGCCGGCCGGGGGCGGGCACGAGGGCGCCACGCACCGCTTCGCGGTCGACGCCGCCACCGGACGGGCGCTCGCCGCGCTGGCCCGCTCGGCCCGGTGCAGCGAGTTCATGGTGCTCCAGGCCGCGCTGGCGCTGCTGCTGTCGCGGCACGGCGCCGGGGAGGACGTCCCGCTGGGCACCGCGGTGGCCGGGCGCACCGACGAGGCGACGGTCGACCTGGTGGGCTTCTTCGTCAACACCCTGGTGCTGCGCACCGACCTGTCGGGCGATCCGACGTTCCGTGAACTGCTGGACCGGGTCAAGGAGTCCGACCTCGCCGCGTACGCCCACCAGGACGTGCCGTTCGAGCGGCTGGTGGAGCTGCTGAACCCGCCGCGGGCCGGGCACCACCCGCTGTTCCAGACCATGCTGGTGCTGCAGAACCACTCCCCCGCCGCGCCGGTCGAGCTGCCGGGCCTGCGGGTCGAGCCGGTGCCGGTGGACCTGGGTGCCGGCAAGTTCGACCTGTCCTTCACCTTCGCGGCCGACCCCGGTGCGGACGGCGGCTTCCTGGCCACCGTCGACTACGCGACCGCGCTGTTCGACGCCGGCACCGTCGCCGCGCTGGCGGAGCGGCTGGTGCGGCTGCTGCGGGCGGTCACGGCCGACCCGGGCCTGCCGCTGCACGCGTACGGGGTGCTCGACCCGGACGAGCGGGCCCGGCTGGAGCGCTGGGGCACCGGCCCGGACGCCGACCTGCCCGGCCCGGCCTTCCCGGAGCTGTTCGCCGCGCAGGTGCGCCGCACGCCCGACGCCCCGGCGGTCCGCGACCCGCGCGCCGTGCTGACCTACCGCGAGCTGGACGCCCGCGCCGACGCGCTGGCCCGGCGGCTGGTGGCGCACGGCGTCGGCCCGGAGGACCGGGTCGCCGTGGCGCTGCCCCGCGACGGCGGCCTGGTGGTGGCGCTGCTGGCCGTCCTGAAGGCGGGCGCGGCCTACCTGCCGCTGGACACCGCCTACCCGGCCGCCCGGCTCGCCTACATGCTGGCGGACGCCGCGCCCCGGCTGCTGCTGACCACGTCCGGGGTGCGCCGGGGCCTGCCGCCCTCGGACGTGCCGCACCTGGACCCGCAGGAGGTGCCCGCGGCGTCGGCGGCGCCGGCGCCGCTGCCGCCGGTGGACCCGGCGCACCCCGCGTACGTGATCTACACCTCGGGGTCCACCGGCCGTCCCAAGGGCGTGGTGGTCACCCACCGGGGCGTGGCGGCGCTGGCCGCGACGCAGCGCGGGCGGCTGCGGGTGACGGCGGACAGCCGGGTGCTGCAGCTGGCGTCGGTGAGTTTCGACGCCGCGTTCTGGGAGCTGTGCATGGCCCTGCTGTCGGGGGCCTGCCTGGAGCTGGACGACCGGGAGGCGCTGCTGCCGGGCCCGGCGCTGGCGGAGCGGGTGCGCGCGCACGGCGTCACCCACCTGACGCTGCCGCCGGCCGCGCTCGCGGTGCTGCCGCCGGACTCGCTCCCGGCCGGGACGACCCTGGTGCTGGCGGGCGAGGCCTGCCCGCCCGCGCTGGCCCGCTCCTGGGCGCGGGGGCGGTTCCTGGTCAACGCGTACGGCCCGACCGAGACCACGGTGTGCGCCACCATGAGCGGCTTCCAGGCCGCCGACGGCCCGCTCGCGCCGGAGCGCACCGTGCCGGTCGGCGGCCCGGTCGACGGCGCCCGGGTGCGGGTGCTGGACGCCCGGCTGACGCCCGTCCCGCCGGGCGTGGTGGGCGAGTTGTACGTGTCGGGCGCGGGCCTGGCGCGCGGCTACCTGGGGCGGCCGGGGCTGACCGCCGCCCGGTTCGTCGCCGACCCCTTCGACCCGTCCGGCGGCCGGATGTACCGCACCGGCGACCTGGCCCGCTGGGGCCGGGACGGGCAGCTGGAGTACGTCGGGCGGGTGGACGAGCAGGTCAAGCTGCGCGGGTTCCGGATCGAGCCGGGCGAGGTGGAGGCGGCGCTGACCGCGCTGCCGGGCGTGGCCGCGGCCTGCGTGCTGGTCCGGGAGGACCGTCCGGGCGACCGGCGCCTGGTGGCGTACACCGTGGGCGGGGACGGGCCGGAGGCGCTGCGGGCGCGGCTGGCGCAGGTGCTGCCCGAGCACCTGGTGCCCGCCGCGTTCGTGCCCCTGGACGCGCTGCCGGTGACGCCGAACGGCAAGGTCGACCGGCGGGCGCTGCCCGCGCCCCTGGTCCCGGCGGCGGCCGGGCGGGGGCCGCGCACGGAGCGGGAGCGGGTGCTGTGCGAGGTGTTCGCGGAGACCCTCGGCGTGCCGGAGGTCGGGGTCGCGGACGACTTCTTCGCGCTGGGCGGGCACTCGCTGCTGGCGGTGGCGCTGGCCCGGCGGATCGAGGAGCGCTGCGGGCGGCGGCTGTCGCTGCGGGCGCTGTTCGCGGCGCCGACGGTGGAGGGCGTCGGCCGGCTGCTGGACGGGCCGGTCGACGGGCCGGGGGCGGCCCGTCGCGCGGAGGCGGTCGACTGGGCGGCCGAGGTCCGGCTCGCGCCGGACGTCACCGCCGCCCGCCGGAGGCCGGCCCGCCCCTCCCCCGTGCCGCTGCTGACGGGCGCCTCCGGGTTCCTCGGCGCGTTCCTGCTGCGCGACCTGCTGGAGCTGACCGGCGGCCCGGTCGACTGCCTGGTGCGGGCCTCCGACGAGCAGGACGGGGCCCGGCGGCTGGAGGAGAACCTGCGCCGGTACGGCCTGTGGCGGGAGGGCTACCGGCCCCTGGTGCGGGCCGTCCCCGGCGACCTGGGCGCACCGGGCCTGGGCCTGGACCCGGGTGCCCGGGCGGCGCTGCTGCGCCGGCTCGGACCGGTGCTGCACAACGGCGCCCGGGTGAACTTCGCGGCCGGCTACCGGGAGCTGCGGGCGGCGAACGTCGGCGGCACCGAGGAGCTGCTGCGCCTGCTGGCGGAGTCCGGCTCGCCCGGTCTGCACCACGTGTCGACCACCGGCGTCTACCCGCCGGTCGGCGCCCCGGCGGCCGGTGCCCCGGCGGCCGTCACCGAGGGCACCCCGACCGGGCCGGTCGAGGCGCTGCCGGACGGGTACGCGCGGAGCAAGTGGGTGGCCGAGGGCCTGGTCGTGCTGGCGCGCGGACGCGGCCTGCCGGTGGCCGTGCACCGTCCGGGCCGGATCAGCGGCGACACGACGAACGGCGCCTGCCAGGACCGCGACCTGCTCTGGCAGCTGATCAAGGGCTGCCTGCAGGCCGGCGCCGTCCCCGACCTTCCGGCCGGCTCCACCGGCTGGGTGCCGGTGGACTACGTCAGCGCCGCGGTCACCGCCCTGGTCGGCGCCGGCCGCACGGGGACCTTCCACCTCACCCACCCCGACCCTCCGGGCCTGGACCGGGTGTTCGCCGTCGCCGAGACCCTCGGCTACCGGCTGCGCACCCTGCCCGCCGAGCAGTGGCGCGCGGCCGTCGCGGCCCGCCACGACAACGCCGCGCAGCTGTTCCTCGGCGAGGGGGGGACGTCCGACGCGGCGCCGGCGGCCGCGCGCCGCTTCGACTCCCGCCGCACGGCCGGGGAGGCGGCGGAGCTGGGCGTGCGGCTGCCCGTGCTGACCGACGAGGTCCTGGTGCGCTACCTGGCCTACTTCCGGGAGACGGGGTTCCTCCCCGCGCCGTGAGGCGGCGGACGGGGGCCCCGGAGCCGGGGCGGTCGGCGTTGCCCGGCCGCCCCGGCTCCGGGGGTCGGCGCGGTGCGGCGGGGCCCCGGGGGCTCAGCGGCCGAGCGGGGAGCCGACGCGGTGCAGGGTGCCGTCCGGGTCGACGTAGCCGAACTCGCGCAGCCCGTACGGGGTGTCGACCGGACCGGTCAGCCGTCCCGGCGGGTCCGCCGCCGCCCACTCGGCGTGCACCGCGTCCGCGTCCGACACGTACAGGTAGACGACCGCGCCGGTGCGCAGCGGATCGTGCTCCGCCCATTCGGTCAGGTGGAGCTCGACCGCACCGCGCGAGACGAAACCGTATCCGGGCCCGCCCCCGTACCGTTCGGTCGCGAACCCGAGGCGACCGTAGCGGGCCAGGGCGGCGGCCAGGTCGCGGACCGGGACCACCGGCGCGATCCGTTCGAACGCGGCGGGGCCGGGCTGTGCGGACACGCACTCCTCCGAGGACGGACGGTGGGTGCGCCCGGGCCGGGCGCGCCCCTCGGGAGAAGTATCCGGTCCGACTGCGGGCCGGCGGTACCCCGCCCCTCGGCCGGCGATCGCGTCACGCGTTCCGAAGCGCCAACCGGCATGGAATACAAGGGAATTGCTCCCATTGCGCACGACACTGCGCGTAGCACTGCGTATAGCACCGCGGAACATACCCGTCCGGACCGGCCGACATTGGCACCGAACCGCCTTTGGCCACAGTCCGCACCAATGCGTTCCAGGTGCTCACGAATCATCAAAATGGCGACAATAAAAGGGACTTGACCCACCATCGGATTTCCACCAGGCTCTGCTTGGCGGTGACCATTCAAGGTTCCGCGGAATCCCCCACACCCTCAGGGAGTGTCCCTTGCCCCGCTCGTACCGGGTGGCGGCCGTCTTCGCGGCAGCCGCTGTCATGCTCACGCCCACATTGGCGCAGGCGCAGTCCATCGACAACATGTACCCGACCGGCAACTACTACCCGACCTGCTACGACGGCAGCCTCTCGCAGGGACACTTCTGCCAGACCGACAACGCCGACCTGACGGTCTACATGCAGGGCTCGCTGAGCTCCGGCGCGAAGAGCACCATCAAGTCGGCGCTCAGCTCCTACTACAGCCCCACCGACCTGGCCGTCTCCGTCAAGTCCTCGGGCGTGTACACCGGTTCGTCGGAGACCGACATCATCTACCAGTCCGGCACGCTGTCGGACTCCTACATCGGCATGACCTGGTGCGACGACGCGGTGACCAGCACCAAGTGCGACCAGCACTACATCCGCTTCAACAAGCACTTCGGCATCAACAAGTCCGACGCCTGCCACGAGACCGGCCACGCCGTCGGCCTCACCCACGGGAACAACGCCTCCCCCAGGGTGGACCCGAACAACACGGTCGTCGGCTGCATGACCGAGATCGACACCTACTACCTCGGGGCCAACAACCGGGCCGAGATCAACGCGACGTACTGATGGGGACCACGGACATGACCACTCGCCGCCGCATCGCCGCCGCCCTCGCCGTCACCGCCGCGGCCACCGCCGTCGCCGTGACCCTCGGCACCGGCACCCACCACGCCCCCGCGACGCCCGCGGCCCCCGCCCCCACCGGGCACCGGGTCATCCTGGCCGACGCCAAGGAGCGGCTCCCCTCGGACACCGCCCAGGACTGGGTCTCCTACGGCGACCACACCGTCGTCGCCAAGGTCACCGCCGAGACCGCCGACACGCCGTCCGCCGAGGAGCAGGCCTCCGGGGAGGGCTACGTCAGCCGCACGGTCACCCTGGCCGTCCAGCAGACCCTCTGGGACCGCAGCGGGGCCCCCGCGCTGCCCGCCGGCCTGACCCTGACGGTGGACGGCTGGGCCTTCACCGGCTCGACCCGGACCCCGCTGTCGACCGAGGGCTCGCGGCTGGAGGTCGGCCACACCTACCTGCTCACCCTGGCCCGCTTCGCCAGCGGCGAGTGGGCCCCGATCGGCGGCGGCGCCCGCCTGCCCTACGACAACAGCACGGTCGGCAACGGCGAGTACGAGGGGACGGCGGTCACCCCGGACTCGCTCATGAAGATCGCCGCCTCCGGGCCCAACTCCACCAACGCCGACCCGGGTTCCGGCGCCGACGCGTCCGCCGACACCGCCCCGGCCACGGTCCTGGACAAGGTGGTCGGCCAGGGCGGCACCTCGGTGGCCGCGCTGCTCACCGGGACCGCGCCCGACCCGGTGGCCCAGCAGAACTTCGCGCTGGACCCGGTGGCCCGCCGCGCGGCGGTCGTCGGCACCACCGCCCCGCAGGACACCTACTGCTCGCTGGCGGCGCCGCTCGACCGGTCCGCCGGCAGCGTCCTCACCCGCGCCGAGCTCGGCAGCCTGCTCCAGGAGCTCGCGGGCAAGGCGACCGGTAGCGCCGCCGGCTACGCGACCACCCTCGCCGCCTACGACAACGGCGACACCACGGTCACCGCGGTCCAGGCGGCGGCCGCCCAGGCCGCCCTGACCGCGGACCTGAACAGCACCTGCGGGCTGACCGTCTCGCTCGACCCGTCCCCGGCCCCGTCGCCCAGCCCGTCCGCGAGCGCGTCGCCGAGCCCGTCGCCGAGCCCCACCGGAGGCGGCAACACCCCGCCGCACACCACCGGCTGACGGATCCCACCGGCCCTGAGCGGGGCGCACGCGATCAGCGTGCGCCCCGCTTCGCCGTGCTTGCCCCGCAGGGGCCCGGCCCGGCAACCAGTACGCCGTCCGCCGGGGCCGTGGGCCGCTCCGCGTGAGCGGTGGCCGTCCGGGGGGGGCGGCCGGGGGACGGCGCCCGGGGAGGACCGGCCGCCGGTCCTCCCCCGTCAGGTGGGCGGCCCCGCCGGGGCGAGGAGGGTGTGCAGGGAGCGGTCGTGGCGGCGCAGCCAGGCCCGGTAGTCGGGGTTGGCGCCGGCGAGGTCGAGGTAGGCGTGGCGGAGGTCGGTCCAGAGGCCGTCGAGTGCCGGGCCGCCGACGGTGTCGGGGCGCCAGGTGAGCAGCAGCCGGACGGCGATCGGGTCGCCGTGGACGGGGCGCAGGACGGTGCCGGGGCCGGGCGGCGAGGTGGGCTGGCAGGGGCGGACGGCTTCGCCGGAGGCGACGAGTTCGGCGGCGGTGGCGTTGTCCCGGACCTGGATGACCCGCGGGTCGAGTCCGGCTTCGGCGAAGACCCGGCGCAGTGCGGCGTACTCGTGGTCGGCGGTCGGGTCGACCATCCAGGTGTCGTGGGCGAGGTCGGCGAGGCTGACGACCGGCCGGCCGGCGGCGGGGTGGGACTCGGCGAGGGCGACGAACTGGGGTTCGCGGGCGACCAGCACCCGCTGTTCGGTGCCGGCGGGCACGCGCAGCGGGAAGCCCTCGCTCTCGTGGACGAAGGCGGTGTCGAGCTGTTCGGCGGCGACCAGGTGGAGCAGGGCGATCGCCGAGATGTCGATGTGGATGGTGGTGTCCGTCTCCGGGATCCGGTCGTGGATGCGGCGCAGCCAGGCGGGGACGGCGCGGCTGCCGACGCTGCCGATCCGGAGCCGGCGGCGGCCCGGTCCGGCGGCCTCGGCGCGGGCGGCGGCGACGAGGGCGTCCATCTCGGTGACCACGGGCCTGGCGCGGGAGAGCACCCAGTGACCGAGGGCGGTGGGGCGGCTGCCGGTCCGTTCGCGGGTGAACAGCCGTCCGCCGATGGCCCGTTCGATGCGGTGCAGTTGGGTGGTGAGCGAGGGCTGGGTCATGCCGAGCCGACGGGCGGCCTTCCGGACGCTGCCGGTGTCCGCGATCGCGCACAGCACCCGCAGGTGTCGGACGTCGAGCTCCATCACGGGAGCATAACCAGGCGCCCCCGATCCGCCAAGAGCATGTCAAGTGCCGCCCGTGGGACGCCAACCCCGCTCCCCCGCAAGGGCATTGACCCGGGCTATCGCCGGTTGCCATCTCCGCGCCCCGGCCGACCTGCCCCAAGCTCGGTGCAACAACCCGTCACCGCCTCCCGGACGGCCTCCCCACGGCCCCCGGGACCCGCGAAATGGAGTCCCCACATGAACCGCTCCATGACCGTGCTCGCCGCCGCCCTCGGGCTGGTCCTCGCGGCCGGCACCGCCGCCGTGCCCGCCGCCGCGGCCACCCCCGCCCAGGGCTACACCCCGTCCGCGAGCATCGCCGCCGACTCCGCCGAGGCGGCGGGCAACCAGGCGTTCTACGAGGCCGTGATGAAGTCGGCCCGCGCCAAGCAGGCCGCCAACCCCTACCTGCTGGCCGTCACCGTCACCTACGACGCCAGCCAGGCCCCGAGCTTCCGCACGATCATCTCCCAGAGCGCGCAGATCTGGAACTCCTCGGTCACCAACGTCCAGCTCCGCTCCGGCACCAACGCCGACTTCCGCTACTACGAGGGCAACGACTCCCGCGGCTCCTACGCCTCCACCGACGGCCACGGCAGCGGCTACATCTTCCTCGACTACACGCAGAACCGGCAGTACAGCTCGCTGCGCGTCACCGCCCACGAGACCGGCCACGTGCTCGGCCTGCCCGACCACTACTCCGGCCCGTGCAGCGAGCTGATGTCCGGCGGCGGGCCCGGCACCTCGTGCACCAACCCGTACCCGAACGGCACCGAGCGGTCCCGGGTCAACAGCCTCTGGGCGTACGGCCTGGCCGCCGCCGGCTGACCCCCGCACGTCCGAGGCGGCCGGCCCCGGGCGGGGCCGGCCGCCTCGGCGCGCTACAGCACGGTGAGGGTGATCACCCACAGGTGCGGGTCGGGCGGGTCGGGCAGCACGACGTAGTGGGCGATCAGTTCGGGCAGGACGATCTGCCGGACCGTGTCGTCCAGGTCCGCCCGGTCGCCGGGCGGCCACGACCAGGGGTCGCGCACCGCGGCCTCCAGGGCGACCTGCAACTGCTTGCACTGGTCCGTGGTCAGGACGGCGCGCACCAGGTCGGCGGCCTCGCGGGAGAGCCGGGCGCGGAAGGGTCGGGAGGTCACCGGCCGAAGACGTCCTCGAAGTCGACCCCGCCGTCCTCCGGGCGCCCGGCCCGGTTCCAGGCGTGGACGGTGGCGGCGGTGAGGGCCTCGGCCCGGGCGATCCGCTCCTCGCGGGTGCCGTGCGCGGCCCGGTAGTCGGCCGTCAGGACCCGGCCGAGGTAGGTGTCGGGGTCGATGCCCGCGCGCGCGGCCTCGGCCCTCAGGTGGGCCACCACCTCGTCGTCCAGACGGGTCGTCAGCTCAACGGTCATGCACCGATGGTACGGCCCGGACCGGCCCGCCGTACCGGAACGGCGGACCCCGGACCCGGTGACGGCCCCGGTGACGGGCCCGGCGGCGGGGCTGACGGGGCGTCACGCGGGCGAGGGGCTGCGGGAGGCCGGCGGTCGATGGCAAAGGGCGGGCAAAGTACGATCGGGGGCTCGTGGTCCTGAGTCTGTGAGGAGTGTCCCCGGATGGTGTTCAAGCGGCTTCTCGGCGCCCTGGGTGTCGGCGGTCCCACCGTCGACACGGTGCTGTCGACCCCGGCGGTGTGTCCCGGCGGGAGCGTGCACGGCCGGGTCGACCTGGTCGGGGGTGAGCGGGACGCCGAGATCAACGGGATCACGCTCTGCCTGGCGGCCCGGGTCGAGGTGGAGTACGAGGACGGGGAGGGCCTGACCACCCGGGAGTTCGCCCCGGTGCGGGTCTGCGGGCCGCTGCGGTTGGCGGCCGGGGAGCGGCGGTCGGTCCCGTTCGCCTTCCCGGTGCCGTGGGAGACGCCGTTGACGGCCATCGGGGGGCACCACCTGTCGGGCATGGCGCTGGGGGTGCGCACCGACGTGGACATCGCGGGGCAGTTGGACCGGGGGGACACCGATCCGCTGGCGGTGGAGCCGCTGCCGGTGCAGCAGCGGGTGCTGGAGGCGATGTCGGCGCTGGGCTTCCACTTCCACCGGGCCGACCTGGAGGCCGGGCGGATCCACGGGACGGGGCAGACGCTGCCGTTCTACCAGGAGATCGAGTACAAGGCGGCGCCGCAGTTCGCCGGGCGCTGCAACGAGGTCGAGCTGTCCTTCGTCACGGATCCGCACCGGGTCGAGGTGGTGCTGGAGTTCGACAAGCGCGGCGTGTTCCACGGCGGCGACTCGGTGCGGACGTTCGTGCTGGACCACGGCGCCGGCCGGCACGACCTGACCGGCACGGTGGACGGCTGGATCCGCGGCGCGCTGGGGCACTGAGCGCGCGGCGCGGAAGCGGCGGGCGGGCCCCTACGGGGTGTCCGCCGTCCAGTCCCAGCGCCGGGGGTCGGCGGGGCGCGGTTCGTAGTGGGAGCGGCCCTCGGCGCCGTGCCGGCCGAGGTGGGTGGGCAGGGCGGCCCCGGCGGCGAGCGCCTCGCCGCTCCAGCCGGTGACGTCCAGCAGGAGGCCGTCGAGGGGGCCGCCGACCAGTTCCCGGTAGGTGCGGCCGGGACGGGGGCCCGGGTCTTCGTGGTCGGCTCCGTAGACCCGGCCCCGCAGCAGCAGTTCGTCGTACGCGTCGTCCATCCGACCAGGGTGGCACCCAGGTCCGACATCCCGGCGGGCCCGGGGCCGCGGGGCGCCCGCGTGACCCGGGGCGGGCGCCCGTTCCGTCCGGCCGGGGCGGGGGGACGGGCGCCGCGGGTTCAGTTCAGCGGGTCGGTCTCGGCCGCGAGCATCTCGGCGACGCTCTGGCGGCGGCGGATGAGCCGGGCCTCGGCGCCGTCGACCAGGACCTCGGGGACCAGCGGGCGGGAGTTGTAGGTGGAGGACATGCTCGCGCCGTAGGCGCCCGCGTCGTGGAAGACCAGCAGGTCGCCGATCTCGGTGCGCGGCAGCGGGACGGAGTGGACGAGGCCGCCCTCGGACTGGGTGAAGACGTCGCCGGACTCGCACAGCGGGCCGGCCAGGACGGTGTCCAGCGGCTCGTCGGTGCGGGGGGTGCCGCTGTCGCCGTCGAGGACGGAGACCCGGTGGCTGCTGCCGTACATCGCGGGCCGCATCAGGTCGTTGAAGCCGGCGTCGGACAGCACGAACCAGTTGCTGCCCATCGGCTTCTGGGCGCGGACCTCGGCGGCCAGGACGCCGGAGCCCGCGACCAGGAAGCGGCCCGGTTCGATCTCCAGCCGGACGGGGTGGCCGAGTTGGGCGGCGAGTTCCTGCCGGGCGGCGTCCCACAGCCGGAAGTAGCGTTCGGTGTCGACCTCCTGCTCGCCGGGCCGGTAGGGGACGGAGAGGCCGCCGCCGGCGGAGATGGCGCGCACGTCGCGGCCGGAGATCCGGACCTGCTTGACCATGGTCTCGCAGACGTTCTCCAGGTGGCCGTAGTCGACCCCGGAGCCGATGTGCATGTGCAGGCCGATCAGGTCGAGGCCGTGGCGGTCGACGAGCGCGAGGCTCTCCTCCAGGTGCTCGTGCCAGATGCCGTGCTTGCTGTGCTCGCCGCCGGTGTTGGTCTTGCGGCTGTGGCCGTGGCCGAAGCCGGGGTTGATCCGGATCCAGACCGGGTGGCCGGGCGAGACCCGGCCGACCTGGTCCAGCATCTGCGGGGAGCCGGCGTTGACCGGGACGCCGAGTTCGACGACCCGGCGCAGGGCGCTGCGGCTGAGCAGGTCGGCGGTGAAGACGATGGGTTCGTCCGGGCCGCCGACCCGGTAGCCGGCGAGCAGGGCCCGTTCGACCTCTCCTTCGGAGACGGCGTCGACCAGGACGCCCTCCTCGCGCATCAGGCGCAGGATGTGGATGTTGGAGCAGGCCTTCTGCGCGAAGCGGATCACGTCGAAGGAGCGCAGCTTGGCGATCTGGGCGCGGATGGTCTGCGCGTCGTACGCCCACAGCGGGGTGCCGTGTTCGGCGGCGAGGGCCGCGAGGCGGGGGCCGTCGATGGCGCCGGGGAGGGTGGGCAGCCCGGTGGGGGCGCCGGCAGGGGAGGTCATGGGGTCTTCAGTCCTTCTCACCGATCATCAGCTCGATCCCCAGATCTTCCTCCAAAGCGTGGAGGATCTGCTCGGCTGCCCGAACCACGGACAGATGATCTTCGCCGCGCAGGATGAAGCGGGCGACGATCTGCCCGGCGGCGACGGTCCGGCCGGGTCCGGTGCGGTAGCTGTCGAAACCGACGACCTGCAGGACGTCGGGATGGCGGGCGGCGCGTTCCAGGGTGGCGGCGGCATCGAGGGTGCCGCCGTGACGGGCCATCACCTTGCGCCCGCCGACGCAGCCGTCGGTCGGGGCGGGGGCGTCGACCCCGGCGGCGGGGTCGAGGATCTGCAGGAGCCCGGTGAAGACGTCGGTGCCGGTGGCGTGCTTGTAGATGGTGGGCAGGGCGCCGCCCATGACGCGGGGGTTGACCTCGACGAGGACGGGGCCGCGCTCGGTGTGGATGATCTCCAGGTGGAAGACGCCGAGGTCGAGGCCGAGGGCGCGGCAGACCTCGACGGCGTAGGAGACGCAGGCCTCGCGCTGCTCCGGGGGCAGGTTGGAGGGGATGTAGGAGCCGAGCTCGACCACCTCGTCCTGGGCCCAGCGGAACCGTCCGGAGACGCAGTAGGGGATGAACTCGCCGTCCTTGACGCCGAGTTCGACCGAGACGAGCGGGCCGGTGAGGTACTCCTCGACCAGCACGCCGCGCCGGAACTGGCCGTGCCAGCCGGCCGGGACGGCGTCGAGTCCGGTCAGGACGCCGCGGCAGCCGTCGGCGGCCTCCCCCGGGGTGCGGGCCACGTAGGAGAGCAGGCTGTCGCCGCCGGACGGGGGCTTGAGGATGACGGGGTAGCCGATGCGTTCGGCGGCGGCGAGGACTTCGGCCTCGTCGGCGGCCAGCGCGTACCGGGCGGAGGCGAGTCCGGCCCGGTCGAGGGTCTCGCGGCAGCGGTCCTTGCGGCGGGCGGTCAGGACGGCGTCGGGGTTCGTGCCGCGCAGTCCGAGGGTGCGGCAGGCGTGGGCGACGGCCTCGGTGGACATCTCGTGCTGGCTGGTGACGACGTCGATGGGGACTTCGGCGTGGCGGGCGGCGAGCGCGGCGGTGACGGCGTCGGCGTCGGTGGTGGCCAGGCCGTCGACGAGGTGGTCGACGGCGCCGAGGATCCGCAGGTTCTGTTCGGTGGGCGGGTAGAGCGGGTCCGCGGACTGCAGGAAGGTCACGCGGTGGCCGGCCTCCGTGGCGAGCCGGACGGCTTCCAGGGCGGCGGGGTTGGAGTCGACGAACGCGATGTGCATGGTGGTCTGCCTTGCTGCGGTCGGGTGCGGGACCGGCCCGGCCCCGCGGGTCGGGGGCCGGGCCGGTTGGGGTGGTCAGAGCGGGTGGGAGATCAGCCCGTCCAGGCGCGGGACGGTGCCCCGGGGGACGGCGGCGCAGCGCTCGGCGAGGGCGGCGGCCAGGTCGGGCAGGAGCGGGGCGGCCTGTTCGGCGAGGACGCGGACGCCCTCGGCGGCCAGCGCGGGGTCCTGCTCGGCCCTGGCGGCGAGCAGGGCGAGCAGGTTGGCCGTGCTCTCGGCGGCCTGCCGCAGCGAGAAGGTCTCCAGGGCGTAGGCGCGGCGCATGCGGTCACGGTAGCGGTCGAGCAGCGCGGTGGTGCCGGGCCCGGCGGGGGCGGGGCGCCCGGTGTGCGGGGCGAGCGCGGCGGCGAGCGCGGTGAGCGGCGCGTGCAGGCGGGTGCGGACGCTCCGGGTGAAGGCGGCCTCGGTGAAGTCGGAGACCTGGTGCTCGGGGTTGTCCAGGGCGAGGTGGAAGCGGACGTTGTCGGCGCCGTACTTGCCGACCAGGTCGCGGGCCCAGATCAGGTGGCGCCGGCTGGTGGAGAACTTGGAGCCCTCCAGGTGGTAGAACTCGTTGGTCACGATGGCGGTGGGGGTGAGCAGGCCGCCGTGGGCGAGGGCGAGTCCGAGGTGGGCGAGCGAGAAGTAGAACGTGTTGTCGTAGCCGAGGAACTGGACGAGTTCGTAGCCGGAGTCGGCGGCCCAGACGTCGCCCCGGTGGTCGGGGGCGCGGCGGGCGCGGGCGGTCTCGCTCATGACGCGCAGGCCGGGCAGCATCTCGGCCCAGACGTTGAACACCTGGCCCTCGAAGCCGTCGATGCCCACCGGGATGCCCCACTGCGCGGGGTAGCTGACCGGGAAGTCGGGCAGCGGGCGGGCGAGCATCTCCTGGACGAAGCGCAGCACGTGCGGCCGCATGGTGGCGGCGCGTTCGCGGTAGAAGTCGGCGAAGCGCTCGCGGTGGTGCTCCAGCGGCAGGACGAGGATCTCGACCTCGCGCGGCTCGGTGGCGTCGGCGGCGGCGCCGGTGCTGGTGGGGAACAGCAGCGAGCCGGCGTCGTTGGGGTGGCCGCAGTTCTCGCAGATGGCGCCGCAGGTGGCCACCAGGCACTCGGGGCAGTGGCCGGTGGCGAACGCCTCCAGCAGGAAGCGCCCGGTGGTGGCGCAGTACGGGAACGTCCAGGTGCGGCGCTCCAGCTTCCCGGCGCGGTACAGGTCGGTGAAGAAGGCCCGGACGTCGGCGCGGTAGTCGTCGTCGGGGCTGGTGAAGGCGTCGATGTCGATCCGGGCGAGGGCGAGGGTCTCGCGGATCTCCTCGTTGCAGCGGGCGGCGAGTTCGACCGGGTCCAGGCCCAGGCGCTGGGCGGTGGTGACGACGTAGGTCTGGTGGTCGTCGCCGCCGGAGGCGTAGAGGGCGGTGTGGCCGAGCATGCGCTGGGCGCGGCTGAACACGTCGGCGCCCAGGTAGGGGCCGGAGAGGTGGCCGACGTGCAGGTCGCCGTTGGTGGTGGGCGGGGTGGCGGTGACCAGGAAGGCGCGGGGGGCCATCACTCGCCTCCGAGCGGGCCGAGCGACCAGACGGAGAGCAGTTCGAGTTCCTCGGTGGCGGAGGCGTTCTCGAAGTGGTGGACCTGGTGCCCGGCGACCACGATGGCGTCGCCGGGGCCGATCCCGGCGCGTTCGCCGTCGACCTGGACGGTGCCGCTGCCGCGCACCACGTAGAACTGCTCGTGGTCGGCGTGCGAGTGCGGGGTGGTGGCGGTGCCGGGGGCGACCGTGCACACGCCCATGCCGGTGTCGGAGGGGCCGGGGCGCTGCCAGGGCAGGATCCGGCGGAACTCGCAGCCGTACTCCTCGCGGGTGGGGGCTTCGGCCCGCCGCTGGATCTGGATGCCGCTCATGCGTGCGCTCCTTGCAGGAGGTGGTCGGTGGGGGTGGACGGGAGGGTGCCGGGCCCCCGCGCGGCGCCGGTGGCCTCGACGGCGTCGAGGATGTCGCCGGCGCGGTGGGCGATCAGGGAGAGCAGGGTGCTGGTGAGGCCGTGGGTGTGTTCGGCGGCGCCGTGCAGGAAGACCTTGGGGGCGAAGCCGGGGGCGGTGCGCACCGAGTAGTCGCGGTCGACGAGCAGCCGGCCGTCCTCGTCGCGCAGCAGGTACCGGTCGATGCCGGCCAGCAGGCCGCGGGCCTCGGTGAAGTCGTAGCCGGTGGCGAGGACGACGGCGTCGTACTCCTCGGTGCCCTCCTCCCCCGTGAGCAGGTCGCGCAGGGTGGCGGCGGCGCCCGCTCCGGCGGGGTGGCAGGCGGTGAGTTCGGTGAAGCGGCGCACCGCCAGCCGCTGCCCGCCGCGCACCCGCTGGTCGTAGAGGAGTTCGGCGACGGCGTCGATGTCGGTGTCGTCGACGGCGGCGTAGTTGGTGGTGCGCAGTTCGGCGAGGATGCCGCGGCGGCGGGCCGGGTCGGCGCCGTGGAACAGGTCGACCGCGGCGGGGGCGAAGATGGCGTTGGCCAGGGCGCTGCTGTTGGCGGGCTGCAGGGCGAAGCCGCGGTGGGCGAGGGTGACGGCGGCGGCGGGGAACTCGGCCGCCAGGTACTGGAAGGCCTCGGCGGCGCTCTGTCCGGCGCCGACCACCAGGAAGCGGTGCGGCAGGTCGCGGCCGCGCCGGTGGAAGGGCTCGATGCCGGTCAGGAAGGCGCTGTTGTGGAAGACGGCGCCGCTCTCCCGGGCGGCGGCCCCGACGCCGCGGGGGACCACCGGGGAGCCGCCGGGGGCCACCGAGACGTGGTCGGCGGTGGCGGTGTGCCGGGTGCCGTCGGGGCCGCGGTGGTCGACCTCGAGGTGGGTGACGGTGCCGTCGGGCCCGGTGGCGGGGCGGATCGCCTCGGCCCGGTGCCCGTAGCTGGCGTAGCCGGGCAGCCGGGCGGCGGCCCAGCGGAAGTACTCGACGAACTCCCGCCGGGTGGGGTTGAGGGTGGCGAGGTCGAGGAACTGCTCCAGCCGGCCGTGGGCGACCAGGAAGTTGACGAAGCTGAACGGGCTGGTCGGCTCCCTGGGGGTCACCAGGTCCTTGAGGAAGGCGACCTGCATCCGGGCGCCGGGCAGCAGCATGTCCGGGTGCCAGGCGAAGGTCTCGCGGGCCTCCAGGAAGTGCACGCTCCCCGCGCCGCCGGCGCCCGCCCGGGAGGCGTGCAGGGCGGCCATGGACAGGTGCGAGGGACCGAACCCGATGCCGAGCAGCCGCTGGTGCGGCAGGCCGGCGGTGGCGGGGGACGTGGTCATGGTGTGTCGGCCTCTTCCCGGGTCAGCCGGCCTGCGCGGACGGGTCGGACGGGTCGGACGCATCGGCAGGGGCCTGCTCGGGCCGCCCGGTGGTGACGGGCGTCGCGGTGGCGAGGGCGGGGCCGCCGCCGGGGCGGTAGTGGGCGTAGAACTTCTTGGTCGGCTCGACCACCTCCCACGTCCCGGTGAAGCCGGCCGGCACCACGATGGTGTCGCCGGGGTGGAAGGTCCGGGCGTTGCCTTCCTCGTCGGCGATCACGACCTGGCCGTACAGCATGTGGTAGAACTCGTCCTCCTCGTAGACGGCCCGGAACTTGCCGGGCGTGCTCTCCCAGATGCCGGCCGTGAACGCGCCGTCGGGGCTGGCGAACTGCAGCGTGTTGGTGATGGCGAGCTCGCCGGCGATCCACCGGTCGGGGCCCTTGCGGACGTGGCGGACTTCGCCCTCGCTCTCGCCGAAGACGACGATGTCCTTGATGCTCCTGCTGCTCACGGGTGTCTCACTTCCTGGTGGTGGCGGGCTCTGCGTGGTCGGCGCGGCCGGTGCGGCCTGCGTGGTCGGTGCGGCCTGCGTGATCGGTGCGGTCGGCGTGCCGGTCGAGGATCCGGGCGAGGCGGTGCGCGGCGTCCGCCCGGACGACGGTGTGGTGGGTGCCGGCCTCGGTGCGGACGTCGGTGCCGGGCGGGACGAGCGCGCCGGGGTGCGCCTGCGCGGGCGTCAGGCCGGGGAAGGCGTCGGGGCGTTCGCCGCCCGCGCGGACGAAGGTCTGCGGGCAGCGGCCGGGCAGCGGGCGGGGGCGGTGGGCCAGCAGCAGCCGGTACAGGGCGCGGTACTGGTCGTGCAGGGCGCGCAGGGCCTGCGGGGGCTCGTCGGGCAGGTGCCGGGCGGCGAGGTGGCCGAACGGGTCGGGGTGCCCGGCGGGGACGCGCAGGTCGGGGGCGCCGGTGTCGTCCCGGCCGAGGTGGTCGGCGAAGAAGCCGGCCGCGGTGGCGGCCTCCCCCGCGTCCGCCGTCGCGCGGGCTCCGGGTGCGGCCACGAAGCTGTCGACCAGGGTGAGCGAGCGCGGGGCGTCGGGCAGCCGGTGGGCGATCTCGGCGGCGAGCACGCCGCCGAGCGACCAGCCGAGCAGGTGGACGGGGGTGCCGAGGGCGGCGACGGCGGCGGCGTACTCGTCGGCGAGTTCGCCGAGCGTGCCGGGCAGTTCGGCGGCGGGCGGGCTCTGCAGCCCGTGCACGGCGAAGCGGGCCGGCAGGGCTTCGATCAGGTCGCGGTAGCCCAGCAGGTGGCCGCCGACGGGGTGGACCAGCACCACGGTGTCCGGGCCGCCCTCGCGGACGGGCAGCAGGGTGCGGCGGCCGCGACGGTCCAGGAGCGCGCACTGCCCGGCGATGGTGCCGGCCTCGAACAGGCTGGACAGCGGCAGGCGGACCCCGAACTCCTCGCCGATCAGGCGCAGCAGCCGCACCGCGCTGACGGAGCTGCCGCCGCTGGCGAAGAAGTCGTCGTCGACGGAGCGGACGGTGGTGCCGCAGACCCGCTGCCACAGTGCGGCCAGGGCGCGTTCGCGCTCGGTGCGCGGGGGCCGGCCGGGGGCGGGGCCGTCGCCGGCCGGGCCGACCGCTCCCCCGGCGTCGGCTCCTGCGGCTCCCACGGCTCCCGCAGCTTCGGCTTCGGCTTCGGCTTCGGCTTCGGCTTCGGCGGCGAGGGCGAGCAGCGCGCGGGCGTCGCGCTTGCCGTTGGCGGTCAGCGGCAGCGCGGGGACGCGGTGGACGACGCCGGGCACCGCGTAGCCGGGCAGGACGGCGGCCAGGCCGGCCCGCAGGGCGGCCGGGTCGGGACCGGGCCCGTCCTCGGCGGGGACGACGAAGGCGGTCAGTCGGCTGTCGGCGCCGGTGCCGGTGACGGCGCAGGCGGCGGCGCGCACGCCGGGCTGGGCGGCGAGCTGCTGCTCGACCTCCAGCAGGTCGACCCGGTAGCCGCGGACCTTGGCCTGGCTGTCGGCGCGGCCGAGGAACTCCAGGGTGCCGTCGGGCCGGTAGCGGGCGTGGTCGCCGGTGCGGTAGAGGCGCTCGCCGGTGCGCGGGTGGCGCGGGAAGCGTTCGGCGGTCAGTTCCGGCTGGCCGTAGTAGGCGGCGGCCAGGCCGTCGCCGGCGATGTACAGCTCCCCCGGCACCCAGTGCGGGACGTCGGCGTGCCCGGCGTCGAGGACGTGGTAGCGCTGGTTGGCGAGCGGCAGGCCGTAGGGGACGGACTTCCAGGACGGGTCGAGGTCCTCCACGACGTGGTAGTTGGACCAGATCGAGGCTTCGGTGGCGCCGCCGAGGGCGACCAGCCGGGCCTCGGGGCAGGCGGCGCGGATCCGGGCGGGCAGCGGGAGCGGGATCCAGTCGCCGCTGAGCAGGATCAGCCGCAGCCCGCCGAGGACGTCGGCGGCGCGCTCGCCGAGGTGGTCGAGGAGCATCTCCAGCAGGGCCGGGACGGTGTTCCACACGGTGGCGCCGCTGTCGAGCACCCACCGCGCCCACAGTTCGGGGTCGGGGCGGGGGCCGCACGGGGGGACGACGACGGCGGCTCCGGCGTGCAGGGCGCCGAACAGGTCGAAGGCGGAGAGGTCGAAGTGCAGTTCGGACAGCGACAGCAGCCGGTCGTCGGGGCCGACGCCGAAGCGCTCCACCATGTCCCGGACGGTGTTGCGCAGTCCGCCGTGCGGGATGGCCACGCCCTTGGGGGTGCCGGTGGAGCCGGAGGTGAAGATGACGTAGGCGAGCGCGTCCGGGTCCTGGGCGGGCAGTTCGTACGCGTCGTCGTCGGGCGCCTCGGTGAGCGGGCGCAGCGCGGTGGTGGTGGGGGCGGCGGGCCCGGGCAGCGCGGCGGCCAGCCGGGCGCCCTCGTCGTCGGCGAGCAGGTGGGTGATGGCGTGCCGTTCCAGCAGGGCGGCGATCCGGGCGGGCGGCCAGTCGACGCCGAGCGGGACGTAGCCGGAGCCGTGGGCGAGGGCGGCGAGCGCGGCGAGGTACTGGGCGGGGCCCTTGCGGGCGAGGACGCCGACCAGGCCGCCGGGGCGGGCGCCGGCCCGGTCGAGGTCGCGGGCGGTGCGGGTGGCGGCGGTGGCGGCCCGCCGGTAGCCGACGGCGCCGTCGGCGCCGATCAGGGCGGGCCGGTCGGGGGTGTGCGCGGCGCCGGTGCGCAGCCCGTCGAGGACGTCGCCGGGGGCGGTGGGGCGGTGGGTGCGGTTGGCGGCGCGGCGGGCGGCGAGCAGCGCTTCGGGCAGGTCGGGGTGGTGGGTGGCGGTCCAGCTGCGCGGGTCGTCGGCGAGGCGGTGCAGCAGGTCGGCGTGGGCGGCGGCGAGTTCGGCGACCAGGCCGTCGGGGAAGGCGTCGGTGACGTGGTCGAAGGTGCAGACGAGTTCGCCGTCCTCCTCGGAGACCTGGTGGTCGAGCAGGACCTGCGGGGTGTGCATGGCCTTGAACAGCAGCTGCCAGCCGTCGGCGGTCAGGTGCGGGGGCAGCGCCTCGCCGGCGGTGGAGTCGAGGCCGGAGGCGAAGACGAACGGGCTGGCGACCGTCGCGTCGGGGCGGGTGCGCCGGGCGCGGCGGGCGAGTTCGACGGCGGAGAGCCACACGTGCGGCAGGTCCGCCATCAGGCGCTGCTGGAGGGCGGTGGCGCGGGCGGTGAAGGTGTCGGCGGTGCCGTCGCACTCCAGCAGCAGGGTGCTGCCGAAGTTGCCCGCGCACTCGTCGACGCCGGTGCCGGCGGTGTCGCCGGCGAGCATGCCCCGGGTGGCGACCAGCACGGTGAGCGCGAAGGACTGCTGTCCGGACCAGCGGCGCAGCAGTTCGGCGTAGGCGGCGCACAGCACGGTGTTGGCCGACAGTCCGGCGTCGCGGGCGCGTTCGCGCAGCCGGGCCCAGACGGGGGCGGGCAGGCGGTGGCGGACGCGGGCGAAGCGGGCCTCGGCGGGCGCGGCGGTGTCGGGCAGCGCGGGCGGGGGCGGCAGTTGGGCGGCGCGGCGGGTCCAGTGGGCGACGGCGTTGCGGTGGGCCTGGCTGTCGCGGTGCCGCTCCAGTGCCTCGGTGTAGCGCCGGAAGAGCCCGGGCGGGGTGGGGCCGGTGAGCGGGCGGCCTTCGTAGGCGGCGGCGAGGTCGCGGCAGAGCAGGCCGATGGAGCGGGCGTCCAGGACGAACAGGCGCAGGGTGATCAGCACGTACGCGGTGTCGGGGGCCAGGTGGACGGTGCAGCCGAGCTGGGTGCCGGACTCCAGCGGCGGCAGGTGGTCGGCGGCGTGCTCGCGCAGGCGCAGGAAGGCGGCGCGGGCCTCGGCGGGGGTGAGGTGGCGGTGGTCGGTGACCTGCGGGCCCCAGTGGTCGGGGAGGTCGGTGACGTGCTGGCGGCCGTCGGGGTCGAGGGCGGCGCGGAGCATCTCGTGCCGGGTGAGGACGGTGCGCAGGGCGGCCGTCCAGCGGGGCAGGTCGAGGTCGGGGACGGCGAAGCCGTGGGCGAGGTGGGCGGGGGTGCGCAGCTGCGGGTAGTGCGTTTCGCCGACGTGGTAGGCGCTCTGCAGGTCGGTCAGCGCGAAGGGCGTGCCGGCGGGTGCGGGGGTGTCGGGCGGGAGGGCGGGTCCGGGCAGGCCGGGGTGGGCGGTGACGGCGGCGAGGACGTCCGGTTCGGCCGCGGTGAGGCGCTCCAGCAGGGGGCGCGGGGTGGCGGGCGGTGCGTCGACGACCAGCCGGCCGCGGCGGGAGCGCACCAGGACGCCGTGCTCGGCGAGTTCGCCGAGCAGGTCCCGGGCGTCCTGCGCGGTGGTGCCGGACGGGGGGTGTTCCATGGTGCTGCCTCTCTGTGCCGGTGGGCGGGCCGGTCGTCGACGTGGTGCCTGGCCGGTGCCGGGCCGGGCGGCGGGTGCGCGGTGGGCGCCCGCCCGGCCCGGCGGGGTGGTCAGCCGGTGTGGCCGTCGGGGTCGGCGGCCAGGCGGTGGACGGTGCCGTCGGCGGTGAACAGTTCGCTCAGTTCGAAGTCGAAGCCCTCGCTCTGGGCGAGTGCGACCAGCCGCATCGCGGCCAGCGAGCTGCCGCCGAGCGCGAGGAACGGCGTGTGGATGTCGATCTCCTCGGTCTGCAGCACCTGGGCCCACAGCCGGGCGAGGGCGATCTCGTCCTCGGTGCCGGGCGGGGTGGTGACGGCGGCGGTGGCGGCGGTGCCGCGGGCCGGGAAGAGCGCGGTGTCCCCGGCGGGCGCGGGGGCGGGGGCGGGCCGCTGCTCGGCGAGGTGGCCGGTGAGCTTGCCGACGGTGGTGGTGCCGCCGTCGGCGATGGCGGTCAGCACGCCGCGGAAGGCGTCCAGGATGCGGGTGACGGCTTCCTCGGAGAAGAACGCCAGGTCGTACTTGACCTGGAAGAACAGCTGCTCCTCGGGCATCGCCTCGATGGCGAAGGGGTAATTCGTCCAGCCGACGTAGCGTTCCTGCCGGACGTCGATGCCGCCGCGGCCGGTCCAGCCGGTGCCGCGGGGGAAGTTCTCGAAGATCAGCAGGGACTCGAACAGCGGCTGGCCGCTGGGCAGGTCGGTGCGCTGCTGGATCAGCGGCAGCGGGTAGTGGTCGTGGGAGCGGGCGGCGACCTGGGTGCGCTGGACTTCCTGGAGCCAGTGGCCGATGGGCTGTTCCCGGTCGAGGACGACGCGCATGGGCAGGCTGTTGATGAAGATGCCGACGATGTCCTCGACGCCGGCCAGGCCGACCGGCCGGTGGGTGATGGTGATGCCGAAGCAGACGTCGTCCTGGGCGCTGAAGCCGCCGACGACGACCGCCCAGGCGCCCTGGACCAGCGAGTTGAGGGTGAGCCGGTTGGCGCGGCCGTAGGCGAGCAGGCGCTCGGTGAGCTCCTCGCCGAGGTCGAGGCGGGCCTCGGCGTGCATCTCCTGGGAGCTGGCGGAGAGGCCGAGCTGCGCGGAGGCGCCGATGACGGTGGGGCGGCGGAACCCGGCCAGGCGCCGCAGCCAGTAGTCGCGGGCGCCGTCGGTGTCCTCCTGCTCCAGGAAGGCGACGTAGTCGCCGAAGGAGCGGGTGGGGCGCAGTTCGGGCCGCCGGCCGTCGAGCCGGGCGTGGTAGATCTCCAGCGAGTCGCGCAGCAGCACGAACAGCGACCAGGCGTCGAGGATGAGGTGGTGGTAGCTCATCACGAGCTTGTAGGTGCTCTCGCCGAGCCGGACCAGGGTGAGCCGGAACAGCGGGGCGCGGTCGTAGGCGAAGCCGCGGCGGCGGTCGTCGTCGAGGTAGCGCTCCAGCAGCTCGTGCTGTTCGGCGGCGTCGTGGCCGGTCCAGTCGAGGACGGTCCAGCCGAGTTCGGCGGTGCGCTGGACGGCCTGCAGCGGCTCGGACAGGCCGCGGGTGGCGATCCACACCCGCAGGATCTCGTGCCGGTCGACGACCTGCTGCCAGGCGCGGTGGTAGCCGTCGAGGTCGAGTTCGCCGTTCAGGGCGTACAGGAACTGCTCGAAGTAGACGCCGGAGTCCGGGTCGAGCATCGAGTGGAAGAGCATGCCCTTCTGCATCTCGGTGAGCGGGTAGACCGTCTCGATGCCGTCGGGGTCGGCGGCGGCGGCGCGGACCGCGGCGAGGTCGGCCTCGGGGACGGTGAAGGGCCGGACCTCGACCGGGCCGGTGTGCTGCGGCCGGTCGCGGTCCTGCTCCTCGACGAAGGCGGCGGTCTCGGCGACGGTGGGGGTGGCGAAGACCTGGGTGGCGCTGAGCGCGATGCCGTCGCGGTTGGCGCGGGCGCTGATCAGGAAGCCCTGGATGGAGTCGCCGCCGAGGGCGAAGAAGTTGTCGTGGATGCCGACCCGGGGCAGGGCCAGGGCTTCGGCCCACAGCTCGCAGAGGTAGCCCTCCAGGTCGGTGCGGGCGGGGGTGTACTCCTCGGCGAGTTCGAGGTGGGCGCCCTGGAGGGTCTGCAGGGTGCGGCGGTCGACCTTGCCGTTGTGGGTCAGCGGGATGGCGTCGATGACGGTGAACGCGGCCGGGACCATGTAGTACGGCAGCCGGTCGGCGAGGTGGGCGCGGATGGCGGCGGCGGTGGGCGGCTCGGCCCCGCAGGTCAGGTGGGCGACCAGGCGCTGGTGGCCGCCGGTGTCGCGCAGGCCGGAGGCGACGGCGCCGGTGACGCCGGGGACCTCCAGCAGCCGGGCCTCGACCTCCCCGAGTTCGACCCGGTAGCCGGCGATCTTGACCTGGTCGTCCATCCGGCCGAGCAGTTCGAGGCTGCCGTCGGCGCCCTGCCGGGCCAGGTCGCCGGTGCGGAAGACCCGGCCCTCGGGGGTGTCGGCGAACTTGGCGGCGGTCAGCTCGGGCAGCTCGTCGTAGCCCTCGGCGATGCCGGTGCCGGCCAGGCACAGTTCGCCGGTGGTGCCGGCCGGGACGGGGCGCAGCTGCTCGTCGAGGATCCGGGGGGTGAGTTCGGCAGGGTGGCCGACCGGCACGAAGCCCTCGTACGCGGTGCCGGGCAGGCACTCGTAGTAGGTGCTGTACAGGGCCTCGGTGAGGCCGTACACGTTGAACAGGCGGGCCTTCGGGCCGGCGGCGAAGTACGCCTCGGGCAGCGCGCCGGGCATCACGTCGCTGCTGCAGAACACGTACTTCAGCGAGGTGTTGGCGGCGAACGCCGGGTTCTCCAGGATGCCGGCGAGCAGCGCGGGGACGACCATCAGGGTGGTCACCGAGCCGGCGTTGATCAGCTCGACCAGCCGGTCGGGGTCCTTGTGGCCGCCGGGCGGGACGATGACGACGGCGCCGCCGGACAGCACCGGCCAGAAGACCTCGCGGACCAGGTTGGTGATGCTGAGGGTGGTGCGCAGCAGCTGGCGGTCGCCGGGCTGGAGCGGGAAGGTCCGCTGCAGCCAGCGCTGGCCGGCCAGCAGGGCGCGGTGGGTGAGCACGACGCCCTTGGGGGCTCCGGTGGAGCCGGAGGTGTAGAAGATGAACGCGACGGCGTCCTCGGCGAGTTCGGCCGGGGCGGCGAGCGGGGCGTGGTCACCGGTCAGCAGGTCCTCGACGGCCAGCAGGCGCACGCCCTCGGGGGCGTCGGCGTCGAGCAGGGCGCGTTCGGTGAGCACCACCCGGGCGCCGGAGAGGGACAGGATGGCGCTGCGGCGGTCGGCCGGGTCCTCCGGGTCGACGGGGACGCAGACGCCGCCGGAGCGCAGCGCACCGAAGACGGCGGGCAGCAGGTCGAGCGAGCGGGACATCAGCAGGCCGACCCGGTCGCCGGGGCGGACGCCGTGCGCGGCGAGGCCGGCGGCGATGCGGTCGGCGGCCGCCTCGGCCTGGCCGTAGGTGACCGAGGCGTCGTCGAGGAGGGCGACGGTCCGCGTGGGGTTCGACTCGGCCTGCGTGCTGAGCAGGTCATGCAGGAACGACATGCGTGGACACCATTTTCCGTGGGTTCGTTCGGTGCGTGGGTTCGTTCGGTGCGTGGTGGCGGTGGGGCGGGCGGCGCGGGCCCGGGGGTGCGGTCCCCCGGGGCGCGCGGTGGCGGCGCCGGGTGGTGGTGGCGCGCGGCGGGGCGTCGGGTGGTGGGGCGTCAGGTGGTGGGGCGTCAGGTGGTGGCGGGCGGCGCGGGGCTGTCCTCCGCGGTGTCGTCCTCCGCGGGGACGGGCCGGACCGGGGGCAGCAGCACCCCGACGGCGATCGGCAGGGCGCCCGCGACGACGAACACCCAGCGGGTGCCGGCGAGGGCGGCGAGGGCTCCGGCGAGGGCGGCGCCCAGCGGGATGACGCCCCAGGTCAGCCAGCGGTAGGCGGCGTTGACCCGGCCGAACAGCTCGGTGGGGATGGTCGCCTGACGGTACGACAGGACGGCGACGCTCCACACGGTGGAGAGCAGACCGTAGCAGAGGAACCCGGAGGCGACCACCGCCACCGAGCCCGCTCCCGCGGACAGGAAGCAGAACCCGAGCAGGGGCGCGCCGAAGCGCATCACCCGCTGTTCGCCGACCCCGCGCAGCACCCGCCCGGCGGTCGGGCCGGCGGCGATGCTGCCGACCGCCAGGCAGGTGAGCAGCAGGCCGTAACCGGTGGTGGTCAGCCCGAGCGGGCCGGGGGCGACGGCCCACAGCGGCAGGATGGTCAGGCACATCGCGTACGCCAGGTTGTTGGCGGCGGCGGTGGCGGCGAGCCGGAGGAGGTCCGCGCGGCCGCGGAAGTAGCGCAGTCCTTCGCCGAGTTCGCGGACCAGGGCGCGCAGCCGGGCGGGCCGCTCACCGGGCCGCTCACCGGACCGTTCCCCGGGCCGCTGCTCCGGCGGGGCGGCCGGTGCGGGTGGCGCCGGTTCCGGCGGGGCGGTCTGCGCCTGGACGGTCTGCGGCGGGGCGGTCTGTGACGGGACGGTCCGCGGCGGGGGCGGGGAGGGCAGCAGGCCCAGCGCCCACACCGTCACCAGGTAGAGCAGGACGGAGGCGGCCAGGCCGCCGCCGGCGCCCACGGCCGCCGCGTAGCCGCCGAGGGCGGGGCCGAGCAGCTGGGCCAGGAAGGTCTGGGTGGACTGCAGGCTGGCGTTGGCCCTGGCCAGGTGCGGTTTGGCGACCAGGCGGGGCAGTTGGGACTGGGCGGCGACGTCGACGAAGCTGCCCGCGCAGCCGACCAGGAAGGCGGCCAGGGCGAGCGCCCAGAGCGTGAGCCGGTCGGTGGCGGCCAGGGCGCACAGCAGGGCGACCATGGGCAGCCGCACGGCCGAGGCCCAGCGCATCACCGTCCGCGGCGGGTAGCGGTCGGCGGCCACGCCGGCCGGGAGGATGGCGATCAGCCAGGGCAGCCGCACGGCGAGGCCGACCAGGGTGATGCCGAGGGCGGAGCGGGTGATGCCGAGGGCCAGCAGCGGGACGGCGGTCTTGTAGATGCCGTCGGCGAGGTCGGAGGCGACCACGGCGGACTGGAACAGCCGGAAGGGCCGGCCCAGCCGGGCGCCTCCGCCGGCCGGGGCTCCGCCGGGGTCCTCGGGGCGGTCGGCGTCCTCGGTGCCGACGGTGCCGACGGGGCGGTCCTCCGCCCGGCGCCGGGTCAACATCGGTCCGCCAGCAGGACGGTGCTCATCACGGCGCCGTGGTGGGCGTTCAGCACCGGCCCGCCGCCGGGGACGCCGTGCCGCACCAGCACCCCGGAGGGGGCGCCGCCGAACATGAACGGTCCCAGCACGAACGGGACTTCGGCGCGTTCGACGGCGCCGGTCCGCTGGTCGGCGAAGTCCAGCGCGAGCAGGTCGGGCCGCACGTGGCGCTGCAGGACGTGGCGGCCCTCGCGGCGGGCGCGCAGCAGCGCCCGGCGCCACTGCTCGTCGGTGGTCTCGGGGCCGAGCACGACGCCGCTGCCGCCGTAGCCGCCGACCGGCTTGAGGACGAGTTCGGCGCGCCGGGCGAGCGCCCGGCGCAGCGTGTCGTCCTCGGTCCCGTCCGCCGCGCCGTCCTCGGGACCGGCGGGGAGCAGCGCGGTCCACGGGACGTGGCGCTCGACCAGTTCCCGGTCGGGGTCGGGCAGTTGGTCCCGGTCCTGCCAGAGCCAGGCCATGGTGGTCTTGTCGCTCAGCAGCCAGGTGGTCTCGGGGGTGTGCATCGCGACCCGGCCGGCCTTGACGGCCCGCACCAGGGCGTCGAGGCCGGGGCCGGCCGGCTGGTCGTGGGCGAGGAACAGCCGGAACACGGCGTCCACCCGGCGGCCGTCCAGCAGCAGGTCGTCGTCGGCGCCGTTGGTGAGCCGGTCCATGGTGCAGGCGACGGTGTCCATGCCGTGCCGGCGGCCGCTGTCGCACATCGGGCCGAGCCAGCTCAGGAACGCCTCGGCGTCCTCCAGGCCGGGTGCCGCGCCCTGGCGGAAGACCGGGATGGCGACGCGGGCGCCCTCGGGGAGGGCGAGCGAGGTGCGGATCTCGGCGAAGCGCGCGTCGACGGCGGAGGCGGGGGCGTGGACGCGCTCGCCGCCGGGGACGAGCCGGTGCAGGTCGCGGAAGCGTTCGGCGAGCAGGTCGGCCTGGAGGGTGCCGCCCAGGGCGCCGTCGATGTTGAACTCGACGAAGTACGGGACGCCGTCGGCGTACAGGACGTCGGGGCGGGCGGCGACCAGCAGTCCGTCCTCCAGCGGGGCGGAGCGGTCGAGCAGCGGGGTCTGCTCGGCGGGGACGCCGAGCGCGTCCTGGAGTTCGCCGGCGTTGCCGGCGCGGCGCCGGCAGGCGTCCAGCACGAGTCGCATCAGGCGGGCGGAGATCCGGCCGACCTGGTCGTAGTGGGCGCGGTCGAGGACCATCGGGCGCAGCGGGCGCCAGTCGCCCTTGGTGCCGGCGATGCCGTCGTGGATCTGCCGCGAGCGCTCGGCGGAAAGGCTGGTGACGGTCTTTCGGAAGTCCCGGGGAAGCAGGTTCCAGATGTCTCCGGGTGCACCGGGCGCCTCGGAGGAGAGCCGCAAACGATCGCCTTGACTGTCCATGCCCCCACACGGTTTCTGCGTGTTCCGGAAGAGAGGGCGGCAGGGTTCGGGTGTAACCGGCCACTGTCCCCCCGTCGCCGGCGGCAACGTATCAGCGGCTCGGGGCGGCGGCCGGCTCGGCGGAAGCCGGTCTTCCGCTTGGATCAGGGGCGGGCCGGAGAAGCTGCGGGATTCCTTCCCCAGCGGAAGATATTCTCCGCCGCCCTCACCGGATATCGAAAAATATCAATATGCGATCATGTAACGGTCATCTACCCCCGCCCCCTGGGCGGGCGCGAAATGGTGACGTTCCGTCACGAACGGCCGGGCGGGGGGTCAGCGGGCCGCCCGGAGGACCGTTTCGGCGACTTCGGTGCGGGCGTACAGGACGGTGCGCCCGGCGCGGTGGGAGGTGACGAAACCGGCCTCGCGCAGGGCGGTGAGGTTCTGCGAGACGTGGGCCGCGGAGAGGCCGGTGCGGCGGGCCAGTTCGGTGGTGGAGGCGGGGGTGTCGAGCTCGGCCAGCAACCGGGTGCGGGCCCGGCCCAGGACGGCGGCCAGCGCCTCGGTGGCGGCGGTGGTGCGCGGCTCCCAGAGCCGGCCGGCGCCGCGGGCGCGGTAGGCCAGCTGCGGCGGGTCGGGCGGGCTGATCCGGGTGGACAGGCCGGGGCCCTTGAAGGCGGTGGGCACCAGGAGCAGGCCGCCGCCCGCGGCGTGCCGGGCCAGCGTCCTGGCCCGGCGGGCCAGGTGCAGCCCGGAGCCGTCCCAACTCACCTGTGGGTGCAGCGTGTTGAGGAGGTGCCCGGTGCCGTGGCGGGCGGCCTGCCGGGCCCGGTGGAAGACGTCGGCCTCCAGCAGGGCCCGGATCCGCGGCCAGTACGGGGCGAACGCCAGCTCCCAGTGGGTCTCGATCTCCCGCAGCAGCTGCGGCAGCCGGGCGGCCGGGTCGGCGTGCAGGGCGCGCGCCTTGGGACCGGCGCCGCCCAGGTGGTGGCGCAGGTGGTCGAGGTCGGCCCGGATCCGGTCGGCGGGGGTGGCGGCGATCGCCGCCAGTTCCTCGTCCAGCGCCGGGGCCGGGCCGGCGGGGGCCGGGTTGAGGAAGTCCGGCACGTAGCCGGCGCCGGGCGGGACCAGTTCGGCGAGCCAGCCCCGGTCCAGGCCGGCGGCGGCCGCCCTGGGCCGCACCTGCGCGAGCCAGCGCCGGTGCACCGGGTCGGCCGCGCCGGAGGCCGACAGGCGGTATCCGGTGGTGAGTTGCCACATCGGCGAGACCGCGAACCGGATCCGGGCCACGTCACCGGCCGGGAAGAGCAGCTCCGCCACGGCGTCCCCCTCCTGCCGCTGCCGGGGATTCGGGCATGTCCGAATCGGTGGCCGCCACTGTAGCCGCCGGCCGATCATCTCCGGCATGACCCCACCACCGATGATCACCGCCGCCGCGGCGGGCACCTGGACCCTGGGAGACCTGGAGGTCAACCGGATCGGCTTCGGCGCGATGCGGCTGGCCCAGAGCGGCCCGGCCCTGGTGCCCGGCGCGGTGCCCCGCGACCGCGGGCAGGCGGTCGCCGTGCTGCGCCGGGCCGTCGAACTCGGCGTGAACCACATCGACACCGCCGCCTTCTACTTCTCCCCGCTGCGCTCGGCCAACGAGCTGATCAACCGCGCGCTGTCCCCCTACCCCGACGACCTGGTGATCGCCACCAAGGTCGGCCAGCCCCGCGACCCCTCGGGGGCGTGGCTGCCGCACGCCCGGCCCGAGCAGCTGCGCGGCCTGGTCGAGGAGAACCTGCGCCAACTCGGCCGCGACCACCTGGACCTGGTCAACCTGCGCGTCGTGGGCGCCGGCCCGGTCGCCGAACGCTTCGGCGCGCTGGCCGAACTGCGCACCGCCGGGCTGGTCCGGCACCTGGGCCTGTCCAACGTCCTGCCCCACCACCTGGCCGAGGCCCGGGCCATCGCCCCCGTGGTGTGCGTGCAGAACATGTACGGCCTGGGGGTCCGGCCCGAGCAGGACCCGTTCGTGGAACTCTGCGGCGAGCAGGGCGTGGCCTTCGTCCCGTTCTACGCGCTCGCCGCCTCGGGCCGGCAGTACGGGGCGGCGGACGGCGCCGAGCACCCGCTGGTCACCGAGGTGGCCCGGGCGCACGGGGTCTCCCCCGCGCAGCTGCGGATCGCCTGGACGCTCCACCGCGGCCCGCACGTCCTGGCCATCCCCGGCACCGGCGACCCGGCGCACCTCGCCGCCAACGTGGCGGCCGGCGCGCTGCGGTTGTCCGGGGACGAACTCGCGCTGCTGGACGCGCTGCACGGCGGGGGGTGAGGGCCTTCCCGGGCAGGGCCCCGGGGCGGCGGCGCGGTGGGTGGCGGGCGGCGGGCCGGGGTTCAGCGGTCGCGGGTGGTGGACCAGGCCGGGAGGTGGGCGAAGAAGGCCGCGGCCTCCGGGCGCCAGCGGTCGCCCCAGCCGGCCGCCAGGTCGGCGGCCCGGCGGGCGTGCCGGGCGGCTTCGTCCCGCAGGGCGCGGTCGATGCCGTGGGCGCGGGCGATGCGGCGGACCGGGGCGAGGGCGTCCTCGTCGGCACCGGGGGCGCCGAGGACCGCGTGCAGGGTCTCGCGCTCGGCGGGGTCGGCGGCGGCGAGCAGGGCGCGGACGAGGTAGCTGCGGCGGCCGGAGCGGAGGTCGGTGCCGAGGGGCTTGCCGAGGGTCCGCGGGTCGCCGAAGAGGTCCAGCCAGTCGTCGTGGATCTGGTTGGCGATGCCCAGCGCGGTGGCGTACCCGCGCAGTTCGGCGTCGTACGGGGCCGGGTCGGCGCCGGCGGCGAGCAGGCCCAGCCGGAGCGGGGCGAGCACCGAGTAGCGGGTGGACTTGTACTCGGTGACGGTGTGCAGGAACGCGGTGTCCGGTTCGGGCGGGAAGTCGCGCTCCAGGTCGAGGAGTTGGCCGTTGACGGCGTCGGCTCCGGCATCGACGGGGACGGCGGCCATGGCGAGGGCGCGCTCGGGGGGCAGGTCGCCGGTGAGCAGGACCCGGACGGCGAGGAAGGCGGCCAGGTCCCCGGCGAGGACGGTGAGGGCGAGCGCGGTGTCGGGCCGGTCGGGGAACTCCTCGCGGTAGGACCGGTGGGTGGAGGGGCCGCCGCGGCGCTCGGGCGAGCCGTCGATGAGGTCGTCGTGGATCAGGCCGTGGGTGTGCAGCAGTTCGATGCTGAGGGCGGCGGCGTCCAGGCCGGGCACCGGCCGGTCGGTGACCAGGGCGGCGGCCTCGTGCAGCAGGGCGACCCGCAAGCGCTTGCCGCCGCGCAGGGAGAGTTCGCGGACCAGGGCGAGGGCGCGGGCGGGGAACCCGCCGTGCGGGGGCGCGTCCAGGGTGCCGCCCGCGGCCGGGTCGGTCAGGGAGTCGAAGTAGGCCGCGAAGCGGGTTTCGAAGCGGCGCTGGTGGGCGGCCGCGCGGTGCAGGGCGGCGGTGAGGACGTCGGTCACGCCGCCAGGTTTTCACGCCGCGGCGGGGTGGCGGGCGCGGGGCGGGGCCGGTGGCCCTAAGCGGCCGGGTCAGCGGGCCTCGGCGGCGGGGTCGGGGGCCAGGGTCCGGAGCAGGCGCAGCAGGGTGGCCCGGTCCTCGGCGGGGAGCGGGGCGAAGTGGGCGGTCAGGACCTCGTCCGCGACCTGTTCGCCGGCGGCGAGGACGCGTTCGCCGGCGGGGGTGAGGTGGTGTTCGAGGCGTCGGCCGCGGCCCGGTTCGCGGGTGACGAGGCCCTGGGAGACGAGGCGTCCGGCGAGGGTGCCGAAGGACTGCTCGGTCTGGAAGGTGACGGCGGCGAGCTCCCGGGCGGAGGCGCCGGGGCGGCGGGCGACCGCCCGGAGGGCGTCCCACTGGGCGAGGGTGGTGCCGACGGCGGTCAGGGCGGTGTCGAGGGCGCGGTGCTGCCGGTACTGGACCTGCTTGACGGCCTGGCCGAGGACGTGGAGCTCAGCGTTCATGCTCCCACCCTACTCGCAACTAAACTAGCTTAAATAAGCATCCTTAGTTATGGTGGGCGCATGACCACCGAACCCCTCCTCACCGAGGCCGGCACCGGCCGTCCCGTCCTGCTCCTGCACGGCGGCGGCGGTCCGGCCACCGTCGCCCCGCTGGCCGGCCACCTGGCCGGCTCCGCCCACGTCCTGACCCCCGTCCACCCCGGCTGGGACGGCACCGAACGCCCGGCCGCCCTCCTCCGGGTCGCCGACCTCGCCGACGCCTACCTCGACCTGCTGCGGCGGCGCGGACTGCGCGACGTCCTGGTGGTGGGCTCCTCGCTCGGCGGGTGGATCGGCGCCGAGATGGCCCTGCGCGACGGCCCCGGCGGCGAGGACGGTGGCGCGACGGTCACCGGCCTGGTGCTGATCGACGCCGTGGGCATCGGGGTGGACGGGGAACCGCTCGCCGACGTCTTCGCCCTGGACGCCCGCGGCCTCGCGGAGCACTCCTGGCACGACCCCGACCGCCACTTCGTCGACCCCGCGACCCTGCCCCCGGCCGAACTCGCCCGCCGCCGGGGCAACGCGGACACCATGCGCGCCCTGGCCGGCGACCCCTACATGCACGACCCGGGCCTGCGCGAGCGGCTGCGGGACGTCCGGGTGCCCGTCCTGGTGCTGTGGGGCGAGAGCGACCGGGTCGCCACCCCCGGGTACGGCGCGGCCTACGCCCGCGCCTTCGCCGACGCCCGCTTCGTGACGGTGTCCGGGGCCGGGCACCTCCCCCACCTGGAGCGGCCGGAGGTCGTGTTCGCGCACCTCGACGCCGTGCTGGCGGGCTGAGGCCGCTCCCGACCGCCGTGCTCAGGCCCGGGCGCCGACCAGGTGGCGGGCGAACCAGGCGATGGTCCGCGCCAGGCCCTCGTCGGTGTCGACGGCGGGCTGCCAGCCCAGGACGGTGCGGGCCAGGGTGATGTCGGGGCGGCGCATCGCGGGGTCGTCGCCGGGGCGTTCGACGAACTCGACCGGCGAGGCGGAGGCGCACAGCGCGCGGATCCGGTGGGCGAGTTCGAGGATGGTCAGCTCGGCGGGGTTGCCGAGGTTGATCGGGCCGGGGTGCCCGGCGGCGGCCGCGGCCAGGATGCCGGCGACGGTGTCGTCGACGTGGCACAGCGAGCGGGTCTGGCCGCCGTCCCCGGCGACGGTGAGCGGCCGGCCGGCCAGCGCCTGGGTGATGAAGGCGGGCACGGCGCGCCCGTCGGTGGGGCGCATCCGCGGGCCGTAGGTGTTGAACAGCCGGACGATGACGGTGTCGGTGCCCCGGGCGGTGCGGTAGGCGGTGGTGAGCGCCTCGGCGTAGCGCTTGGCCTCGTCGTACTGGCTGCGCGGGCCGATCGGGTTGACGTTGCCCCAGTACGTCTCGGGCTGCGGGTGGACGAGCGGGTCGCCGTAGACCTCGGAGGTGGAGGTCAGCAGGAAGCGGGCGCCCTTGCGGCGGGCGAGTTCGAGCGCGTGGTGGGTGCCGTGGGCACCGGCCCGGAGGGTTTCGACGGGGTGGCGGGCGTAGTCGTGCGGGGAGGCGGGCGAGGCGAGGTGGACGACCAGGTCGACCGGCCCGTCCACGTCGAAGGGGTCGCAGACGTCCTGGTGGCGGAAGGTGAAGCCGGGGTCGTCGGCGCGGTCGGCGAGGTTGTCGAGGCTGCCGGTGAGCAGGTTGTCGACGCACACCACCTCGGTGCCGGCGGCGCGCAGCCGGTCGCACAGGTGCGAGCCGACGAAGCCCGCGCCGCCGGTGACCACCGCGCGGCGGACGTCCGTCAGGGGTCGGGGGTCGGGGGTGGCTGCCATGGTCAGGACTCCTCCAGCGAGCGGCCGGTGCGGGCGAGGAAGACGTCGTCCAGGGTGGGGCGGTGCAGGGCGATGGTGGCGGTGGCGATGTCCGCCCCGCCCAGGGTCCGCATGATCTGCGGCATCGCGCTCTCGCCGGTGTCGACCGACAGCCGCAGCGCGCCGTCCCCGCGCAGCTCGGCGCGGCGGACGCACTCCTGGGCGGTGAGCACCTCGGCGGCCTTGGGCGCCAGGTGGGGTTCGGCGACGGTGACGGTGACCACCTCGCCGGCGACGGAGCGCTTGAGCTCGGCCGGGGTGCCCTCGGCGACCAGGGTGCCGCCGTCGACGATGGCGATCCGGTCGCAGAGCGCGTCGGCCTCGTCCAGGTAGTGGGTGGTCAGGAACACCGTCATGCCCGCGTCGCGCAGCCGGCGGACCTCGGCCCACAGCCGGGCCCGGGCGGCGGGGTCGAGTCCGGAGGTGGGCTCGTCCAGGAACAGCACGGTGGGGCGGTGGACCACGCCGAGGGCGAGGTCCAGCCGGCGGCGCTGGCCGCCCGAGTAGCCGCGGCAGGGGCGGTCGGCGTACTCGGCGAGGTCGAAGGAGTCGACGGCGGCGGCGGCCCGGGTCTGCGCCTCGGCCTTGCCCAGGCCGTGCATCCGGGCCTGGAGCACGAGTTCCTCCCGGGCCGTCACCTCGTCCCAGGTGCCGCCGCCCTGGGCGACGTAGCCGATGGCGCGCCGGACGTCGGCGGGGCGGGCGATCAGGTCGGCGCCGGCCACGGTGGCCCGGCCGCCGTCGGGCGGGAGCAGGGTGGCGAGCATCCGCAGGGTGGTGGTCTTGCCGGCGCCGTTGGGGCCGAGGAGTCCGAAGATCTCGCCCTCGGCCACGTGCAGGTCCAGTCCGGCCACGGCGTCCACGGTGGTGGCGCGGCGGCGGCGGCCGGTCCGGTAGGACTTCCGCAGTCCGCTGGTCTCGATCATCGGGGTCCTTCTCGTGCGGGGTCGGGGGAACGGGGTCAGCGGACGGCGCGGGCGAAGCGGCGGGCCGACCAGAGCAGCGCGGCGAGGGCGACGGCCGCCATCAGGGCGAGACTGTGCCAGACCGCCGGATCGCCGGGATGGCCGGTGAACAGGGCGCGCATGCCGGTCACGGCCCAGCTGAACGGGTTCCAGTCGGAGACCCGGCGCAGCCACAGCGGGGCCAGCGCGAGCGGCAGCAGGGTGCCGGAGAGCAGCATCAGCGGCTGGGCGAGGTTGTTGACCAGCTGGCCCAGCACGTCCGGGTTGCCGACCTTGAGCGCCAGGCCGTAGGAGACCGCGGAGCTGGTCAGCGAGATCAGCGCGAGCAGGAGGTAGGCCAGCAGCAGGTCCGGGACGCGCACCAGCAGGCCGAGCGGGATCGCCAGCACGATGATCACGGCGGCCTGGACGGCCAGCACCACCACGTCCCGCAGCGAGCGGCCGAGCAGCAGCGCGACCCGGCTGACCGGGGTGACCCGGGCCCGTTCGATCACGCCGGAGCCGAGTTCGGCCAGCAGGCCGAAGCCGACGTACAGGCCGCCGCCGAGGGCGAGGGCGACGAGCATGCCGGGGACGTAGATCCGGTAGGCGTCGGCCATCGTGCCCGCGCCCATCGAGGCCAGGGCGGGCTTGAGCAGCGGCGCGAACAGGGCGAGGTAGACGACGGGTTGGGCGACCCCGAGGAAGATCTGCAGCGGGGAGCGGGCCATCAGCAGCAGGTGCCGCTGGAACACCAGCCAGGTGTCGCGGAGGCTTTTCACGGTGGGCGTTTCCTGTTCGGGGCGGGATCGGTCGGGGCGGGATCGGGGGTCAGGGGC
>NZ_JNWZ01000058.1 GCF_000716545.1 Kitasatospora phosalacinea
AAGAGCTGGGCAGACCAGCGGACACCCCACACCCTCCAGCCGGTCACCCCGACAAGACCGCCGAAACCATCACCCAGAAATCAGCTCGGTGGATCCGGGTTCAGCAGTACCACCAGGTGCCGGGAGCGAGGACGGTTACCCCCGAGGTAACTCCTGCCCAAGGTCTGCTCGACGACGTGGCGGAGTTTGCCGAGGCCGATGGTGTCGGACTCGCGCGGCGGGGGACGGTCGGCAGGATTCGGCGTCCGCGCGGTTCCCGGCGGTGGTGATCACGTGGAGCGGGGTGCCGCGAGACCGTCGCCTCGCGGCTGCCGAGCCCCGGGGCGTAGAGCGGTCGTCCGGCCACAGCAGGACCCTGAGCCGACATCGCGAGTTCAAGTTCAGTACTGAATTCGGCGGCCGATGACGCGTTTTCGCGAATTCGGAATCTCCGGGCGCCCGGGTTTTTCCGACGTCACGCCGGAATCGGTTTCGTCCGCCGCCACCGGCCCGGCTGACTCGGACGATTGCCACCATGGAAAAGCCTGCGGCCCCAGGTGTACGGAACAGGAACAGCAAGGGTGTATTTCCGCTCCGGAGAGGAGGAGGGGCGGGAGCCGGGGAATCCGCCGCGGAGGCCCGATGCAGCCGGACGGAGGCGGCGGCGGGCCGCTTCGGGCCCGCGGTTCGGGGTCGACCACTCCACGGCCGTCCGGGCTGCGGTTGCATCCGGTGCCCGGGTACGGGTTTACCGTCGAAGACGTCCCGGCCGGGGCCTGGTGACGGGGGTGGTCGGGACGAGTGGTCCCGGCCGGGTGCCAGCCTCGTGCACGCTGGCCGTGGCGGGGCGTCCGCTGTGGGCGGCGGAGTGGGACGCGCTGTTCGCCGAACGGCTGGCGCGGGTCTCGCGGCCGGAGCCGTCGCGGCTGCGCCTGGTGCTGCGCGGCGGCGAGGGCGTCGAGGAGCGGATGCGGGACCTGGCCGGCCGGGAGGGCGCGGTGAGCGAGCGGCTGCGGACCGCGCAGGTCGCCCGGGCGGCCGGGGTGAACGCCCGGACCCTGCGCCGCTACGACGGGTGGGTCGTGACCGTGCTGCGGGTCGTCGAGGCCGCCCGGTGCCTCGGCTTCATCCTGGGGGAGGTCGCCGAGCTGCTGGAGACCGGCCGCCACTGCCACGGCCTCCCGTTCCCGGGCTCCGGGAACGCGCCCGGCGCGAGCTCGCCGAGGTCGAGGGGAGGGTCGCCGACCTGACCGCCGTCCGCGAAGCCCTCACCGCGGCCCTCGACACCGACTGCGATGGCCTCACCCGCTGCGTCGGAACCCCGGGTTACCCCGTTCCTTCGCCGGCCTCGCCGCGGCGGACGACGTGCCCCGGTAGTGCCCCGGGGCAGCCGCTCCGGGGTCAGATCCAGTCGTTCCGGACGGCCTGGGCCCCCGCCTGGAAGCGGCTCTCGGCGCCCAGCCGGTTCATCAGGTCCTGCATCATCCGGCGCACCGTCCGCAGGGACAGGCCCAGTTTGCGGCCCGCGGACTCGTCCGTGTGGCCGTGGCCCAGCAGTTCCAGCAGGGCGCGTTCGGACCCGGTGAGGTCCTGGCCGTCGCGGGGGGCGGGCTGCCCGAAGTCGGCTCCGCTGCGCCACAGTTCGTCGAACAGCGCGCACAGCGGCTGGATCAGGGCCGCCCCGTGCAGCTCCAGTGCGCCGCGACGGCCGTCGCTGGGGTCGATCGGCACCAGGGCGATGCTGCGGTCGACGATCACCAGCCGGATCGGCAGGAGCGGCACGGTGCGCGTCAGACCGCCCAGCTCGGCCAACCACCGGGCGTACCGCAGGGTGTCGGGGTCGTTGCGGAAGCTGTCCTGGAAGATGCTGCGAATGACCACTCCGCGTTCCAGCGCCAGCTGATTGGGGTGCTTGCCTGCCTGGATGGAATCGGGACGGGCTGCTCCGCCCCGCATCAGGGAGAGGCATTCCTGGGTCGCGGTCGCCGCGAGTTCCTCGAGACGGTCGCGGACGGTTTCGAGGGATTCCAGCCGCAGGACCATCTCGTCGTCGGGTCGCCGGTCGACGTACTCGGCGGAGAGGGCGGCGATCTCGGACCGGGCGCTCTCCAACTCCTGCTGTCGGAAAAGGAGTTGGTTCTGGTTGCGGGCGAGCAGCCTGGTCAGCCCGACCTCCGGGCTGACGGCCCGTAGGGCGTGGGAGTCGGCCGCGGGCCGAAGCAGCGTCAGTTTCAGCAGCTCGTCGAGTGCTTCACGCACCTGCGCCTCCGACAGGCGCAGGCTCGCGGCGATCCGCTCGACCCCCGCGTCCGGCTCCGCCAGCATGGCCCTGTAGACGTCCTCCGTCAGGGCGTTCAATCCCAGTACTTGCAACACCGTGACACCCTCCCGCATCGATGATCATCATCGGTGCACGGCGGCCGGGGGCGCAATGCTCTCGCAGGCGAAATGATCTGGCATTTAGATGCCGAGCGACTTGATGCCACTTCTGTAGTCGTGACATCGCCTTCCGTGGGCGGCAAGCTCTTCCTCGTCAGCGGAGAACGCCGCAAAAACCGGGACGAGTTCCGCGAACCACTCACTGGCACAGCAACCACTCACGGGCACAGCATGGGTACGAAACAGGAGAGAACAGTCGTGACTCGCTCGATACGCATCGTATGCACCGGTCTGATCGCCGCATTCACCGTCGGTCTGGTCTCCGTCGCCGCGGACGGCGTCGCCGCCGATCGCCCGGCCGCCCGACACTCCGTCACCGCCTCGGGCTTCGACTGGGATTCCGCCCCTGCTTCACCCCCCGCACAGAGTTGACCTGACCTCGTGCAGTTGGTCGCGGTGACCCTCGTCCGTTCCGATCCGGCGCCCTCGCAACTGACGGCTGAAGCGGTCACCGACCTGATCTGGGTCCACAGCCGCCACGAAGACCGAGTGGAACACGTCCGCACCTGCGTCGACCTCAACTGCTACCGCATCGCCGCCGCGATCATCGCGGCCACCCCGGACGCGGCGACCGCGAACCTGCGCCGCGTCTGCGAACGCGCTCTGCAGCAAGCGTCGGCCCTGCGCGGCTGGCGCCTCGCCCTCACCTGAGCCGCCACCGAGAGCTCGACCGGGTCTCTGTCGAGGGCCCCGCCGAGGGCCCCGCCCAGACTTCCACTCAGACCTCCACGGACCGAGCCCGCGGCTCTTGCCGCACGAGGCCGTCCCGCCCGGAGATCGAGAACCACCTGCCCGCGCCGGCGTCCGAACACCCCGTATCAACAAGGTACTTGACGTCCGGTCGGGAAGAGACGACCCCGATCGCGACAGCCCCCGATGGTCGACGCAGCGGTCGTCACAGACTCCTCGGCCCCGCCCGCCGGTCTCCGCACGCCCTGAGCGGTCCGGCCCGTCCGCGGCAGAACCCGCTCCGGCGCCCCGGCGACGGCCGAGACACCTCCTCCCTCCCCTTTCCCCGAAAGAAGGCTCTTCGCCATGCGCGTCCTCGCCAAGATCGCCACCGCCGCGGCCATCGCCGTGCCGATGCTCGTCGCCATCCCCGGAGCGGCCAACGCCGCCGCCTCCCCGTCCGGTTGTTCCAGCGTCACCCAGATCGGCAGCACCGCCTACCTCAACGTCGGCGGGCAGACGATGGCGTCGGTGAAGCAGTACAAGGGCTGCGGGAAGAACTACTCCTACCTGTACGTGTGGGAGGGCTACCGCAACACCCACAGCAGCTGGGACGTGTGCACGGCCATCGTCACCAACGGCGGACACGACGTCCAGGACCCCCGGTGCGGCCACAACTCCGTGGAGCTGTGGTCCTTCGGCGCCGCGACCCTGGCGGAGTGCACCCAGGGCCTGGGCTGGACGGGCTACGGCCCCATCCCCTACCCCGGCGACGGCGACATCGCGGTCAAGACCGACGTCCGCTGCTGACCGCCCCCACCGCGGCGACCGCCGTGGCACCGGCTCCCGGAACGCCGGTGACGGCCGCACCGGACATCGGCGACCGGCCGCGACCGGCCACGCCGAACGCCGGTGACGGCCACGTCGAACGCCCGTGACGACCGCACAAACCGGCCGCACAAACCGGCCGCACCGACCGGCCGCACAAACCGGCCGCACCGACCGGCCGCACAAACCGGCCGCACCGACCAGCGGTGCCGCTGAGCGTCGCCCCGGCCGGGAGCCCCTTCGCCTGAGCCCTCACCCGCCCGCCGCCCGCCGCCCGCCGCCCGGCACGGGCCGGGGCCGGGGTCGAGGCCCATCCTCCACCGAACCAGAAGGAACCATCGCATGGCATCCGCCACCAAGACCCGGAAGACCGCAACCCGACTGCTCACGGCGGTCGCCGTCCTGAGCGGCCTGGTGCTGAGCGCCGCACAGGCCAACGCGGCGACCCCGGCGCCCCGGACCGAGGCGTCGGCGGTCACCGCCACGCTGCCGACGGTGAACATGGAGACCACCGTGCTGGCCGCCCAGATCGACCCCCGGCGCGCCGACAACACGCTGACCCCGGGGGCCAAGGACTCGGTCCTGGCCGTCGAGCGGGCCCTGCAGGCCCGCGGCCTCCTCGACGCCAAGTGGGTGGACGGCTACTTCGGCACCACCACCATCGCCGCCTACGCCGCCTACCAGCGCTCCCTCGGCTACACCGGCCTGGCCGCCAACGGGCTGCCCGGCACCACCTCCCTCACCACGCTCGGGCAGGGCCGGTACACCGTCACCCAGCAGATCGGCCCCGGCGCGCACGTGCAGCGGGACGGATACACCATCGACACCCGCACCCAGAAGATGCTCACCGAGGCCGAACGCCTCCTGGGCTTCAGCCTCACCCTGGACCAGGGCTCCTACAACCCCGGCGGCGACCCCACCTCAGCCGGCACCCACGACGGCGGTGGCGTCGTGGACGTCAACGTCGACGGCATGACCAGCACCACCCGCACCGCCGTCGCCAAGGCCCTGCGCCAGGTCGGGTTCGCCGCCTGGGTCCGCAACCCCAGCCAGGGCGACTGGCCGTGGCACATCCACGCCGCCGCGATCAACGACACCGATCTGTCCACCCAGGCCCAGAACCAGACCGGTGACTACTACCTCGGCCTCAACGGCCTGGCCAACCACGCCGCCGACGACGGCCCCCGCATCCCCATCCAGACCTGGGAGGAGTACCAGCGCACGCACTGACCGAGCGGTACCTCCCGAGCACGACCGAAGCGCGACCGAAGCACGCCCCGACCGACCGTCAGCACCCATCGATGACACGCCATCAGGAGAGAAGACCATGAGGAACATACGCAACGCGCTCACCGTCGCCGGCACCGCCCTGGCCCTGGCCGTCCCGCTGATCGCCACCACCTCCGCGCCCGCCTTCGCCGCGTCCCGTGACGGCGTCTGCGGCTCCGGAGAGTTCTGCTACTACTACAACAGCGACGAGGCCGGCTCGATCTCCGACTTCACCGGCTCCCTCAGCAACTACGGAGACACCCAGCCGACCTGCTACGACTTCAAGGGTACCGGCGCCGGCCAGGGCCTCTGCATCAAGAACAACGCCGCATCGGTGTGGAACCGCACCAGCCAGACCGTCCGCGTCTACTACAACAGCGGCTACGCCGGCTCCTACCAGGACTTCGCCCCCGGTGCCAAGGGCAACCTCAACTCCACCCTGAAGAACAACAACGCCTCCCACAAGTTCCTCAGCAGCTCCAGCAGCGACAACGAGAGCCCCGTCAACGACTTCGACCACGGCACCCGCGGCTTCGCCGCCAACAACTGCACCGCCTTCGCGGCCTTCCGCATCGCGGACCGCCTCGGCGTCCCGAACTTCAGCAACTCCTACGGCGGCACCACCTGGGGCAACGCCAGCACCTGGGACGACGCCGCCCGCCGTCTCGGCATCACCGTCAACACCACCCCGACCGTCGGCGCCATCGCCGTGAACGACACCCACGGGCTCTACGGCCACGTCGCCTACGTCAACGCGGTGTACTCCGACGGCTCCTTCGACGTCGAGGAGTACAACTGGAACAACCCGCTCGCCTACGGCACCCGCAGCCACCTCAAGGTCAGCAGCTCGGAGTCGTCCTTCCAGCACATGATCCACTTCTAAACCGCCACCGACCGGCCCGGCACGGCCGAGCCGATCCGGTGAGCGCGCGGCCCACGGCGGTGTGACGAACTCCGCCGGAGCCGCAGCGGTACGTGTCGAAGCCCCGTCGGGCAGGTGACCCCTCCAGGTCGCCGCCGTCCGACGGGGCTTCGGCGTGCCGCCGGCAGGCCGACCTGCCGACCTGCCCGCCCGCCGACCACTGCCGCGGTGCTGCGGTAGCGCAGTGCCGGTGCGCCGCCTCGGCTGGGGACCGCCGGTGGAGCACCGGCCCATCCGCAGGGAGGGGACCCGGGCGCCCGCGAGCCACCACGGGTACGCCCGGGACAGCCGGGCGGCATCGGCATCGGTGGTACTGGTTCCCGTGGCGGCCGACGCTAGGAGCCTCGGCCCACTCGACTCCGACTGACCGGCAGCGCCGACACGCGGACAGGGGAGGCAGGGGAGGCAGGGGAGGCAGGGGACGGCGGGTCAGCAGTACCACCAGGTGCCGGGCGGGATGACGGTGTCGCCCGGTCCGAGGTTCTCGTTGTGCAGGTTCGCGACCTGGCAGAGGCTGCCGAGCGCCAGGTTCGGGTCCTGTTCGCGCGGGGTGGTGGTGAACTCGCCGAGTGCCTGGGTCTGTTGGTCGATCCCGGCGTTCTCCTTCTCGCCCTTGCCCGCGACGGAGTCCAGGCAGGCCCGGCTGGTGGCCGGGCACTTGTCCATCTTCTCCTTGTTGCCCGCGTCGGTGGTGCACGCGGGGCTGCCCGCGCCGTCGCCCGCGCAGGGGTCGGAGGCGGGCAGCGCGGGCGGGGTGGCCGGCGGGGCGGTCTGGGCGGCTTGGAGGTTGGTGATCAGCTCACCGCAACCGGGGTTGTCGACGGCGGTGTTGGTGAAGGTGATCTCCGGGGCGTCCTCGGGCGCGGTGAAGGAGTAGGTGCGGCCGGTGAACCAACTGGCCTTGTTCGCAGGGGCGTTCGTGGTGAAGTTGCCGACCGGGTCGGCGGCGCCCGTGACGGTCACCGTGTAGGTGCGCGCACCGGCGCCGGGGCTGATGCAGGTGTCCGGGTTGTCGTCCCAGGTGAGGGTGGTGCTCGCCCCGGCCCGCACGCCGCGCAGGCGGGTGCTGAGGGAGACCGCCTTGCCGTTCCACCCGAGGGTGGCGGCCTGCAGGCCCTTCGGATGGGCGGCCCGGGCGACGGAGGCGACGCCGGTGGGCCCGGTCCAGCCGTCGACGCCGGCGGTCCAGTCGCCGGACTGCACGGTGGGGGAGGAGAACGTCGCGTTCGGCACCACCACCGGGTCGGTGTCCGCCGCGCCGGACGGCCACGGCACGGCGAGGACGAGGGCGGCTCCGAGCGGGACGGCCAGCAGGCGGGTGAGCGGCACGGTGGGCTCCAGGGGGCGGGGTTCAGGGGTTGAGCGGGACGGTGCGGGTGGCCAGGCCCTGCGGCGGGGCGTCCAGCGGGGTCAGCCGCTTGTCCGGGCCGGCCGTGTTGTCGGGGGTTCCGGCGGTCGGGCGGGCGGCGCCGCAGCGCTGCAGCTCGACCTCGGTGAGCGGGCCGGTGCGCTGGTAGTAGCGGTCCGGCAGCGAGGTCGCCGGGACGTCGAAGGTGGCGTCCAGCCGGTAGTTGTTGCGGGAGTCGGTGAACGAGCCGACCACCCGTTCGCGGGCCGGTTGCACCTCGATCCAGCTCACCTCGCCGGGCTGGATCACCGGGTTCAGCGGCTTGCTGGTGGTCCGCGACCAGGTCAGCGGGTTGCTGGTGGACACCGCCGCCGTGTTCCCGCCCGCCACGCTGAACCCCGCCGCGACCTGACTCGCCACGTTGGGGCGGCTCTTGGCGAGCTCGGAACGGCTGGGCAGCAGCGGGGCCCCCTTGAGCGCGTAGTACTGGGTGAGGCTGTCGTACGGCGGCTCGGTGACCTCCAGCTCGCGGTCGTCCGTGATCGCGTTGCGGGTGCAGTTCAGGTACACCTCGCCGACGATCCGGGTCTGCCCGTAGTACTGGTACGAGTACCGCTTGTCGACGGTGAACGTGCAGGTGGTCGGCGAACCCTCGCAGTCGTCCACCGCCACGCCCGGCTCCAGCGGGTCGTTGCCGCGGTACGCCTTCGGGGGCGGCAACTGCTCCTTGAGGACCTTCTGGTCGACCGGCGCGGGCGTCTGCTTCGCCTGCACGTTGGTGATCAGCGGGCCGCAGGACATCGACCCGGCGGGCTCCGCCGAGTCGAAGGAGACCATCGGGTTGTCCTCGGTCGCGGTGAACGAGAAGGCGCGTCCCGTCGTCCAGTCGGCGGTGCCGACGGTGTCGCTGCCCTTGGTGGTGACCTGCGGATCGGGCGCGGGCCCGTCGGTGATCAGCGAGACGTTGTACGTCTGGCCGTCCTTGACCTGCTCCGGGGTGCAGCCCCGGTACGTGCTCGGGCTGTCGTCCCAGGTGAGGGTGACGGTGGAGCCCCGCTTGACGCCCCACAGCCGGGTGCGCAGGGTCAGCGGCGCGCCGTTCCAGTTCAGCGAGGCCGCCTGGTAGCCCTGCGGGTGCTGGGCCAGGCCCTTGCCGAACACCACGCCGTTGGTGTCGGGCGACCAGCCGGCGTGCCCGGCCTGGGTGCCGTTGTCGGGGGCGACCGGGTCGGCGAAGGTGCCGTTCGGAACGGTCGCGTCGACCGTGTCGGCGGCGTGCGCGGCGGTCGGCGGGACGGTCAGGGCGAGGGCGGCGGAGAGCAGCACCGAGCCGGTCAGGTAAGGAAGTTGACGGAGCATCAGCACTGACCCCATTGGCTCGGTGGGACGACCATGTACTCGGGCGGGACGCCCTCGGTGAGGGCGTTCGACAGCGGGCAGAGGTCCTGCGCGGCCGCCTCCGGGCTCTCCTCGCGCGGGATGTCGCCGAAGTCCTTGACGGCGGTGGTCTGTTGGTCGATGCCGTCGTTCGTCTGCTTGCCGTCGCCGGCGACGGATCCCAGGCACTCCCGGCTGGTGGCCGGGCACTTGTCGATCTCGCCCTCGGCGTCGCCGAGGTCCTTGCACTCCGGGGTGTTCGCCGCGTCGCCCTCGCACGGGTCGGAGCCGCCCTTCGGCGGGGTGAGCGGCGGGGCGGTCTGCTTGGCCCGCACGTCGGTGATCATCGGTCGGCAGGTGGGGCTGGCGGTGGCTCCGTCGAAGATGAACGTCACTTGCGGGCGGTCTTCGGCCGCGGTGAAGGAGTACGTCCGGCCCAGGTACCAATTGGTCTTCCCGGTAGGGACGTTGGTGGTGAATGATCCGGGGGCGTTGGCCGGTCCCGCGACCTTCACGGTGTACGGCCGCCCGCCGCCGGACGATACGCAGGAGTTCGGGCTGTCGTCCCAGCCGAGCGTGACGGTGGCACCCGTCCGGACGTTCGGCAGTCGGGTGCTCAGCGGTTCGGTGGATCCGGCCAGGGCGAGGAGGCCGCCCTGGTAGCCGCGGGGGTGGTCGGCCCAGGCGGCGGACATGACCAGGGCGCCGGACCAGCCGTCCGCGCCGGTCACGTGGGTCTTGTCCGGCGGTACGGCGGGGGAGGCGAAGGTGCCGTTCGGCACGGTGACCGGCTCGGTGTCCTCGGCGCCCGCCGGGACCGTGAGGACCAGAGCGCAGGCGCTACTGAGGGTGATGGCCAGGAGTCTGGCCGGTGAGGTCCGGAGCAACGGTTCCTCCCTGAACTCGGCTACGGGGCCGAACGATTGATGTCTTGGCGAAGCTGCTGACGATCAAGATCACTCGTCATGCTGGGTGGATCGACTACGCACCGCAACCGATGGCGGACCGAACGGGGGGTGGGCGGAGGATCGACTGCGCCGTTGGCATGGAAAGCGGTCCGCACCCGCACGAACCGGGTGGCGGCGGGTTAGACATCCCGGCGATCGGATCGTCACTTCTCGACTCGTCACTTCTCGACTTCGACCGGAGTCGGACCACCGCCGCGCGCCCTCGCGCCGTGCCGCGCCCGACCGTGACCACGAGGCACCGATGACACCCCACTCCCGAAGCGCCGCCCTGCTCGCGGCCGCCGCCCCCTGCCTGCTCGCCTGCCTGCTCGCCGCGCCCCCGGCCGCCGCCGCGCAGGGCGACCACCCCGCGCCGCAGGGCGGCTCGCACGCCGTGCACCGCCCCGTCGACAAGGTCCACCCCGTCCAGCCCCCGCCCGGACGGCTCGCCCAGGGCGGGCCCGTCCAGCGCGCCGTCCCCCGCACCCCGTCCCGTTGACGCCCCGCCGCACCCCACTCCGCACGTCCATGGAGGAACCACCGATGCACCGCAAGCTGCGCCAGCTGCCCGCCGTCACCCTGCCCGCGATGCTGGCCGGGCTGACCCTGGTGTGCGCCACCGCCCTGCCGGCCGGCACCGCGTCCGCGTACGACCTGCGGCTGCGCGCCTGGGGCAACAACGCCAACGGACAGCTCGGCGACGGCAGCGCCAAGACCCAGCGGCTCACCCCCGTCTCGGTGGTCGGCATGGCCGGCGCCGAACTCAACGGCATCGCCGCCGGCGGCACCGCGACGGCCGGGTTCGCGCTCGCGCTGCTCGCCAACGGCACCGTCGAGGCCTGGGGCAAGAACGACAAGGGCCAGCTCGGCAACGGCGTCACCAGCGCCACCGAGGACGCGGCCGTGCCCGGCCTGGTCGCCGGACTGACCGGTGTCGAAGCCGTCGCCGCCGGCGGCGCGCACGCCCTCGCCCTGCTCAAGGACGGCACGGTCAAAGCCTGGGGCCTCAACGACAAGGGCCAGCTCGGCGACGGCACCACCACCAACACCAACCTGCCCGTCACCGTCGCCGGGCTCTCCGACGTCAAGGCGATCGCCGCCGGAGACGCCTTCAGCATGGCGCTGCTCAAGGACGGCACCGTCAAGACCTGGGGCAACAACGACAAGGGCCAGCTCGGCGTCACCCCGCTGCCCGTCAGCTCCACCGCGCCCGTCCCCGCACCGACGCCCGCCACCCGCAACACCGCGATGACCATCCCCGGCCTGACCACCGTCAAGGGCATCACCACCGGCGCCGGCCACGCGCTCGCCCTGCTCGCCGACGGCCACGTGTACGCCTGGGGCCTCAACGACAAGGGCCAGCTCGGCGACGACACGGTCGTCAACAAGCCCTACCCCGTGCCCGTCCAGGAACTGGCCGACGTCGTCGCGCTCTCCGCCGGCGCCACCCACAGCCTCGCCCTGCTCCAGGACCACACGCTGCGCGCCTGGGGCGCCAACGACAAGGGGCAGATCGGCGACGGCACCACCACCCAGCGCAACACCAGCGTGCCCGTCCCCGGCGTCACCGGCATCGAGGCGATCGCCTCCGGCTCCGCGCACAACCTGGCCGTGCTCGCCGACGGCACCGTGCAGGCCTGGGGCCTCAACGACAAGGGGCAGCTCGGCGACGGCACCACCACCCAGCGGAACACCCCCGTCCAGGTGCTCGCCAAGTCCGGCAGCGTCTCCCTGGTCTCGGCGCCGAGCAACGGCAACTTCAGCCTCGCGCGCTGACCGCTCCCCCTCTCGGGGCCCGACTCCCCTCCGGGCGCCCCGAGCCCCCTCCGAGCACCCCGAGGAAAGGCACTTCATGACGTCCACTCAGACCGCCGCCGCCCGCCGCTCCCGGCCGCGCCCCGCGCTGCGCCCGGCCCTCGCCGCCGGCCTGGCCGCGTTCACCGCGCTCAGCCTGGCCGCCGTGCCCGCCGGGACCGCGCACGCGCAGGAGAAGCGGCTCAAAGCCTGGGGCAACAACCGTTCCGGGCAGCTCGGTGACGGCACCTGGACCGACTTCCGCACCACCTCCACCACCGTGCTGGGCCTGACCAGCGCCGAGGTCGACAAGATCGCCGCCGGTGGCGGCGGCTCCACCACCGGGCACGGGCTGGCGCTGCTCAAGGACCGCACCGTGATGTCCTGGGGCGCCAACAGCTCCGGACAGCTCGGCGACGGCAGCGTGTTCAGCCACAACGCGCCCGGGCAGGTCGTCAACCTCTCCAACGCCCGCGACGTCGCCGCCGGCGGCTGGCACAGCCTCGCCCTGCTCGACGACCAGACCGTGGTCGCCTGGGGCCGCAACAACTACGGGCAGCTCGGCAACGGCACCAACGCCGACAGCAGCGTCCCCGTCCGGGTCGAGGGCCTCAACAAGGTGGTCGCGATCGCGGCCGGGCTCAACCACAGCATCGCGCTGCGTGAGGACGGCACCGTCTGGGCCTGGGGCTACAACATCAACGGGCAGCTCGGCGACGGCACTTCGGCCAGCCGCAACGTGCCCGCCCCGGTCGGCGGACTCACCGGCGTCACCAAGATCGCATCCGGCTGCAACCACAACCTGGCCCTGGTCGGCCCGCCCAGCGGCGGCACCAGGCCCACCAGCGGCAACGCCGTCAGGGCCTGGGGCTACAACGCGACCGGGCAGCTCGGCGACAACAGCACCATCAACCGGTACACGCCCGTCGACACCCAGGGCATCTGGCTCGGCGGCGTCTCGCAGATCGCCGCCGGCTGCAACCACAGCCTGGCCGTCACCGACAGCGACAACAAGCTGAAGGCCTGGGGCCAGAACACCTCCGGCCAGGTCGGCGACGGCACCACCGACTACCGGATCACGCCCGTCCCGGTGCCCGGCATCAAGGGCGTCCAACTGGTCGCGGGCGGACGCGAGCACACCCTCGTGCTGCTCGGCGACAACACCGTCCGCTCCTGGGGCGCCAACGGCTCCGGGCAGCTCGGCAACGGCACCACCACCGAGAGCAGCACCCCGGTCACCACGCTGACCGCGCTGACCGGCGTCGACAAGATCGCCGCCCCGGTGGGCGGGGACTTCAGCCTCGCCAACTGAGGCTCCCGGCAAGGCGGTTCGGGGCCCGCGCGATCGCCGCGCGGGCCCTGCGGTCTCCGGCGCGCGCGGCGGAAGGGGCCGCCGGTCGTCGGAGCGGCGGGTCAGCGCGGTTCGAGGCGGGCGGCCAGGTACGGGGCGGTGCGGCTGTGGGGGGTGGCGGCGACGGCGGTGGGGGTGCCGGTGGCGAGGACGCGGCCGCCGGCGTCGCCGCCGCCCGGGCCGAGGTCGATGACGTGGTCGGCGCCGGCGATCAGGTCGAGGTCGTGTTCGGCGACCAGGACGGTGGCGCCCGCGTCGACCAGGCGGTGGAGTTGGGCGGTGAGGACCTCGCTGTCGGCGGGGTGCAGGCCGGTGGTGGGTTCGTCGAGCAGGTAGAGGGTGTGGCGGCGCTGGGCGTGCTGGAGTTCGGCGGCGAGTTTGACGCGCTGGGCCTCGCCGCCGGAGAGCTCGGGGGCGGGCTGGCCGAGCCGCAGGTAGCCGAGGCCGACCTGCCGCAGGGTGGTGAGGACGCGCAGGGCGGCCTGGACGTCGGAGAGGAAGGCGGCGGCCTCGTCGACGGTCAGGGCGAGGACGTCGGCGATGGTGGCGCCGCGGTAGGCGATCTCCAGGGTCCGCGCGTTGTAGCGGCTGCCGCGGCAGTCGGGGCAGGGGCTCCAGGCGGTGGGCAGGAACAGCAGCTCGACCTCGATCGCGCCGGCGCCCTCGCAGGTCGGGCAGCGTCCGGCGGCCACGTTGAAGGAGAACCGGCCCGCGCCGTAGCCGCGCGCCCTCGCCTCCTCGGTGGCGGCGAACAGCTTGCGGACGGTGTCCAGCAGGCCGGTGTACGTGGCCAGGTTGGAGCGCGGGGTGCGGCCCAGCGGGGTCTGGTCGAAGGTCACCACGCGGTGGCCGTCGGCGGCTTCGGCGACGGCCGCGAGCAGCGTCGACTTGCCGGCCCCCGACACGCCCGTGACGGCGGTGAGCACGCCCAGCGGCACGTCCGCGTCCACGCCGCGCAGGTTGTGCCGGGTGACGCCGCGCAGGCGCAGCACGCCGGTGGGGGTGCGGCCGCGGGACGGCGGCGGGGGCGGGGGGTCGAACAGGAAGCGGCGGGTGGCGGAGGCCGCCACCGCGCGCAGGCCCTCGACCGGGCCGCTGTGCAGGATCCGGCCGCCGCCGGAGCCCGCGGCCGGGCCGACGTCCACCAGCCAGTCGGCGCCGCGCACCACCGCCATGTCGTGCTCGACCACGAACACCGAGTTCCCGGCCGCCCGCAGTTCGGCCAGGACGTGCCGCAGCGCCTCGGTGTCGGCCGGGTGCAGGCCCGCCGAGGGCTCGTCCAGGACGTACACCACGCCGAACAGGCCGGAGCGCAACTGGGTCGCCAGGCGCAGGCGTTGGAGCTCTCCGGTGGACAGGGTGGGGGCGGTGCGGTCGAGCGAGAGGTAGCCGAGGCCGAGGCGGGCCAGGGCGTCGAGGCGGTCGGCGAGGTCGGTGGTGATCAGGGCGGCCGGGCCGTCCCCGGCGGTGTGGGGGCGCAGCAGGTCGGCGAGCCGGGCGGCGGGCAGCGCGGCCAGGCCGGTGATCGGCAGGCCGGCGAAGGTGACGGCGAGCGCTTCGGGGCGCAGCCGGTGGCCGTGGCAGTTCGGGCAGGTGGACTGCTCCAGGAAGGCGGCGGCCCTGGCGCGGGCGGTCTCGCTGCGGGACTCGGCGAAGGACTTGAGGACCAGGCGGCGGGCGCTGCTGTACCTGCCCTTGTACGGGCGCTGGACGCGGCCGGGTTCGCGCTCGGGGTGGACGGTGACGACCGGCTGCTCGTCGGTGAACAGGATCCACTCGCGTTCGGCGGCGGGCAGTTCGCGCCAGGGCCGGTCCAGGTCGTGGCCGAGCGCGCCCAGGATGTCGCGCAGGTTCTTGCCCTGCCAGGCGCCGGGCCAGGACGCGACGGCGCCCTGCCGGATCGACAGCGAGGCGTCGGGGACGAGGGAGCGCTCGGTCACCCGGTGCAGCACGCCCTGCCCGTGGCACTCGGGGCAGGCGCCGGCCGGGGTGTTCGGGGAGAACGCGTCGGAGTCCAGGCGGGGCGCGCCCGGCGGGTACGCGCCGCAGCGGGAGAGCAGCATCCGCAGCAGGTTGGAGGTGGTGCTGATGGTGCCGACCGTGGAGCGGCCGGAGGGGACGGAGCGGCGCTGCTCCAGGGCGACCGCCGGGGGCATGCCGGTCACGGCGTCCACCTGCGGGGCCTCGACCTGGCGCAGCAGGCGGCGGGCGTAGGGCGAGACGGACTCCAGGTAGCGGTGCTGGGCCTGGGCGAACAGGGTGCCGAAGGCCAGCGAGGACTTGCCGGAGCCGGAGACGCCGGTGAACGCGACCACCGCGCCGCGCGGCACCGCCACCGTCACGTCGCGCAGGTTGTGCACCCGGGCGCCGCGCACCCGCACCATGCCGTCGTCGTCGATCTGCGTGTGGTTCACCGCGTCACGCTAACCCGGGGGCGGGTGCGGGGCGGGGAACGGCACCTGGCGGAAACTTGCTGAAAATGTTTTCCGACCGGGAGGGGTGAACTGCGGGAACGGCAGGGAGGTATGTACCTTTTCGGTGGTTCGGCTAGCCGAACCGTGTTTCCGATGTGGGTGAATCCGAACGCAAGAAGATGAAATTTCTTGCACAGGTGTCTTGACGGTGCGTCCGGCCGGGGTGGATCGTCTTCCCGATCCCGCACGTCTTCCCCAAGTCCCCCACCACCCGGGAGATTCGACGATGTCCCCTGTCCGTAGAACCGTGCCCGTCGCCGCCGCGGCCGGCGCGCTGGTACTGGGCGTGCTGATGCCGCTCGGCCTGCAGGGCACCGCGCAGGCCGCCGCCACCCCCAACGGCGGCGACGTGATCGCCAACCTGTTCCAGTGGAACTGGAACTCGGTCGCCACCGAGTGCACCGACGTCCTGGGCCCCAAGGGCTACGGGGCGGTGCAGGTCGCCCCGCCGCAGGAGTCGATCTCGGTGGCCGGCCACCCCTGGTGGGACGTCTACCAGCCGGTCTCGTACAACCTCAACAGCCGGATGGGCACCGACGCGCAGTTCCGCGCGATGGTGGCGGCCTGCCACGACGCGGGCGTGAAGGTGTACGCCGACGCGGTGATCAACCACATGGCCGGCACCAACCAGAGCAGCTCCACCTCGTACGGCGGGTCGAGCTTCAACGCGGCCGGCTACGGCTACCCGGCCGTGCCCTACTCCCGGGCGGACTTCCACGGCTCCCCGCCCTGTCCGAACTCCAACCTGTCCATCAACGACTGGAACAGCGTCGCCCAGGTCCAGGAGTGCCAGCTGCTGAACCTCTCGGACCTCGACACCGAGAGCGACGACGTCCGCGGCAAGATCGCCGGCTACCTCAACACGCTGATCGGCGCGGGCGTCGACGGCTTCCGGATCGACGCCGCCAAGCACATCGCCCAGGCCGACACGGCCGCCATCCTGTCCCGGCTGAACGACACCCGGTGGGGCGGCCGCCCCTACGTCTACCAGGAGATCTTCCCCGGCAGCGGCGGCCAGCTCGCCCCGGCCGCGTTCGAGGGCAACGGCAGCGTCCTGGAGTTCACCTACGCCTACAAGCTGCGCGACCAGTTCAACGGCAACATCGCGAACCTCAAGACCTTCGGGCAGAGCTGGGGCCTGGAGCCGAGCGACAAGTCCGCCGTCATGGTGACCAACCACGACCTGGAACGCGACAAGACCACCCTCACCTACGCCGACGGTGCCAAGTACGAGCTCGCCCACGTCTTCGAACTCGCCTGGGGCTACGGCACCCCGCAGGTCTACGCCGGCTACCGGTTCAACAACCGCGACGACTCCCCGCCCGCCGACGCCAACGGCTACGTCACCGCCACCAACTGCGCCAACAACACCTGGACCTGCACCGACCGCGACCAGGGCATCGCCAACATGGTCGGCTGGCACAACGCCACCAAGGGCCAGAACGTCGCCAACTGGTGGGACAACGGCAACAACGCCATCGCCTTCAGCCGCGGCAGCAAGGGCTGGGTCGCCATCAACAACAGCTCCAGCGCCCTCACCCGGACCTTCACCACCGGCCTCGCCGCCGGCACCTACTGCGACGTCATCCACGGCGACGTCAACGGCTCGAACTGCACCGGCCCGACCGTGAGCGTCGACGGCTCCGGCAGGGCCACCGTCACCGTCGACGCCGGCGACGCGGTCGCGCTGTACACCGCCACCACCGGCACCGCCGGCCCCAGTCCCAGCTCCAGCCCGAGCGGATCCTCCAGCCCTTCGCCCTCGTCCAGCCCCTCGCCCTCCTCCAGCCCGACCAACCCCAGCGGCACGGTCACCCAGACGTTCAACGAGAACAAGACCACCGTCACCGGCCAGAACGTCTACCTGGTCGGCTCGATCACCCAACTCGGCAACTGGGACCCGAAGGCGGCCGTCGCGCTCTCCCCGGCCGGCTACCCGGTGTGGAGCGGCAGCGTCCAACTGCCCGCCAACACCGCCTTCGAGTACAAGTACATCGTCAAGGACGCCGCCGGGAACGTCACTTGGGAGAGCGGCGCGAACCACAGCGCCAACTCCGGTGCCACCGGCGGCACGCTGAACGACAGTTGGGGCGGCACCGGTAACGGTGGCGGCACCGGCCAGGTCGCGGTGAACTTCTCCGAGAACAAGACCACCGTGGTCGGCCAGAACGTCTACCTGGTCGGCTCCACCGCCCAACTCGGCAGCTGGGACCCCGCCCGCGCGCTGCCGATGTCCGCCACCTCGTACCCGAACTGGAAGCTGTCGCTGACGATGCCCGCGAGCGCCGCCTTCGAGTACAAGTACATCGTCAAGGACGGTTCCGGGAACGTCACTTGGGAGAGCGGCGCGAACCGCTCCTACACCACCGGCGCCTCCGGGGCGGTGACGCTCACCGACAGCTGGAAGTAGCACCCGCCCCGGGAAGAAGACCCCCACGGAATGAGGCCGCCACCCCGCCGGGTGGCGGCCTCGCCGTTCCCGTTCCGCGGCGTGCAGTGCGGCCGGGCCGTCCAGCGCGGCGGCGAAGCGGCCCGGGTGCCGCGGGCCGTGCGGCCGTGCGGGAACGGGGCGGGCGGCGCGCTCAGCCGTCGGACGGGAGCGGGCCGGCGGCCAGGCGGGCGGCCACGACGGCGGTGCCCCGGGCTGCCCGGCCGCCCGGGCCCGGAGTGAACTCGACCGTGCCGTGGGTGAGTTCGCCGCCGCAGTGGTCGCAGACGACGACCGGACGGGCGGGGTGCCCGCAGGCGGTGTGCCGGGGGACGAGCGGGGCGCCGGCCGGCCCCGCGCGGTGGCGGTCGCCCCAGGCGAGCAGCGCCAGCACGACGCCGTGCAGGTCGCGTCCGGCCTCGGTCGGCAGGTACTCGTCGCGCGGCGGGTGCGCGCTGTAGCGGCGGCGCTCGACCAGGCCCTCGGCGACCAGGTGGTCCAGCCGGGCGGTGAGGATGTTGGTGGCGATGCCGAGGTCCTGCCGCAGCTCCTCGAACCGCCGCAGCCCCAGGAAGAGGTCGCGCAGCACCAGCAGCGTCCACGGGTCGGCCACCGCCCCGGCGGCGCGCGAGACGGAGCAGGGGATGTCGGCGAAGCGGGTGCGGTCCACGGGCCCAGTCTAGTGCGGCGGGGCGGAGTGGCTTGCAAGTTGCAAGTGAGGTGCTACGTTGAGGACCTGGTCCGCGGCGGGATCCACCGGCCGGGCAGGACTCCGTCCGGGAGGCAGTGGTGTACCACGCGATCGTCCGTGCCAGGGTCCGCTCGCTGTGGCGGCGGATCGACGCCGGCGACCACCTGGCGGCCGTCGCCACCGCCGCCCCCGACCTGCGCTTCCGGTTCGCCGGCGACACCCCCGTCAGCGCCTCGTTCACCGGCCGGGACGCCTTCGAGCAGTGGTTCCGCGCCTTCTACGAGCGCTTCCCCGGAATCCGCCTGACCCCCCGTGAGGTGATCGTCCGGGGCTGGCCCTGGCGGACCACCGTGGTCGTCCGGCTCGACGTGGCGGCCACCCTCGCCGACGGCACGCCGTACCGCAACGAGGCCGTCCAGTGGCTCACCCTCCGCTGGGGCCGGATGGTCGCCGACGAGGTGCTGGAGGACACCAAGGCGCTGGACGAGGCGTGTCGCCGCCAGGCCGCGGCGGTGGCCGCCGACCGCTGACGGTCAGGCCCCCGCGCGGCGCTCGCGGTGCAGTTCGACGAAGGAGGCGACCTTGGCCCGCACCGCCCACGGGTCGACGGGCTTGGGCAGGAAGTCGGCGGCACCCGCCGCGTACGCGCGCGCCGCGTGGTCGGGCTCGCTGCCCATGGCGGTGACGAACACGATCGGGATGTCACGCGTCCGGGCCCGGCTGCGGATGTGCGCCGCGGTCTCGTACCCGTCCATGCCCGGCATCTGCACGTCCAGCAGGATCGCGGCGTAACCGTCCGGCTCCATCAGCGCCCGCAGTGCGGCCGGCCCCGAGGTCGCCGGGACCAGCTGGTGCCCGTGCGGGCCGAGCAGCGCCTCCAGCACCACCAGGTTCTCCGGACGGTCGTCCACCAGCAGGATCTTCGGCGGCGGACCGTCGCCGGGCTCCACTCCGGTGGGCGCGGGCGGCGCCGCGGAGGTGCCCTGCTGCCCCTCCACCAGGGCGATCTGGCGCCGCAGCAGGGTACGGCGGGCGCCGGCCCGGGCGGACTGCTCGCGGGCGCGGTCGTACTCCTCGGCCAGCAGCTCGGCGCGTCCCGGGTCGGCCGGGCCCGCGGCGGCCAGTTCGGCGAGCGCCCGACCGGCCTGCTCGGCGCACTCCTCCGCCTGCCTGATCTCCCGTTCGGCGGCGTGCAGTTGGCCCTCCAACTGGCACACCGCCCGGCCGACCGACCGGGACACCCGCAGCGCCGCCATCCGCGACCGGCACAGCCGCGCCCGGACACCCGGATCGGGAGCGCTCCCGTGCACGGCGTCGAGCAGCGCCTCCACGAATTCCCACGGCGGGACGCGGGCGGCCGCGAGGTAGCCCGCGACCACCTCCGGATCCAGCCCGCGGCGGACGGCGAACTCCTCCGCCGACCGCCCGAGACCGAGGAAGAGCGCCCGCAGCTCCTCGGCGAACTCCCGCCGCTCCGCGCCGATTCCGGCGTCCAGCGGCGGAAAGCCGTCGACGGCCGTCACCGGCCGCATCCCGCCGGGAGGACCACGACCGGCCGCACCGCCACCCGTATCCGGACCCGCACCCGCACCCGCCTACCTCCACCCGCTCCGACCGACCCGGCCCCGCCCCGGGCAGCACGCAGCCGCACGGCGGCGACGGTGCGCGATCACCTGCGATCGCGACCGGCCGAGACGGCGACAATACGTCACCCGGAGCGGAATTGACGCCCGGTCAGGTCACGGTTCGGAGGCGGTCGGAGGCACCCCGGCCCCGCCCGGTCGGCCCGGCGCGCCCGGGCGGCGCGGAGGGCCGGGAGGTCGGGGCTCCGAGCCGCGGGTCAGCCGGCCGAGGACGCCCTCGGAGCGCGGCGGCCCCCTGTCCAGCGCGAAGACGCACCGGTACGGCGGGCGCGGACCCGCCCGCCGGCCCGGCGGAGCGGAAGCGCGCGCCGACCGCACCCGGCGTGCGCGGACCGACGTCCGGCGGGTGCGCGCCGCGTGCGCTGGGCCATCGGACGCACTCCGGCGGGCCGCAACCGGGCGGCGGCGGCGGGGGGCGTGACGATCGGCGCAGGAGCCTCCGCACGCCCGGTGCGGGGGAGGAAGGTGCGTCGTGACAATGGATCGTCGTCGTTTCCTGGCCGTCGGCACAGCGGTGGGAGCGTGGCTGATGGCGGGTGCGTCCCCGGCCGGGGCCCGGACCGGCAGCGGGACCGGGTCGGTGGAGGCGTTCCCGGCCCGGCAGCGCGGGTGGCGGGCCGCGCCGCCGGACTGGCAGGCGCTGCGGCAGCGGCTCGGCGACAGACTGGTGCTGCCCGCCGACCCCGGGTACGGGACGGCGCGGCTCGGCTTCAACGAGCTCAACGACGGCCAACTCCCGGGCGCCGTCGCCAAGTGCGTCTCCGCCGACGACGTCCGGGCCTGCCTGGACGTCGCCCGCGGCCACGGCATCCCGATCGCCGCCCGCAGCGGCGGCCACAGCTACCTCGGCTACAGCGTCCCCGACCGCGGCCTGGTGATCGACCTGCGCGCGATGAACACCGTCCGGGTGAACCCCGACGGCACCGCCGAGGTCGGCGCGGGCGCCCGGCTGATCGAGGTCTACGCGGGCCTCGCCGCCGCCGGACGGCTGCTGCCCGCCGGGAGCTGCCCCACCGTGGGCATCGGCGGACTCACCCTCGGCGGCGGCATCGGCGTCCTGGCCCGCAAGTACGGCCTGACCTGCGACCGGCTGGCCGCCGCCGAAGTGGTCACCGCCGACTCCTGCGTGCTCACCGCCGACGCCGAGCACGAGAGCGGCCTGCACTGGGCGCTGCGCGGCGGCGGGGGCGGCAACTTCGGCGTGGTCACCCGGTTCACCTTCGACACCCCGCCCGCGCCCGGCCTGACGGTCTTCATCGTGCCGTTCCCCGCCGGATCCGTCCCGCAGGTGCTCGGCGGCTGGCAGCAGTGGGTCGCCGACGCGCCGCCCGAACTGTGGGCCAGCTGCCAGATCTCCGGCGGCAACCCGCCCACCTGCCGGATCGTCGGCTGCTGGGTCGGCGACCCGTCCGGTGCGAACCAGCAGATCGACCGCCTGGTCCGGCTGGCCGGCACCGCGCCCACCGGGCGCACCGTCGCCGCCAAGGACTACCTGGCCGCGATGAAGTTCATGGCCGGCTGCGCCAACGACACCATCGCCCAGTGCCACCCCACCTGGGAGGGCGGCCGGCTCACCCGCACCGGCTTCGTCGCGGTCTCCCGGATGTTCGGCCCCGGGCCGGTCGACCCGGCCCGGCTCACCGAGCTGATGACCGGCCGCACCGGCGTCGACCTGCTGCTGGACTCGCTCGGCGGCGCGGTCGGCGAGCTCGCCCCCGACGCGACGGCCTTCCCGCACCGCCGCTCGCCGGCCAGCGCCCAGGTCTACGCGGGCGCCACGCCGGCCACCGAGGAGCGGGTCCGGGCCACCGTCGACGAGATCCGCGACGGCCTCGCCCGGCTCGGCGCCACCGGTGCGTACGTCAACTACATCGACGCGACGCTGCCGGACTGGGGACGGGCCTACTACGGCGAGAACCTGCCGCGGCTGCAGCAGGTGGCCCGGCAGTACGACCCGGACGGGGTGTTCGCCTTCCCGCAGAGCGTCGTCGCGGCCTGAGAAGGGCGCGCACCCGGGGGCCCGGGGAACGGCGGGGCCCGGGCCCCTTACTCCGCCACCGCCACCGCCACCGCCGCTCAGCGTTCGTAGGTCATCTCGGGGAAGCGCGCCGACGGCCCGTCCAGCAGGTGGTCGTCGCGGCCGCGCAGCCAGCGGTCGAAGAAGGAGGCGACGTAGGCGCGGGTGGCGGCCTCGGCGCGGGCGGGGGTGATGTCGCCGACCTCGTCGCGGAGGGTGTCGGGGGAGAGGGCGCCCTGGCGGGCGAGCCGGGGGAGGAGGGACTCGGCGTCGGTGTAGGAGGCGTGGCGGGAGCCCTCCAGGGTGACGTCGGCGTGCCAGCCGGTGCTGTGCTGCCACAGGGCGTCCCAGCCGGGCTGCCGGTGGTAGGAGCCGGAGTCGGGGCTGCGGGTGCCCATCAGCAGGAAGGGCCGGTCGAGGCCGTCCTCGGCGACGCTGGGGAGGAAGACGCCGCTCCGTCCGTCGGGGCCGGGGAAGTGCAGCTGGCCGTCGAGGTCGATCGCGGCGGCGATCCGCGGGTCGTCGTGCATGGCCTGCAGGGCGGTGAAGCCGCCCGCGGAGTGGCCGGCCACGCCGATCCGGGTCAGGTCGAGCGAGCCGGCCAGGCCGGCGGGCAGGCCGGGCTGCTCGCCGAGGCAGCCGAGCCGGTCCAGGACGAGGCGGGTGTCGGCGACCCGGGCGTCCAGGGACCTGCGCAGCACCGCGCCGACGTCCAGGTGCGGGTCACCGAGCATGCCGGGCAGTACCGAGGTCGCCAACTCGCCGCCGGGGAAAGAGACTTCGGAGGCTTCGTAGGTGTGGTCGACGGTCACCACCACGTACCCGCGCGAGACCAGGTCCTCGACCAGCGCGGTCCCCCAGGTGCGCGGGTCGCCCAGCCCGGCGGAGTACAGCACCACCGGGCGCGGGCCGCCGGGCAGCACCGGGGCGTCCGTCCGGGCGTGGGTGCGGATCGACGACCAGTCCGTACTGCCGGGCGTGACACCGTAGTTGATCAGCCCGACGCCGTCCGGCCCGCCGAAGTGGGCCCCGGCGGCCGGGGTCGTGTACGGCGTCCGCGCGCCCTCGGAGGAGCGGGCGGCCGGGTACCAGACGCTCACCATCAGCTCGCGGGTCCGCCCGGCCGTCCACGGGTCCGGGCGGGAGTCGTCGGCCAGCCGCAGCGCGGTCGTCCCGATCGCGAACGGCCCGGTGGGCCGCGGGAGTCGCGCGGTCGCCTGCCCGGTCGCGCCCCCGGTCCCGGCCGCCGCCGAGCCCGGCGGACCCGCCGTCACCACCAGTGCCGCGAGCAGCAGCGCCGCCCCGATCCGTGCCCGCTTGCCCGTCATCGCGAGTCCCTCCGTGTCCCGTGCCTGTTGACGGGCCCCACCGTACGGGCGCGACGGGGCGGGCCGCGTCGTACCGCAGAGCCAACCGGACGGGTGATACCTGGGTATGACGCCCGATCAGGTGGAGCAGGCCCGCCGGGGAACGGGAGGCCCGCGACCGGCGGCCGGTCAGTCCAGGGCGCGGGCCCGGCGCAGCAGGAAGGCGCCGGAGGCGGCGGCCAGGACGGCCATGCAGGCGGTGAAGACCAGGCCCGCGTCGGACAGGCCGAGCGGTCCGTCGAGCAGGCCCACGCCGATCACCGGGATCGAGATGCCCAGGTAGGCGACCACGAACAGGGCGGAGAGCACCCCGCCGCGGTGGGCGTCGGGCGCGGCCGCCGCGACCTCGCCGACCGCGCCGCGCAGCGCCATGCCCTGCCCGGCGCCGCCGACCAGGGCGGCCAGGACGAGCGGGGCGAGGGTGTCGGTGGCGAGCGAGAGGGCGAACAGGCCGAGGCCGCCGATCAGCACCAGGCAGCCCAGCGGAACCGCCCGCCGCGCGCCCAGCTTCGGCACCAGCAGCTGGCCGCCGGTGGAGGCGAAGAACGCGGTGGCGACGATCAGGCCGACCACGGCGTGGTTGCGCACGCCCAGGTTCTCGGCGAGGAACGCGGGGGTGACCGAGGTGAACACCCCCAGCAGCGAGAACCCGGCGAACGCGGCGACGGCGGCCGGCACGAACACCCCGCGCACCTCGGCCGGCAGTGACGGCCGGCGGGGCCGCGCGGTGCGCGGGCGGCGGGCCCCGGCCACCGTCTCCGGCAGCGCGCGCACCACCGCGAAGGACAGCACCAGCAGCACCAGGTGGACGGCGAACGGCAGGGTCAGCGGCCGCGGCGCGTACTGGGCGAGCAGCCCGGCCAGCAGCGGCCCGCAGCCCAGGCCGCCCATGTTGGCGGCGGTCGCGGCGAAGCCCGCCCGGCCCTTGCGCCCGGGCGGGGCGAGCTCCAGGACGTACGCGGTGGCGGTGCCGGTGAACAGGCCCGCGGAGAAGCCCGACAGCAACCGGCCCGCGAACAGCCAGGCCAGGCCCTGCTCGGCGAGGAACGCCACCGCGCTGGCCGCCGCGAACGCCAGCCCGCACAGCAGCACCGGCCGCCGCCCCACCGCGTCCGAGACGTTCCCGAACAGCAGCAGCACGCCGATCACCCCGAACGCGTAGACGGCGTACACCACCGTCACCATCAGCTCGGAGAACCCGATCCGCTCCTGGTACAGCCCGTACAGCGGGGTGGGCAGCGTGGTCCCCGCCATGCAGACGGCGAACGCGGCCGCCGCTCGTAGGTACCCGCTGGGTCGGCGATCTGTCACCACCCCACCGTAGGCAGCGCGCCGGGCCTTCGCTCCCCCCGCCCGGCCGGTGGGGGCCGCCCGGGTCGGATCCCGGCGGGCCGAACCGGGGCGTTCCACACATAATGGGCCGTATGGCTGACAAGACGAACAGCGCGGACCGGCCGGCCTCGGTCACCGTCGGCGGCCGCAACGTGCGCATGAGGACCATCGCGTTCCTGGTGCTCGGCGTGCTGGCGGTCTGGTTCATCGCCGCGAACACCGCCTCCGTGAAGATCCGGCTGTGGATCCCCACCGTCACCCTGCCGCTGTGGCTGGTGCTGCTGGTCACCCTGCTGGTCGGCGCCGCCCTCGGCTGGCTGCTGGCCCGCCGCCGCGCCCGGGGCTGACGACCGAGGGGCCGATGACCGAGGGGCCGACGGTCGTGGAGTCCGGCGCGCTCCGCACCGCCGTGCCACCCGCACCGCCGCGCGCCCGGGTTCCCCGTCCAGGAGGTGACCCCCGGCGGGCGCCCGACTCCCACCGCGCGCTGATGTTCGCCGGCCGCGTTCGGCGGCGCCGGAGCTACGCCTCGTCCCGGGACTTCTTCATCGATGCTGGTGCCGTGGTGGAGAAGGCACCCGGTGGCACGTGGGCGGGGGCGTCACTCCGTTCGGTGCTCAGTCGCCGGGGTGCGCCATCGTGTCGATGGCGATGACGGCGGCCAGCACGGTCGCGTGGTCGGCGTCCGGGCCGACGTCGATGCCGTAGGTGTCGCGCATCCGGAACCACTTCTTCGACACTTCCGCCACTTTGACGCCGTCGTTCTCGATGCTGTACTCGTGGTCGAGGACGTTGCCGTGGACGGCGAGGTCGGGGCCGTCCGGCTGTTCGATGTGCCAGCGGTCGCGCAGGGGGTTGACGAGGGCCTTCTTGACCATGGCGATGCGGTTGCCGTCGGCGTCCTCGATCTCCATGGAGTCCTTGATCCGCAGGGGGCGGCTCTGCACGGTGGCGACGCGGCGGCCGGTGCGGTCCTCGATGTGGAAGGTCTTGCGCATCCGCAGGGCCTTGCCGTCGACCTTGTAGACGTGTTCGCCGGCGTCGTCGTCGATCCAGTAGTCGTCCCCGAGGGCGAGGACCTTCTGCTGCAGGCGGTAGCGGGTGACCCCGTCCCCGTGCTCGAAAGCGCGGTTGGCCTGGTGGCGGGCGCGTCGTTCCTCGAACATCCCGGCGTCCTTCCTGGTCGTGCGGCGGTGCGGGTGGCACGGCGGTACGGAGAACGGACGCCGCACCGTCCAGGGGTGCGGCGTCCGTCCGCCCTTCGTACCCCCGTGCGCGCGCCCCCGCATCTTTTCGGCGGGAACGGGCGGGCGGGTCGAAGGGCCCGGGCCGGCCTTCGGGGGCCGGTCACGGGGACGGGCTGCCTCTTCCCACCGAGACCGCACCGGGTCGGATCACGCCCGGGACCACCGCTGGTTGGCGTTGCCGAACGGGGTCCACAGCTGGACGCGTGACCCGTTGGCCGTCGCCCAGTCGACGACGTCGATCACCAGTCCGTTGGAGTGGTTGGCCACGGAGCCGTCCAGCCGGACCTGCCACTGCTGGCTGGCCCGGCCACCCGCAGTTCGCCGACGGCGGTCCGCGTGATCATCTGGTTGGCGTTGCCGGAGCAGTCCCAGATCTGCACCTGGACGCCGGTCTGGCCGTTCGGCACGTCCAGGCAGCGGCCGGAGTCGGCGCCCTTCAGGGTGAAGGGCGCGTCGGTGAGCTGCGGCTCGCGCACGAGCCGCCATTCTTGGGAGTCGTCCGCCGAGGCGTCGGCGGAGGCGTTGACCGCGGGCTCCACGTCGACGGCCGCGCCAGCGCCGTCGCCACCATCCTCGTGCTGATCGGCCTCGGGCTGTCGCTGCTCACCACCCGGCTGTCGGGCTTCACCCGAATGGACAGCCAGCAGGAGGGCATGTGAACACCACCGGAGTGGGCTCCGCGGTGCCCCGGGTCCGTGCCCGCGACCGGCGGAGGGCCGTCACCCGGTCGGTCCGGCCGGGGCGGGCGGCCGCCGGCGCGTGGCGCCTGGTCACGGGCGGCGCCGTGCTCATCTGGACCGCGCTCGTCGTCGTCCCCGTGTACTGGGTGGTGGTGACCAGCCTGCGCACCCGCGCGGAGTTCGTCACCAGCGACCCGCTGTCGTTCCCGCACAGTCCGACGTTCGCCAACTACGGCACGGTGCTGGACAGCGGCTTCCTCACCTACCTGCTCAACAGCGTCGTGGTCACGGCGGCCACCGTCGTGCTGACCGTCGCCGCCGCGCTGATGGCCGCCTTCGCGATCGTCCGGTACAGCGAGCGCTGGTCGCGCACGCTCTTCCAGCTGTTCCTGCTCGGCCTGGCGATCCCGCTCCAGGCGGTGATCATCCCGGTCTACCTGCTGATCATCCGGCTGCAGTTGTACGACAGCCTCGCCGCGATCGTCCTGCCGTCGGTGGCGTTCGCCCTGCCGCTCATGGTGATGATCCTGGTCAGCTTCCTGCGCGACGTGCCGCGCTCGCTGTTCGAGGCGATGATCGTGGACGGCGCCGGGGACTGGCGCATGCTGTGGTCGCTCGCGATGCCGCTGGCCCGGCCCGCGCTGATGACCGTCGCCGTCTACGACGCGCTCCAGGTGTGGAACGCCTTCCTGTTCCCGCTCATCCTCACCCAGAGCGAGGACAAGTCCGTGCTGCCGCTCGCCCTGACCCTCTACCGCGGGCAGTTCGGCATCGACGTGCCCTCGACCATGGCCGCCGTGGTGCTCTCCATGCTGCCCGTGTTCCTGGTCTTCGTCCTGGCCCGGCGCCAGCTCGTCGCGGGCCTCACCGCCGGATTCTCCAAGTGACCCGGTAGGCCCGGGCGCACCGCCGCCGACCACCGGCCCCGCAACACCGACCCCTCCACCCGTCGTTGCCGTGACGGCCCGCCGCGAGACGGACCGTCCGGCACCCCGTGCCACGCATCCCAAGGAAACGTCGATGACGACCACCACGCCGCACCAAGGCGACCTCCCCGCGGCGGGAGGCGACCGCCCCTGGGCGGACCCGACCCTGCCGACCGGCGCGCGCGTCGAGGCCCTGCTCGCCGAGCTCACCACCGCCGAGAAGGTCGCCCAACTCTCCAGCGCCTGGGAGGACGTGGAACCCTCCGGCCCCGAAGTCGCCCCCGGCACCAGCCTGTTCGGCAAGGTCGGCGACCTCGCCGACACCGCCGCCCACGGCCTCGGGCAGTTCACCCGCCCGTACGGGACGGTGCCGCGCGCCGCCGTCGAGCACGCCCGCCTGCTGGCCGAGCGCCAGCGCCAGGTCACCGCCCAGAACCGGCTCGGCATCCCCGCCATGGCGCACGAGGAGTGCCTGACCGGGTTCACCACCTACGGCGCGACGATCTACCCCACCTCGCTGGGCATGGCCGCGACCTTCGACCCCGACCTGATCGGCCGCATCGGCCGGGCCATCGGCGCGGACCTCGCGGAGTGCGGCGTCCACCAGGGCCTGGCCCCCGTCGTCGACGTCATCCGCGACTACCGGTGGGGCCGCTGCGAGGAGACCTACGGCGAGGACCCGCACCTGGTCGGCGAGATCGCCGAGGCATACGTCCTGGGCGTCCAGAGCCAGGGCGTGATCGCCACCCTCAAGCACTTCGCCGGGTACTCCGCCTCCACCGGCGGACGCAACCACGCCCCCGTCGCCGTCGGACCGCGCGAGTTCGCCGACGTGGTCCTGCCGCCCTTCGAACGGCTGGTGGCCGCCGGTGTCGGCTCGGTGATGAACTCCTACGCCGAGATCGACGGCGAGGCGCCCGCCGCCAGCGAACGGCTGCTCACCGGCGTCCTGCGCGACCGGTGGGGCTTCGAGGGGACGGTCGTCTCCGACTACTGGTCACTGCCCTTCCTGGTCACGGCGCACCGCGTGGCCGCGGACCTCGCCGCCGCGGGCGTGCTCGCCCTGCGGGCCGACCTGGACGTCGAACTCCCCGACCAGCGCGGCTTCGGCGCGGCGCTGCTGGCCGCCGTCGAACGCGGCGAGGCCGACGCGGCGGACCTCGACCGCGCCGTGCGGCGGGTACTGCGGCAGAAGGTCGAACTCGGGCTGTGCGACCCCGACTGGGACCCCCGCCCACCGGGGCTGCGGGCCGGCGCGATCGACCTCGACAAGCCCGCCAACCGCCTGCTCGCCCGCGAAGCGGCCCGCTCCAGCGCCGTCCTGCTGGCCAACGACGGCGCGCTGCCGCTGCCGGCGGCCGGCCGGATCGCCGTGATCGGCCCGTGCGCCGACGACGTGCGCACCATGTTCGGCTGCTACAGCTTCCCCAACCACGTGCTCTCCGAGCGCGACGACCTCGGCAACGGGGTGGAGGCCGTCTCGCTGCGCGCGGCCCTGGTCGACGAACTCCCGCACGTCAGATGGGAGTTCGAGACCGGCTGTCCGATCCGGGAGACCGACCGCTCCGGCATCGCGGCAGCGGCCGAGGCCGCCGCCCGCGCGGACACCGCCGTGCTGGTCGTGGGCGACAAGCCCGGCATGTTCGGCATCGGCACCTCCGGAGAGGGCTGCGACGTCGAGGACCTGCGCCTGCCGGGCGTCCAGGAGGAACTCGTCGAAGCGGTGCTCGCCACCGGCACCCCGACCGTCCTGGTCGTCAACAGCGGCCGGCCGTACGCCGTCGGCAGGTTCCAGGACACCGCCGCCGCCATGGTGCAGGTCTTCCTGCCCGGCGAGGAAGGCGGCCGGGCCGTGGCCGAACTCCTCTCCGGCCGGGCCGACTTCACCGGAAAGCTGCCCGTGCAGATCCCGCGCACCGACGGCGGCCAGCCCTACACCTACCTGCACCCGCCGCTCGCCGACCGGCAGAGCGCCCTGTCCAACCTCGACCCCACGCCCGCGTTCCCGTTCGGGCACGGCCTGTCCTACACCACCTTCGCGTTCGACGACCTGACGCTCGACCGGGACGAGGTGCCCACCGACGGCCGGTTCACCGCCTCCGTCCGGGTGCGCAACACCGGCTCCCGTCCCGGCGCCGAGACCGTGCAGCTCTACGCGGTCGACCCGGTCGCCCAGGTCACCCGGCCCGTCCGGGCCCTGCTGGCCTTCGCCAAGGTCCCCCTGGCCCCCGGGGAGGAGGCGGTGGTCCGCTTCGACGTCCACACCGACCGGCTGGCCTTCACCGGACTGGACGGCCGGATCGTCGAACCGGGCGAGATCGTCCTGCACGCGGGCGCCTCCAGCGGAGACACCCCGCTGCGGACCTCGCTCCACCTCACCGGTCGGCAGCGCGACGCGACCGTCCTGCACCACTTCGGCGCCCGCACCACGGTGGAACGCCCCGCGGAGCACTGACGGGACCCGGACCCCGAGCAGGGGCGGCACCGCCGGTGACGGCGGCGCCGCCCCGCCCGCGTCCCCTGGGCCGACAGGCGGCGGACGCGACCTCCGGCGTCAAGGCGGTCAACGGCACGCCCGACGGCGAGGAGGTGACGTCCGGCACCACCGAGGCCCTCTGCGCGCTCGTCCCCGGCCCCACCTGCTCAAGCGGCTGTGGGCGCGCGACGAGCGGGGCGGGAGCGCGCCGGGGTGCGCGGTGGTGCCGGGGCTCAGGGGCGGTCCGGGGGCGTCCGGCCAGCCGGTCGGGGGTCGGCGGCCTCGGCCTCGCGGGTGGCGGCCCAGGTGGCGAGCAGGCGCAGGGCCTGCTCGGAGGGGGAGCCGGGTTCGGCGGTGTAGACGGTGAGGGTGAGGTCGGGGTCGGCGGTCAGTTGCAGGCCCTCGTAGGCGAGGGTGAGGTCGCCGACGGCCGGGTGGTGGAAGCGCTTGGTGCCGGTGCCGTGGTGGCGGACGTCGTGGGCGCCCCAGCGGACGCGGAACTCCTCGCTGCGGGTGGACAGTTCGCCGACCAGGTCGTGCAGGTCCTTGTCGTGCGGGTCGCGGCCGGCCTCGGTGCGCAGGATGGCGACGGTGATGTCGGCGGCCGGCTCCCAGTCGGGGTAGAAGCGGCGGGAGGCGGGGTCGAGGAACTGGAACCGGGCCAGGTTGTGCTGGTTGCCGGGGGCGGCGTAGACGTCGGCGTAGAAGGCGCGGGCGAGCTGGTTGGCGGCGAGCAGGTCCATCCGGCCGTTGCGGACGAAGGCGGGCCCGGCGGTGACGGCGTCGAGCATCCACTGCAGGCTGGGACGCGCCGTCCACTGCCGGGTGGTGCGGCGGCGGGGGCGGGCCAGGGTGTCGGAGCCGTCGGCGGCCTGGGCGAGGTGCAGCAGGTGGGCGCGTTCGGCGTCGTCGAGCTGCAGGGCCCGGGCGAGGGCCTCCAGGACGGCCGGGGAGGCCCCGGCCAGGTTGCCGCGCTCCAGCTTGGCGTAGTACTCGACGCTGAGGTCCGCCAGCGCGGCGACCTCGCTGCGGCGCAGGCCGGGCACCCGGCGGCGGGGGCCGGCGGGCATGCCCGCCCGTTCGGGGGTGATCTTGGCGCGCCGCGAGGTGAGGAACTCGCGGACCTCCTGGCTGTTGTTCACGCCTTTGACGGTACGACGTGTCCGGCCCGGGAGGGGTGTACCGGCGGTACACCCCTCACCGGTGACTCGCTGCGCGAACGGAGTGCGGGTTTGCTGGATGGCGTGGGCTTCCGAGCGCCGTCCTCGACAGGGCGGCCCAAGGCCCCTTCCTGTCCGACCCGCACCCGGCGGTGGCCGGCACCCCCGGCTCCGCTCCTGGAACGTGAAGGAATCCCCTGATGCGCGGCGCAGTGATCCACGCCCCCGGTGACGTCCGGTTCGAGACCCTGGACGACCCGAAGATCCTCAAGCCCACCGACGCGGTCATCCGCACCGCCGTGACCTGCGTGTGCGGCTCGGACCTGTGGCCCTACCGGGGCGCGGAGCCGATCGGCGACCCGCACCCGATGGGCCACGAGTACGTCGGCTTCGTCGAGGAGGTCGGCTCCGAGGTGACCGGCCTGCGGCCCGGCCAGTTCGTGGTCGGCTCGTTCGCCACCTCCGACAACACCTGCCCCAACTGCTCGAACGGCTTCCAGTCGAACTGCCTGCACCGGGAGTTCATGTCCACCTGCCAGGCCGAGTACGTGCGCATCCCCCATGCCGCCGGCACCCTGGTCGCCCTCGACGAGGTGCCGGACGAGGCGTTCTGGCCCGGCCTGCTGGCGAACTCGGACGTGATGGGCACCGGCTGGTGGGCCGCCGACGCCGCCGGGGTCCGCCCCGGTTCCACCGCCGTGGTGGTCGGCGACGGCGCGGTCGGCCTGTGCGCGGTGATCGCCGCCAAGGAACTGGGCGCCGAGCGGATCATCGCGATGTCCCGGCACGAACCCCGGCAGCGGCTCGCCCGCGCCTTCGGCGCCACCGACATCGTCACCGAACGCGGCGAGGACGGCGTCGCCCGGATCCGGGAGCTGACGGGCGGCATCGGTGCCGACAGCGTCCTGGAGTGCGTCGGCACCGCCGAGTCCATGGCCCAGGCCCTGCACTCCGCCCGCCCCGGCGGCAGCGTCGGCTTCGTCGGCGTCCCGCACGGAGTCTCGCTCGACGGGCAGGAGGTGTTCTTCTCCCACGTCGGCCTGCGCGGCGGCCCCGCCCCCGTGCGCCGCTACCTGCCCGACCTGATCGAGCGCGTCCTGACCGGCCGGATCGACCCGGGCAAGGTCTTCGACCTCACCCTGCCCCTCGACCAGGTCGCCGAGGGCTACCGGGCGATGGACGAGCGCCGCGCGATCAAGACCCTCCTCACGCCCTGACCACCCCGAACACGCGCCCCCTGCTGCGCCTCGCCCCGGCGGCCGTACTGCTGACGGCAGCCGCCTGCACCGGCAGCCCGCCGCCCGCCGGACCGGCCACCGCGGCCCCGTCGGCGGCCGGGCGGCAGGGCGCCCCGACCCCCACCGACGGGAGCACCCCGATGGACATCCGCGTCACCCTCGACGGCACGCCCGCCCGGGCGGTGCTGAACGACAGCCCCGCCGCCCGCGACCTGACCGCGCTGCTCCCGCTCACCGTGGACCTGGAGGACTTCCACGGCACCGAGCGCATCGGCTACCCGCCGCGCGGGCTCACCACCGCCGACGCGCCCGCACCCGTCGCGGCGAAGCCCGGCGACCTCGCCTACTACGCCCCCTGGGGCAACCTCGCCCTCTTCCACCGGGACGGGCCCGGCCCCTCCGCCGACCTCCTGGTCCTCGGCCACCTCGACGCCGACCCCGACGTCCTGGCCCGTGCCCGGAGGATCACCCTCGAAACCGCCCCCTGACCCGCCCGCGTCCCGTCCGCGCCCCGTCCGCGACCCGCCCGCGCACCGGGAGAAGCCCGTACGCCCCGCCCCGCCGGACCCGTCGCCGACCCGCACCCCGGCCCGGCGCCCGCCACCGTGCCCACCACCGGCGCGCCGGTGCCGGCCGCCCGCCGAGCCCCTCGCACTCCACCGGGAGGACACCCATGAATCCCACGTACGACTTCACCGGTCAGGTCGCCTTCGTCACCGGTGCCTCCTCCGGCATGGGCCTGGCCACCGCCCGCGCCTTCGCCGCCGCCGGCGCGGCCGTCGCCCTCGCCGACCTCGACCGGCCCGCCCTGCACGACGCCGCGCGCGACCTGGCCGACCAGGGCCACCGGGTGATCGCCCTGCCCTGCGACGTCACCGACGAGCAGCAGGTCGCCACCGCCGTCGACCGCACCGTCGAGGCGTTCGGCCGCCTCGACGCGGCGTACAACAACGCCGGCATCCAGATCCCGCCCGCCGACGCCGCCGACGAGGACGCCGACGTCTTCGACCGCGTCCACGCCGTCAACCTGCGCGGCGTCTGGGCGAGCATGAAGCACGAACTGCGCCACATGCGGGCCCGGGGCAGCGGCGCGATCGTCAACTGCTCCTCCCTCGGCGGCCTGGTCGGCATCCCCGGCCGCGCCTCCTACCACTCCTCCAAGCACGGCGTGATCGGCCTGACCGGCAGCGCCGCCCTCGAGTACGCCCCGCGCGGCATCCGGATCAACGCGATCTGCCCCGGCACCATCGACACCCCGATGGTCCGGGACATGATCGCCAAGGGTGAGCTCGACCGCGCCGAGGCCGAGGCGAACCAGCCGATCAACCGGCTCGGCACCGCCGACGAGATCGCCCAGGCCGTCCTGTGGCTGTGCAGCCCCGGTGCGAGCTTCGTCGTCGGCGTCGCCCTGCCCGTCGACGGCGGCTACGTCGCCCGCTGATCCCGGGCACATCGCCGGGGAGCCACCGCCCCGGGCCGCTCACCCGCCCCCTCCACCCCCTCCCACCACCCGATCGAGGAGCCGTCCCCCATGCCGAAGCAGTCCGCCCCCCAGGAGCTCGCCGCCATCGCGCCCAAGCTCGTCCAGGTCACCGACGACGTCCTGTTCGGTGACGTCTGGCAGCGCCCCGGCCTGTCCCCCCGGGACCGGAGCCTGGTCACCGTCACGGCCCTCGCCGCGCTGTACCGCGGCGAGCAGCTCGGCTACCACCTCGGCCTGGCGCTGGACAACGGCCTGTCCGTCGAGGAACTGTCCGAGGCCGTCACCCACCTGGCCTTCTACGCGGGCTGGCCCAACGCCATGTCCGCGATCACCCAGCTGAAGAGGATCGCCGACGAGCGCGGCGCCTGACCGCCCGCCGCACCGGGCATCCGCACGCCCGCACACCCCGACACCCGCACACCCCGACACCCGTACATCCGGACACCCGCACACCCCGACACCCGCACACCCCGACACCCGTACATCCGGACACCCCGACACCCGCACACCCCGACACCCGTACATCCGGACCGAGGAGAACCACCGTGGAGCACGTCACCGAGACCCCCACCGTCAAGGCGCCGGCCGAGCGTTTCACCGGCGACGTCTACCTCAACCCGATCGAAGCGCCCGCCGACCCGGCCCGCCTCGCCGTGGCACTGGTGCGCTTCACCCCCGGGGCCCGCACCAACTGGCACTCGCACGCCAAGGGCCAGACCCTCCACATCACCGACGGCGTGGGCCTGGTCGGCACCCGCGACGGCAGCGTGGTGACCGCGCGGGCCGGGCAGACCGTGAAGTGCCCGCCGGGGGAGGAGCACTGGCACGGTGCCACCGACACCACCCTGATGGCGCACCTCGCCATCCTCGTCGGCGACGCCGACGGCGACGGCACCACCTGGCTGGAGCCCGTGACCGACCAGCAGTACGAGGCGGCACTGGCCACGGCGGGCCGCTGACCGTCCCCTCCCGTTCCCGCGCACGTGCCGGGCGGTCCTCCGGGGCCGCCCGGCACGTGCGCGGGAACACGCGTGCCCGCCCCCGCCCCCGCCGTCGGCGGCATCGGCATCGGCGTCGCGCGAAGCAGCGGTAGGCGTCGAGCACGGGCGGGGAACGGTCTTCCGCCGGGGAGAGGGGGCTGCTTTCCTGCCGGCCGCGGCCTTCGCCCCCGCGGGTGCGGAACCGCGGCGGCGGGACGGCCGCCGGGAGGGACGGTGAGCGGGTGGCACCGGCTCCGGTGACGACCCGAACCAGCAGTACACCTACACGAGCGCGGCGGAGCCGCGCATCGCCGGCAAGTGCCTGGACGCCAGGGACATCGGGCACCGCCAACGGCGCCGAGGTGCGGCTGTGGGGCTGCAGCGGAGCGGACGACCAGAAGTGGAAGCCGAACGCCGACGGCGCGATCAGCGGCGTGCAGTCCGGCCTGGGCCTGGACGTCACCGACCGGGGCACCGCGAACGCCTCCCCGGTCCAGCTGCGGACCTGCCACGGGGGCAGCAACCAGCGGTGGACCCGGCCCGGCCCCGCGCTCGCGAACTCCTCGACAACTTCTCGATCGCGCACGACCTCCACTACACCGTCCCGGACCTGAAGCAGGCCGCCGCGCTCAACCCGGACGTCACGTTCATGGCCCCACCAGCTACGGCCCGCCGGCGCAGTACTTCGTGAAGTTCCTCCAGGCGTACGCCGCCCGGGGCCTCCCGATCCGCCACCAGCGCGGGCCTCGACGACGTCGCGTTCGAGAACCCCGACGGTTCGACCTCGCTGTTCGTCCACCACACCTCCGACTCGGCGCAGACGTCCACCGCCGGTTGGAACGGCCGGACGTCCAGCGACACACGGGGGCCACGCCATCGCCACGTACAAGGGGATCCGGGGCGCGTGACGCGCCCCTCCTGACCCGGGCAGCAGGGCCCGACCCGCCGCCCGCCTCTCCACCGGCTCCTTCCCGCCGTCGCCGTCCCCGTCGCTCCTGCGGGCGGAGTGCCCCGGGCGGCTTCCCCGGCGCGGGTCGGCGGCGCGGGCGGCCCGTCCCCGGGCGCGCGGGGTGACCTGATTGTTACGTCGCGGTGTCTGTCCAGGGGGTGGCGGGCCTGCCCGGCACCGCGTATGTTGCCGCTCGCAACATTCAATGTTGCAGGGGTCACAGCCCCCGCGCGGAACGACGCGCACCCCCGCTCCGACCTCCTCCACCCGCCCGGCGCAAGGCCGGGCTCCTCTGGAAGGGCCCTTCCCATGCGCAAGAGACTCATCGCCGCCACCGCCGTCTCGGCGGTCCTGCTGACTGCGGTGACCGCCTGTTCGTCCTCCAACTCCGGCTCCGGCGACGGAGGTTCGGCGGGCGGCAAGAAGCCGAAGATCGGCGTGATCCTGCCGGACAGCAAGTCGTCCGTCCGCTGGGAGACCGCCGACCGCACCTACCTCGGGGCGGCCTTCAAGGCCGCCGGTGTGGATTACGACATCCAGAACGCCGAGGGCGACAAGCAGGCGTTCCAGACCATCGCCGACCAGATGATCACCAACGGTGTGGACGTGCTGGTCATCGTCAACCTGGACAGCGGCACCGGCAAGGCCGTCCTCGACAAGGCCAAGTCGCAGGGCGTGGCCACCATCGACTACGACCGGCTCACCCTCGGCGGCTCCGCGCAGTACTACGTCAGCTTCGACAACACCGAGGTCGGCAAGCTCCAGGGGCAGGGCCTGGCCCAGTGCCTGAGCGACATGAAGGCCGACAAGCCCGTCGTCGCCGAGCTCAACGGCTCCCCGACGGACAACAACGCCACCCTGTTCGCCAACGGCTACAACGGCGTCCTCGACCCCAAGTACGCCTCGGGCGAGTACGTGAAGGGCCCCAACCAGTCGGTGCCCGACTGGGACAACACCCAGGCCGGCACCATCTTCGAGCAGATGTACACCAGCCAGCCGAACATCAACGGGGTGCTCGCGGCCAACGACGGCCTCGCCAACGCGGCCATCGCCGTGCTGCGCAAGAACCACCGCAACGGGCAGGTGCCGATCACCGGTCAGGACGCCACCGTCCAGGGCCTGCAGAACATCCTGGCGGGCGACCAGTGCATGACCGTCTACAAGGCGGTGAAGAAGGAGGCCGACGCGGCCGCCGCCCTCGCGATCGACCTCGCCCACGGCAAGAAGGGCCAGGTCGGCGCGACCGTCCACGACCCGACCGGCAACCGCGATGTCTCCGCCGTGCTCCTGACGCCGGTGGCCATCTTCAAGAAGAACGTCCAGGACGTCGTCGACGACGGCTACGTCTCCAAGACCGAGCTGTGCACCGGCAGTTACGCGCAGCTGTGCGCCGACGCCGGCATCAAGTAGTCCGCAGGTCCCGCCGCGGCCGGCCGCGGACCGCACCCGCGGCCACCGGCCCGAGCGCATCCCGCACCACCCAGAACCGAGGAGCACCCTCCCCATGACACGGACACCGATCCTGGAACTGCGCGGGATCGACAAGAGCTTCGGGGCCGTCCAGGTCCTGCACGACGTCGCCCTGAGCGCCTACGCGGGAGAGGTCACCGCCCTCGTCGGCGACAACGGCGCGGGCAAGTCGACCCTGGTCAAGTGCATCGGCGGCATCCACCCCATCGACGCCGGCGACTACCTCTTCGAAGGCCGGCCGGTCCAGGTGCACAGCCCCCGCGACGCCGCCGAACTCGGCGTGGAGATCGTCTACCAGGACCTCGCGCTGTGCGACAACCTCGACATCGTCCAGAACATGTTCCTCGGACGGGAGAAGCGCCGCGGTGCCTTCCTGGACGACTCGACCATGGAGGAGATGGCGGCCGCGACCCTGAAGGGCCTGTCCGTGCGCACGGTCAAGTCCCTGCGCCAGAAGGTCTCCAGCCTCTCCGGCGGCCAGCGCCAGACCGTCGCCATCGCCAAGGCCGTGCTGTGGAACAGCAAGCTCGTCATCCTCGACGAACCCACCGCCGCCCTCGGCGTCGCCCAGACCGCCCAGGTCCTCGAACTCGTGCGCCGGCTCGCCGACAACGGCCTGGCCGTCGTGCTCATCTCGCACAACATGAACGACGTCTTCGCGGTCTCCGACCGGATCGCCGCCCTCTACCTGGGCCGCATGGCCGCCCAGGTCACCACCTCGGACGTGACCCACGCCCAGGTCGTCGAGCTGATCACCTCGGGTCGCAGCGGCGACCTCGGCCTCACCACCACCGCGAACGGAGCCGCCGCATGAACAGCGCCATCGCGCCGCAGAAGCCCGACAAGCCGAACCGGCCCCTCGCCCCCGGCGACGGCGCCCCCGCCGGCACCACCGTGCGCGACGTCTGCCGCACCTACGTCGAACGCCTGCGCGGCGGCGAGCTCGGCTCGCTGCCCGCCGTCGGCGGCCTGGTCGTGCTGTGCGTGTTCTTCGCCGTCCTGCGCCCGGTCTTCCTCTCCAACCTCAACTTCGCCAACCTGCTCACCCAGAGCGCCGGCAGCATCGCCATCGCCATGGGCCTGGTCTTCGTCCTGCTGCTCGGCGAGATCGACCTGTCGGCCGGGTACGCCAGCGGCGTCTGCGCCGCCGTCCTGGCCATCCTGCTGACCAACCACGGCTGGCCCTGGTACGCCGCGACCGCCGCCGCCATGCTCACCGGCGCCGCCATCGGCCTGCTGCTGGGCACCCTCGTCGCCAAGGTCGGCATCCCCTCCTTCGTGGTGACGCTGGCCGCGTTCCTCGGCTTCCAGGGGATCGTGCTGATCCTGCTGAAGGAGGGCACCAACGTCTCCATCAAGGACCCGACGATCCTGGCGATCGCCAACGACAACCTCAGCCCCGTCCTCGGCTGGGCCCTGCTGGCCGTCTGCGTCGTCGCCGTCGTCGCCCTGCAACTGCGCCGCAGCAGCGACCGCCGCAAGCGGGGCCTGCCCGGCATCCCCTCCTCCGTCCTGGCCGCGCGGATCGGCGCGATCGTCGTCCTCGGCGGCACGGCCGTGTACCTGCTCAACCAGGAACGCAGCCGCAACGTCCTGGTCGGCTCCCTCAAGGGCGTCCCGATCGTCGTCCCCGTCATCGCGGCCCTCCTCCTGCTCGGCACGCTCACCCTGCAGCGCACCGGCTTCGGCCTGCACGTCTACGCCGTCGGCGGCAGCCCCGAAGCCGCCCGCCGGGCCGGCATCAACGTCGCCTTCATCCGCATCAGCGCCTTCGTCATCTGCTCCTGCCTGGCCGCCGTCGGCGGCATCATCGCCGCCTCCCGCGGCAACTCCGTCGACCCCAACACCGGTGGCAGCAACGTCCTGCTGCTCGCCGTCGGCAGCGCCGTCATCGGCGGCACCAGCCTGTTCGGCGGCCGCGGCCGGGTGGTCGACGCGGTGCTCGGCGGCCTGGTCGTCGCCGTCATCCAGAACGGCATGGGACTGATGGGGTACAGCTCCGGCGTCAAGTACGCGGTCACGGGATCGGTACTGTTGGTGGCCGCCGGCGTGGATGCCCTGTCCCGCCGCCGTTCCGTCCAACGATGAGGTTCGCGCCCCGATGAAAGCCGGCCCCTCCCAAGAAGAGATCCGCCAGCACAACCTCGGGGCGCTGCTGCGCCACGTCCACCTGGGCGGGCCCACCTCCAGGGCCGACCTGGCGACCCGGATGGGCCTCAACCGGAGCACCATCCTGGCCCTGGTCAACGACCTGACCGCAGCAGGTCTGGTCCGCGAGGAACTGCCCCAGGTCACCGGCCGCGCGGGGCGCCCCTCCCTGGTGGTCCGGCCCGTGGCCACCCGCGCGCACGTGCTGGCCCTGGACGTCGGCGTCGAGCGCCTCACGGCCGCCCTGATCGGTCTCGGCGGCGTCTTCCTGGACCGGCGCGAATGCGCCTGGTCCCCGGAGCGCCCGCAGGACCCGGCGGAAGTGGCCGACATCCTGGCCGAGTACGCCGACGACGTCCTGTCCGCCGCCCCCGCCGGTGGTTCCTGTGTCGGGGTGGCCGTGGCGGTGCGCGGCATCGTCCGCCACCCCGACGGCCTGGTCAGCCTCACCCCCAACATGGGCTGGAAGGACGTCGACCTCGCCGCCGAACTCTCCGGGAGGCTGCACCTGGACGTGCCCGTGCCCGTGCTCGTCGCCAACGAGGCCAACCTCGGCGCGCTCGCCGAACACCGGCGGGGCGGGGGACGCGGCAGCCAGAACCTCATCTACCTGCACGGCGAGATCGGCATCGGCGCCGGAATCGTCGTCGACGGCGAACTCCTGCGCGGAGGACGCGGCTACGCCGGCGAGATCGGCCACATCACCGTCAACCCCCACCGAGGACGACCGTGCGGCTGCGGAGCCCACGGCTGCCTGGAGGCCGAAGCGGGCGAACGCGCCCTGCTGGAAGCCGCCGGCCGCGACCCCCGCGTCACCGGGGCCGGAGCGGTGCGCGCCGTCGTCACCGCCGCCGACCTCGGCGACGTCACCGCGCGCGCCGCCCTGCACCGGGTCGGGGACTGGCTCGGCATCGGCATCGGCACCCTCGCCAACCTCTTCAACCCGGACCTGATCGTCTTCGGCGGCACCCTCCGCGACGTCTACCTCGGCTCCGCCGCGCAGGTGCGCAGCCGGGTCAACACCAGCGCCCTCTTCGCCTGCCGGGAGCACCTGCGCCTGCGGGTCAGCGAACTCGGCGGCGACGCCATCCTGATCGGCGCCGCGGAACTCGCCTTCTCCGAGCTGCTGGCGCGACCCCTGGAGACGCTGTCCCCCCATGCGGAAGAAGGCGCACCGATCCCGCGTGGCAGCAGGAGAGGACAACTCGCAGTGAACCCGCTTCCGCTCGAACCCGCGGACCACGGGAACGACCCGGGCCACGGCCCGGGTGTTCGGGCCGGTCTGGGTCTCGACCGGTAGCAGGCGGGCACCCGCAGCGGTCGCGGCTCGCCCGCCGACCGGTGGCACCCACCGGATCGTCGGGCCGGGGGCTGTCCAGTGAACCGGTGTCGCTCGACCGGTTGAGCTGCGGCGGCCGGCGGAGAGTCGGCCGCCGAAGGCGGTCTCGAAGGCGTTGACGCGGTGGCGGTGCACGATCCGGCGGTCGGCGGGGCGGGCGAGGGGCGGGGCCGCGGTGGTGTCCTTCCGGCCCGGGGCCCGGGGTCAGCCTGTTGTGCGTCGCAGAGGGGCGGACGCGCAGGTGGCAGAGGTCGAAGCCGCAGGCGTCGCCGACGTGCGAGCGCAGGACCTGGTGGCCGGCGGCCTCGACGGAGGAGCGGTGGAAGGCCACGGTGAGTCCGACGAAGCCGGGCAGGTCACCGCCGGCCAACACGCCTCCCTGACGGTCGACTTCGGCTTTCGGCCGGGAGGCGAGGGCGGCCAGGCCCCTGGGGGTGGCGTGCTGGACGGCGGGCGGTCCTCTCCAGGATCGGCCGGGCGGCGGCGCGGTCCCGGACGTCCTCGCCGTCCGGGTCGCGTGGCGACGGATACCCAGGAGAGCCCGGGAGAGCGCTCTCCCAAATGGCGGAGCACGGCTCGTCGGGCGCCCTCCCGCGACGCCATCGCGGCAGGGAAGTCGATTCGACTCTTGAACGGATAGGTGCTCGGTCGCGTCCAGGTGGTCGTCTGTCGGATCGCCCCGGTTCCGCACGGGACCCCCGCAGTCGCGGGTCTGCCGCTTCTTCGAGCGCGGCTCCACCTCGACGTCCCGGCCTGGGGATGCGTCGGTCTTTCGCCGAGTCCACCTTGTGGGGCGCGAGCGAGCGGGATGAGGCCGGCGGTGCGCCGAACACCCACTTCGATGCCCGGATACCGATCCACGGTGCACCGATTGACGCTCATTGTTTCGGAACTTGTTCATTTCATTGACGTGGGCGCAACAGCGGCGCAATCATCACGCCATGAGAGAGCGCTCTCTCATTCAGGACCACTCCAGGAGAGATGCTGTGACAGGTAGCCCCCCACATCGCGCCCTCGCCGCACCACCCCGCCCACTGGTCTTCGCGTTCGTCGCCGTCCTGATCGCGACCCTCGCCCTCGCGGTGAACCAGGCCGCTCCCGCCCGCGCCGAGGGCACCCTGCTGTCGCAGGGGAAGACCGCCACCGCCTCCTCCACCGAGAACGCCGGAACGCCGGCCTCCTCCGCGGTCGACGGCAACGCCGGCACCCGCTGGTCGTCGGCCGCCTCCGACCCGCAGTGGCTCCAGGTCGACCTCGGCGGCACGGACACCATCACCTCCGTCGTCCTCACCTGGGAGGCCGCGTACGCCAAGGCGTACCAGATCCAGACCTCCACCGACGGCACCACCTGGACGAACGCCTACACGACCACGACCGGGCGGGGCGGCTCCGAGAGCCTGGCCGTGAACGGCACGGGGCGCTACGTCCGCGTCCTCGGCACCCAGCGCGCCACCCAGTACGGCTACTCGCTCTGGGAGTTCCAGGTCTACGGCACCGCAGGCACCGGCACCGGCACCGGTACTTGCTCGACCACCAACGCCGCCCTGAACAAGACCGCCACCGCCTCCTCCACCGAGAACGCCGGAACGCCGGCCTCCTCCGCGGTCGACGGCAACACCGGCACCCGCTGGTCCTCGGCCGTCGCCGACCCGCAGTGGCTCCAGGTCGACCTGGGATCCTCGCAGAACGTCTGCGGCGTCCAGCTGTCCTGGGAGGCGGCGTACGCCAAGGCGTACCAGATCCAGGTCTCGGCGGACGGCACCACCTGGAGCACCGTCCACTCGACGGCCGACGGCCGGGGCGCGACCGAGCTGATCACCCTGTCCGGCACCGGCCGGTACGTCCGCGTCCTCGGCACCCAGCGCGCCACCCAGTACGGCTACTCGCTCTGGGAGTTCCAGGTCTTCACCGGCGGCGGGGGCGGCACCCCGAGCGGCGGGAAGACACTGCTCTCGTACGGCAAGCCCGCCACCGCCTCGACCTACCAGGACAGCGGCAGCTGCACGGGCTGCACGCCGGCCAAGGCCTTCGACGAGGACCCGGCGACGCGCTGGGCGACCAGTGACGTCAACGGCTGGGTCGACCCGGGCTGGATCGCGGTCGACCTCGGCGCGACCGCGCACGTCACCCAGGTGGTGCTGCAGTGGGACCCGGCGTACGCCAAGGCGTACCAGATCCAGGTCTCGCCGGACGGCAACACCTGGACCAGCGTGTACTCCACCACCAACGGCAAGGGCTTCAAGGAGACCCTCGACGTCGACGGCACCGGTCGGTACGTGCGGATGTACGGCACCGCGCGCAGCAACGGCTACGGCTACTCGCTGTGGACCTTCGACGTGTACGGCACCGGCGGCAGCCCCACCGCACCGCCCGCCCTCCCGCCGAACCCGGCCAACCCGCCGCGCCTGGTGTGGAGCGACGAGTTCAACGGCGCCGCGAACACCAAGCCGGACCCCGCCAAGTGGACCCAGGACCCGGGCAACGGCCAGAACGGCGAGCTGGAGCTCTACACCAACGGTGACAACACCAACCTGGACGGCAACGGCAACCTCGTCATCGAGGCCCGCAAGGAGGCCAACGGCCAGTACACCTCCGGCCGGATCAACACCCACGGCCACCTCGACTTCACCTACGGGCACGTCGAGGCCCGCATCAAGGTCAGCGGCACGCAGGGCCTGTGGCCCGCGTTCTGGATGCTCGGCTCGAACTTCAAGTCCGGTACGCCGTGGCCGAACTGCGGTGAGATCGACATCATGGAGCACGTCGGCAAGGTCGCGGACTCGGTGTACTCCACCCTGCACGCCCCGGCCTACAACGGCGGAGGCGGCTACGGCTCGCCGTACACCCTCGCCGGGTCGGACTTCGCCTCCGACTTCCACACCTACGCCGTCGACTGGGACTCCACCCACATGACGTTCGCGGTGGACGGCCACAGCTTCTTCACCGTCGACCGCTCGACGCTGGAGCAGACCCGCGGCCCCTGGGTGTACGACCACCCCTTCTACATCATCCTCAACAACGCCGTCGGCGGTGACTGGCCCGGGAACCCCGACGCCACCACCGTCCTGCCGCAGAAGATGATCGTCGACTACGTCCGCGTCTCGCAGTGACCACGGGCTCCGGGGCCGGCCGGTCCGGCCCCGGAGCCCTTCCGCGCCCGACGCCGTCGACGACGTCGCGGACGCCCCCACCCCCCACCCCCACCCCTGTGCCCCGA
>NZ_JNWZ01000059.1 GCF_000716545.1 Kitasatospora phosalacinea
CCCCACGCCCGCCCCCGCCCCTGCCGACGCCCGCGCCGAGCTGCTCGCCCGCCGCCTGCGCCGCGCCCGCACCGCCGCCCCCGCGACGGTCGTGCCGCGCCGCCCGGAGGGCACCGCGCCGCCGCTGTCCTTCGCGCAGGAACGCCTGTGGTTCATGGACCAGTTCGTCCCGGACAGCACCGCCTACACCGTGCCGCTGGTGGTGCGGCTGCGCGGCCCGCTCGACCCGGAGCGGCTGTCGGCGTCGCTGGAGCGGCTGGTGGCCCGGCACGAGAGCCTGCGGATGCGCTTCCCGGCGGCGCCCGACGGCACGCCGACCGTGGTGGTCGACCCACCTGGCGGCGTCCGGCTGGAGGTCAGGGCCGTCGCCCCCGACCTGGCCCCGGCCGACCGGGAGGCGCGACTCGACGCCTGGGTGCGGGAGGAGACCGGCCGGCCGTTCGACCTGGCGGCGGGCCCGGTGGTGCGGGCGGCCCTGCTGCGGGCCGGCGAGCGGGACCACGTGCTGGTGGTGGTGCAGCACCACATCGTCTCGGACGGCTGGTCCAGCGAGCTGTTCCTGCGCGAGCTGCTGGCCGGCTGCCAAGGCGGCGAGGACCGCCCTTTGCCCGAACTGGCGGTGCAGTACGGCGACTTCGCCGCCTGGCAGCGCGCCCGCTACCGGGGCGAGGTGCGCCGGGCCGACCTGGACCACTGGCGCGGACGGCTGGCCGGCGTCCCTCCGCTGGACCTGCCCGCCGACCGCCCGCGCCCGGCCGTCCCGACGCTGCGCGGCGCGGGCCACGGCATCGCGCTGGACGCGGAGACCAGCCGGGCGGTGCTGGCGCTGGGCGCGGCGCACGGCGCGACGCCGTACATGACGCTGCTGGCCGCCTACCAGGCGCTGCTGGGCCGCTGGTGCGGGCAGGACGACTTCGCGGTCGGCTCCACCGTCGCGGGCCGGACGCTGCCCGAACTTGAGCCGCTGGTGGGCCTGTTCGCGAACGTGCTGGCGCTGCGCGCGGACCTGTCGGGCGATCCGGGGTTCACCGCCCTGCTGGCGGACGTCCGGGAGCGGTTCGTCGCCGACCTTGCGCACCAGGAGATGCCGTTCGAGCAGCTGGTCGAGGAGCTGGCACTGCCGCGCGACCCGAGCCGGACGCCGGTGTTCCAGACCTCGTTCACGCTGCTCAACTACGAGCGCGCCGAGGCCGGTTCGGCGGACGGCGGCCCGGAGGTCGGCCACCAGCCGTTCACCACCGGCTCCACCCGCTTCGACCTGGAGCTGTACCTGCGGCACACCGACGAGGGCCTGCACGGCTACTTCACCTACAGCTCCGACCTGTTCGAGCCCGGCACGATCGCCCGCCTGGCCGAGCTGTTCCACCGCCTGCTGCGCCAGGTCGTCCTGCACCCCGAACTCCCGATCTCCCGGCTGGACTTGACCGACCCCGGAGAGCTGCGCACCACCCTGGAGGCGTGGAACGACACCGCCCTCCCCCTCGAACCCGGCACCCTGCACGGCCGCTTCGAGGCCCGGGCCGCCGCCACCCCGGACGCCGTCTGCCTGGCCGTCGACGCCACCGGCGAGCGCCTCACCTACCGCCAACTGGACCAGCGGGCCTCGGCGTTGGCCGCGCACCTGGCCGCCGCCGGGGTGGGCCCGGGCAGCGTGGTCGCGGTCTGCGCCGAGCGGTCGGCCGAGCTGGTGGCCGCCCTGCTGGGCGTGCTGAAGGCGGGCGGCGCGTACCTCCCGCTCGACCCGGACCACCCCGCCGAGCGGCTGTCCGGCATGCTCGCCGACGCCGCCCCCCGGGCGCTGCTGGCCCAGGACGCCCTGCGCGACCGCCTGCCGACCGAACTCCCGCGCGGCACCCGGCTGCTGTCCCTCGACGACGCCGCGCTGCGGCGGCCCCCCGCCGAACGCCGGCCGCCGCGCCCGGCCGGTCCGGACGACCCCGCGTACGTGATCTTCACCTCGGGTTCGACCGGCCGGCCCAAGGGCGTGCTCTGCTCGCACCGGGGCATCGACAACCGGCTGGACTGGATGCAGCGCGCCTACCCGATCGGCCCGGCGGACGCGGTGCTGCAGAAGACCCCGGCGGCGTTCGACGTCTCGGTGTGGGAGCTGTTCTGGCCGCTGCGCGAGGGCGCCCGCCTGGTGATGGCCCGCCCCGGCGGCCACCGCGACGGCGCCTACCTGCGCGACGCGATCCGCGAACACGCCGTCACCACCGCGCACTTCGTGCCGTCGATGCTCGCCGTCTTCCTCGCCGAGGAGGGCGTGGAGCGCTGCACGAGCCTGCGCACCCTGGTCTGCAGCGGCGAGGAGCTGCCCGCCGACCTGGCCCGGCAGGCCCTGGAGCGGCTGCCCGCCGCCGGCCTGCACAACCTGTACGGCCCGACCGAGGCGTCCGTCGACTGCACGGCCTGGACGTGCACCCCCGAGAACCTGGCGGGCGCGCGCCGCACCCCGATCGGCCGCCCGATCCAGAACATGCGGGTGTACGTGCTGGACCGGCACGGCCGCCCGGTGCCCGCCGGGCTGCCCGGCGAACTGCACATCGCCGGGCCCGGCGTCGCCCTCGGCTACCTGAACCGGCCCGAGCTGACCGCCGAGCGCTTCCGCGACGACCCGTGGGGCCCGCCCGGCTCCCGGATGTACGCCAGCGGCGACCTGGCCCGGCACCGGCCCGACGGCACGGTCGAGTACCTGGGCCGCACCGACCAGCAGGTCAAGCTGCACGGCCTGCGGATCGAGCCCGGCGAGATCGAGGCCGCGCTGCGCGCCCTGCCGGGCGTCCGGGAGGCGGCCGTGGCGGTCCGCGAGGACCGGCCGGGCGTGCGCCGCCTGGTCGCCTGGACCGTCCCGGACGGCAGCGGCGCCGACACCGCGCCCGCCGCCCTGCGCGCGGGCCTGCGCCGCACCCTGCCCGACTCGATGCTGCCCTCCGCGTACGTCGTCCTGGACGCCCTCCCGGTCGGCGCCACCGGCAAGCTCGACCGCACGGCGCTGCCCTCCCCGGCCCCGGCCGTCCCGGGCGCCGACCGCGCCGAACCGGCCACCGACGCCGAGCGGACCGTCGCCGGGGTCTGGTCCGAGGTGCTCGGCGTCCCGCTACCGGGCCGGGACGACGACTTCTTCGACCTGGGCGGCCACTCGCTGCTCGGCATCAAGGTCGTCGCCAGGCTGCGCACCGCGCTCCCGGACGCCGCCGGGCTGTCCCTGATGGACCTGTTCAAGCACCCCACCGTCCGCGCCCTGGCCGCGCTGGCCGCCACCCCCGCCGCCGACCGCGGCCCGGCCCGCGTCCTGCACGAGCTGACGCCCCGGCAGGCCGCCGACCCGGTGCTGACCCTGGTGTGCGTCCCGTACGGCGGCGGCAGCGCGGCCGTCTACCAGCCGCTCGCCGACGCCCTGCCGCCCGGCCACGCCCTGTTCGCGCTGGCGGGCACCGGCGAGGAGATGGGCCGGGCCGAGGGCCGGGCGGCCTTCCCGGAGCTGGTCGCCGCGGCCGTCGCCGAGATCCGCGAGCACGTCCGCGGCCCGGTCGCGGTGTACGGCCACTGCGGCGTCGGCGGGGCGCTGGCCGTCGCCCTGGCGCTCGCCCTGGAGGCCGACGGCCGGGCCGTCGAGGCGGTGTACACCGGCGCGATCTTCCCGTTCGCCCGCCCGCGCGGGCCCGTGGTGCGGCTGATGGCCCGGATGGAGCGCCTGGCCAGCGACCGCCGCTACCGCGACTGGCTGACCTCGCTGGGCCTGAGCCTGGACGACGTCGACCCGGCCACCGCCCGCCGCCTGGTGCGGGACATGCGCGCCGACAGCGAGCAGGCCGAGGAGTACTTCACCGGACTGCTGGACCGCGGCGTCACCCCGCTGTCGGCGCCGGTGATCTCGGTGGTCGGCGAACGCGACGACATCACCGACTACCACGGGGAGCGCTTCCGCGAGTGGCACTTCCTCTCCGGCACCACCGCCCTGGTGGTGCTCGCCGAGGCCGGCCACTACTTCCTCAAGTACCGCGCGGCGGAGGTCGCCGGGATCCTCACCACCGTCCACCGCGACCTGCCCGCCGGCACCCCGCCCGCCCCCGCCGGCGAGCCCACCTGGCACCTGGCCGACGTCTCCCGCTCCACCGCCGGCGCCCCGCCCGCCGCCGTCGGCCGCCGCTCGGCGCCCGCGCCCGGCATGCCGCGCTTCCTGGCGGTCGCCGCCGGCCAGCTGGTGTCGATGGCGGGCACCGCCACCACCGAGTTCGCGCTGCCGCTGTGGCTCTACCTGAGCAGTGACTCGCTGCTCCAGCTCGCCCTGCTCTCCTCGCTCGCCCTCGTCCCCGGCCTGCTGGTCGCCCCGCTCGCGGGCACCGTCGCCGACCGCTACAGCCGCCGGGCCGTGATGCTCGCCGCCGACACCGCCGCCGGCGCCACCCAGGCCGCGATGCTGGCCCTGCTGCTGGCCGGGGCGCTGCACCGCCCGGCGGTGTACGCCCTGATGACGGTGCTGTCCGTCGCCCTGACCTTCCAGCGGATCGCCTACTCCTCCGCCGTCCCGCAGCTCGTCCCCAAGCGCTTCCTCGGCCACGCCAACGGCCTGGTCCAGGCCGGCACCGGCGTGGTGCAGTTCGCGGTCCCGCTGCTCGCGACGACCGCCCTCGCCACGGTGGGCCTGCGCGGCATCCTGATCGCCGACGTGTGCAGCTACGCGGTGGCGATCGCCGTCACCGCCGCCCTGCGCTTCCCCCGCACTCTGGGCTGGCGCCGCCGGGAGAGCGTGGGCGCCGAGCTGCGGGCCGGGTTCCGCCTCGCCCTCGGCACGCCGGGGCTGCGCGCGATGCTGTTCTTCTTCGCGGGGACGAACCTGCTGGTCGGCCCGCTCTTCATCTTCTTCCAGCCGCTGGTCCTGGGTTTCGGCTCGCTCTCCGACGTCGCCCGGGTCTCCCTGGCGGGCGGCTTCGGCATCGTCCTGGGCGGCGTCCTGATGGCCGTCTGGGGCGGCCCGTCCCGGCACCGGATGCGCGGCGTGCTGGGCGCGTTCCTGCTGATGGCGGTGGGCTGCCTGGTCACCGGCCTGCGTCCGTCGACCGTCGTGGTCGGCGCGGGCGTGTTCGGCATGTTCCTGGGCCTGACCGTGATGAACACGGTGTACGCGACGATCGTGCAGGTCAAGGTCCCGGCGCGCTTCCACGGGCGGGCCTTCGCGGTGAACGCGGTGTTCGCCTGGTGCACGATGCCGATCGGCTTCGTCCTGCTCGGCCCCGGCACCGCGGCCCTGCTCCAGCCCGCCCTGGAACCCGGCGGGGCCCTCGCCCCGACCGTCGGCCACCTGATCGGCACCGGCCCGGGCCGCGGCCTCGGCCTGACCTACGTCCTGTTCGCGCTGGTCCTGATCGGCACCGGCCTGGTGCTGCGCCGCCTCCCGGTCTTCGCCGACTTCGACCAGCGCGTCCCGGACGCCCGCCCGGACGACCTCGTCGGCCTGGAGGCGCTCCACAACCGCGCCTAGGTCCCGTGCGGGTCCGGCGTGCCGTCGACCGGCGGGGCTACTCGGGCCGGTCGGGCCGCGCCGCCCCGTCCGCCGCCAGGCCGGCCAGTTGGTCGCGGAAGGTCGGGCACTCGACGATGTCCGGCTTGCCGCAGCGGAGGGCGTGGGTGAGCAGCTGGTGGGCGTGGTCGAGGTCGGCCCTGCGCCGTTCGATCTCGTCGAGCTTGGCGCGGATCATCACCTGCCGGTGCGGCTGCTCGCGCTGGAACTCCCCGACCTCGGCCAGGCTGAGCCCGGCCCGCTGGAACGTGCGCAGCAGGACGATCCGCTCGGCCGCCTGCGGCGGGTAGCGGCGCTGCCCGCCCTGCCGTTCGGGGGCGGGCAGCAGGCCGTGGCGTTCCCAGAACCGGATCGCGGACGCGGGGACGCCGGTGGCGGCGGCGAGTTGGCCGATCGTCAGGCGCACGGTGCGCTCCTTCCCCCGCCGGTGGACGGCGCTTGACTTGAACCTTAGTTCAAGTCGCAGAGTGGCCGTCAGCTGCGGCGGTGGCGGACCGGCCACCGCCATCGAGGAGTGGGGAGTCGGAAGCGATGGAGAGTACGACGCGGGCGGACGGGCTGGTCGAGGCGGCGCGGCAGCTCTTCGAGGCGGGGGTGATGTCGCACTCCGGGCACGCCAACCTGAGCGCCCGGCTCGACGGCGACCGCTTCCTGCTGACCCCGGGGTTCGTCCGCGGCCTGGCGGCCCACCAGTTGGCGACCGTCGGCCTCGACGGGCGGCTGCTGGAGGGCGAACTGCGGTCGGTCAGCACCGAGATCATCACCATGCACAGCACCGTCTACCGGGCCCGGCCGCAGGTGGGCGCGATCGTCCACACCCACTCGCCCGCCGCGACCGCCTTCGCGGTGGCGCACCGGCCGCTGCCCTGCCGCACCGAGCCGATGCTGCGCTTCGGGCAGCCCGAGGAGGTGCCGGTGGTGCCCTGGGGCCCGCGCGGGTCGGACGTGTCGGTGCGGGGCATCGCGGACGTGCTGGAGCGGCGTCCGACCACGTCCGCCGTGCTGCTGGCCAACCACGGGCTGCTGGTGTTCGGCCCGGACGCGGCGGCGGCCGGGCAGCTCCTGGTGGCGATCGAGGAGAGCGCCGGGGTGGAACTCGCCGCCGCTGCGATCGGCGGCGCGGTGGACTTCCCCCCGGGCGCCCTGGAGGCCGTCCGGGCCTCGATCGCGCGGGTCGCGTCGTGACCGGCCGTACCTCCGCCGAGCGTTCCGAAGCCCTGCGGGAGCGCTACCGGGCGACGCTCGGCACCGTCCCGCCCGCCGTGGAGGACCGGCTGCGGGTGGCCCAGGCGTACGGGCGGCTCCCCACCGAGGAGGCGTTCACGGCCCTGCGCCACGTCGTCCTGGCGGACAGCCCGCTCGGCGGCCGGGTGCAGCAACTGGTCCACTTCGGGCAGCTGCTGGCCCTCGGCCGGACGGAGCCCGCCCGGATCCACGCCCGGGGGGCGCTGCACGCGGGCGCCTCGCTCGCCGACCTGATCGGGGTCGCGGAGACCGCGCTCATCACCGCGGGCACGCCGTCGTACGCGCTCGGCCTGGAGATCGTCGTCGAACTCCTGCCGGACGACCCGGACGACCCGGGCGGCCCGGACGGCTCGGGCGGCCCGGACGGCTGAGCGATCCGCGCTCGTCGTGCCGACCGGGCGGGGAGGCCGGAGGATGGCAGGGTCCGGTGTCCCCGACGGGCCAGGAGGTTCCCGTGAAAGAGCTCGAGTTCACGCAGAAGCGGACGCTGTCGCGGACCGAGGCCGCCGACCAGCTGGAGGCGCTGGCGGCCGCGCTCAGGCGGGGCGGGCAGGCCGAGCTGGAGCTCGGGCCCGGCCGGCTGACCGTGCGCGTCCCCGACGAGCTGCGCACCGAGATCGAGGTCGAGCTGGACGGCGACGAGATCGAGCTGGAGATCGAGATGTCGTGGCGCACCGGGCAGCCGGAGGAGCCCGGGCAGTCGACGGGCTGAGCGCGGGCGGGAGGGGGCGGGCCCGCCCGCGCGGCCACCGCCGCCCGCCGAGCCACCACCGAGCCCTCGCCGACGGCCCCGCGGCCCCGGAGGGCCCCGCTCAGCCGCCGATCGCCGACATCGGCCGCTCCGGCTGGTGGAACTCGGGCTGGTCGATGCCCGCACCCGCCTTCTTGCCCCACATCGCCGCCCGCCACAGCTCGGCCAGTTCGGCGTCGTCCGCGCCGCCGCGCAGCGCGCCCCGCAGGTCGGTCTCCCCGGTCGCGAACAGGCAGTTGCGGACCTGTCCGTCGGCGGTGAGCCGGGTGCGGTCGCAGGCGCGGCAGAACGGGCGGGTGACGGAGGCGATCACGCCGACCGTCGCGGGGCCGCCGTCGACCAGCCAGCGTTCGGCGGGGGCGGCGCCCCGGGCGGCCGACGGTTCGGGGGTCAACTCGAAGCGGGCGCGGAGGAGTTCGAGGATCTCCTCGGCGGTGACCATCTGCGTCCGGTCCCAGCCGTGCTGGGCGTCCAGCGGCATCTGCTCGATGAAGCGCAGCTGGTAGCGGTGGTCGATCGCCCAGGCCAGCAGGTCGGCGGCCTCGTGGTCGTTGACGCCGCGCATCAGGACGGCGTTGAGCTTGACCGGCCGCAGCCCGGCGGCCTCGGCGGCGGCGAGGCCGTCCAGCACGTCCTGGTGGCGCTTGCGGCGGGTGAGCCGGGCGAAGGTGTCGGGGTCGAGGGTGTCCAGCGAGACGTTGACCCGGTCGACGCCGGCGTCCCGCAGCGCCGCCGCGACCCGGGCCAGCCCGATGCCGTTGGTGGTGAGCGAGATCTCGGGGCGGGGCTCCAGCGCGGCGCAGGCGGCGATGATCGGCACCAGCCCGGGCCGCAGCAGCGGCTCCCCGCCGGTGAAGCGGACTTCGCGCACGCCGAGCGTGCCGACCGCGAGGGAGACCAGTCGGACGATCTCCTCGTCGGTGAGCAGTTCGGGCTTGCCGAGCCAGTTCAGGCCCTCTTCGGGCATGCAGTAGGTGCAGCGCAGGTTGCACCGGTCGGTGAGCGAGACCCGCAGGTCGACGGCCTGCCGACCGTAGGTGTCGAGGAGCATCCCGGCCACCCGCCTTCCTGGAAGGAGCCTGCCGGCCCGGCCGCCGCTCGGCGGCCGGGCCAGCTTAGCGCCGCCCCCGGACACCGCCCGGGAGCGGTCCGCTCAGTGGGCGCCCAGACCGGTGAGCGAACGGACCTCCAGTTCAGCGTACTTCGCCGGGTCGGCCTTCTCCCTGGCCAGGTAGGTGCCGATCACGCCGGCCAGGAAGCCGACCGGGATGGAGATCAGGCCGGGGTTCTCCAGCGGGAACCAGTCGAAGGAGGCGCCGGGGACCAGCGCCTTGGCGTTGCCGGAGACCACCGGGGAGAAGACCACCAGGCCGACCGAGGTGATCAGGCCCGCGTAGGTGGAGGCGACCGCGCCGGTGGTGTTGAACCGCTTCCAGAACAGCGAGTACAGCAGGGTGGGCAGGTTGGCGGAGGCCGCGACCGCGAAGGCCAGGGCGACCAGCGCGGCGGCGTTCAGCTTGTCGGCGAAGATCGACAGCAGGATGGCGACCGCGCCGATCGCGACGGCGGCGAGCTTGGCGCTGGCCACCTCCTCCTTCTCGGTGGCCTTGCCGCGCCGGATCACGTTGGCGTACAGGTCGTGGGCGAAGGAGGACGAGGAGGCCAGGGTGAGCCCGGCGACCACGGCCAGGATGGTGGCGAAGGCGACCGCGGAGATCACCGCGAGCAGCACCGCGCCGCCGGTGGTGCCGGCGCCGCCGCCGAGGTGCTCGGCGAGCAGCGGGGCGGCGGTGTTGCCGGACTTGTCGGCGGCCAGCGCCGTGCGGCCGACCAGGGCGGCGGCGCCGAAGCCGAGGGCGAGCGTCATCAGGTAGAAGACGCCGATGATGCCGATCGACCAGAGCACGGACTTCCGGGCGGTGCGCGCGGTGGGCACGGTGTAGAAGCGCACCAGGATGTGCGGCAGCGCGGCGGTGCCGAGCACCAGGGCGATGCCGAGGCTGAGGAAGTTGAGCTTGGTGGTGCCGTTGGTGCCGTACTTGAGGCCCGGTTGCAGGAACTTGTCGCCGCTGCCGCTGGCCTTGGCGGCGGAGCCGAGCAGTTCGGACAGGTTGAAGTGGAACTTGGCGAGCACCAGGACGGTCATCAGCCCGGCGCCGGCGATCAGCAGCACCGCCTTGATGATCTGCACCCAGGTGGTGCCCTTCATGCCGCCGATGACGACGTACAGCACCATCAGCGCGCCGACCGCGACGATGGTCCAGCGCTTGGCGGCGTCGCTCTGCGCGCCGAGCAGCAGGGCGACCAGCGAGCCGGCGCCGACCATCTGCGCCAGCAGGTAGAAGATCGACACCACGATGGTGGAGATGCCGGCGGCGGTGCGGACGGGTCGCTGCCGCATCCGGAAGGCCAGCACGTCGGCCATGGTGTAGCGGCCGGAGTTGCGCAGCGGTTCGGCGACCAGCAGCAGGGCGACCAGCCAGGCGACCAGGAAGCCGATGGAGTAGAGGAAGCCGTCGTAGCCGGAGAGCGCGATGGCGCCGGTGATGCCCAGGAAGGACGCGGCGGACATGTAGTCGCCGGAGATCGCCAGGCCGTTCTGGAAGCCGGTGAAGCCGCGGCCGCCGGCGTAGAAGTCGGCGGCGTCGCGGGTGCTGCGGCCGGCCCACAGGGTGATGCCGAGGGTGGCGAGCACGAAGACCCCGAACAGGGACATGATCAGGGTGCGGTGGTCGCCCGCGGAGGTGGCCAGCTGCGTCATTCGGCGGCCTCCTCGGCCACGGCGGTGTGGTCGACGGACTGCGCGGGCAGCGTGGCGTCGGCGCGGCCCCGGATCACGGCGGCGCGCGGGTCCAGCTGCCGGTCGGCGAACCTGGCGTACCAGGCGGCGATCGCGAAGGTGCTGACGAACTGCAGGAGGCCGAGCACCAGCGCGACGTTGACGTTGCCGGCGACCTTGGTGCTCATGAAACCGGGGGCGTAGCAGCTGAGCAGGACGTACAGCAGGTACCAGAGCACGAATCCGGCCGTGACCGGGAATGCGAAGTTCCGGAAGGAGCTCCTCAGTTGCCGGAACTCTGCGGATTCCTCGATACGTTGGAACGATTCGGGGACTGTCTCGGGCGGGGGTGCCACGCGGGGTCTCCTGACGTCTTCGGTGCGACGGACGATCAGATGGACGTGAGTGACGTCACATTGAGTGCGCTGCATGCTAGATCCAGGAACGGACCCCGAGAAGCTTCCCCACACGATGTGGCCGAAAACTGACCAGAACACGCCACCGGGGCGGCCGCATCGCGGCCGCCCCGGTGTGATTTTCATCCGACCACCGCTGCCCGGCGGGCGGTTCAGAAGGCGATGCGCACCTTGAGCGCCGTGCGCTCGTCCATCGCCCGGTAGCCCTCGGGCACCTCGTCCAGCCCCACCGTGCGGTCGAACACCGCGCCCGGGTCGATCGCCCCGGAGAGCACGTCCGCCAGCAGCTCGGGGATGTACGCCCGGGCCGGGGCGACGCCGCCGCGCAGCTGCACGTTCCGGTTGAACATCTGGCCGATGTCCACGCCGGCGCTGCCGCCGTGCGGCACGCCCACGTAGCCGACCGCGCCGCCGTCCCGGGCGATCGAGATCGCGGTGCGCATCGACTCCTCGGTGCCGACCGCCTCCAGCACCGCGTGCGCGCCCTGCCCGCCGGTCAGCTCGCGCACCGCCTCGATCGCCGCCTCGCCGCGCTCGGGCACCACGTCGGTGGCGCCGAAGGAACGGGCGATCGCGGTGCGGCCCTCGTGCCGGCCGAGCGCGATGATCCGGCCCGCGCCGAGCCGGTGCGCGGCCAGCACCCCGCACAGCCCGACCGCGCCGTCGCCGACCACCGCGACCGTCGCCCCGGGCCGCACGCCGGCCGAGACCGCCGCGTGGTGGCCGGTGGACATCACGTCGGACAGCGCCAGCAGCCCGGGCAGCAGCTTCTCGTCCCCGGCCGCCTCCTTCGGCAGCTTCACCAGCGTCCCGTCCGCGAACGGCACCCGGACGGCCTCGCCCTGCCCGCCGTCCGACCCCGGGGTGCCCCAGAACCCGCCGTGCGGGCAGGAGGTCTGCAGGCCCTCGCGGCAGTACTCGCACACGCCGTCCGACCAGACGAACGGGGCCACCACCAGGTCGCCGACCGCGAAGCCGCGCACCTCGGCGCCGACCTCCTCGACGAAGCCCAGGAACTCGTGCCCGATCCGCTGCCCGGCCTGCCGCTTGGCCACGCCCCGGTACGCCCACAGGTCGCTGCCGCAGATGCAGGCGTTCAGCACCCGCACCACGGCGTCCCCGGGCCGTTCGATCCGCGGGTCCGGCACCTCCTCGATCCGGATGTCCTGGGGGCCGTGGATCACGGTGGCGCGCATGGGGAGAGTCCTTCGGTGTACGGGAGCCCGCGGGTGTCTGCACCCGCGCTTCCCACTGTAAGCCGCCCCTCACCGGTGCTGTTCCGTCCGGAACCGCCCGCCGCTCCCCGTAAAGTGGTGCGTTATGCACGCGCCATTCCCGACCCCGCCGCTCCCGGCACCGCGCACCGGCCCCGGCCAGGGCACCGGGCGCGGCTTCGCGGTCGTCGACGTGGAGACCACCGGTCTCGGCCGCTCCGACCGGGTCATCTCGGCGGGCGTCTACCAGCTCGACCCGGACGGTGAGGTCACCGACCACTGGTACACCCTGGTCAACCCCGAGCGGGATCCGGGACCGGTCTGGATCCACGGCCTGACCAGCGAGGTGCTGGCCGGCGCGCCGACCTTCCCGGAGGTCGCCGCCGAGTTCGCCGAGCGGCTGCGCGAGCGGGTGCTGGTCGCCCACAACGCGCTCTTCGACTGGAACATGATCTCCCGCGAGTTCTCCCGGGCCGGCCTGCGCGCCCCGGTCGAGCAGCGGCTGTGCACCATGGTGCTGGCCCGCGACCTGCGGCTGCCGCTGCCCAACGGCAAGCTCTCCTCGCTGGCCGCGCACTTCGGCGTGCACCAGCGCCAGGCCCACCACGCGCTGGACGACGCCCGGGTGCTGGCCGAGGTGTTCCGCCCCTCGCTGGAGCTGGCCCGCAGCGGCGGCGTCCCGCTGCCGCTGACCGCCTGCGTCGCCGTCACCGACCTCGGCGAGGAGGCCGCCGCCGCGGGCCCGGCCGCGGGACCGGCCCGCGGCTCCTGGAGCTCCTCGTACCGGCCCGGCCGCAAGCGCCCGCCCTGCCCGTACCCGAACCCGGGCCGCTGGACGGACGGCTCGCCGCTGGTGCAGGGCATGCGGGTGGCGATCACCGGCGACACCGCCACCGACCGCGAGCTGCTGGAGGACCGGGCCACCGAGGCCGGCCTGCACATCGCCTCCTCGGTGAGCCGGCTCACCAGCCTGCTGGTCACCAACGAGCCCGGCTCGTGGAGCGGCAAGGCCCGCAAGGCCCGCGAGTACGGCACCCCGGTGGTCGGCGAGGACGCCTTCCTGCAGCTGCTGCGCGAGGTCGCGCCGCACCCCGGTGCCTGACGCGGCGGTAAGGAGGGTTAGCGTGCCGGGTGTGTACCGATTCCTGCTGTCCGTTCGCTGGGCGGTCATCGTCCTGGTGGCCGCGGTGCTGGTCCCGACCATGATCAAGCTGGGCTTCTGGCAGTACCACCGGCACGAGGCCCGGGTGGCCCGCAACGACCTGGTGGCGCGGAACCTGGGCAGCACCCCGGTCGCCTTCGACTCGCTCTCCACCCCCGGCTGGTCCGTCCCGTCCGGCGAGGTGTGGCGCACCGTGACCGCCACCGGCAGCTACGACACCGGGCACGAGGTGGTCATCCGCGGCCGCACCGAGCCCGGCGGCTCCACCATCGGCTACTTCGTGGTCACCCCGCTGGTGCTCTCCGACGGCAAGGGCTCGGTCCTGGTCAACCGCGGCTGGGTGGAGTCCGCCGCGGACGCCGCCAGCATCCCGGAGATCCCCGCCCCGCCGTCCGGCGAGGTCACCGTCACCGGCCGGCTGCGCGCCGACGAGACGTACGCCTCGCTGGGCGTGAAGAACCGCGGCGGCCTGCCGGACCGGATGTTCAAGGTGATCAACACCGCCGAGCAGGCCAAGTACGCGAACGCCACCGTGCTCGGCGGCTACCTGGAACTCGCCTCCTCCCGGCCCGCCGCCGGCCCCTCCCCCGAGCTGCTCGCCGAGCCCGGCCACTCCGACATCGGCCCGCACATGGCGTACGCCGTCCAGTGGTGGCTGTTCACCGCGCTGATCCCGGCCGGGCTGGTGGTGATGGCCCGCCGCGAGGCCGGGCAGAACGCGGCGGAGCGGAAGGCGGCGGTGGCGGCGGAGCCGGTGGGCGCTACCAGCTGAGCGGCGGCGGGTCGAGCGACTGCTCGGCCCAGATGGTCTTGCCGTTGCGGGTGTAGCGGCTGCCCCAGCGCTGGGTCAGCTGGGCGACCAGGTACAGGCCGCGGCCGCCCTCGTCGGTGAGCCGGGCCCGGCGCATCCGCGGCTGGGTGGAGCTGGGGTCGGAGACCTCGCAGGTCAGCACCGAGGAGCGGATCAGCCGCACCATCACCGGCCCGCCCGCGTACCGGATCGCGTTGGTGACCAGTTCGCTCAGCACCAGCTCGGTGGTGAACACCAGCGCGTCCAGCCCCCACTCCTCCAGCATCCGGGTGGCGGCCTCGCGCACCCCGGCGACGGCGGACGGGTCGGCGTCGATGGTCCACGCGGCGGTGTCGGCGGGCGGCACGGGGTGCAGCCGGGCCAGCAGCAGTGTCACGTCGTCGCTCAGCCCGGCGGTGGACATCTCCGCGACGATCGCCCGCCCGGCCGCCGCCAGGTCGCCGCCGAGGTCGGCCTCCCCGAGCCGGGCGGCGAGCTGCGCCATGCCCTCGTCCAGGTCGCCGCCGGTGCCGCCCTCGATCAGGCCGTCGGTGTACAGCGCGAGCACGCTGCCCGCGCGCAGCGCGCACTCGACCGCCTCGAACGGCAGCCCGCCGACGCCGAGCGGCGGCCCGGGATTGACCGGCAGGTACTCGACCCGCCCGTCGGGGTGCACCACCGCGGGCGGCGGGTGCCCGGCGCTGGCGGCCTGGCAGATCCCGGAGACCGGGTCGTAGACGGCGTACACGCAGGTCGCCCCGGACGGGTCGGCGACGCCGCGCTCGCGCTCCTCCTCGCTGCCCTCGACGACCAGCTGGGAGACCAGGTCGTCCAGGTGCACCAGCAGCTCGTCGGGCTCCAGGTCGAGGTCGGCCAGGGTGCGCACGGCGGTGCGCAGCCGGCCCATGGTGGCGCTGGCCTGCAGGCCGTGGCCGACCACGTCGCCGGCCACCAGGGCGACCCGGGCGCCGGAGAGCGGGATGACGTCGAACCAGTCGCCGCCGACGCCGGTCGCGGTGTCGGTGGGCCGGTAGACGCTGGCGGTGGTGGCGGCGGGCACCGCCGTCTCGGCGGGCGGCAGCAGCGAGCGCTGCAGGCCGACGGCGGCCCGGTGCTCGCGGGTGTAGCGGCGGGCGTTGTCCAGGGCGAGCGCGGCCCGGGCGGCGATCTCCCGCAGCAGTTCGAGGTCCTCGCCCCCGTACGGGCCCGCGGCCTCGCCGCGGCGGACGGTCACCCGGCCGAGCGGGCCGCCGCGGGCGTGCAGCGGGGCGCTCATCGACAGCGGTCCGGTGGCGGCGGGGCCGCCGAGCCGTTCGCGGCCGAGCGGTCCGAGCGGGCGGTCGTCGGGGCCGGGCGGCCCGGCGGTGGCGGTGCGGCGGACGGCCACCAGCCCGTCGGCGCCGGGCGCCGGCTCGTCGCCGGTGAAGACGGCTTCGGCGATGTCCACCTCGGCGCGCTCGCCGAGGCCCGGCACCAGGACGCCGGCCAGGTCCTCGGCGGTGCCGGCCACCGAGAGCGAGCCGCCGACGGCGGCGGTGGCCCGGTGCAGCACGTCGGCGCGCCGCCGGTAGCGGTGCAGTTCGGTGACGTCGCCGAACAGCGCGGTCACCCCGATCAGCGCCCCGTCGGGGGCCTGCAGGCGGAACGCCTGCACCTCCATGACCACGGCCGGCCCGGGGTCGTCCAGGGTGCGGATCGGCAGTTCGGCCCGGACCACCGGCTCCCCGGTGGCGATCACGTGCCGCAGGATCGCCTCGGCGGCCTCCGCCTCGGTCGGCTGCAGGAAGTCGCCGAGCCGGTGCCCGGCCAGGTCGGCGGGCAGGCCGGTGTACGGGAGCAGGTGGGTGTTGGTGCGCAGCAGCCGCAGGTCGGTGTCGAAGAAGGCCAGGCCGAGCCGGTCCTGCAGGAACAGCTCCCGGGTGAACGCCTCGTCCTGGCGGCGCCGGGCCACGGTGTCGGCGGGGGTGGCCAGCACCAGGGCGCGGACCTCCCCGTGCTCGCCGGCCAGCGGCAGCACCTGGTAGGCGACCTCCAGCGGGGCGCCGCCGGCGGTGCGCAGCCGGACTTCGCCGGTGCGCTTGCCCAGCGCGTCGGCGTCGGCCGGGCCGTCGACCAGCAGGTCGCGGACCGGGCGGCCGGTGACCTGGGCGGCGGCCAGGCCGAGCAGTTGCTCGGCCGCGGCGGTCCAGCCCACGACGCGTCCGTCGCCGTCGACCAGGGCCGCCGCGACGCCGTCGATGTTCGGCAACCGCCGACTGTTCATGCGTTGCACCTCGGGTGGGTGGTCCGGTCCCCCCATCTTCGGACGGTTCCCGGTCCGGCGCCATTGACGCCCGGTCGGTGCGCACCCATTGACGCCCCGTATTGGTCTAGTCCAAATTGGGCCTGCACCCGCCCCGAACCGCTCTTTCCCCCACCTTGGAGCGAACCTTCATGACGCACCGCATCCACCGCGGCGGCGCCGCGACCGCCGTCCTGGCCCTGGGCACCGCCGTCCTCGCCCTGCTGCCCGCCCGGGCCGGCGCGGCCACCGAACTCCTCGCGAACGGCGGCTTCGAGTCCGCCGCGCTCGCCCCCTGGAGCTGCGCCGGCACCGCCGCCACCACCACCTCGGCCCCGCACTCCGGCACCGCCGCGCTGTCCGCCGCCCCCGGCGCCGCGGACCTCGCCCCCTGCACCCAGAGCGTCACCGTCCAGCCGAACACCGACTACACCCTGACCGCCTGGGTGAAGGGCTCCTACGTCACCCTCGCCGCCTCCGGCACCGGCGTGTCCACCTCCACCTGGGTGAACGCCCCCGGCTGGACCCAGCTCACCCGCACCTTCACCACCGGCCCCGGCACCATCCGGGTCGCCGTCACGCTGAGCGGCTGGTACGGCAGCCCCTACCAGGCCGACGACGTCTCGCTGACCGCCGCCGGCACCGCCCCCGCCTCGCCGCCGCCCTCCTCCGTCCCGCCCGCCTCCGCCTCCCCCACGCCCTCGGCGCCCGTCAGCACCCCCGGCCAGAACGACGCCACCCTCTCCCCGCCCCCGGCGAACACCGTCCGGGTCTCCACCGCCAAGGAGCTCCAGGCCGCGCTGAGCGCCGCCGTCCCCGGGCGCACCATCCAGCTCGCCGACGGCACCTACACCGGCAACTTCAAGATCACCACGCCGGGCACGGCCGCCGCCCGGATCACCCTGACCGGCTCCCCCGGCGCCGTCCTGACCACCTCCACCGGCGGCGGCTACGGCCTCTCGCTGACCGCCGCCCCGTACTGGACCGTCCAGGGCATCACCGTCACCCACGCCCAGAAGGGCATCATGGTCGACGCCTCCGACCACGTGGTGCTCGACGGGGTGACGGTCCACCACACCACCATGGAGGGCGTGCACTTCCGCAACTCCTCCAGCTACGGCGTGCTGCGCGGCTCCACCGTCCACGACACCGGCACCGCCCACGACGGCAAGGGCGAGGGCGTGTACGTCGGCACCGCCAACACGCTCACCGACAGGAGCGACCACGTGCAGATCCTGGACAACACCATCGGCCCCAACATCGGCGGCGAGAACATCGACCTCAAGGAGGGCACCACCGGCGGCCTGGTCTCCGGCAACCGCTTCGACGGCAACGGCCTGACCGACGTCAACTACGACGACTCCTGGGTCGACGTGAAGGGCAACGGCTACGTCATCGAGAACAACACCGGCACGCGCACCATGAACGACGGCTACCAGACCCACACCCAGGTCGCCGGCTGGGGCTGCGGCACCGTCTTCCGCCACAACGCCTCCGACCTGACCGGCGCCACCGGCACCAACCCCGCCAAGTACGCGATCGACGTCACCAACTACGACGCCGCCACCTGCCCCGTCACCGTCACCGCCGACAACACCGTCATCGGCCCCGCCGCCCTCACCAACCCCGGTGTCCCGGTGGGCTGACCCTCCGTCCGGGATCCGTGCCGACCGGCGAGAATGGTCGGCATGGATCTCGGACTCAAGGACAAGGTGTACGTGGTCACCGGCGCGACCCGGGGGCTCGGCCACGCCACCGCACGACAACTCGTCGACGAAGGCGCCAAGGTGGTCGTCACCGGCCGCGCCGGGGCCGCGGCCACCGCCGCCGCGGCCGACCTCGGCGCCAACGCCCACGGCGTCGGCGCGGACAACGCCGACCCGGCCACCCCGCAGCGCCTGATCGACGCCGCCCGCGAGCGCTTCGGCGGCTTCGACGGCATCCTGATCAGCGTCGGCGGCCCCGCCGCCGGGCCGGTCGCCACCACCACCGACGAGGCCTGGCGCACCGCGTTCGACTCGGTCTTCCTCGGCGCCCTGCGCCTGGCCCGCACCGCCGCCGAACAGCTCCCCGCCGGGGGCGTCATCGCCTTCGTGCTGTCCACCTCGGTCCGCCAGCCCATCGCCGGCCTCGGCATCTCCAACGGCCTGCGCCCCGGCCTCGCCATGGCCGCCAAGTCCCTCGCCGACGAACTCGGCCCGCGCGGCATCCGCGTCCTCGGCCTGCTCCCCGGCCGCATCGACACCGACCGCGTCCGCGAACTCGACGCCCTCGCCCCCGACCCCGCCGCCGCCCGCGAGAGCGCCGCCGCCGGCATCCCGCTGCGCCGCTACGGCACCCCCGAGGAGTTCGGCCGCACCGCCGCCTTCCTCCTCTCCCCCGCCGCCTCCTACCTCACCGGCCTGATGCTCCCCGTCGACGGCGGCGCCACCCGCGGCCTGTAACCGCCCGGCGAACGCGGTACCGGGGCCCGGAGGAGAACCTCCGGGCCCCGGTACCGCGCCGTTGCGCTAGCGCACCCGCGGGGCGTTCTTCCGGTTCCGCTCCCGTCGCGGCTTCGCGCCGCGCAGCCGCAGCTGGGCGGGCAGGACGGCCAGGCCCAGCGAGCGGCGGGCGTGTTCGACGGGGCCGGCCCGGTAGGCGGTGACCAGCGCGGCGGTGTCGGCGCCCGGGGCGAGCCGCACGGCGGTGCGCACCTCGGGGCGGCGGGCCGCGCCGGTGACCTTGGCGGTGGCCCGTTCGACGTCCGGGAGGGCGACCGTCTCGGACTCGATCGCCTCCTCGACGGCCCGGCTGCGCACGTGCAGGGCGAAGTGCGCCTGGCCGGACGCGGCGGGCGAGGGCAGGTCGACGCCGGCCGGGCCGCCGCGCCGCAGCTGGGAGAACAGCCACCACAGGCAGCCGGCGACCACCAGCGCGGGGACGCCGATGGCCACCGGCCACCACCAGTCGCGGTCGGTCCAGCGGGTGCGGCTGGCCGTGCTGAGCACGGGCTGGTCGGGCGAGGTGAGCGGCCACCGGTGCGGCGGGGTGACGCCGAAGTGCCGGTAGGCGTCGAGGCCGCCGAGCAGCACCAGCGCCCCACCGGCCAGCAGGACCAGCCCGACGAGGGCCAGGAGGGTGCGGTTGACGACGCGTCGACTCATCGGGGCGGCTCCAACTCGGCGAGTACCCGGCGGTGGTGGCGTTCGTGCACCGGCTTGGTGCGGACGTCCAGCCGGTGCGGTTCGGCCAGCGGGATCCGGGCGAGTTCGGCCCGCAGTTCGCGTTCCGCGCCGGCCGGGTCGGCGGTGCCGGTCAGGGTGACCCGGGTGCGCCGCCGCTTGACCTTCACCCGCCAGGAGTGCACGTCGGAGCGCTGCTGGGCGCGCCGGGCGATCAGCGCGGCGACGGTGCCCCGGTGGATCGCGGCGCCGCGCGGCTCCAGCGCGAGCCAGCCGCGCAGGCCGCGGGCGAGGGCCAGCCAGAGCAGCAGCAGGCCGAGCACGACGGCGCCGCCGGCGATGCCGAGCACCCACGGGTCGTCCAGGTGCCGGGTCGCCAACTGCCGCGACAGCTCCTGCCGCCAGGGCCTGGCCTCGCCGCCGGCCCGCACCGCGATCACGTCGTACAGCAGCGTTCCGGCCGCCACCACCAGCACGGCCACCACCAGCGCGGTCGGCACCGCGCGCTCCGAGCGCAGCCAGCGCCCGGCCCGGCGCCGCCGGGCGTGCACCGGGGTGGCCCCGGCCGGCCCGGCCGACGCCGCGGACTCCGGTTCGACGCCCGTCCCGGGCTCCGGCCCGGTCATCCGGCGGCCGCCGGGTGCAGGCGGTCCACGATCACGTCCGCCCCGGTCACCGGCGTGCCGGTCAGCTCGGCGACGGTGCGGCAGGCGGCGTCGCGCGCCGTCCGGGCCAGCGTGCCGACGTCGGACGGGAACGGCAGTTCCAGGTGCAGCGTGAGCCTGATCCGGCCGTGCGAGAGCAGGGCCGAGACCTTCGGGTACGGGCCCCGGCCGGGCCGGTCCTGCCAGGCCGGGGCGAGCGCGTCGGCGGCGGCCCGGGCCGCGATCCGCCGGTACACCCGGTCCGCGACGCGCTCTCCGCCGCGCTGTGCGATCACCCCCGGATCCGTCATCAGCGCCGCCGGTCCCGGCCGCGCAGCAGGTCGCCGAGGTCACCGAGTTCGATGTCCCCCTCGATCAGCCGCCCGACCACGAAGCCCACCGCCCCGAGCGCCGCCACCAGCAGGAACGCACCGAACCCGCCGAAGTAGCCGGCGAAGCCGAGGGCCATGCCCGCGACCATGCCCATCAACGCCAGGTTCATCCACTGCTCCTTCGCGATCCTGCTCGGCACTCGGGACGGTCACGACTCACTGCCACGATTCACTGCCACGGCTCACTGCACGTCACTGCACGCGGGGGCGCTTGCCGGAGGACTGGGACTCCTCGTCCTCGTCCTCGTCCGGGTCGTCGGGCAGGTGGACGTCGTTCACGGCGATGTTCACCTCGACCACCTCCAGGCCGGTCATCCGCTCGACCGACTCGATGATGTTCGCCCGCACCTCGGCGGCCAGCCTGGGGATCACCACCCCGTACTCGACCACCAGCGCGATGTCGATGGCGGCCTGCTTCTCGCCGACCTCCGCCTTGATCCCGCGCGAGACACCGGACTTCGAGCTCGAACCCGGCACCCGGTCCCGCATCGCGCCGAACGTCCGGGAGAACCCGGACCCCAGGGCGTGGATGCCCGAGACCTCCCGGGCGGCCATGCCGGCGATCTTCTCCACCACTCCGTCGGCGAGGGAGGTGCTCCCGCGCTCGCCGGGCGACCGCTTCTCCGGCGCGTCCTTCTGCAGGTCCGCGGAGGTGGGGGTGTGGGGCTGCGTCATCTCGGTTCTCCTGACGTTCGACACCAGCTATATCGCAAACCATCCCAACCCTGACATTTCGCCACGCGCACCGCACCACAGGCGCGTACAAGCAGGGGGTGCGGCGGAACCCGCCGCACCCCCGTCCGGAATCTCCCGGCTACATCCCCGCGAGGTCGCGGAGCCGGCGCGCCTGCGCCTCGCGCTCGGCGGCGCGCTGCTGGTCGTAGGTGCGGTCGGCGGCGCCGCGCAGGAGCGCCTTGGTCTCGATGACGGCGCCGCGCGGGGCGGCGAGCAGGGCGGCGGCCAGGTCGGCGGCGGCTGCGCCCAGGTCGGCGGCGGGGACGGCGAGGTTGGCGAGGCCGGTGGCGACGGCCTCCTCGGCGCCGACCCGGCGACCGGTGGCGCAGATCTCCAGGGCGCGGGCGTAGCCGACGAGTTCGGTGAGCGGCTTGGTGCCGGCGAGGTCGGGGACCAGGCCGAGCGAGGTCTCCTTCATGGCGAACTGGACGTCCTCGGCGACGATCCGCAGGTCGCAGGCGAGGGCGAGCTGGAAGCCGGCGCCGACCGCGTGGCCCTGGACGGCGGCGATGCTGATCAGGTCGTTGCGGCGCCACCAGGTGAACGCCTCCTGGTAGGAGGCGATGGCGGCGTCGAGTTCGGCGTCGGCGGAGGCGGCGAGCCGCAGGAAGCCGGTCTCGCCGGGGATGCCCTCGGGGGTGAACATGGCGCGGTCGAGGCCGGCCGAGAAGGAACTGCCCTCGCCCCGGAGCAGGACGACCCGGACGCTGCCGGGCAGGGCGCGGCCGACCGCGGCGAGGGCGCGCCACATCGCGGGGGTCTGGGCGTTGCGGCGGCTCGGGTCACAGAGGGTGACGGTGGCGAGTTCGCCGTCCAGGTCGAGGCGGACGCCGGCCTTCTCCCACGCGGTGCGGTCGACGTCGGGGGTGTCGGTGGTCATGGCGGAGCTACCTTCCAGCGGCGGGGCGTGGGACACCCGTCGACCCCGACGGGCTACTGGAGGGTAACAAAGCCCCCGGCGCGCGTACAGCACGTGCGGCCGGGCCGGAAACGGCGGACGGCGGCGCGGGAGGGACCCGGCCGCCGATCCGTGGTGGAACGTCGTGCGTGGCGAGCAGCGCAGTGGTGAAGCGCGGGCGGACGGGGCTGCTCGGGTGCCGCCCGCCCGGATTGACGGACCGTCAGGAACCGGCTGCGGCAGCGGCCTTGCCCTTGCCGCGGGTGGCGCCGCCCCGGCCCCGGAGGTTGACCCCGGACTCGCTGAGCATCCGGTGGACGAAGCCGTAGGACCGGCCCGTCTCCTCCGCGAGGGCGCGGATGCTCGCCCCGGAGTCGTACTTCTTCTTGAGATCGGCCGCGAGCTTCTCACGCGCGGCACCTGTTACCCGGCTGCCCTTTTTCAGAGTCTCGGCCACCCGTGCCTCCTCGTAGAGGTGATCGGTCAGATTCCCATGATCACCCATTGCCCCGTTCCTGGCCACCCATTCGACAAGGTCCGTCACGGGAAAGCGGGCTCGAGTGGTGGTGCGCGCTCCGCACCAGGGCGCTCACGGAGGGTGCGCACGCCCCTCCGGGATTCGCGCCGGTGAGCGAATCCGCTGATCAGCCCGGACCGTCAGCGGGCAAACCGCGCACTCCGGGACGGGGAACGGCGGGCGTCCTCCCGGTGCCCCCGGCGTCGACGCGGGACGAGTTCCCCTCGTACCGGAAACGGACCCCGCGTCTACGCGCGAGGTCCGTGCGGCGGCCCGGAGCGGGCCGGCGGGCGGCCGGACGGGGTCAGGCCAGCGACACCAGGTCGTGGTAGGCGGGGCTCCACAGGTCCTCGACGCCGTCGGGCAGCAGGATGATCCGCTCCGGCTGGAGCGCCTCGACCGCGCCCTCGTCGTGGGTGACCAGGACGACCGCGCCGCTGAACGAGTGCAGCGCGCCGAGGATCTCCTCGCGGCTGGCCGGGTCCAGGTTGTTGGTCGGCTCGTCGAGCAGCAGCACGTTGGCGCTGGAGACCACCAGGGTGGCCAGCGCGAGCCTGGTCTTCTCGCCGCCGGAGAGCACGCCGGCCGGCTTGTCCACGTCGTCCCCGGAGAACAGGAAGGAGCCGAGGATCTTGCGGATCTGCACCAGGTCGGTGTCCGGCGCGGCGGAGCGCATGTTCTCCAGCACGCTGCGCTCGGGGTCGAGCGTCTCGTGCTCCTGCGCGTAGTAGCCGATCTTCAGGCCGTGGCCCGGGATCACCTCGCCGGTGTCCGGCTTCTCCACGCCCGCCAGCATCCGCAGCAGGGTGGTCTTGCCCGCGCCGTTCAGGCCCAGCACCACGACTCGGGAACCGCGGTCGATCGCCAGGTCGACGTCGGTGAAGATCTCCAGCGAGCCGTACGACTTGGACAGGCCGGCCGCCGTCAGCGGGGTCTTGCCGCACGGGGCCGGGTCCGGGAAGCGCAGCTTGGCGACGCGGTCGGACTGGCGGACCTGCTCCAGGCCGGAGAGCAGCTTCTCGGCGCGGCGGGCCATGTTCTGCGCGGCGACCGTCTTGGTCGCCTTGGCGCGCATCTTGTCGGCCTGCGCGTTCAGCGTGGCGGCCTTCTTCTCGGCGTTGGCCCGCTCGCGCTTGCGGCGCTTCTCGTCGTCCTCGCGCTGCTGCTGGTACTGCTTCCAGCCCATGTTGTAGATGTCGATGGCGGAGCGGTTGGCGTCCAGGTAGAAGACCTTGTTGACGACCGTCTCGACCAGGTCGACGTCGTGCGAGATGACGATGAAGCCGCCCTTGTAGGTCTTGAGGAAGTCCCGCAGCCAGGCGATCGAGTCGGCGTCGAGGTGGTTGGTGGGCTCGTCGAGCAGCAGGATGTCGGCGTCCGAGAAGAGGATCCGGGCCAGCTCGACCCGGCGGCGCTGGCCGCCGGAGAGGGTGTGCAGCGGCTGGCCGAGGATGCGGTCGGGCAGGCCGAGCGCGGCGGCGATGGTGGCGGCCTCGGCCTCGGCGGCGTACCCGCCCTTGGTGAGGAACTCGGTCTCCAGCCGGGCGTACTTCTTCATCGCGTTGTCCCGGGTGGCGCCCTGGCCGTTGGCCATCCGGTCCTCGTTCTCGCGCATCTTCTTCAGCACGGTGTCGAGGCCGCGGGCGGACAGGATGCGGTCCCGGGCCAGGACGTCGAGGTCTCCGGTGCGCGGGTCCTGCGGGAGGTAGCCGACCTCGCCGGAGGAGGTGACCGTGCCGCCGGCCGGGAGGCCTTCGCCGGCCAGCACCTTCGTCAGCGTGGTCTTGCCCGCGCCGTTGCGGCCGACCAGGCCGATCCGGTCGCCCGGGGCGATGCGGAAGCTGGCGGACTCGATCAGGATGCGGGCACCGGCACGAAGCTCCAGGGCGTTCGCGGAAATCATGGCTGGGGTCTCTCCTCGACGTGGGTATGGCACTCAGCCATTGGGTCCAAGTCTACGGGAGGGCCGGAAAGCCTTTTCTCGACCCGGGGCGCGGCACCGGACCCCGCCGGACCGGGCCCGGCGGCGGTGCCGGCCGGGCCCGGGACGGTCACTTGTCGCAGGCCGGGCGGGCCGCGGCGAACGGGGCGGCGGTGCCGCAGGCGGCCTCCCGGCTGCCCTGCGCGGTGTCGTACACCCAACTGCCGATCACCGGGCCGTCCTCGATCGAGACCCGGTGGCCGCCCAGCGGGCGCATCACCACGTCGGGGCCGGTGTTGAGGAAGTTGCCGTGGTCGGCGAGCGAGAACACCATCACGCCGCCGGGCAGTTGCCGGGAGCCGGCGCCGCTGCCGGGCGGGCACAGCCGCGGGACGAGCACCGCGTCGTCGGTCTCCGCGGCGCGGGCCGGGTCGAAGTCGCAGCCCGCCGGGGGGCGGGAGTTGAAGCGCAGGTCGCCGTCGCGCTCGCGGAAGCCCATCAGCAGGTCGGGGGTGACCACCGTCACGAACGCGTCGTTGACCCGGTCCGGGGACGGGTGCAGGGCCGCGGCGGCGCGCTCGGCCATCAGCTTCTTGCGCTGCCCCTCGGTGCGGTCGTCCGCGCCCGGCTCGCCGTCGGCGCGCAGCCAGTCGGCCAGGCCGGGGACGCCGCGGTGCCAGCGCACCGAGTGGTCGCCGGTGTTGACCGCGGTGACCATGCCGTCGTCCCAGACCACCACGGCATCCTCGCCGACCAGCGCGAGGTGCAGCGCGGTCGCGCCCTCGCGGCGGTAGGACCACAGGCGCTCGCCGTTGGTCTTCGAGTAGGCCTCCACGCCGGGGCCCACCTCGAAGTCGGTCTGCTCCGCGCTGGTCGACTGCGCGCTCACCGGGCTGGCGTCCGAAGCGCCCGGGACCACCCGGTCGCCGAAGGGCTCGGGACGGTTGGCGTGGGCCGCCGCACCGGCCGCGAGGACCAGCAGGACGGCGGCGGCGGGCAGGACCGATCGGGGGGACAGGCTTCTCAGCGGGTTGAAGGACACGGCGGGAGTTTATCCGGCGGGCACCGACAGAACCCTCGGGTTTAACGACCCCCGGGCCCTGGCGTGTCACCGCCGACGGGCTTTATCCGGGCCTGACGCGACCTGGGCCGACCTGCGTCGCAGTGGGCCCCGCGCATGCTCCTGGGCGGTCGGGGTACGCCTTCGACAGGCCCACGGACTGTTACACAGGTGAGACGGAATGCAGTTTGACGACGACGCGCAGCTCGACACCTCGCAGGTGCAGGACCGGCGGGGCATCCCCGGCGGGGGGCTGACGATCGGCGGTGGCGCGCTCGGCATCCTCGGACTGCTGGCGGCACTGCTGTTCGGGGTGGACCCCGGCCTGTTCGGCTCCTCCGACCAGCCCGCCGCGCCGCCGGTCGGCAAGGCCACCAGCTCCGCGCAGCTGGACGCGGCCTGCCGGACCGGCGCGGACGCCAACGAGCGGCAGGACTGCCGGGCCCTGGCCGTGGTCAACAGCGTCCAGTCGTACTGGCAGGGCGAGTTCAAGGCCCGCGGCCGCGACTACGCCCCGGCGCAGAGCGTGCTGTTCACCGACCGGGTGGCCACCGCCTGCGGCACCGCGACCTCGGCGGTCGGCCCGTTCTACTGCCCCGGCGACCGCAAGGCCTACTTCGACCTGGGCTTCTTCGACGACATGGGCCGGCAGCTGGGCGCGCAGGGCGGGCCGTTCGCGGAGGCGTACGTGGTGGCGCACGAGTACGGGCACCACGTGCAGAACCTGCTGGGCACCACGGCCCGGGTGGGCGGCGACCGGCAGGGCGCCGACAGCGCCTCGGTGAAGCTGGAGCTGCAGGCCGACTGCTACGCGGGGGTGTGGGCGCACCACGCCACCACCACCCCGCAGCCGTCCACCGGGCGGCCGCTGATCACCCGGCTGACCGACCAGGACATCGCGCTGGCCCTGGACGCCGCCGAGTCGGTGGGCGACGACCGCATCCAGCAGCGGGCCACCGGGCGGACCAACCCGGAGACCTGGACGCACGGCTCCTCGGAGCAGCGCAAGCAGTGGTTCACCACCGGCTACCGCAGCGGCGACATGGCCCGGTGCGACACCTTCGGCTGACCGGCCGCCGGGTTGACCCGTTGGGGTGACATGCGACATTTATGACGTTCCGTCAGGCTAGGCTCCTGGGGCCGGAATCACCCCTGGACCCGTACGGAGAGCCCATGCGTCTCGGCCGCCTGACCCTGGCCGCCGCCGCGCTGCTGCTGGTCACCACCGCGAGCGTGCCCTCCGGCACCCCGCTCAGCCAGACCGAGCGCCACGCGGCGCTCTCCTCGGACGCGATCCAGCCGCGCGGGGCGGCGCCGCGGCCGGTGGTGCAGCGGGCGGTGCACGAGGTGCCGTTCGGCGCGTTCGTCGGCTCCTGGAGCGACTACATCCCGAACATCGCCCGGATGTCCTCCTGGCTGAGCAACGCCAACATGCAGGTCGGCCACACCTACCTGGCGGGCAACGGCTGGCAGGACGTCGAGGGCGAACCGGCCGTCCTCGGCCTGTGGTCGCAGTGGCGGCAGTCCGACCCGGGGCGGCGGCTGGTGCTCGGCGTGCCGATGCTCGTCCCCAACGAGGGCAACGTGCCGGACGCCGAGGTGGCCCGGCTGCTGGCCCGCGGCAACCAGGGCGAGTTCGACCAGCACTTCCTGCGCCTGGCCCGGAAGCTGGTGGCCTTCGGCGGCGGCGACACCGTCATCACCCTGGGCTGGGAGATGAACGGCGTCACCTACACCTCGCGCTGCAAGCCCGACCCGACGGCCTGGAAGGCGTACTGGCGGCGGATCGTGGGCGTGATGCGCTCGGTGCCCGGCCAGCACTTCTCCTTCGACTTCGTCCCCACCCGCGGGCTGGACGCCGTCCCCTGGACGCGCTGCTATCCCGGTGACGACGTGGTCGACATCATCGGCATGGACAACTACGACCAGCCCGCCGGCGGCACCTTCGACGAGTACGTCTCCGAGCCGTACGGGCTGCAGGACCAGGTGGAGTTCGCCGCCAAGCGCGGCAAGCCGGTGTCCTACCCGGAGTGGGGGCTGTTCCGCAACGGCGACAACCCGGAGTTCGTCCGGCGGATGGTGGAGTGGATGCGCACCCACGACACCGCCTACCAGACCGTCACCGACTACTGCCCGCACGGCTTCTGGCAGTGCAAGGACAACCCGAAGTCGGCAGCGGTGTACCGGCAGTTGATGTCGGGCTCCTCCGGGGCGGTCGGGCCGGTGAAGGCCTCACCGCAGTCTCCGCTGCGATAGCGCCTCCTTCAGCCGGGGCATCCGGGTGCGCAGCAGGTGCACGGCGGCGGTCCGGGCCCGGACCCGCAGCGCGCGGGCGGCCGCCCAGGGGGCGAGCCGGCCGGGGCCGAGCACCAGGCGCTGGTTGTGCAGCCGGTCCGGGCGCCAGCGCTGCTTGTAGGGCTCCTGGCCGCGCAGCAGGCTGAGCACCGGGATGCCGGCCGCGCGGATCTCGTCCAGGGCGGCGCCGAACAGCAGCCCGGCGATGTCCAGCTTCTCCCGGAGCTTCGGGTGCGCGCCGTACATGTACAGGCCGCCGAACGGGGCGCCGAGGATCACCACGTTCACCGCGACCACCTCGCCGTCCAGCTCGAAGCGGTGTATCACCGCCCGGCCGGTCGCCACCAGGCCGGTGGTCGACTCGGTCAGGTGCTCGGCGAAGCGCGCGGTGCGGTGCTCCGGGGTGACCCCGCGGTCCTGCCACTGCAGGATGTGCAGGCGCAGCAGCTCGCCGACGGCGTGCGGGACCTCCTCGGCGGTGGCGGAGTGCACCACGACGCCGGACTCGGCGATCTTGCGCAGCTTGACCCGGCTGCGCTGGGCGGTCTTGCCGGGCAGCCGCTTGAGCAGCTCGTCCATCGGGACGGCCGGCAGGTACTGGCAGAGCGAGTCGGTGTACCGGTGCCGGCGGCCACGCCAGTGCGCGTACACCCGCTGCACGGCGGCCGAGGGGTGCACCTCGCGCAGCTCCAGGCTGTGCCAGGGGCGGCGCAGCGGGAGGGCCGCGGCCAGTTCGGCGGCGGCCCGGTCCGCGCAGTCGTCGTCGAGCAGCACGTCGGTGAAGTCGACCAGCCCCGCGCCCAGGTTGGTCAGGCCGCCGAACGGGCCGCGGCGGAGCAGCGCGGCGGCGCCGACCAGCCGGCCGTCGCGGCGGACCAGCACCAGCACCAGCGCGCCCGGGCGGCCGTAGGCGTTCCACCAGGAGCGCAGCCAGGGCGCGGCCTGGAAGGCGGTGGCGGTCGAGCAGCGGCGGTGCAGGTCGTCCCAGTCGTCGGCGAACCGCTCCAGGGCGTCGTCGGCGCGCAGCACCTCGGCGGTCCAGCACTCGCGGTCGGCGGCGTCGCGGGCCGGCTGGGCGGGCACCCGGGGGCCGGCACCGAGCCGCTGGCGGAGCTTCACCGGGCCGCCGCCGGCTCGGCGGGCTCCGCCTTCGCGACCGGAGCGGCGGCGGGCTCGGCCTGGGCGGGCAGCGCGGCCTCCGGCGCGGCGGGGCCCCCCTTGCGGCGGGTGAGCATCGCCAGCGCGCCCAGCAGCACGCCGGCGGCCGCGCCGACCGCGGTGTCCAGGCTCGCCGACGGGGAGGACGGGGCGTCGGGTTCGGCGGCCGCGGCCAGCGGGACGAGCCGGACGCCGGTCTCCTTGCCGCTGCCGTTGCCGAACGCGATCAGCGACTTGGCGACCGCGTCGGCGTTCCGCACCGCGTCCTCGCCGCGGGCGCCGGTGCCGGTGATCTCGATCACCGGGGCGTCCGGCGAGGTGGTGCCGCGCACCAGCCCCGCCAGCGTGGTCACCGAGTGGCCGGTCTCGGCGGCCGCCCCGATCAGCACCTGCGGCTGGCCGGCCAGCCGGCCGTACGCCTGGGCGAAGTTGACGGCGGTGGAGCTCTCGCCGGGGTTGTTCGGGACGACCACCACGTAGGAACTGGCGGCGTAGCTGGGGTGCGAGACGGCGGCGTAGCCGGCGCCGGCCGCCGCACCGAGCGGCACGGCGACGGCCAGCGGCCACCAGCGGCGGGCCAGTGCGCGGACGCTGCGGCGTGGTTCGGGCATCGGTGACTCCAGGAGGGTCGTAGGGGTGAACGGTTCGGTGGGTGGCGGCGCGGCGCCGGGGCGCTAGGGCCGCCGACCGCCGGGGCGCCAGGGCCGCCCGCCCGGCTTCCGCCGCGAGGGCGGCTGCCCGGCGGCGCGCCGGGACGGCGGAACGGACGCCGACGGGACGGCGGGGGCACGGCGGGAGCCTCCGTCCGGGGCGCCCGCGGGCTTCCGGCCGGGGCGGCGGGGGCCGGGGCCGGGGAGCGACTGGCGGTAGAGGACGGCCAGTTCGGTGGCGATGCGGGCGATGTCGTAGTGGGCGACGGCCGGGGGGACCGGGAAGGGGCCGGGGCGGATGGTGGCGAGGAGGGCCAACTCGCGGGCGTAGGGCTCGGGTTCGGAGGGGAGCAGGCGGGCCTGGGGGGCGGCGTCCGGGGGGAGTTCGGCGAGGGCCGGGCAGGCCGAGTGCAGCAGGGGGAGGCCGGCGGCCAGGCCCTCCAGGGCGGCGAGGCCGAAGGTCTCCTCGCGGGAGGGGGAGACCAGCGCGTCCACGGCGGTGAGCAGTTCGGGCACGTCGTCGCGTTCACCGGTGAGCACCAGGCGGTCGCGGACGCCGAGTTCGGCGGCCCGGTCGAGCAGGGCGGCCCGTTCGGGGCCCTCGCCGATCAGCAGCAGCCGGGCGTCGGGGAGCCGGACCAGTGCCTCCAGCGGCACGTGGAAGCGTTTGCCCGGCACCAGCCGGCCGACCGCGCCGATCACGAACACACCGATCGGCAGGCCGAGTTGGGCGCGCAGCCGGCCGCGGTGGGCGGCCCGGACGGCGGGGGTGAAGCGGTAGCGGGCGGCGTCCACGCCGTTGGGCAGCAGACGGACGCGGTCGGCGGGCACGCCCCATTCGCCGAGGACGCCGGCGACCTGGCCGGAGACCGCGAGCGTGGTGGTGCCGAGCCGCTCGGCGCCCAGGTAGAGCGCCTTGACGCCGCGCGAGGTGGGGCGGCCCTCGATCACCCCGGACTGCAGCGAGTGCTCGGTGGCGATCACGGTGCGGACGCCGGCCAGCCGGGCGGCGAGGCGGCCGTACAGCATGGCCCGGTACAGGTGGGTGTGGACCAGGTCGTAGCGGCCGGCCCGGATCAGCCGGGTGAGCCGGGGCAGCACGCCGAGGTCGCGGTTGCCGCGCATGTCGAGGTGGTGGACGGTGAAGCCGTCGGCGCGCAGTTCGCGGGCGACCGCGCCCGGGTTGGTCAGGGCGGCCACCTCGTGCTCCTGGTCCTCGGGCAGGTGCCGCAGCAGGAGGGCGAGTTGGCGCTCGGCTCCGCCCGCGTGCAGGCCGGTGACCACGTGCAGGACTCTCATCGGGGCTCTCCCGCGGCGGCCTTCGGCAGCTGCTTCGGCGGGGCCCAGCGCAGCCCGGTCACGGCCTCCCGCCAGCGGTGCCGGCCGTGTTTGGCGCGCAGCCGCCAGGCACCGTCCCGGTCGCCGACGTAGCAGCGCGGCAGGGCGTGCCGGCCGGTCAGCCAGGAGTGGTCGATGGCGCAGGCGTAGTCGTACCCGGCGTCCTGGACGGCGCGGGTCGCGGGCAGGTCGACCGCGCCGTAGGGGTAGCAGAAGCCGGTGACCGGGCCGCCGAGCAGGTCCTCCAGGGCCCGCCGACTGTCCGCCGTCTGGCGTTCCAGGGCGGCCGGGGAGAGCCCGGGCAGGGCCTGGTGGCCGAGGCCGTGCGAGCCGATCTCCCAACCGGAGCCCGCGAGTTCGACCACCTGCTGGACGGTCAGCAGCTTCTTGCGCGGCCCCTCGGCGTCCCAGTCGTTCTCCCGGCCGAGCAGGTCGGGGACGACGTACGCGGTGGCGGTGAAGCCGTACTCGCGCAGCACCGGGACGGCGTGCCGGGCGAAGTCCGCGTAGCCGTCGTCGAAGGTCAGGCCGACCAGCCGGGACTCCCGGCCGCGGGCCTGCGCGGCCAGCAGTTCGCGGACGCTGACGCCGCGCCGGCCGGTGCGGTGCAGCCAGTCCATCTGCTCGGCGAAGCGGTCGGGGCTGACGGTGAGCAGGTACGGGTCCTCGTCCTCCTCGGCCACCGAGTGGTACATCAGGATCCAGGGCGCGAGCCTGGGGGTGAGCGCCTGGGCCGGCAGGCGGGGATCAGCGGCCATGCGGCTTCCCTTCGGCGACGGTGGACGGGACGTCGGCGGACGGAGCGTCCGCGAGCTGTGCGCCGGCGGGCCGCCGGCCGCGGGAGCGGGCCAGCAGGCCGAGCACCGGGCGGCGCACCTCGGCGGCGCCGAACAGCGCGCCGAGGACGGCGAAGACCAGCAGGACGGTGGCGCCGCCGAGCAGCGCGGCGGGCAGCGGCCCGTCCGCCGTCCGGGTGGCCAGCCAGCCGAGCGCGGCGGCGGCGACGGCGGCGGCCAGCAGCCTGGCCTGGCCGCCGAGGACCAGGGGCAGCCGGAGCGCGACGCCGCGCAGCATCAGGCCGCGCAGCAGCAGCGCCGCGGTGGTGGTGATGCCCGCGGCGTTGCCCGCGGCCAGGCCGAGCGCGCCGAAGTCCGGGGCGGCGCCGACGCCGACGGCGACGGTGACGGCCAGGCCGAGCAGCATCGCGCCGACCGGGTACCAGTCCGGCCAGGTGACCCGGTCGCCCTCGGCGCGCGGGGCGTCGGCGCGGCGCACCACCGGGCGGACGCAGAAGTACGGCCGGACCATCACGCCGATCATCGCCTGCGCGGGCAGCCCGAAGGAGTAGACCCGGATCAGGGCGGCGGTGGCGGAGGTGTCGGCCGGGCCGAACGCGCCGCGCTCGAACAGCAGGGCGACCAGCGCGGGGGCGCAGGCCATCAGGAAGGCGGTGCCGAGCAGCACCAGCGCGGTGGCCTGCCCGATGTCCTTCTCGACCCGGTCGCGGGCCGCCGTGAAGTCTCCGGCGGCCATCGCCCGGGCCACCACCGGGAAGGTCACGGTGACGATCAGGATCGCCGAGGTCATCGCCAACTGGCTGACCTTCGCCGCGTAGTTGAGGTGCGAGATGGTGCCGGGCGGCAGGCCGGAGCCGAGGTAGCGCTCGATGAACACCTGGGCCTGCCGGGTCAGCGTGAACGCGGCGACCGGCAGCAGCACCAGCGGGATCAGCACCAGCCGGCGGGCCGAGCCCCGGCGCAGCCCGCGCCGCCGCCCGCCGGAGCGCAGCCGGCGGGCGAACGGCAGTAGCAGCACGCCGGCCATCAGCGCGCTGCCGACCGCGACGCCGATCGCCGCGGAGCGCACCCCGAGCAACCGGTGGCCGCTGAGCAGCAGCGCCAGGATGCCCAGGTTGTACATCACGTAGATGACGGCGGGCGCGGTGAAGGAGTGCAGGGCGCGCAGCGCGGAGGCCAGGTACCCGGCGACGCCGAACGGCAGGATGGTGAGCGCGGTGATCCGGGTGCAGGCGACGGCGAGCCGCGGGTCGGCCAGGCCGGGGGCGAGCAGGTCGACCAGCCGGGGCGCGCCGAGGGCGACGGCGCCGGAGAGGGTGCACAGTGCGAGCAGCAGCCAGGGCAGCGTGGAGCGGGTCAACTGCCGCACCGGGTCCGGCCCGTGGGGGCGCTCCTCGCGCAGCACCAGGGCCAGGCTGAAGGCCGGGACCATCAGGAACGCCATCGCGTCCTCGATCAGCAGCGGCGCGGCGGTCTCCGGGACCGTCCAGGCGACCAGGAAGGCGTCGGTGCCCTGGTTGGCGCCGAAGTAGCGGGCCAGCAGCAGGTCGCGGAGCAGGCCGAGGGCGGAGCCGGCCGCGCTGAGCAGCGCGGTGACGCCGAACGCCTTGGCCAGGAAGCCGCGTCGGGCCGGTTCGTCGCTCGCGCGCGGGGCGGGGACGGCGACGGCGGAGGCCGCGGCGGGGGCGGTCTCGACGACGGCGGTCTCGACGGCGGTGGCGGGCCGGGCCACCGGCTGGTCTGTGGTCATGCGCCGTCCGCTTCGCGGGAGTCGGGGCGGGGGAAGGCGGTACGGGCGGCCAGGCCGAGCACCACGGAGGTCAGCACGGTGGTGGTGCCGCCGATGTCGGCGTAGAGGAAGTCCCAGAGCACCCAGCTGAGCAGGGCGAGCGCGGCCAGGCCGGGGCCGGCGGCGCGGCGCAGGCAGCCGAGCAGCAGGGCGAGGAACAGCGCGAGGTAGGCGATGACGCCGAGCAGGCCCTGCTCGCTGAGCACCAGGAAGTACATGTTGTGCGGGGAGAGCAGCGGTTCGCGCTGGAAGCCGATGGTGGGGTCGGCGGCGTCGCTGCCGGAGGAGAGCCGCAGCGGGGCGTGGCTGTCGCGCAGTTGCTGGAAGGCCTTCGGGCCGGCGCCGGTCATCGGGTGGTCCTGCCAGATCCGGCCGGCGGTGGCCCACAGGTCGTAGCGGTCGGAGACCGACTGGTCGGGGGCGGCGGAGACCGAGCCGATCGAGCCGAGCCGCTCGGTGACGCCGGAGGCGCCGAGGCCGAGCCCGCCGACCAGCACCACCGCCGCGGCGGCGGCGATCAGCACGCCCTTGACGGCGAGCCGGGCGTCGGCGCGCAGCAGCAGCACGCCGGCGGCGACGGCGGTGGCGATCCAGCTGCCCCGGCTGAAGGAGACCGCCAGCGGGAAGGCCAGGAACGCGGCGCTCGCCCACATCGCGCGGCGCAGCACCCGGCTGCCGCCGGGGCGGCGTTCGGCGAGCGCCAGTCCGAGGGCGGCCAGCACCCCGTACGAGACGACGGTGGACATCGCCATGACGTCGAGGGCGCCGAAGGTGCCGACGGCACGGATCGGCTGGCCGGTGTAGGAGGCGCCGGTGCGGGTGAGGTACTGGTTCGCGCCGACCGCGCCCTCGATCAGGGCGGCCAGTACGAAGGAGCCGAGCACCAGCCGCCGGTCGCGGGTGTCGCGGACGGCGAGCAGCACCGCGGCGGGGACGAGCACGAAGATCTGCACCAGCCGGACGAAGCCGGTGACGCTGCTCGCCGGGTCGATGGAGTGCAGGGTGGCGACGGCGGCGGCCAGCACGACGCCGCCGAGCAGCGCGCAGACGGCCGGGTCGAGCCGGGGCAGCCGGCCGCGCAGCAGGTCGAGGGCGATCAGCCCGACCAGGGCCAGCGAGGCGAGGTCGGCCGGGGTGACGTGCACGGACGCGGAGACGTCCTTCTCCCCCGCCGGCACGCACACCAGCAGCACGGTGGCCGCCGCGAGCCAGCTCGGCCGGGCCGGTACTATCCTGGCCAACCGCTGTGCCGGGTGCGGAAGTTGGAGTGCGATGGCCATGGGTTCAGCTCCCGTCCGGGCGGACCACCAGGGCGACGGTGCGGAGCAGGATCTTGGCGTCCCCCCACAGGCTCCAGCCCTCGATGTAGCGGTTGTCGAAGCGCGCCCGGTCCTCGATCGAGGTGTCCCCGCGCAGGCCGTTGACCTGGGCCAGGCCGGTCAGCCCGACCGGGACGCGGTGCCGGTCGGCGTACTCGGGGTACGCCTGGCCGAAGCGCATGACGAAGTACGGGCGTTCGGGGCGCGGGCCGACCAGGCTCATGTCGCCGCGCAGCACGTTCCACAGCTGCGGCAGCTCGTCCAGCGAGGTCTTGCGCAGGAACTTGCCGATGGCGCCCATCCGGTGGTCCTGCGCGATGTTCCAGCGGGTGGCCGACTCGTGCTCGCTGGAGGGGCGCAGGGTGCGGAACTTGAGGACGGTGAAGACCCGGCCGTCCAGGCCGGTGCGCTGCTGGCGGAAGAGCACGTCCGGGCCGGTGTCCCAGCGCACCGCGAGGGCGCAGGCGGCCAGCAACGGGGAGACCAGCAGCAGGCCGAGGCCGGCCGAGAGGATGTCGAAGCCGCGCTTGACGATCCAGCCGCCGCGCCGCATCGCGGGGGCGCCCAGGCGCAGGCAGGGGAAGCCCCACAGGTGGTCGCCCGCGCCCTGGACGGAGTCGAACTCGCGGGCGCCGGGCACCAGCCAGACCTGGCAGCCGAGCCGGGCGGCGTGCCGCAGCGCGGCCAGCGTCTCGGCCTCGTCGGCGGCGCCGGCGGTGGCCAGCACGTGGTGGATCCGGTAGCGGCGCAGCACCCGGCCGAGCACCTCGCGGCCGCCGAGCACCGGCAGCGGGTCGCCGGGCGGCAGCAGCACCGGGTCGGGGTCGAGGTAGCCGACCGGGCGCAGGCCGTACTCGGGGCGGGCGGTGAGCACCGCAGCGATCCGCTGGCCGAGTTCGCCGGCGCCGAGGATCAGCACCGGGCTGGGACGGCGGCGGCGGGAGCGGCGGGTGAGGTGGTGGACGAGGGTCCGGCCGAGGGCGGCCAGCGGCAGCACCAGCAGCAGCAGGGTGAGCAGCCGCAGCGGGCTGACCGGACCGAGGTCGGTCCAGCGGCCGGCCAGGCAGGCGTCGGCGGTGATCGCGAAGGCGGTGGCGACGGCGGCGCGGGCGGCCAGCGCGGGCAGTTCGTCGAGCGCGGACAGGCTGAGCCGGCTGCGGTAGAGGCCGCCGGCCAGGTTGAGCGGGAGCAGGGCGGGCAGCAGCAGGGCGGCGGTGGAGACCGGGCGGGCGTCGGCGGGGGTGGTGGCGGCCGCGGCCAGGGCGACGGCGAACGCGTCGGCGGTGGCCAGGGAGAGCGGCAGGGCGACCCGAGAGGGCAGTCGGCTGCGGTGCCGGCCGGCGCCGTACGAGGCCCGGGGCGCGGCGGCCCTGGGCTTCGGCCGGCTCTTCGGCCGGCTCTTCGGCCGGTCGAGCAGGCCGGTGCCGGGGCGGCCGTCCGGCCGGGTGGCGCGGCGGCCGGGGCCCGTCAGCGTTCTCCCCGGTCGCGGCACGCTCTCGTGGTCAATGGTCATCAGCGCACGAACTCCCCTGCTGTGTACCCGCCGCAACCGGGCAGCCGGACCGGACGCGCACCGGCTCGGCGCCCCGGCTCGGTGGACGCGGTCCAGGTAAGCACCTGCTGCCGTGAAAGGCGGTCGACCATTTCTCTACCGAAAATGGAGACGAAGCAGGCAAAATCAGACATTACCGAACGCCGACCGGCACGCAGGGGGCTGACATGCCATTTCATTCCACCCGCCCAATAATCAGACTTTCAGGAAAGAAGGCCGCACCTGCGCGGGCGGGCGTTCACGGCCTGACAAACGATCAGGACTGCTGCGGGACACGGCCCGCACGGCCCACCGGCACCGTCCCGCTCCGAACGATCGTCCGGTAGACCGCCGCCACCTGCTGGATCACGCCGCGAATATCGTGATGATCTGCCATGTGTGACCGGGCCAGGACCCCGCGCCTTTCGCACTCGATCCGGTCGCCCAGGAATTCGACCAGCCGTTCGGCCATCGCTCCGGGATTCTCCGGCGGCACCACCGCGCGCTCCCGCTCCCCCGGCGGCAGGCACTCCCGGGCCCCCGGCACGTCGGTCAGCAGCACCGGTCGGCCGCAGGCCATCGCCTCCAGCGGGGCCAGCGCCATCCCCTCCCAGCGCGAGGGCAGCACCGCCAGGTCGGCCGCCGCCAGCCACAGCCGCGGGTCCGCCACGTCGCCCACCATCCGCACCCGGGACGGGTCCGGCAGGGAGCGCACCCGCTCGGCCAGCGCCCCCGCGTCCGGGCCGCCGCCCACCAGCACCAGCCGGGCCGCCGGGAGGGCCGACTGCACCCTCGTCCAGGCGTCCAGCAGCACGTCCTGGCCCTTCTGCCGGCACAGCCGCCCCACGCACACCGCCAGCGGGTCGGCCTGGTCCAGGCCCAGGGTCATCCGGGCGGCCCGCCGGGACGCCGGGTCGGCGGGCGCGAAGTGCTCCAGGTCGACGCCGTTGGGCACCACCCGCCAGTCGGCGATCAGCCCGGCGTCCTCGCCGTCCCACCGCTCCCGCTCGCTGACGCACAGCACGGTGCGGGCCCAGCGGGTGGCGTGCCGCTCCCAGCGCAGGCTGGCCCGGGCCAGCGCGCCGTCCACCGCCGCGAACGACCAGGCGTGCGGCTGGAACACGGTCGGCGGGGTGCCGCGGGCCGCCAGCCGGCCGGCCAGCCCGGCCTTGGCGCTGTGCAGGTGCAGCACGTCCGGCGCGGCGCGGCGGATGATCCGGCGCAGCCGCCAGGCCTCCCGGGCGACACCCGCGCCGGGCGAGCGTTCGGCGGGCCAGTCCAGCACCCGGGCGCCGGCCGCGGCCGCCTCGCGGGCGAGCCGGCCACCGGGGGGGCACGCCACCAGGACCCGGCACCCGGCCGCGCGCTGCCCGCGCACCAGGTCCACCACCACCCGGGCCACCCCGCCGTCGACCGGCTGGGACACATGAAGGATCGTCATCTGCACGGCCCGGAGCCTAAGTTGACGACACCCCCCGCCCGGGCCCGCTTCACCCGTCCCGGGGAAGCCAAACACCCGTACGGATGACGCGCCGTACGGGTGTCCTAGTGCCTCGGGGGGCGATCAGCCGGTCAGCCGAGCGCCGTCGCCAGGTTGGCCAGCACCTGGTCGTGGATCCCGTTCAGGCCCTTGGGCGCGAACCTCCGCTCGAAGAAGCCGCCGATCCCGCCGGCGCCCGTCCAGCTCGCCTCCACGGTGACCCGGCTGCCGCCCTCGCCGGCCGACGACACCGTCCAGGTGATCACCATCGAGGAGTTGGCGTCCGTCTCCACCAGCTTCTCCGGGCTGGGCGCCGACACCGTGAACAGGCAGTCCCGCACCCGGCTCTCGGTCGCCCGCAGCTTCCAGTGCACCTGCGTCCCGGCCCCCCGGCCACCGGCCCGCACCTCGTACTCGCTGTACTGCGCGGGCAGCAACTTCGGCCGGGTCACCTCGTAGTCGGCCAGCGCCTCGTACACCCGCGCCGGGTCGGCCCCGTACGTCCGCTCGGTGGTGGCGTGCACCTTGCCCATCGCTTCACATCTCCTCGGTCGGCTGCTCGACGGTCGGCCCCACCCAATCACCGCCCCGACCGCCCGCCAAACCGGGGGCGGCGGCACCGCCTCCTACCAGGGGGCAGGAGGGCGGCCCGCTACAGCGCTGGTTGCAGCGGAAGACCGACCCGGGAGGGGACGGCGGCCCGCCGCGTCCGCACCAGCGTGGAGAGCGGGTCGGCCGGCGTCCGGGTCGCGGGCGCCCCGGCGCCGTTCCCGCGCCCCGGCTCCCCGGCCCCGCGTTAGGGTGGGCGGATGCTCGATGAGGTGAAGGCGCTGCGGTACGTCGACCCGCTGCGGGCGGGCGGGTCGGTGCCCGGGGTGGTGGAGGCGGACGACCTGGGGACGTACGTGGTGAAGTTCACCGGGGCCGCGCAGGGGGTGAAGGCGCTGGTGGCCGAGGTGGTGGTGGGTGAGCTGGCGCGGCGGCTGGGGTTGCGGGTGCCGCCGCTGGTGCTGGTGGACTTCGACCCGGCGGTGGCCGCGGACGAGCCGGACCAGGAGATCCAGGACCTGCTGCGGGCCAGTGCGGGGCGCAACCTCGGGATGGACCTGCTGCCGGGGGCGCGGGACTTCCGGCCGGGGATGATCGGGGTGTCGCCGGACGAGGCGGGCCGGGTGGTCTGGCTGGACGCGCTGACCGGGAACGTCGACCGCAGCGTGCACAACCCGAACCTGATGGTGTGGCACGGGCGGCTGTGGCTGATCGACAACGGCGCGGGCCTGGTCTTCCACCACCGCTGGGCGACCGCGCCCGCCTCGGTGCACAAGCGGTACGACCTGAGCGGCCACGCGCTGGGCGGCTACGCGCCCGACCTGGCCGCCGCCGACGCCGCGCTCGCCCCGCTGGTGACGCCGGAGCTGCTGCGCGAGGTCACCGCGCTGGTGCCGGACGCCTGGCTGGCCGACGAGCCGGGTTTCGACTCGCCGGCCGCGGTGCGGGAGGCGTACGTGGGGCACCTGGCCGCCCGGGTGGCGCACTCGGCGGCCTGGCTGCCGGAGGGCTTCGCCACGCCCGAGCAGATCCGGGCCGCCGAGGAGCGGGCCGCCGCGGCGCGGCTGGCGGCCCGTCCGGCCTGGTTGAAGCAGGTGCCGAACCGGGCCGGTCTGGCTCCGGTGGAGTCGGACTGGTCCCGGCACGTCGGCGGGGAGTGAGGGTGGTGGTGGCAGGTCAGTTGCGCCACCGGTCGGCCGCCTTGGCGGCGGAGACCACGCCCGCGCCGTAGAAGCCGTTGTCGTCCTCGGTGCCCTCGCAGGTGGCCTTGTACAGGCCGGTGCCGCCCGGGTCGAAGACGCCGCTCGGGCAGGCGTGCGGGTCGGCCTGCTCCACCAGCAGGGCGCGCAGCTGCTCGGGGCCGGCCCACGGGTGGGTGGAGGCGAGCAGTGCGGCGACGCCGGCCGCGTGCGGGGAGGCCATCGAGGTGCCGGAGCTGTAGCCGTACTTGTTGCCGGGGATGGTGGAGAGCACCGCGCCGCGGCCGTCGGGGGTGTCGGGCACCTGGTAGCGGCTGTCGCCGCCGGGGGCGGCGACGGTGACCTTGTTCAACCCGTAGCTGGAGTAGTACGACTTGTCGCCCTTGACGCCGATCGCGGAGACCGCGACCACGCCGGGCAGTTCGGCCGGCAGGTCGAGGCAACTGTCGTCGATCGGCCGGGTGGCCGGGTCGGTGTCGTCGGGGCTGGAGACGTCGACCGCCTTGTGCGCCAGGTCGATGTTCTCGTTGCCCGCGGCGGCGACGTTCAGCACCCCGTTGCGGCGCGAGTAGTCGACGGCCCGGCGGACGGCCTCGCTGACGGCCGCCTGGTCGGGGTCGCCCGCGCAGTTGAACATCCACGGGTCCACGTAGTAGCTGTTGTTGGTGACCTTGAAGTGGTGCTCGGCGGCCCAGACGAAGCCGCAGATCGCGTACTCGGGGTAGATGAAGCCGCCGTCGTCGACCACCTTGACCGCGGCCAGCCGGACGCCGGGGGCGATGCCCTCGACGCCCTTGCCGTTCTTGGCGGCGGCGATGGTGCCGGCCACGTGGGTGCCGTGGCTGCTGGTGGTGGGCTGCCAGGACTTCCAGCTGGTGTCGGGGCTGCCGCTGAGGCAGGACGCGGAGAGCTCGGGGTCGACGTTGGCGGCGAGGTCCTCGTGGGTGGCGTCGATGCCGGAGTCGAGCACGCCGACCACCACCGACCGGTCGCCGAGGGTGGTCCCGTGCGCCCGGTCGACGCCGATCTGCCGCATGTCCCACTGGTTGGCCCACAGCGGTTCGCTGCCGTCGGCGGGCGCGGTGGCGGGCACCTCGGCCTCCTGGACGGTCCCCTCCGCGCCGCCGGCCTGGATGCCCGCGGTGCGGCTGGCGCCGACCGAGTCGACGGTCTTCGACTTCCGGAGCTTGGCCGCGAAGCCGGGGTCCGCGGAGTGGGCGATCACCACGCCTATCCGCTCGTAGGAGGCGACCACGGTGCCGCCGGCCGCCCTGACCTCCCGCTCGGCCTTCTGGGTCTGGCCGTGGTTGGCCCTGGTGTTGACCACGTAGCTGAGCAGCGGGCCGTCGGCGGTCCCGGCCGCGGCCGCGGCGGTGGGCAGTGCCAGTGCTCCGGCCGTGGCGAGGGTGAGGCAGGCCGCGGTCGCGGTGAGTGCGGAACGGCGGATCCGGGGAACTCTCATAGGGGTTGACCCTCCCGAGTCTCGGCGGCGCGATCGTGGGTGATCGATTGCGTCCGAATGGCCGGGAGACTATTCACCAGATATGACAAAAATCAAGAGGCAGTAAAGCAATCTCCGCAGAACGGGCGAGTGCCCGGTCCGCTGTCGGTCGGACCGGGCACTCGCGCTCGGGTGACGGCGGGTCAGCCGCCGAACAGCTCGCCGTAGGTCGCCATCGCCGTGGCGATGTCGGCCTGCGCCCAGAACCGGTGGTACGTGAAGGTCGGCGCGGCGCCGCCGTTCAGGTACGACTGGACCTTGGCGAACGACGGGTCGTTCTTGTACCAGGACCGGATCGACAGGAAGGTCGAGGTGCTGTTGATCGGGTCGCCGTTGGGCATCGTGCCGGTCCAGCCGCTCGGCACCGAGACCGAGTCGTTGAAGCGGCTGTAGTCGGCGCGGGTCTCCGGGATGGAGATGCCCAGCGCGTCCTGGTTGTTGGTCCACATGCCGTCGAGCAGCTTCTGCGCCGCGGTCTTGGCCGCCGCGTTGCCCGACTTGGCCGCGTAGTAGGACAGCAGCTTGGCGTAGGAGCCGGCCACGCCGACATCGCTGGTGTAGTCGACGACGCTCACGTGCAGGCCGCTGTTGGCACCCGGGGAGGACGCGTTCCAGGTGTCCGGCTTGCCGCTCCAGGCCAGCGTGGACGGGATCCGGTAGCTGCCGTCCGCGTTGAAGGTGGTCTTGGACAGCGCCCAGGTCACCCACTTGTCCAGGATCGCCTTGGCCTTCGGGTCGTTGCTGGAGTAGTAGTACTCCGCCATCCGCTCCAGGCCCCAGGCCTGGAAGCCGAACCACTGGTTGGAGGCCGGGTCGTGGTAGACCGGCGCCTCGTCGTAGAACATCCCGTAGAAGGTCGGGGTGCCGGCCGGCGGCGTCCCGTAGTTGCCCTCCCAGCTGTTGGTGGCACCGCCGGCGATCGCGCCCTCGTTGGACTGCAGCCACTGGGTGAACTCGACCTGACGGGCCATCGAGGTGGTCCAGTCGGACTTGCCGGTGGTCGACTTGGGGGCCATCGCCGGGTCGTTGACCAGCGCGTACGCGGCCATCGGGTTCTGGTAGCCGCCGTGCGCCGCGCTGTCGCCGATCCGCCAGGACCAGCCGGCCGAGGTGTCGGTGGCACCGCCCCAGGCGTAGTACCAGGACAGCAGGTAGTGCTCGGAGGTCTTGCCGCTGCCGGGGGTGCAGGCGCTGGCGCCGACGCAGTTGCCGATCTGCTTGAAGTACTTGTCGAAGAACGAGTACCGCAGGTAGTCGCCCATCTTGCCGGCCTTGGCCACCGTGGTGGCGACCTTCGAGCCGTTGCCCTGCGCCTTGGCCCAGGTGTCGGCCCAGTACGCGGCCTGGATGGCGCGCGCGTCGGCGTCCGGCGCGTCGGTGTACTTCCACTGCTTGGCGTAGGAGTTGTCCTTGACGAACAGGTCCAGGTACCCGTTCTTGCCGCCGTACTTGAAGCTGTCGCAGGTGGGCTGCGGGATGGTCTCGAACACCGACTCCTGCGCGCCGCGCTGGTAGGTGTTGATGAAGGACGGGCCGGGCGAGGTCGGGCCGGCCTCGCACTTGCCCGGGCCGTTGCCGTAGCCGTAGACGTTGTCGACGTCCTGCAGCCAGTGCATGCCGTAGATGTCGTCGGTGCCGTACGCGCTCTTCAGCTCGCCGGCGATCGGGTCGTTGCCCGCGGTGACCGAGGTGTCCAGCGCCGCCGGGTAGTCGCTCGGCAGCGGGCGCTCGGGCGCGTAGGTGGCGGGCTTGGAGGCGTTGTAGAACGAGTTGGTGGGCTGGTCGGCGTGGCCCGGGATCATGTACGTCTCCATGAGCGTCCACGCCGCGTTGAACTTCGACCAGTCCTGGGTGACCCGCCCGTACTGGGCCTCCAGCCAGATCAGGTACGAGTACGCCTCCGAGGTGGTCTCGTGCCCCTGGTCGGGGGCCTCGACCAGCAGGGTCTCCACCGAGTGGTAGGGGATGCCCTCCGGCGAGAAGTAGCCGTTCGCCGGGTCCTTGATCTTGTTGTACAGCTGCAGGAACCGGTCGTTGTACACGCCCGAGGCGGCGGCCAGTTCGGTCACCGTCACCGCCGAGGAGGTGTACCCGGTGGCGGCGGAGGTGAAGGTGGCCGAGCCGGTGGAGGAGGCGTCGGCGGTGAGCGTGACGTTCTGCGCCGTCGACCAGTTGCTCGGGGTGAAGGTCAGCGTCGCGCCGGAGCTGATCGACAGGCCGGTGTTGCCCGAGGTCCGGGTGGTGGTGACGGTGACGTTCGAGCTCGGCTGGCTGGTGAGCTTCACCGCGAAGCTGCCGGTCTTGCCCTGGTTGACCGACAGGGTCAGCGGGGTGGCGCTGATCGCCGGACCGGTCGCCACCGTGACGCCCGCCGGGGTCGACTCGCTGCTCGCGCCCAGGCTGTCGTACGCCTTGGCGTAGATCGAGTGGTTGCCGCTCGCCGCGCCCGTCCAGCTGAAGGTGTACGGGGCGCTGGTGGCGGTGCCGATCAGCGTGGTGTTGTCGTAGAACTCGACCTTGCTGATGCTCGCGCCGTCCGCCGCCGTGGCCGTCGCCGAGAGCGGGATGGCCGCCCCCGCCTGGTAGTTGGCGCCCGGGGCCGGGCTGGTCAGCGTGGTGGTCGGGGCCGCGTGGGCGCCGGTGCAGCTGGTGCCGTTGACCGCGAACGAGGTCGGCGCGGTGTTGGTGCCGCTGTACGAGAAGTTGGCGCCCGCGGTGGCCGAGCCGCCCGCCGCGATGGTGCCGGCCCAGGCCGGGGCCGCGACGGTGACGTTCTTGCCGGACTGGCTCCAGGTGCCGTTCCAGCCGCTGCCCGTGAGACCGCGGTCGACAGGCCGGCGGCGAGCAGCGTGAGGGCGGCGGTGAGCGCCGAGACCCGGTTGCGGGACATCCGGCTGCGAGGCGGGGACGACATGACGGCTCCTCGGATGGGGGTGGGTGGGGGAGTCCGGGGACGGTGGTGCGCGGAGCGGATCCGGCAGGGGTCCTGCGAGGTCGTCCGGGAGCCTTGCGCGGAGGTTTGGGGCCTTCCGCGAAGTCCTCCCGGTGGGGTCCGTCGGGGTCCTGCCGACGTGGATCCGCCGGGGCCGTTCTGTGGGAGCGCTCCCAAATATCGGGAGGGGCATGCGCACTGTCAAGGGAGTGCGCACAGGAGTGTGCAGCCGACGCGTGTTGGCAACTGCCTTGCCCCTGGTTATGGTTCGGGACGGGCCTGTGGGAGCGCGCCCATTTCCCCCTCCTCCGAGGAGCCGGACATGTCCGTCCGCACCACCACCCTGGCGCTGGTCTCGGCGCTGGCCGCGACCGCTGCGGCCACCCTCGCGCTCACCGGTGCCGGCCCCGCGGCCGCCGCCGGCGTCCAGTGTTCCGTCGACTACACGACGAACGACTGGGGCACCGGCTTCACCGCGAACGTGAAACTTACCAACGCCGGCACCGCCCCGATCGACAACTGGAGCATCGGCTACTCCTACACCGGCAACCAGACGCTCACGGGCAGCGGCTGGAACGGCACCTGGAGCCAGTCCGGCAAGAACGTCACCGTCGCGGCCCCGGCCTGGGCCCTCACCCTCCCCGTCGGCCTCCGCCTCGGCCTCGCCGTCACCCTCGGCCTCCTCCTCCGGGGGCACCGGCAACAACGGCAAGGCCCCGGCGCTGCACGTCTCCGGCAACAAGCTGGTGGACGCCAACGGTTCGCAGGTGGTCCTGCGCGGCGTGAACCGTTCCGGCATGGAGTTCATGTGCGTCCAGGGCTACGGCTTCACCGACGGCCCGGTGGACGCCGCCTCGATCGCCGCGATCAAGAGCTGGAAGGCCAACGCCGTCCGCATCCCGGTCAACGAGGACTGCTGGAACGGCTACGCCAACGTCAAGCCGGAGTACGCGGGCGAGAACTACCGCACGGCGGTGAAGAACTTCGTCTACGCGCTGCGGGACGCCGGGCTCACCCCGATCATCGACCTGCACTGGACGCAGGGCCTCTACACCGGCAACTCCTCGGGCTGCTCGGACACCAACTCGACCTGCCAGAAGCCGATGCCCGGCGCCGGTGCCGCGACCTTCTGGTCCTCCGTCGCCACCACCTTCAAGAACGACCCCTCGGTGGTCTTCGACCTGCTCAACGAGCCCTACGCGGACCGCGCCGTCTCCGGCATCGACCAGGCCTGGAACTGCTGGCGGGACGGCGGCAGCGCCTGCCCCGGCATCAACTACCAGGTCAGCGGGATGCAGACGCTGGTGAACTCGGTCCGCACGGCCGGCGCGAACAACGTCATCCTGCTCGGCGGCCTGGCCTACTCCAACGACCTCGGCCAGTGGCTGGCCCACAAGCCCACCGACCCGGCGGGCAACCTGGCCGCCTCCTGGCACGTGTACAACTTCAACACCTGCTCCAGCCAGTCGTGCTGGAACTCGACCGTGGCGCCGCTGGCCGCCCAGGTCCCGGTGGTGGTCGGCGAGATCGGTGAGAACGACTGCGCCCACTCCTTCATCGACCAGGTGATGTCCTGGGCCGACGCCGCCAAGGTCTCCTACCTCGGCTGGACCTGGAACACCTGGGACTGCGGCCAGGGCCCGTCGCTGATCTCCGACTTCGACGGCACCCCCACCGCGTTCGGCCAGGGCCTCAAGAACCACCTGGCCGCCGTCAACTGACGCCCGCCCGGGGGCCGGTGAGGCCGCCGCTCCGCGCACCGGACCGGACCGGGGGGCGAAACCCGGTGCGCGGCGCGGCCCCGGCGCGTACCGTTCGTGACGCCCGGTCAGACAGGCGTCCAGGAGAGGTGACCACGTGTCGGAACGGCTTCGGCGCAACCAGTCGGTGATCGACGAGTTCCGTTCGGCCGGCGGGGTGGTGGGCGGCGACTTCGCAGGGGTCCCACTGCTCCTGCTCACCACCACCGGGGCCCGCAGCGGGGAGCCGCGCGTGATGCCGGTGACCTACCTGGAGGACGGCGGGCGGCTGGTGGTCTTCGGGGCCAACGGCGGCCGGCCGAACCATCCGGGCTGGTACCACAACCTGCTCGCCGACCCCGCCGCCCGCGTCGAGGTCGGCACCGAAGCCTTCGCCGTCACCGCGTCGGTGGCCGAGGGCGCGGAACGCGAGCGGCTCTGGGCGCGGCAGTTGCCGCACACCCCGTACTTCGCGGGGTTCCAGGAGCGGGCCGGTCGCCGGATCCCGGTCGTCGTGCTGACCCGGGACGCCCCGGCGCGCTGATCCGGGCGCGGTCCGCCCGGGCGCGCCGCCGTTCACCAGGCGTACGCCTCGGGTGCGGGCTTGGCCCCGTTGGGGGCCGGGGGCGGGAAGATCGCGTCCAGCCCCGCGAGCGTGTCGTCGTCGAGCTCGATCTCCAACGAGCGCAGTGCGCCGTCGAGTTGCTCGATCGTGCGCGGTCCGATGACGGGCCCGGTCACCCCGTCCCGGGCGAGCAGCCAGGCGAGTCCGACGTGCGCGGGATCCTCGCCGAGGCCGGCGCACAGTTCCTCGTACGCCTCGACGGCTTCGCGCCGTTCGGCGAGGGCGGCGGCCCAGATCCCCGAGCCGCTGCGGACGGCGCGGCCTTCGCGCTGCTTGCGCAAGACGCCGCTGAGCACTCCGCCGTGCAGCGGCGAGTACGGGATCACGCCCAGTCCGTAGTGCCGCGCGGCGGGGAGCACCTCCAGCTCGACCCAGCGGGTCATCAGGTTGTAGATCGACTGCTCGCCGACCAGGCCGAGGAAGTGCCGTGACCGGGCGGCCTCCTGGGCCTGCGCGATGTGCCAGCCGGCGAAGTTGGACGAGCCGAAGTAGAGGACCTTGCCCTGCTGCCGCAGGACGCCGAACGCCTCCCAGATCTCCTCCCAGGGCGTCCGCCGGTCGATGTGGTGCATCTGGTACAGGTCGATGCGGTCGGTCCGCAGCCGCTTCAGCGAGGCGTCGACCGCGCGCCGGATGTGCAGCGCGGACAGGCCGCCCTCGTTGGGCCACTCCCCCGTCGGGAGGTAGGCCTTGGTGGCGAGGACGGTGCGGTCGCGGCGGCCGCCGCCCCGGGCGAACCACCGGCCGATGATCTGCTCGGTGAGCCCTTCGCCCTGCCGCAGGCCGTAGGAGTCGGCCGTGTCGAAGAAGTTGACGCCGTGCTCGTGCGCGCGGTCCATGATCGCGTGGCTGTCCTCTTCGGAGGTCCGGGACCCGAAGTTCATGGTGCCGAGGACGAGCCGGGACACCGAGAGGCCGCTGCGTCCGAGGCGGGTGTACTCCATGTGCTCCAACCTTTCGGTGCTGGCTCGATCCACATCAGTGGGGACGCATGGAAGCTACAACTTGCAACACGGGTGATGCAAATAGCCGGTGAACCATGACACCGCCGTATGATTTCGCCATGGAGACGCAACCGCAGGCACAGCCGCACACGCCGGGGAAGGCGGGCGGGAAGTCGCACCGGAAGCCGCCCGGGAACCCGCAGGGGGGGCCGGCGGCCGGCGCCCGGCCGCTGCGGGCGGACGCCGAGCGGACGGTGGCGACGATCCTGGAGGCGGCCGAACGCACGCTCGGCCGGGATCCGGCGGCCACCATGGAGCAGATCGCCGAGGCGGCCGGCGTCGCCCGCACCACCGTGCACCGGCGCTTCGCCACCCGCGAGGCGCTGGTCGACGCCCTGGCCGTGTGGGCGACCCGGCGGTTCGCCGCGGCGGTGGAGGCCGCCCACCCCGAGACCGCGCCGCCGCTGGTCGCGCTCTACCAGACCACCGCGAACGTCCTTGCCATAAAGGCGGGTTGGGGGTTCGCGATGAGCCAGGCGAGCTCGTCCAACCCCGAAGTGGCGCACATCCACGCCGATGTGCGGAGCACCTGCGAACGGCTGTTCGCCCGCGCCCGGGACGCGGGCGTACTGCGCGCCGACGTCGACATCCCGTGGACGCGCGGCGTCTACTACGCCCTGATCCACCAGGCCGCCCAGCGCAAGGACGAGCAGGACCCGGACGCCCTGGCGACGCTCGTCGTGGACACCCTGCTCCGGGGCGCCGGGACCCCGCACCCCGACCGGCTCTGAGGCCGCCCGCCCCGGGGACGGCAGGGCGGCCCCGGCAGGGCGGCCCCGGCGGGGGTGGTCAGCGCGCCCGGCGGATCTCCAGGCCGGAGGCGGCGAGGCGCTCCAGGGTCGGGTGGTCGGGGGCCGCGTCGGTGATCAGGCCGGTGACGCGCTCCCAGGGCAGGACCCGGAACGGGGAGGCGGCGCCGATCTTCTCGGCGGAGGCGAGGATCCAGGTCTCGGCCGCGCGGGCGGCCAGGGCGCGCTTCATCGCGGCCTCGTCGGCGTCCCCGGTGGTGAGGCCGGCCTCGGGGTGGACGCCGGTGACGCCGAGCAGGCAGAGGTCGGCGGAGACGTTCTGCGCGGCCTCGACGGCGGCGGCGCCGCAGGCGACCGCGGAGTGCTTGAACACCCGGCCGCCGAGCAGGAACAGCTCGACCCGGGGGTGCTCCAGCAGGGCCGCCACCACCGTCGGGCTGTGGGTGATCACGGTGCAGTCGAGGTCGGGCGGGAGCAGGCCGGCGACGGCGAGCGCGGTGGTGCCGCCGTCCAGGATCAGCGTGCCGCCGGGACGGATCAGGTCGACGGCCGCGGCGGCGACCTTCCGCTTGCCGCCGGGCGTGACCGACTGCCGCTCGGCGTAACCCGCCACCGCCGGGGAGGCGGGCAGCGCCCCGCCGTAGACCCGCTGGCACAGCCCTTCGGCCGCGAGGTCGCGCAGGTCGCGGCGGACGCTGTCCTCGGAGATGCCGAGTTCGGCGGCGACGTCCTTGGCCACCACCTTGCCCTCCCGGGCGAGCAGTCCGAGCAGGTGGTCACGTCGTTCAGCAGCCAGCATCCGCATTCTCTCCTGTTCTTACATGTTTCTGCATGTATCGTAGCGCCCCATGACCTCGAAAGCCGCAGCACACCCCGAGACCGACTCCCCCGTGCTCGTCCTGATCGCCCCGCCGGCGCTCCGCTCGGCCGGCGCGGGCCAGGACGTCGCCACCGCCCGCCGCCGCGGCCGGCCGGTCTACCACGACGTCGCCGAACTCCCGGGCCGCGCACGGCGGGAGGAGGCGTGAGCGGCCGCCCGGGGATCGACCTCCCCGACCACCGCGGTCGCACCGGCCTGGACCGCGCCGGCCGCGACCTGCTCCGCAACCCGGACGTGCGGGTGCGCGAGGTCGAACTCACCTCGCAGGGCTGGCACGTGCTGCGCCGCACCACCTTCGACTACCGCCGCCGGGACGGCCGGTGGACCACCCAGCGGCGCGAGACCTACGACCGGGGCGACGGTGCCGCGGTCCTGCCGTACGACACCGCGCGCGGCACCGTCCTGCTGACCCGCCAGTTCCGCTACCCCGCCTACGTCAACGGGCACCCCGACGGGATGCTGATCGAGGTGGCGGCCGGGCTGATCGACGCGTCCGACCCGACCGGTCCGGACGGGCCCGCCGGCGCGGTGCGCCGCGAGGGCATGGAGGAACTGGGCGTGGAACTCGGCCCGTTGACGCACGTGCTGGACGCGTACATGAGCCCCGGCTCGGTCACCGAGCGGCTGCACTGCTACGCGGCGCCCTACCGGCGGGACGGCCTGACCGGGCGCGGCGGCGGCCTGGAGGAGGACGGCGAGGACATCGAGGTGCTCGAACTGCCCTTCGCCGAGGCGCTGGCGATGACCCGGGACGGCCGGATCGCCGACGGCAAGACCGTCCTCCTGCTCCAGTGGGCCGTGCTGGACGGCCCGTTCGCCGGGCGGCCGGCGGCCCGCCGGTAGCGGGCGCGGCGGCCGGCCCGGGCCGGGGCCGACCGCCGCCGCCTCGCGCGAGAACGTGCAGAAACGTGCAGGCGGTGTTCAGAGCTCGGTGGGGCCGCCGTGCCGGGCGAAGAACTCCTCGGCGAACATCGCGAACAGCGCCACGTCCCGGTGCTCGCCCGCGACGAAGAAGTGCCGGTGCAGGCGGCCCTCCTCGGTGAAGCCGAGCCGCCGCTGGAGGGCCAGCGAGGGCGCGTTGTGGGCGAACACCCGGGCGGTGGCCTTGTGGTGGCGGCGCTCCTCGAACTGGTGGCGCAGCACCAGCCGGACCGCCTCGGCCGCGTAGCCGCGGCGGCGGTGCTCGGCGCCGACGGTGATGCCGTACTCGAACAGGCCGCTGCGGTCGTCGGCCCGGTGCACGCCGATCACACCGACGGCCGCGCCGTCGGCGAGGGACTCGATGACCAGCTGGTAGGTGCCGGCGGTCGGGTCCGCGGCGGCCTTCTGCCGGGCGAAGGCCGTCCAGCCCTCGGCGGAGCGCGGCGGGTCGAGCGCGTCGCCGAGCCGTTCCTCCTGCGCGGAGAGCCCGGCGAGCAGCGGCCCGTCCTCCGGTTCGACCGCCCGCAGGCGCACCCGTTCACCCGTCCAGTAGCTCGTCATCCGATCTTCGTACCACGGTCGGCGCGGCCCGGTCCCGGGGTTTTCGCCCCGCCCGGCCGGTGCCGGGGCCGGGGTCGGCCGTCAGCCGCTCCAGGCCCCGTCCGGGACGGCGGGGAAGCGGGCCGCGACGGCCGTGCCGCCCGGAGTGCCGCCGAGCAGGCGGCGCAGCAGGCCGGCCAGGGCGCGGGCCTCGTACTCGTCCAGGCGGCCGTCCGACAGGTCGAGCGACGGGCCTGCGGCGTCGGTGAGTTCGGCGAGCTTGGCGAGGCCGCCGGGGGTGATGGCGAGCAGCACGGTGCGGCGGTCGGTGGAGCCGGGGGTGCGGGCCACCAGGCCGGCCTTGACCAGGGAGTCCACCAGCCGGCTGGGGCTGCCCGCCTCGCAGACCAGGCGGCGGCCGACCTCGGCGAGGGTGAGGCGCTCCCCGCCGGAGAGCACCTCCAGCACCTCGCTCTGCGCGGGGGTGACGCCGGACCTCCTGAACGCCCGGCCCAGCCGGCGGCCGCCCTCCCGCTGGGCGGCGAGCACCAGCAGGCGGATCTCGTTCAGCGTCCGGGCGTGTTCGGCCGTCTGCACCGGCTCGGGTCCTCTCCTCGGTCGACGCGCGGGGCCGGGGCCGGCTCCCCCTCGGCTCCTCCGCCGCGTTCGGTGACGTGGCGTCGTTGTCCGGCCGACGGCCTGGAGCGTACGCGACCCAATCGACGCGGCACACCCCTCCGCTCACCCGCTCGGCCCAACCGCCCGGCCCGGCCCCCGCCCCGCCCGCCGCCCCTCAGTACCGGTAGCGGACGGCCGCGGCAACCTCCTCGGGGCCGAGGCCGGCGAAGCGCTCGGCCTCGGCCTCCCGGACGTCGAGGACGGCCCGCCAGAGCGGTTCGCCCATCGCGGCGCGCAGCACCTCGGACTTGCGCAGCGCGTCGACGGCTTGGTCGAGGGTGGCGGGGAGGCGTTCGGCCGCGCCCTCGGGGTCGCCGGTGGTCTCGGCGGGCAGGCGGAGGGCGCCGCCGAGGCCGGCGAGCCCGGCGGCGAGGACGCCGCCGACGGCGAGGTAGGGGTTGGCGGCGGCGTCGAAGCACTTGATCTCGGCGTTGGCCTGCTCGGGCGCGGAGCCGGTGATCAGGCGGAGCGCGGCCTCCCGGTTCTCCAGGCCCCAGCAGCGGTAGGGGCCGGACCAGCGTCCGGGGGCCAGCCGCAGGTAGCTGGCGACGGACGGGGCTCCGAGGGCGAGCAGCGCGGGGAGTTCGGCGAGGACGCCGGCCAGGAACGCCTCGGCTTCACGGGTGAGCCCGTGCGGCCCGGTGCCGCCGTGGCCGAGGTTGCGGCCGTCGCGCCACAGGCTGAGGTGCAGGTGGCCGCCGTTGCCGACACCGCCGGGGTCGGTGACGGGGGCGAAGCTGGCGCGCAGTCCGTGCCGCAGCGAGACGGCCTGGACGGTGTGCCGCACCAGCAGGGCGGTGTCGGCGGCCTCGACGGGGCCGGTGGGGGCGACGGAGAGCTCGTACTGGCCCTCGGTGTACTCGGGGTGCAGTTGGAGGACGGTGAGTTCCTGTTCCCGCAGGGCGCGCAGCAGGTCGCGCAGGTAGTCGCTGTTGCCGATCAGGCGGCGCATGCCGTACGCGGGGCCGCTCCCGCCGCCGTCGACGATCCACTCGACCTCGATGCCGGCCCGGACGACCAGCCCGAGGTCGGCGAGCGCGTCGGCGGTGCGGCGGGCGAAGTGGCGCTGACAGCCGGGGTGGGGTTCGCCCTGCTGGGTCCACCGGTCGCCGGGGGCCCAGGCCCAGCCGGGCTGGGCGGCGAGGCGGTGCAGGCCGGCCAGGTCGGGGACCAGGCGCAGGTCGCCCGCCGGGCCGCCGGAGGGGGCGAGCGAGTCGTCGACCAGGAAGGCGTCGAAGCAGGGGGCGGCGCCGACACCCCAGCGGGCGGCGGATTCGAGGCCGCGGACGGGTACTGTCTTGACCCGGGTGACGCCGGCGTTGTCGACCCAGCTGACGATCACTCCGTCGACCCCCTCGGCCTCGATCCGGGTGGCGGCCACCCGGGCCTCGGCGGCGCGCTCGGCGCGTGGCTTGGCGGTGCTCATGGGCCCATCCTGGCCAGGGCTGCCGGACCGGCCGGGAGGAACGCGCCGGGGGCTCACTCGTCCGTGCGCAAGCGGGCGCACCGTCGATGTGACGCAGGTCACATGAAATGACGAAATTTCCGGGGACCAGTTCCCCGTTTAGACATCTGTCCGCAACGAAACGGGGAGATGATCCCCACTACCGGCCCCACCGCTCGAAAGGAGCGCACCATGACCGTCGTCACCACCGCCGCTCCCGTCCGGCGCGCGGACGCGGCCCGCAACCGGGCCCGCATCGTGGCCGCGGCCCGGGAAGCCTTCGTCGAGCACGGGGCGATGGCCTCGCTGGACGAGATCGCCCGTCGGGCCGGGGTGGGGAACGCCACGCTGTACCGGAACTTCGCCGACCGCCAGACCCTGATCCAGCAGGTCTCCATCGCCGTGATGGAGCGGATCGTGGCGCACGCGCACGCGGCCGCCGCGGAGGAGCCCGACTCCTTCGCCGCGTTCAGCCGCTTCGTGCACGCCGCGGCCGAGGAGCGGATCGGCGCGCTCTGCCCGCTGCTCTCCGACACCGTCGACCTCGTAGTACCCGAACTCGCCGAAGCGCGCGCCGAGATGAAGCAGGTCACCGAGGACCTGATCGCCCGCGCCCAGGCCGACGGCCTGCTCCGCACCGACGTCGGAGCCGGCGACATCGTGGTCGCCATGGCCCAGCTCACCCGACCGCTCCCCGGCTTCGGCTGCCTCGACCTGGACCCGCACGTCCGGCGTCACCTGCAGTTGCTCCTGGACGGCCTGCGGGCTCCCGCGCCGTCCGTGCTGCCCGGCCGTGCCGCGACCCTGGAGGACCTCACGCCCCGCGCCGCCTGACACCGCAACGGCACCCGGGGCGCCCGACTCCGCCCCTCACGACTTCCCGCAGGACGCCCGTCCACCGGGCGCGGTCCCGCACGCATCCGTACGCTCTCTCGCACACAAGTGGGTACCTCCATGTCTGACACCCTCCAGCCGGACCCGCGCCGGTGGAAGGCGCTCGTCTTCATCGCACTCGCGCAGCTGATGGTCGTCCTCGACGCGACCGTGGTGAACATCGCGCTCCCGCACGCCAAGGAAGACCTCGGCTTCGCCGACAGCACCACCCAGTGGGTGATCACCGCCTACGCCCTGGCCTTCGGCAGCCTGCTGCTGTTCGGCGGCCGGGTCGCCGACCTGTGGGGCCGCCGCCGGACCTTCATGGTCGGCCTGGTCGGCTTCGCCGCGGCCTCCGCGCTGGGCGGCGCCGCCGCCAACACCGCGATGCTGCTCGGCGCCCGCGCCCTGCAGGGCGTGTTCGGCGCGCTGCTGGCGCCCGCCGCGCTGTCGCTGCTGGCCGTGATGTTCACCGACGGCAAGGAGCGCGCCAAGGCGTTCGGCATCTACGGCGCCGTCGCCGGCGGTGGCGGTGCGATCGGCCTGATCCTGGGCGGCGCCCTCACCGAGTACCTGAACTGGCGCTGGACCTTCTACGTCAACATCCCGTTCGCCGCGGTCGCCATCGCCGGCGCGCTGCTGATCATCCGCGAGCCCGCCGTCGGCCTGAACCGCAACCGCCTGGACGTCCCGGGCGTGCTGCTGGTCACCACCGGCCTGGTCTCCCTGGTGTACGGCTTCACCCGGGCCGAGCAGAAGGGCTGGGGCGACACCAGCACCATCGGCCTGTTCGTCGCCGCCGCCGTGCTGCTCGCCACGTTCGCGGTCGTCGAGAACCGGGTCAAGGCCCCGCTGCTGCCGCTGCGCGTGGTCACCGACCGCAACCGCGGCGGTGTCTACCTCTCGCTCGGCATGGCCGTGATCGGCATGTTCGGCCTGTTCCTGTTCCTCACCCTGTACATGCAGAACGTGCTCGGCTACAAGCCGCTGGTCAACGGCTTCGCCTTCCTCCCGATGGTGGCCGGCATGATCACCGGCTCCACCCAGATCGGCGCCCGCCTGATGACCCGGGTCCCGGCCCGGTACCTGATGGCGCCCGGTTTCGTGGTCGCCTCGCTCGGCCTGCTGATCCTGACCCAGATCGAGGTCAACACCTCGTACTGGCAGATCCTCCCGGGCCTGGTCCTGATGGGCCTCGGCATGGGCACCGCGTTCATGCCCGCGATGAGCCTGGCCACCTACGGCGTCCAGCCGCGGGACGCCGGTGTCGCCTCCGCGATGGTCAACACCTCGCAGCAGGTCGGCGGCGCGATCGGCACCGCGCTGCTGAGCACCGTCGCCCACAGCGCGGGCACCTCGTGGGCCAAGACCCACGCGGCCACCGCCACCGACCCGAAGCTGTTCCAGCTCCAGGCCGCGGTGCACTCCTACTCCATCGCGATCTGGGCGGCCTTCGGCATCCTGCTGCTGGCGGGCCTGACCGCGGGCGTCCTGATCAACGCCGGCAAGCCGGAGCACCACACCGAGGGCGTCGAGGCCGAGGACGCCGTCCCGGTCATGGTGCACTGACGCACTGAACGCACCACGAACGAACGGCCCGCCCGGAGACCCTCCGGGCGGGCCGTTCGGCGTGTCAGCGCGCGTAGCGCTTGAGCTCCTCGGTGTCGAGGGTGACACCGATCGGGTCGGGGAGGACGACCTCGTGACCGTAGGCCAGCGTCGCGATGCTCTCGTAGCGCCCGTCGTTCGGCTCGCTGTGGACCGTCACCGCGCCCGCGTCACGGTCGATCAGCAGGTACACCGGAATACCGGCCTCGGCGTACGCCACGGGCTTCTCGATCCGGTCGCGCTGACGGGTGTCGGAGTCGTAGGACGTCACCTCCACCACCATCAGCACCGGCTCGGGGTCGGCCCACTCACCCTGCCCGGCGAATGCCCCGTCCCTGGCGAGCGCGCCGTCCGGCTTCGCGTGCCCGCCCCGGTAGCGATCGACTCGCAGCCCCTGCTCCGCGTACAACCACAGGTCCGGGCGGTGCTGCATGCAGCGCTTCGAAACCCAGCGGATGATCTCCCCGTGGTCGCCGTCGGGCACCGGCTTGACTCCGATCCTGCCGTTGATGAACTCGAGCACCACGTCCTCCCGTTCGGCCGCCATGGCGATCCCCCTGAACTGGTCGAGTTCCATCTGCGGGCGCTCAGTCGTCATGACAGCCATGGTGTCCTCCTTCGGCAGCTGCGGCCACAGTATGGGTCCGCCGACGGACCGCCGTGCCGCGTTCCCCCCCTTCCTACCCGCCGGTAGCTGGGCTACAGTGTCGGCACGCGTCAGCGCCGGGCTTCGGGAGCCGCACCGGCAGGCCGCGTTCTCTTCTCCTGTGTGCGCGTCGGCGTCGCTTCATGACCTGGTCGGAGCGCCTGAGCACCACGGCACAGCCCCCCGACGGAACCGGAGCGGACCGGTCCGTACGGCGGGGCGCCGCTGTTCTTCTTCCGTTCCCGTTTCTCCCGTGCCGTCGGCACACCCTCCCCCGTCACACCCTCCGTCCGGGTTCGCGCTGTCGCGCGGCCGGGCGGTGGCGGGGGCCGCGGCACGGGCCCATGACTAAGGAGTCAGGACAATGGAGCGTCCCTTCCCCACCGTCGCCGTGGTCGGCCTGGGCACCATGGGTGCCGGCGTGGCCGTGGCCCTCGCACGCAGCGGACGTCGGGTGATCGGCGTGGAGGCCGGTCCGACGCAGGCGCTGCGGGCGCTGGACCGGATCGAGGCGTCCACCGCGCGGGCGGTGGAGCGCGGGCGGCTGTCGGCCGAGGAGCGGGCGGCACTGCTGGCGCTGATCGAGGTCGGCGACGACCTGTCCGCGGCGGCGGCGGCCGACCTGGTGGTCGAGGAGGTCCCGGAGGACCTGGAGCTCAAGCGGGCGCTGTTCGCCGAGTTGGACCGGATCTGCCCGCCGGAGACGGTGCTGGCGACGGGGACCACGGCGCTGAGCGTGACCCGGATCGCGGCGGCGACCGCCCGCCCGGAGCGGGTGCTCGGGGTGCACTTCTTCAACCCGGTGCACACGATGCGCCTGGTGGAGGTGGTCCGCACGGTGCTGACCGGTCCTCAGGCGGCCGAGCGGGTGGCCGAGTTGGCCCGCGACCTGGGCAAGGAGCCGGTGACGGCGGGCGACCGGGCCGGGTTCATCGCCAACGGCCTGCTGTTCGCGTACCTGAACCAGGCGGCGGCGATGTTCGAGTCCCGGTACGCGACCCGGGAGGACATCGACGCGGCGATGCGGCTGGGCTGCGGCCTGCCGATGGGCCCGCTGGCGCTGCTGGACCTGATCGGGATCGACACCGCGCGCACCGTGCTGGAGGCGATGTACGCGCAGTCCAAGGACCGGCTGCACGCCCCGGCGCCGATCCTGGGGCAGCTGGTCTCGGCGGGCCTGCTGGGCCGCAAGTCGGGCCGCGGCTTCTACACCTACGAGGCGCCGGGCTCGTCCAGGACGGTCGCCGAGCCGGCGGCGTCGCAGGCGCGGCCGCGGGCGGCCGGGCGCGAGGTGCGCCGCATCGGCGTGTGCGGCAGCGGGACGATGGCGACCGGCATCGTGGAGGTGTTCGCGAAGGCGGGCTTCCCGGTGCTGCTGGCGGCCCGCAGCCGGGAGAAGGCGGAGCGGGCGAAGGCCCTGCTGGCGAAGTCGCTGGAGCGTTCGGTGGCCAAGGGCCGGCTGTCCCCGGAGGACCGGGACGCGGCGCTGGCGCTGGTGACCCCGACCGGCTCGTACCGGGACCTGGCGGACGTGGACCTGGTGGTGGAGGCGGTCGCGGAGGACCTGGCGGTCAAGCGGGAGCTGTTCGCGACCCTGGACGGGATCGTCAAGCCGGGCGCGGTGCTGGCCACCACGACCTCCTCGCTGCCGGTGGTCTCCTGCGCGACGGCGACCTCCCGGCCGCGCGACGTGGTGGGGATGCACTTCTTCAACCCGGCGCCGGCCATGAAGCTGGTGGAGGTGGTCTCCACGGTGCTGACCGCCGAGGACGTCACGGCGACCGTGCTGGAGCTGTGCGCGAAGGTGCGCAAGCACCCCGTGGAGTGCGGCGACCGGGCCGGGTTCATCGTGAACGCGCTGCTGTTCCCGTACCTGAACGACGCGGTGCGGATGCTGCAGGAGCACTACGCGACGGTGGACGACATCGACACCGCGATGAAGCTGGGCTGCGGCTACCCGATGGGCCCGTTCGAACTGCTGGACGTGGTGGGCCTGGACGTGTCGCTGACCATCGAGCAGGTGCTGCACCAGGAGTTCCGGGAGCCGGGGCTGGCGGCGGCGCCGCTGCTGGAGCACCTGGTGGCGGCGGGCTGCCTGGGGCGCAAGACGGGGCGTGGTTTCCGCGACCACGCGCGGCGATGACCGGCCGCCCGGTGCCCGCTCCGCAGGGCCGTCCGTCGCCCGGTGGCGGCGTCAACCCGCTTGCGGCGAAGCCTCCTTGGGGTGCGGGGGCGGTCTCCTCCCGGTGGCCGCGGCCCGCCGCCGCGCCGCCGGTGCGCCGGGGCAGGCCGGACGGCGGCGCGCCGGGTGCGTGTAGCGTTCCGAACATGGATCGCCAGACCTCGACTCCCCAGCAGCAGCCGGCCGCCGGGCCCGACCAGTCTCGTACGGGGGCGGAGTCCGGGCCGGGCAGCCGCCGGGCCGCCGCCCAGCGCCTGCAGATGCGCCAGGACCTCACCGCGGCGGCGATGGAGCTGTTCGCCACCCAGGGGTACGAGGAGACGACGGTCGATCAGATCGCGGCCGCGGCCGGGGTCGCCCGGCGCACCTTCTTCCGGTACTTCCGGTCGAAGGAGGAGGCGATCTTCCCGGACCACGACGACACCCTGGTGCGGGTGGCGGACCTGCTGGCCAGCGCCGAGGCCGAGGAGCACCCGTTGGACGTGGTGTGCCGGGGCATCAAGGAGGTGCTGCGGATGTACGCCTCCACGCCGGAGATGTCGGTGGCCCGCTACCAGCTGATCCGGCAGGTCCCGGCGCTGCGCGAGCGCGAGATCGCGGTGGTCTCCCGCTACGAGCGGCTGTTCACCCGCTACCTGCTGGGCCGGTTCGACGCGGCCGAGCAGACCCCGCCGGGCTGGCAGCGCGGCGGGGACGACGACTCGATGCTGGCCGAGGTGTCGGCGGCGGCGGTGGTCGCGGCGCACAACCACGTGCTGCGGCGCTGGCTGCGGGCCGGCGGCCACGGGGACGTGGAGGCGCAGCTCGACCACTCCTTCGGGGTGATCCGGGGGACGTTCTGGCCGACGCCGCCGAGCGGGGCGCGCCGCCGCGGCACCACCATGGCACCCGGTGCCAGTGGTGAGGGTGGGGAGCCCGAGGCGGTGAGCGCACTGAGTGCCAGCCCGGGCGGTGAGGTGCTGATCACAGTCGCCCGGACGGACGCACCGCTGGAGTCGGTGGTGGATTCGATCAGAGCCGCCCTGGCCGGCAGAACTTCGGCGTAACTCAGGCGGTTTCCGCAGATCAACCATGGTTTCGAAGGCCCGTTCCCGGTTTCGGGAACGGGCCTTCGGCCTGCCCGGGCCCTTTCCGCACCGCGTGTCCTTGCTCACGCCAGAACTTGGCACCGCGTGTCTTTACGAGTGGCACAGGGTGCCACTACCTTGTTCCCACCGGCTGCGGCGCCGCGGCTCCCCACCTCGGCGCGCCGTCTTCCGGCGTCCCCTACCGAGGGGGCGAGAACCAGCAGCACCCACGCGACCCACCCACCCGTCGCACCAGCCAAGCACCACCCACAGACCCTCAACGCGAAGCCGGTGTCCGCTCCCGGCTCCCCCAGACGCCCTGTGTCCCTCGCACAGGTACGCCTTCGGAGGCAGCCATGCAGGAAATTCTCGACGCGATCCTCAGCGGCGACGCCACGTCCGCCGACTACGCCGCCCTGGCGCTGCCCGAGTCCTACCGGGCGGTGACGCTCCACAAGGACGAGGAGCAGATGTTCGCCGGCCTGGCCAGCCGGGACAAGGACCCGCGCAAGTCGCTCCACCTGGACGACGTGCCGCTGCCCGAACTCGGCCCGGGCGAGGCCCTGGTGGCCGTGATGGCCAGCTCCGTCAACTACAACACCGTGTGGAGCTCGATCTTCGAGCCGGTCTCCACCTTCGGCTTCCTGGAGCGCTACGGCCGCCTCTCGCCGCTGACCAAGCGCCACGACCTGCCGTACCACGTGCTCGGCTCCGACCTGGCGGGCGTGGTGCTGCGCACCGGCGCCGGCGTCAACGCCTGGAAGCCCGGCGACGAGGTCGTCGCGCACTGCCTGTCGGTCGAGCTGGAGTCCCCCGACGGCCACAACGACACGATGATGGACCCGGAGCAGCGCATCTGGGGCTTCGAGACCAACTTCGGCGGCCTGGCCCAGATCGCCCTGGTGAAGACCAACCAGCTGCTGCCCAAGCCCAAGCACCTCACCTGGGAGGAGGCCGCCTCCCCGGGCCTGGTCAACTCCACCGCCTACCGGCAGCTGGTCTCGCGCAACGGCGCGGGCATGAAGCAGGGCGACAACGTGCTGATCTGGGGCGCCAGCGGCGGCCTCGGCTCGTACGCCACCCAGTACGCGCTGGCCGGCGGCGCCACCCCGATCTGCGTGGTCTCCAGCCCGCAGAAGGCCGAGATCTGCCGGGCGATGGGCGCCGAGGCGATCATCGACCGCTCCGCCGAGGGCTACCGGTTCTGGAAGGACGAGCAGAACCAGGACCCGCGCGAGTGGAAGCGGCTGGGCTCGAAGATCCGCGAGTTCACCGGCGGCGAGGACGTGGACATCGTCTTCGAGCACCCGGGCCGGGAGACCTTCGGCGCCTCGGTCTACGTCACCCGCAAGGGCGGCACCATCGTCACCTGCGCCTCCACCTCCGGCTACATGCACCAGTACGACAACCGCTACCTGTGGATGTCGCTCAAGCGCATCGTCGGCTCGCACTTCGCCAACTACCGCGAGGCCTTCGAGGCCAACCGGCTGGTCGCCAAGGGCAAGATCCACCCGACGCTGTCCAAGGTCTACTCGCTGGAGGAGACCGGCCAGGCCGCCCTGGACGTGCACCACAACAAGCACCAGGGCAAGGTCGGCGTGCTCTGCCTGGCCCCGCAGGAGGGCCTGGGCGTGCGGAACGCGGAGCTGCGCGAGCAGCACCTGACCAAGATCAACGCCTTCCGGAACGTCTGATGGCCGCTCAGGAACGCGACCGTCCCTGGCTGATGCGCACCTACGCCGGGCACTCCACCGCGAGCGACTCCAACGCGCTGTACCGGCGCAACCTCGCCAAGGGGCAGACCGGCCTGTCGGTGGCCTTCGACCTGCCGACCCAGACCGGCTACGACTCCGACCACGTCCTCGCCCGCGGCGAGGTCGGCCGGGTCGGCGTGCCGGTCGGGCACCTGGGCGACATGCGGACCCTGTTCGACGGGATCCCGCTGGAGCGCACCAACACCTCGATGACCATCAACGCCACCGCGATGTGGCTGCTGGCGCTGTACCAGGTGGTCGCCGAGGAGCAGGGCGCGGACGTCGCCAAGCTGACCGGCACCACCCAGAACGACATCGTCAAGGAGTACCTGTCGCGCGGGACGCACGTCTTCCCGCCCGGCCCCTCGGTGCGGCTGATCACCGACATGATCGCCTACACGGTGGCGCACCTGCCGAAGTGGAACCCGATCAACATCTGCAGCTACCACCTGCAGGAGGCCGGGGCGACGCCCGTCCAGGAGATCGCCTACTCGATGTGCACCGCGATCGCCGTGCTGGACGCCGTCCGCGACTCCGGGCAGGTCCCGGCCGAGCGGATGGGCGAGGTGGTGGGCCGGATCTCCTTCTTCGTGAACGCGGGCGTCCGCTTCGTCGAGGAGATGTGCAAGATGCGGGCCTTCAACCGGCTGTGGGAGAAGGTCACCCGGGAGCGCTACGGCATCGAGGACGCCAAGCAGCGCCGCTTCCGCTACGGCGTGCAGGTCAACTCGCTGGGCCTGACCGAGGCGCAGCCGGAGAACAACGTCCAGCGGATCGTGCTGGAGATGCTGGCCGTCACGCTCTCCAAGGACGCCCGTGCGCGGGCCGTCCAACTCCCGGCCTGGAACGAGGCCTTGGGCCTGCCGCGGCCGTGGGACCAGCAGTGGTCGCTGCGGATCCAGCAGGTGCTGGCGTACGAGTCGGACCTGCTGGAGTACGGCGACCTGTTCAACGGCTCGCACGTGGTGGAGGCGAAGACCGCCGAGCTGCTGGCCGGCGCCGAGGCGGAGATCGACAAGGTGCTGGGGATGGGCGGGGTGATCCCGGCCGTCGAGTCCGGCTACCTGAAGTCGAGCCTGGTGGCCTCGCACGCCGAGCGGCGGGCCCGGATCGAGGCGGGCGAGGACCGGATCGTCGGCGTCAACTGCTTCGACAGCACCGAGGAGAGCCCGCTCACCGCGGACCTGGACGCCGCCATCATGGTGGTCGACCCGGCCGCCGAGCGCTCCGTGCTGGCCAACCTGGCGGCCTGGCGCGCCGGGCGCGACGAGGCCGCCGTCCAGCGGGCGCTGGCCCGGCTGAAGGAGGTGGCGGCCACCGAGGAGAACCTGATGGACGCCACCTTGGCCTGCGCCCGGGCCGGCGCCACCACCGGCGAGTGGTCGTTCGCGCTGCGCGAGGTGTTCGGCGAGTACCGGGCGCCCACCGGCGTCGGCGGCGCCCCGGTCGCGGTCGCGGCCGAGCCGGGCGGCGAACTCGCCGCCGTGCGGGCGGCGGTGGCGGCCACCGCCGCCGAGCTGGGCACCGGCAAGCTGCGCCTGCTGGTCGGCAAGCCCGGCCTGGACGGGCACTCCAACGGCGCCGAGCAGATCGCCGTCCGGGCCCGCGACGCCGGGTTCGAGGTGGTCTACCAGGGCATCCGCCTGACCCCCGAGCAGATCGTCTCGGCGGCCGTCGCCGAGGACGTGCACTGCGTGGGCCTGTCCATCCTCTCCGGGGCGCACCCGGAGCTTGTGCCCGACGTCATACAGCGGTTGAGCCGGGCCGGGGTGGAGGATGTGCCGGTGATCGTGGGTGGAATCATCCCGGCAGCCGACGCGGAGGTCCTGCGGGCCGCCGGCGTCGCCGCCGTGTTCACACCCAAGGACTTCGGCATCACCACCATCATCGGCCGGATCGTGGACGAGATCCGGCTGGCCAACAGGCTCCAGCCATGGGCCGCGACCACCGCCGCGACCAGCTGATCCGGAAGGAACTCCCTCACATGAGTGTCAACCGCCTCCGTCCGCGCCGTTCCTGCCTGGCCGTGCCGGGCAGCAACCCGCGCTTCCTGGAGAAGGCCCAGGGCCTGCCCGCCGACCAGGTCTTCCTCGACCTGGAGGACGCCTGCGCCCCGCTGGTCAAGGAGAGCGCCCGCCACCACATCGTGGACGCCCTCAACAACGGCGACTGGGGCGGCAAGACCAGGGTCGTCCGGGTCAACGACTGGACCACGCACTGGACCTACCGCGACGTGATCACGGTGGTCGAGGGCGCCGGCCAGAACCTGGACTGCATCATGCTGCCCAAGGTGCAGGACGCCGAGCAGGTGGTCGCCCTCGACCTGCTGCTCACCCAGATCGAGAAGACGGTCGGCCTGGAGGTCGGCAAGATCGGCATCGAGGCGCAGATCGAGAACGCCAGGGGCCTGGTCAACGTCGACGCGATCGCCGCCGCCTCGCCCCGGCTGGAGACCATCATCTTCGGCCCGGCCGACTTCATGGCGTCCATCAACATGAAGTCCCTGGTGGTCGGCGAGCAGCCGCCCGGCTACGGCGCCGACGCCTACCACTACATCCTGATGCGCATCCTGATGGCCGCCCGCGCCAACGACCTGCAGGCGATCGACGGCCCCTACCTGCAGATCCGCAACCAGGAGGGCTACCGCGAGGTGGCCCGCCGCTCGGCCGCCCTCGGCTTCGACGGCAAGTGGGTGCTGCACCCGGACCAGGTCGCCGCCGCGAACGAGATCTACTCGCCCTCGCAGGAGGACTACGACCACGCCGAGCTGATCCTGGACGCCTACGACTGGTGCACCTCGGAGGCGGGCGGCGCCAAGGGCTCGGCGATGCTCGGCGACGAGATGATCGACGAGGCCAGCCGCAAGATGGCCCTGGTCATCGCGGGCAAGGGCCGGGCCGCGGGCCTGGAGCGCACCACCAAGTTCGAACAGCCTGTATCCGACAAGACGGCGGAGGCGTGACGCGATGCAGTTCGGACGCACCTACGAGGAGTTCGAGGTCGGCGCGGTCTACAAGCACTGGCCCGGCAAGACCGTCACCGAGTACGACGACCACCTGTTCTGCCTGCTCACGATGAACCACCACCCGCTGCACCTGGACGCCAACTACGCGACCACCACGGTGCAGGGCAAGAACGTCGTGGTCGGCAACTACGTCTACTCGCTGCTGCTGGGCATGTCCGTCCCGGACGTCTCCGGCAAGGCGATCGCCAACCTGGAGATCGAGTCGCTGCGCCACGTCGCGCCGACCTTCCACGGCGACACGCTGTACGGCGAGACCACGGTTCTCGACAAGCACATGACATCGAAGCCGGATCGCGGCATCGTGTACGTCGAGACCAAGGGCTACAAGCAGGACGGCACCGTCGTCTGCACCTTCCGCCGCAAGGTGATGGTGCCGACCGAGACGTACGTGAAGGAGCGCGGGGGCGAGCAGCCCGGCCGCCCCGAGCCGCTCGCCTGACCGCCCCTCAGAGCCCCGGACGGGCGGGCCGCCGTCATCGGCCTCGTCCCTACCCGGTTCCCGGGGGCTCCGCGGCAGCCACGCGCCGCGGAGCCCCCCAACCCCCACCCCCACCTTCACGAGCATTCACGGAGCCGCACGATGGGACGCCTCGCACAGACCGACGGCCTCACCGAGATCCAGCGGGACATCCTCGCCACCGTGCGGGATTTCGTCGACAAGGAGATCATCCCGGTCGCCACCGAACTGGAGCACCGGGACGAGTACCCGACCGCCATCGTCGAGGGCATGAAGCAGCTCGGCCTGTTCGGGCTGACCATCCCCGAGGAGTACGGCGGCCTCGGCGAGTCGCTGCTGACCTACGCCCTGGTGGTGGAGGAGATCGCCCGCGGCTGGATGTCGGTCTCCGGCATCGTCAACACCCACTTCATCGTGGCGCACATGATCAACGCGCACGGCACCCGGGAGCAGAAGGACCACTTCCTCCCGAAGATGGCCGCCGGCGAGCTGCGCGGCGCCTTCTCGATGTCCGAGCCGGGCCTGGGCTCCGACGTCTCGGCGATCTCCACCAAGGGCGTCAGGGACGGCGAGCACTACGTCCTGAACGGCCAGAAGATGTGGCTGACCAACGGCGGCACCTCCTCGGTGGTCGCGGTGCTGTGCAAGACCGACGAGGGCGGCAGCACCCCGTACAAGAACATGACCACCTTCCTGATCGAGAAGACCCCCGGCTTCGGGCCGAACGAGACCGTGCCCGGCCTGACCGTGCCCGGGAAGATCGAGAAGATGGGCTACAAGGGCGTCGACACCACCGAGCTGGTGCTCCAGGACGTCCGCGTCCCGGCCGACCGGGTCCTCGGCGGCGTCCCCGGCAAGGGCTTCTACCAGATGATGGACGGCGTCGAGGTCGGCCGGGTCAACGTGGCCGCGCGCGGCTGCGGGGTGGCCCGGCGGGCGTTCGAGCTGGGCATCGCGTACGCGCAGCAGCGGACCACCTTCGGCAAGAAGATCGCCGAGCACCAGGCGATCCAGTTCAAGCTGGCCGAGATGGCCACCAAGGTCGAGGCCGCGCACCAGATGATGGTGATGGCCGCCCGCAAGAAGGACAGCGGGCAGCGCAACGACCTGGAGGCCGGGATGGCCAAGTACCTGGCCTCCGAGTACTGCAAGGAGGTCGTCGAGGACTCCTTCCGGATCCACGGCGGCTACGGCTTCTCCAAGGAGTACGAGATCGAACGGCTGTACCGGGAGGCCCCGATGCTGCTGATCGGTGAAGGTACGGCGGAGATCCAGAAGATGATCGTGGGACGCCGGCTCCTCGAGGAGTACCGGCTCGCCGACTGAACCACCCCTCCCGGTGCGGGCGGTGGGCGTGCGGCCCGCCGTCCGCGCCGCGCCGCGCCCGCTCCGGCCTGGTCAGCCGATCCGACGGCGGGAACGGCGCCCGAGGCGACCCACCGGCGCGTTCCCCCAGGTACGCGCCGGTGGTTCGCCTCCGCGCACCGCGTGTCACTCCGCCGTCACTGAGACGTGAATCACCCGTGACACCAGACCTCTTGGGGAACCGCGCCCGCTCCGGTTACGGTCGTATGCATAGCAGGTGCTCGACTCCGCAGGCAGGCGTAGTCCGGCTAGCAGGCGGCTTGCCCAGATACGGGCAGGTCCCGATAGCATCCACCCGGACAGCAGCCGTCCAAACAACTCGATCCCCGCGGTGGCCCCCGTCCAGGGGCCCTTCAGTGTCTCCGCGCGGGGCCGCGACTAAAGGTCCTCGATGCCCATCAGCCCGTCCCCTCACACCTCCGCCCAGGGTCCCGGACCCGAAGGTCGGCGTCCCCGCGTGACCATCGCGCGCGGTGCCACCCCCTGGTTCCTCCCCACACTGGCCACCGCCGCCGTGACGACCGCCCTCACCCGGCGTTCCGGCAAGTGGGCCCTGGCGGCCGTGCCCGCCTGCGCCCTGAGCGCCGGCATGCTGTGGTTCTTCCGCGACCCCGAGCGCGAGATCGGCGCCGGCCGTGTCATCTCCCCGGCGGACGGCGTGGTGCAGTCCATCGACGAGTGGCCGGACGGCCGCACCCGCGTCGCGATCTTCATGAGCCCGCTCAACGTCCACGTCAACCGGGCGCCGCTGGCCGGCACCGTGACGTCCGTCGAGCACGTCGCCGGTGGGTTCGTCCCGGCGTTCAACAAGGACAGCGACCGCAACGAGCGGGTCGTCTGGCACTTCGACACCGAGCTCGGCGACATCGAGATGGTGCAGATCGCGGGTGCCGTGGCCCGTCGCATCGTCCCCTACATGGACGCCGGCACCAAGGTCGAGCAGGGCGAGCGGGTCGGTCTGATCCGCTTCGGCTCCCGCGTCGACACCTACCTGCCGGCGGGCGTCGAGGTCGGCGTCACGGTCGGCCAGAAAACCACCGCCGGGGTGACTCGCCTTGACCGTGACTGATCCGGAAACCCTCATGGACCTCGACGACGGCGAGGAGTCGACCGACTTCCGCCGCCGCCGCTGGGCCCGCGACCGCGAACTGCGTGCCCCCCGCTCCCCCCAGCACCTGTCCACCGCCGACTTCCTGACCCTCGGCAACGCCGTCTGCGGCTTCCTGGCGATCTACTCGATCACCACCGGGATCCTCATCCCGCACCTCAGCGACGAGTCCGGCGCGCCGGTCAAGCACAGCGCCGCCACCGCGGTGACGCTGCTGCTGATCGGCTCCATGTGCGACCTCTTCGACGGCCTGGTGGCGCGCAAGCTGCGCTCCTCCGCGCTCGGCGCCGAGCTCGACAACCTGGCCGACCTGATCAGCTTCGGCATCGCGCCGGCCTACTTCGTCGCGGTGTGGGGCCTGGTCTCCCCCGGCAGCAACCAGCAGCTCTCGGCGTTCATCGCGCTGACCGTGCTGCTCGCCGTGGTGCTGCGCCTGGCCCGCTTCTCGGCGGTCAAGATGCGGCCGGGGATCTTCCAGGGCATGCCCTGCCCGATGGGCGCGATGACCGTCCTGGCCATCGTGCTGCTCGACCCGCCGTTCGTCCCCGGCCTGCTGATGATCTTCGGCGTGGCCTACCTGATGGTCAGCCGGATCGAGTACCCGAAGCCGCAGGGCCTGCTCGCCACCGCGACGCTCGCCTGGATCGTGGTCTCCATCGGCTGCCTCGCCTCCTGGGCGGCGGGCCTGCCCGGCGGCGACACCCTGATGCACATCGGTGCGGTCGCCCAGATCGCGCTGGCCGCGATGGCGCCGCTGCTGGTCATTCGCCGCAAGGTCGGCGAGAAGGTCGGCGTGGTGCGGGCCCGTCGGGCCGAGAACCGGGGCTAGCCCCGGACACCGAACGCAAGAAGCCGCCCTCCCGGAGACCGATCCGGGAGGGCGGCTTCTTCGTTGCCGGAGGGGGCGGCTTCTCCGCCTTCGCCGGAGGGCGGCTACGCGCCGCCGTTGTGGACGGAGAAGGCGCTGCGGCGGGCGGCCCGGGCGACGGCCGGGTCGGGGTGGACGGAGGCGACGGCGGTCAGGACGCTCGCGGCGCGCGGGTGGCCGGACTGGCGGGCGCGGTTGAACAGCCGCACCGGCTCGCCGGCGGACGCGCCCTCGACGTGGCCGACCAGCAGCGCGGTCTCGCCGTGGTCGAGCACCGCGGCGGCGGTGTCCACCCACAGCCAGGCGGCGTCCTCCGCGCCCAGCACGTCGGCCGGGGACACCCCCTCCTCGTCCAGCTGTTCGGCCAACCAGAGCAGCGCGTAGGGGCGCAGTACCGGCTCGTCGACGGCGGCGCGCACGCCCTGTTCGGCGGTGGAGCCGGCCACCACCCGCAGGGCTTCGAAGGCGAGGCCGCGGACGAGGGCGTCCTCGCCGCGGGCGGCTTCGAGGAGTTCGGCGACGGCGCGGTCGGCGGGGCGGGCGGCGACCCAGGCGCGGAACTCGGCGCGGGCCGGTCCGGGGCTGTAGTCGGCGCAGGCGCTGAGCAGCTCGACGGCGCTCTGCTCGATGTGGCCGGCGGCGGTCTGCGCGACGGTGCAGATCTCCTCCAGCTTGGCGCGCACCGCCCAGTGGCCGAGCGGGGAGAGTTCGGCGGCCTCGTCGCGGCGGCCGAGCGCGCCGACGGCGGCGAGGCCGTCGAGCATCCAGTCCAGGACGGCGGCGACGTCGGCGGGCGAGTGCGGGGTGTCGATCTGCGGTTCCCGGCAGGTGCCGCGGACGGCGGAGACCGCGAACGCGGCGTGCGGGACGGGCGACAGCGGGAAGGTGCCGGAGCTGGGGCCGAGGCGGCGCTCGTCGAGGCCGCGGCGGAGCAGTTCGAGCAGCTCGCTGTCGGCGACCGGGCCGTCCACCAGGTGCAGGAAGGACAGCAGCTGGGGGGCCTGGTCGACGGCCTGGCCGGCCAGCTGGGCGAAGACGCCGCGCAGGGCGGCGGGCGGGACGGGGGCGAGCAGCGTCCAGGCGTCGAACAGCGCGGACCAGCCGCGGACCACCGCCTCGTCGTCGTGCTCCCAGGCGTGCAGCCGCCAGCCGGGGCCGGCGCCGCCGTCGCGGAGCTCGACCAGGCCGACCAGCAGGGCCTGGCCCCAGGCGTTGGCGGCGGCGCCGACGGTCATCGCGAGGGCGCGGCCGGCGGCGCGGGCGTCCTCGGGGAGGAGCTCGCCGCGCTTGTCGACCTCGGAGAGCTCGCCCGCCCAGCGGGCGACGCGGACGGCGTCGGCGAGCATCCGGCGGGCCAGCGGAGCGAGCTCGGAGGGGGCCGGGAAGCCGTCCGGGACGGGCACCCGGCCGCGCCCCGGCTTCGCGGGGACCCGGCGGCGGTTGGCGGCGGGGGGGGTGCCCTCCACACGACCGACGGCCGCCGTTCCGGGCAGACGGGTCACCGTCGCACCGGTGCGGTGGGGCGGGTGCGGGGCATCACGGTCGCGCGGGTTCCGAGACGTCACGCCGTGCAGTCTTCCCCTTGTACGGGCCTTCTGTCACATCGGCTGGCGAGCTGTCTCGGCCCGTCGTGCGAACGCCTCGAACGACGGGGGGACGAGTCGCCACGAAACGGGACGAACCACTCCACTTTTCGACGTGGACATGGCGAATATCGTGACCGCTCCGAGACGGAGACGCGGTGCGCGGCCCGCCGGTTCCCCGTCCCCGGGGTGCGGGCCTCAGAGCAGCGGGGTGAGGAAGCGCCGCAGCGCCTCGGTGTACCCGGCCGGGTCGGCGTTCCACAGCGCGGCGTGCTCGGCGTGCGGCACCGGGTGCAGGCTGACCAGGTCGTCGCGGCCGTCGGCCAGCCGCCGGGCGGCGCCCCACGGGGCGATCCCGTCGTCCGGGCTCTGCAGCAGCAGCGCGGGCGCGGGCAGGTCGGCGCCGGAGGCGACCCGGGCGAAGTCGGCCAGGTCGACGCCGGTGCGGCCCTGGGCGGAGAGCGCGCCGAGCCCGCCGAGGGCGGGCGAGGACCAGGCCCGGGCGGTCTCCCGGCGGACGGTCTCGGACCAGTCCAGCACCGGGGAGTCCAGCACCACCCCGGCGATCCGGTCGCGCCAGGTGGAGCGGGCGGCGGCGTGCAGCACGATGGTCGCGCCGACCGACCAGCCGTACAGCACGACCTGGCCGGCGCCCTGGGACAGCGCGTACCGGATCGCCACCTCGACGTCCTGCCACTCGGTCTCGCCGAAGTGGCCCAGGCCGTCGGGCGGGGCCGGGGCGTCCCGGTCGCCGCGGTAGCTGACGGTCAGGGTGGGCAGCCGCAGCGCGTGCAGCAGCGGCAGCACCGGCAACGCCTGCTCCCGGCCGGTGCCGGGGCCGTGCACCAGCAGCACCCAGGTGCCGCGGATCCCCGCCGTGCGCCAGGCCGGCAGGGAGCCCAGCTCGCCGGCCACGGCGACCTCGGCATAGTCCAGGCCGAGGGCGGTGCGCGGGTCGCCGAGCAGCACCCGCGGGGTGACCCTGACCTCGGTGCCGACGGCGAGCGTCCCGCCGTCGGCGCGCTCCAGCCGCCGGATGACCCGGTCCGCGCCCTGCTCCAGCACCCCGCCGACCACGGCGTGGCCGCCCTCGCCCCACTCCAGCGCGTACGTGCCGCGCCGACGGGTGTCCGGCGTCGAGGTCAGCACCACCCGGCCGGGACCGAGCGCGTGCACCTCGACGGGCGCGGGCGCCGACAGCGCCCGCACGGTGCCGGGCCGCACCACCCGGTCCGACACCTTCCGGCCCAGCAGCAGGAAGGCCGCCGTTCCGGTTCCTGCTGCGGCGGCCGCGACGGCGGCTGCGGTTCCCCAACGCATGGCGCTCTCCCGGGTGCTGGCGGTCCTGTGCTCCCAGTGCACCTGCCCGCGCGACGGACGGCCATTCGGGGCGGCGCGGCGGGTGACGGGCGGCGGGCGACGGGTGACGGGCCCGGCCGGCCCGCGACCGGGCACGGCCGTCGTCGAGCTGAGCCCGGAGGGCGCCCGGTGCGACCCCGCGCTTCGGGGGCGCCCCGCCCGCCACGGTGGGCGTCGCCGGTCCGGACGGCGATTCCGCGCACGAGGCCCCGCTGCGGGAGCTGCTCCGGTACGGGCCCCGGCCTGCCTCGGCCCTAGCGCCCCTCCCCCTCCCCGGCCTCGGCGAGCAGTTGCCAGAAGCGGGGGACGGGTTCGGGGCGGGGCGGAGCCGGGGCGGTGCCCCAGGAGGCGGGGGTGTGGTGTTCGGCCTGGAGGGCGGCCAGGACGTGTTCGAGGGTGGCGGGGTCGGCGGGGACGAGGCGGGCGACGGGGGCGAGCTGGGCCTGCCAGCGGCCCTGGACGACCTGGCGGAGGCGGGCTTCGAGGGCGGCGGTGCGGCCGGTGAGGTGGAGCAGGGCGGGCAGGTCGAGGGCGAGGACGCGGGCCAGCAGGCGGGTCTGTTCCTCGTCGCCGGTCCAGCGTCCGGTGGTCTCGGCCTGCCGGTAGGTGCCGGGGGCGAGGCCGAGCAGGCGGGCGGCCTGGTCCGGGGTGAGGCCGCGGGCGATCCGGTGCTCGCGGAGGGTGGCCGGGGCGGCGCCCATCAGGTCGGCGGGTGGGCACCAGAGGGTGCGGGCGAGGGCGGTCAGCTGCTCCTCGGTGGGGGTGACGCGCCCCTCCTCCCAGCCGAGGACGTGCCCAGGCAGCAGCCGTACGCCGTGCGCGGCCAGCCCGTCCGCGACCTGGTCGACCGTCAGGCCGAGCGCGGTGCGGTGGGCGCGGGCGGCGGCCGGGGAGAACGGCACCGGCGCGGGGGCCGGCGGCTGTCTGCGTCGCATGCCTTCCGACGGTAGGGGCGGGGGCGGGGCGGGCCACAGCGGCGGATGGCACCAAGCGGGGCGGGGCGCGGGGCCGGGCGGCTGGGTGATGCCACGAACCGGCGACGGCCCGGCGACGGCCCGGAGGCGCACCTGGAGGCGCACCGACCGTGACCGGTCCGTGCGCCGGGGGCGCGGCCCCGCGGGCCTCCCCGGTGTTCAGCGGGGCGCCGCCGGTCGGATCGAGGGGCGGGCGGCACCGGCACGCCGGGTGCGCCGGTCAGGCCGGCCCGCCCGGGGTGCCGTGGGCCGCGTCGTCCCGGGCCCCGGCGCCGAGCAGTCCGGTGGCGTCGAAGTCGTGGTGGGCGGAGATGCGCGGCAGCTCGGTGCGCGACAGCCGGGTGACCAGCGGGGGCAGGGCGGCGCGGACGGGCTGGACCGCCCGGAGCCAGCCGGGGACGTAGAGCGCCGGGGACCGCCGTTCGACGGCCCGGACGACCCGGGCCGCGACGGCGGGCGCCGGGTACACCCGGCGGGCCGGCCGGGGCATGTGGGCGCGCAGCTCGCGCAGGACGGTGTGCCGGTCCGCGTCGCGGACCATGTCGGTGTCGATCCAGTTCAGGTAGGCGACGCCGACCCCGACCCGCTGGTGGGCGAGCTCCGCCTGGAGGGCGTGGGCGAACGATTCGACGCCCGCCTTGGAGGCGCAGTACGCGCTCATCATGGGCGAGGTGCCCATCGCCGCCAGGGAGGCGATCTGCAGGTAGTAGCCGCGGGTGGCGACCAGGTCGGGCAGGAAGACCCGGGCGGTGACCGCGCTGCCGATCAGGTTCACCTCGATCACCCGCCGCCAGGTCGCGGGGTCGGACTCGGCGAACGGGCCGCCCTCGGCCAGCCCGGCGTTGGCGACGACCACCGACGGCTCGCCGAGGCGCTCGCGCACCTCCGCGGCCGTCCGGCTCATCGCCGCGTCGTCGGTGACGTCGGCCTCCCAGCAGACGCCCCGCCCCGGCCCCGGCAGGGACCGGGCGACCTGCTCCAGGGACCGCGCGTTGAGCCCCAGCAGGGCCACGGTCGCGCCCCGCTCGGACAGCCTGCCGGCCACGGCCGCGCCCAGGCCGCGCGCGGCCCCGGTGACGACGGCGACCCGCCCGGCCAGGGGGGACGCGCCCTTCGCGCCCCTCGATGGCATGAAGCCGACATGTGGTGACATACCGCCAACATAAGGAGCCCCGCCGGGGGGCGCGCGGGGAAGCGCGGTCCTCGCGGCGGTCGCGGCCGGTCAGGCGCGGTCGTGGAGGGTGACGTGGTAGCCGTCGGGGTCGGCGAAGGTGAACGTCCGGCCGAAGGGGCCGTCGACCGGTGCGGAGACGATGGCGTGGCCGTCGGCGGCGAGGGCGTCGTGGATGGCCTGGACGTCGGTGGCGTGCAGCCAGATCGCGGTGCCGATGCCGGGTCGGGCTGCGGCCGCGAGGTCCGTGCCGGGGACGACGTCGCGCAGGGCGAACGCGATCGGCTCGGTCCGGAAGACGACGGCGTGCGGGGGCCCGGCGGGCGAGCGGACCAGGCCGAGGTACCGCTCGTAGAACGCCTGGGCGGCGGCGAGGTCGCGGACCTGCAGCGAGATGAAGTCGGGGCCGGTGACGGGCATGGCGGGGTTCCTTCCCTTCGTGTCAGATTCCTGACACAGGTCAACGTATGTCAGACTTCTGACATGAGTCAAAGCGGAACCGGCATCGACCTGGACACCTCACTGGGCTACCTGCTGAAGGAGGCCTCGAGCGTCCTGCGCACGGCCATGGAGGAGGTGCTGCGGCCGCTCGGGATGACCGTGACGCACTACTCCTGCCTGGAACTGCTGGCCCAGCGACCGGGCCTGTCCAACTCCGAGCTCGCGCGCGGCGCGTTCGTGACCCGGCAGTCGATGAACGTGCTGCTCCAGAACCTGGAGCGGGACGGCTACGTGACCAGGCCCGCGCAGGCCCCCGTCGGGAAGGCCCTGCCCGCGCGGCTCACGCCCCGCGGCCGGCGCAGCCTGGAGCGGGCGAGCGCGGCGGTCCGGTCCGTCGAGGTCCGGATGCTGGCGGGCATGACCGAGGCCGAGCAGGCGGACGCGCTCCGGAGCCTGCGGAGCATGATCCGCTCTCTGCGCGGCGACGCCGTCGGCGCGTAGCCGCCCGGTCGGCCCCCGCCGCGTCCGCTCTTCGGCCCGGCCGCCCTCCCCCACCTGGGAGTTCACCGGAGCGGCGGCGAAAGTTTCGCAACCTGCGGGCCGGAGGGTTGACGGTGTCCCGCCAGCCTGGGTGGATGTCATGGGAGCGCTCCCAGTTATCCGTCCCCTCCATGAAGGAGCAACGATGGCAGGACATCGCAGGCGGTGGGCCGCGCGCCCGGTCGCGGGGCTGGCGGCGGGCGCGCTGGTCGCGGCCGGTGCGGGCTGGGCGGTCCAGCAGGCGGGCGCGGCTGCGGCCGGGTGCCGGGTCGACTACGCGGTCGCCGGCGCGTGGCAGGGCGGCTTCGGGGCGAACGTGCGGATCACCAACCTGGGCGACGCCGTGACGAGTTGGACGCTCCAGTGGTCGTTCGCCAACGGCGAGCAGGTCACCCAGGCGTGGAACGCGGACGTGACCCTGGGCAGCACCCGGGTCACCGCGAAGAGCCTGGACTACAACGGCGCGGTGGCGACCGGCGGCAGCGTGAGCTTCGGCTTCAACGGTTCGGTGCCGGGCTCGGGCGCGGCCGCCGTGCCGAGCTCGTTCACGTTCAACGGCACGGTCTGCACCGGGAGTTCGACCACCTCTCCGGCGCCGGCCAGTCCGTCCCCGACCGCCCCGCCCGCCGGGCAGGGCCGGCAGGTGGAGAAGCTGGACCGCGGGCTGGTCTCGGTGCGCAGCGGCACGGGCAACCTGGTGTCCTGGCGCTGGCTGGCCACCGACCCGGACGGCGTGGCGTTCAACGTCTACCGCGACGGCACCAGGGTGAACCCGGCGCCGCTGGCCACCGCGACGGACTACCTGGACTCCGGCGCCCCGGCCGGCGCCTCGTACACGGTGCGCGCGGTGGTGGGCGGGGTCGAGCAGGCCGCCTCGCCGGCCTCGATCGGCTTCGCGGACGGCTACCGGGACGTGCCGGTCTCCCCGCCGCCCGGCGGTTCGAACCCGGGCGGCTCCTACACCTACGAGGCGAACGACGCGAGCGTGGGCGACCTGGACGGCGACGGGCAGTACGAGTTCGTGCTGAAGTGGAACCCGACCGACGCCAAGGACAACTCGCAGTCCGGCTACACCGGCGACACCTACCTCGACGCGTACGAGCTGGACGGCACCCGGCTGTGGCGGATCGACCTGGGGCACAACATCCGCTCCGGCGCGCACTACACGCAGTTCCAGGTGTACGACTACGACGGCGACGGGCGGGCCGAGGTCGCGGTGAAGACCGCGGACGGCACGGTCGACGGCGCCGGGCGGGTCATCGGCAGCGCCACCGCCGACCACCGCAACTCCAGCGGGTACGTGCTGTCCGGGCCGGAGTACCTGACGGTCTTCGACGGGCGCAGCGGCGCCGCGCTGCAGAGCGTGGACTACGACCCGCCGCGCGGCACCGTCTCGGCGTGGGGCGACTCGTACGGCAACCGGGTCGACCGGTTCCTGGCCGGGACGGCGTACCTGGACGGCTCGCGCCCGTCGCTCGTGACGGCCCGCGGCTACTACACCCGGACCGTCGTCACCGCCTGGGACTGGCGCGGCGGCAGGCTCACCGAGCGGTGGAAGTTCGACTCGGACGCCGCCGGGAACGGCGCGTACGCGGGCCAGGGCGACCACCAGCTGTCCGTCGCGGACGTGGACGGCGACGGGCGGGACGAGATCGTGTACGGGGCGATGGCCCTGGACGACGACGGGCGCGGGCTGTGGAACACCGGGCAGGGGCACGGCGACGCGATGCACGTCGGCGACCTCGACCCGAGCCGTCCGGGCCTGGAGGAGTTCAAGGTCGACGAGAGCACGGACAAGTACTCGGCCTGGTTCGCCGACGCGCGCACCGGCCGGATCCTGTGGCACCAGCCGGACTGCGCCTGCGACAACGGGCGCGGCGTCTCGGACGACGTGTACGCGGGCAGCCCGGGCGCCGAGTCCTGGTCGTCCGGGGTGAGCGGCCTCTACGGCGCCAAGGGGCAGGACGTCGGCCGCAAGCCGGGTTCGGCCAACTTCACGGTCTGGTGGGACGGCGACCCGGTGCGCGAACTGCTCGACGGCACCCACGTCGACAAGTACGGCACCGCGGCCGACACCCGGCTGCTGACCGCCTCCGGCGTGCACTCCAACAACAGCACCAAGGCCACCCCGTCGCTGAGCGCCGACCTGTTCGGCGACTGGCGCGAGGAGGTGGTCTGGCCCACCACCGACAACCGGGCGCTGCGGATCTACTCCACGCCGGCGCCCACCTCGCTGCGGATCACCACGCTGATGCACGACGTCCAGTACCGGGAGGCCGTCGCCTGGCAGAACACCGCCTACAACCAGCCGCCGCACCCGAGCTTCTTCCTCGGCGACGGCATGCCGACCCCGCCGCGGCCCGCCGTGCGCACCCCCTGACCCGCCGCCCACCCGTCCTGACCTGCGCTCCCGGGCCCCGCCGACCGGTTCGGCGGGGCCCTTCCGGTGTCCGCGGCCGGATGTGACCAACCCCTCCGCCGCCTCGGTTGACTGCCCCGAAGCGGGCGTGGTGGGATCTTCGGGCCAAACGGAGGCAAGCAGAGGAAGCCGGTGCGAGTCCGGCGCGGTCCCGCCACTGTGACCGGACACCCCGCGCGGGGGTGACCGGGAGTCAGGAGACTCTGGCCCCCGTTCCGTCGATCCAGGGCGCGGACCCTGAGTGAGGACACGACACCATGGGGGCTGCCCCGTACCTGGTGGGCGCGGCCGCGGGGTACCTCGCGGACGCCCGGCTCGGAGACCCCCGGCGCGGACACCCCGTCGCCCTGTTCGGCACCGCCGCGGCCCGGCTGGAGCGCCGGCTGTGGCGCGACCACCGCGGGGCCGGGGCGCTGCACACGGCGCTCGCGGTCGGCGCGGTGGCGGGCGGGGCGGCGCTGGCCGCCCGAGCGGTGCGGCGCTCGCCGGTGGCGGCGGGTGCGCTGGCCGCCGCCGCCGCCTTCACGGTGCTGGGCGGCACCTCGCTGACCCGGGAGGCCCGGACGGTCGGGCGCTCGCTGGCGGACGGCGACCTGGCGGGCGCGCGGGAGCGGCTGCCGCACCTGTGCGGGCGCGACCCGTCCGGCCTGGACGAGCGGCAGGTGGCCCGGGCGGTGGTCGAGTCGGTCGCCGAGAACACCGCCGACGCGGTGGTCAACGCCCTGGTCTGGGGCGGCGTCGCGGGCGTGCCGGGGCTGCTGGCGTTCCGGGCCGTCAACACGCTGGACGCGATGGTCGGGCACCGGTCGGCGCGCTACCGCCGCTTCGGCTGGGCCGCGGCCCGGCTGGACGACGTCGCGGGCTGGCCGGGGGCGCGGCTGACCGCGCTGCTGACGGTCGCCGCGTCCGGCGCCCCGGCGCGGGCCTGGCGGGTCTGGCGGCGGGACGGCTCGGCGCACCCGAGCCCGAACGCGGGCCAGGCGGAGGCCGCGTTCGCGGGCGCGCTGGGCGTGCGGCTGGGCGGGACGCTGCGCTACGGCGAGCGGGTCGAGCACCGGCCGGTGCTGGGCGCGGAGCTGCCGCCGGTCGCCGTCGCCGACATCGAACGGGCCTGCCGCCTCTCCCGCCGGGTGGGCGCGCTCGCCCTGGCCGCGACGCTGGGCGTGCGGGCCGTACTGGGCGGACGGCGGCGCGGGTGAACCCGCCGCGGCGCGGCCTCGTGGTTCGACTGACTTCGACGGCGCGGGACTCCGGCGGACCGCCGGTCTCCTCCCGCCGTTCCGCGCGCCCCGGTCGGGGCGCCTCGAAAGGAGTTCTCCGGTGAACGGCGCACTGTTGGTGGCCGGGACGACCTCGGACGCCGGGAAGAGCGTGGTGACGGCGGGCATCTGCCGCTGGCTGGCCCGGCAGGGGGTGCGGGTGGCGCCGTTCAAGGCGCAGAACATGTCGCTGAACTCGTTCGTGACGGCCGACGGCGCGGAGATCGGGCGGGCGCAGGCGATGCAGGCGCAGGCGGCGGGGGTGGCGCCGGAGGCGGCGATGAACCCGGTGCTGCTGAAGCCGGGCGCGGACGGGCGCAGCCAGGTGGTGCTGCTGGGGCGGCCGGTCGCGGAGGTCGGGGCGCTGGACTACCGGGAGCGCAAACCCGTCCTGCTGGAGCGGGCGTTGGAGTGCCTGGCGGACCTGCGCTCGCGCTTCGACGTGGTGGTGTGCGAGGGCGCGGGCTCCCCGGCGGAGATCAACCTGCGGGACGGGGACATCGCCAACATGGGTCTGGCGACGGCGGCCCGGCTCCCGGTCGTGGTGGTCGGGGACATCGACCGGGGCGGGGTGTTCGCGTCGATGTTCGGGACGCTGGCGCTGCTGTCGCCGCAGGACCAGTCGCTGGTGGCGGGGTGGCTCGTCAACAAGTTCCGCGGTGACGCCCGGCTGCTGGAGCCCGGGCTGGAGATGCTGCGGGGGCTGACGGGCCGTCCGGTGCTGGGGACGCTGCCGATGCTGCCCGGGCTGTGGCTGGACGCGGAGGACTCGCTCGGCCTGGCGTCGGTGGCGTCCCGGCCGGCGGCGGGCGGTCCGGTGGGCGCGGAGGTGCTGCGGGTCGCGGTGGTGCGGCTGCCCCGGCTGTCGAACTTCACGGACGTGGACGCGCTGGCGCAGGAGCCGGGCGTGCTGGTGCGCTGGGTGACCCGGCCGGAGGAGCTGGCGGACGCGGACCTGGTGGTGCTGCCGGGCACCAGGGCGACCGTCGCGGACCTGGCCTGGCTGCGCGGGCGGGGCCTGGCGGAGCCCTTGGCGGCGCGGGCCGCGGCGGGGCTGCCGGTGCTGGGGGTGTGCGGCGGCTACCAGATGCTGGGCCGGGAGATCGTGGACGCGGTGGAGTCGAAGTCGTCCGGCGCGGTGGACGGCCTGGGGCTGCTGCCGGTCCGGGTGGTGTTCGGCGCGCGGAAGGTGCTGGCCCGGCCGTCGGGGGTGGCGCTGGGCGAGCCGGTGGAGGGCTACGAGATCCACCACGGGGTGGTGGCGGCGGAGGGCGGCGACCCGTTCGTCACGGACGCCGCCGGGCGGCCGCTGGACGGCTGCCGGGCGGGCGCGGTGTGGGGCACCACCTGGCACGGCCTGCTGGAGAACGACGCGTTCCGGCGGGCCTTCCTGGCCGAGGTGTCCCGCGCCGCCGGCCGCGCGTTCGTCCCGGCGCCGGACACCTCGTTCGCCGCCGCCCGCGAACAACAGCTGGACGCGCTGGGCGACCTGGTGGCGGAGCACGCCGACACGGACGCGCTGTGGAAGCTGATCGAGAACGGGGCACCGGCGGGACTGCCGTTCGTGCCGCCCGGGGCCCCGGCCCCACTGGAGAGGGGAAGTGCCGAGTGACCGAGGCCCGTTATCCGTTCACGGCGATCGTGGGCATGGACGACCTGCGGCTGGGGCTGCTGCTGAACGCGGTCTCGCCGGCCGTGGGCGGGGTGCTGGTGCGCGGCGAGAAGGGGACGGCGAAGTCGACGATGGTGCGGGCCCTGGCCGGGCTGCTGCCGTCGATCGCCACGGTGCCGGGGTGCCGGTTCGCCTGCGACCCGGCGGCGCCGGACCCGCAGTGCCCGGACGGGCCGCACGCGGGGGCGGCGGTGGCCGAACGGCCCGCGTTCCTGGTGGAGTTGCCGGTGGGCGTCTCCGAGGACCGGGTGGTCGGCTCGCTGGACCTGGAGCGGGCGCTCGCCGAGGGCGTGAAGGCGTACGAGCCGGGACTGCTGGCGAAGGCGCACCGCGGGGTGCTGTACATCGACGAGGTGAACCTGCTCCAGGACCACCTGGTGGACCTGCTGCTGGACGCGGCCGCGATGGGGCGCTCGTACGTGGAGCGCGAGGGCGTGTCGGTGCGGCACGCGGCGCGGTTCCTGCTGGTGGGGACGATGAACCCGGAGGAGGGCGAGCTGCGGCCGCAGCTGCTGGACCGGTTCGGGCTGACGGTGGAGATCGCGGCGACCCGGGACGCGGACGAGCGCGCCGAGGTGGTGCGCCGACGCCTAGCGTACGACGCCGATCCGGCGGGTTTCGCGGCGCGTTGGAGCGAGCGGGAACGCGAGCTGGCCGAACGGATCACCGTCGCGCGGGAGTTGCTTCCGCAGGTCGAGCTGTCAGACCTGGCGCTGCGTCAGATCACGGCGGTGTGCGCGGCGTTCGAGGTGGACGGGCTGCGGGCGGACATCGTGATGGCGCGCACCGCGGTGGCGCTGGCCGCCTGGGCGGGGCGCACCGGGGTGCTGGAGGAGGACGTCCGCACGGCCGCCCGGCTGGCGCTGCCGCACCGGCGGCGGCGCAACCCGTTCGACGCGCCCGGGCTGGACGAGGAGCAGTTGGACCGCACGCTGGCCGAGCACCAGGGCCCGCCGGACGGTGGCGGTCCGGACGGCGGCGGCCCGGACGACGGCGGCCCGGACGACGGCGGCCCTGGCGGTGACGGCGGCGGTCCGGACGGCGACGGCGGCCCCGGTGGTGACGGCGGCGGCGGTGGCGCACCCGAGCCCGGCGGGCCCGACCGGCCTTCCGGTGAGGAGACTTCGCAGGACGCGCCCGCCCCGCCCCGGCAACGCCCGGGCGGATCGCGGGAGTCGGCGCCGGTGGCGGCCGACCGGCCGTACCGCACCCGGCTGTTCGAGGTGGACGGCACCGGCCGGGGCGCGCAGGGCCGGCGCTCCCCCGCCGAGACCGACGCCGGGCACACCATCCGGGCCCGCCGCCCGCGGGGCCGGCTGTCCCGGCTGCACCTGAGCGCGACGCTGCGCGCGGCGGCCCCGCACCAGGCGGCGCGGGGGCGGGACGGGCGGGCGCTGGTGCTGCGCCGGGACGACCTGCGCGAGCAGGTGCGCCGGGGCCGGGAGTCGAACCTGGTGCTGTTCGTGGTGGACGCCTCGGGTTCGATGGCGGCCCGGCAGCGGATGACGGCGGTCAAGGGCGCCGTCCTCTCCCTGCTGATGGACGCCTACCAGCGGCGCGACAAGGTCGGGCTGGTGACGTTCCGGGGCGCGGGCGCGGAGCTGGCGCTGCCGCCGACCTCCTCGGTGGAGGTGGGCGCGGCCCGGCTGGAGCAGCTGCCGACCGGCGGACGGACGCCGCTGGCGGCGGGCCTGCTGCGGGCGCACGAGGTGCTGCGGGTGGAGCGGCTGCGCGACCCGGACCGGCGCCCGCTGCTGGTGGTGGTGACCGACGGCCGGGCCACCGGCGGGGCGGACGCGCTGCCCCGGGCCCGCCGGGCGGCGGGGCTGCTGGCCGCGCAGGGCGTGGCCGCGGTGGTGCTGGACTGCGAGTCCGGGCCCGTCCGGCTGGGCCTGGCACGGGAGTTGGCGGCGCACCTGAACGGTGACGCGGTCAGTCTGGACGAACTTCGGGCCGAGGGTGTGGCCTCGCTGGTGCGCGAAGCGCGCGCCATGACGACGACGACGCGAAAGGCGGCGTGAGCGGTATGCCCAAGGGAGTGGCGGAGAACGTCCCGGACGACGGCCTGACGACGCGTCAGCGCCGGACGCTGCCGATCACGGCGGTGCACACCGGGCCGGGCAAGGGCAAGTCGACGGCGGCGTTCGGGATGGCGCTGCGGGCCTGGAACCAGGGTTGGCCGGTCGGGGTGTTCCAGTTCGTGAAGTCGGCGAAGTGGAAGGTCGGCGAGGAGAACGCGCTGCGGGTGCTCGGCGAGTCCGGGCAGGGCGGCACGGTGGCCTGGCACAAGATGGGGTCGGGCTGGTCGTGGGTGCAGCGCGACATCGAGTCCTCCGAGGAGGCGGCCCGGGAGGGCTGGGCGCAGGTCAAGCGGGACTTGGCGGCCGAGACGTACCGGTTCTACGTGCTGGACGAGTTCACCTACCCGCTGCACTGGGGGTGGATCGACGTGGCGGAGGTGGTCGAGGTGCTGCGGGAGCGGCCGGGCAGCCAGCACGTGGTGGTGACGGGCCGGTACGCGCCCGAGCCGCTGCTCGAACTGGCCGACCTCGTCACCGAGATGACGAAGGTGAAGCATCCGATGGACGCGGGCCGCAAGGGCCAGCGCGGGATCGAGTGGTAGCGGGTTGAGCGACGTGATTCCCCGGCTGGTGGTGGCCGCTCCCTCCTCCGGCGCGGGCAAGACCACGGTGGCCACCGGCTTGATCGCGGCGCTGGCCGCGCGCGGGCTGAAGGTCTCCCCGCACAAGGTCGGCCCCGACTACATCGACCCCGGCTACCACGCGCTGGCCGCCGGGCGCCCGGGCCGCAACCTGGACGCCTGGATGAGCGGCCCGGAGCGGATCGCCCCGCTGTTCGCGCACGGCGCGGCCGGGGCGGACGTGGCCGTGGTCGAGGGCGTGATGGGCCTGTACGACGGGGCCGCCGGGCGGGGCGAACTCGCCTCCACCGCGCAGGTGGCGAAGCTGCTGCGGGCGCCGGTGGTGCTGGTGGTGGACGCCTCCTCGCAGTCCAGGTCGGTGGCGGCGCTGGTGCACGGCTTCGCGTCCTGGGACCCGCAGGTCCGGCTGGCCGGGGTGATCCTGAACAAGGTCGCCTCGGACCGGCACGAGACGCTGCTGCGCGAGGCCCTGGAGGAGGGCTCGGGCGTGCCGGTGCTGGGCGCGGTGCGCCGGGCCGGGGCGGTGGACACGCCGTCCCGGCACCTGGGCCTGGTCCCGGCCGTGGAGCGCTCCGCGGAGGCGCTGCGGGCGGTGCGCGAGATGGGCGAACTGGTGGGCCGCTCGGTCGACCTGGACGCGGTGCTGGCGCTGGCCCGGACCGCCCCGCCGCTGCCCGACGGCCCTTGGGACGCGGCGGCGGAGGTCGAACCGGTGGCCGGGCCCCGGCCCCGGATCGCGCTGGCGGGCGGCGCGGCGTTCTCCTTCTCGTACGCGGAGAACGCCGAACTGCTGGCCGCCGCCGGCGCCGAGGTGGTGCCCTTCGACCCGCTGCACGACGAGCGGCTGCCGGAGCGGACGGCCGCGCTGGTGATCGGCGGCGGCTTCCCCGAGGTGTACGTCTCCGAGCTGAGCGCCAACGCGGCACTGCGCGGGGCGGTGGCCGAACTGGCTGCGTCCGGCGCGCCGGTGGTCGGCGAGTGCGCCGGACTGCTGTACCTGGGGCGGGAGTTGGACGGTCTGCCGATGTGCGGGGTGCTGGGTTCCACCGCCCGGATGACGCCCCGGCTGACCCTCGGCTACCGGGAGGCGGTGGCGCTCGCCGACTCCCCGCTGGCGGCGGCCGGCTCCCGGGTGCGCGGCCACGAGTTCCACCGCACCGCCACCGACCCGGCGGCCGGCCCGTCCCCCGCCTGGGGCTGGCGCACCCCGGCCGGCCCGCACACCGAGGGCCACCTGCACGGCTCGGTGCACGCCTCGTACCTGCACCTGCACTGGACGGGCGCGCCCGCGCTGCCGTCCCGGCTGGTGCGGCACGCCGCCGAGTGGGACCGGAAGCGGTGATGCCGCCGGGGGCCGGGTGACGGCGTGTCACCCGGCCCGGCTCCGGTCAGACCACCTGGTCCGAGGGGTGCTTGCCGGGCTCCTGGTCCTGGGTGGCCAGGCCGAGCTGGCGACGCAGGTCGAGGACCAGGTCGTCGCCCAGGTGCTGGAAGGCGGTGTGCAACTCCTTCTCGACGGCGGCGCCGTCGGTGGCCTTCGCGGCGGCCCGGAAGTGCTGGGCGGCCGTCCTGGACTCGGTCACCAGCCGGTCGACGGTCTTCTTGTCGGCGTCGGCCCAGCCGGTGACCCCGCCGAGCAGCGCGGCCTGGCGGTCGGCCGCCTCGGCCATCTTGCCGGCCCAGGTGCGGAACGCCTCCGGGTCGTCCTTGACCTCGGTGCCCTCGTCGGGGCTCTTGCTCCAGGCCCGGTCGAACTGGTTGGTGGCGGCCAGCAGGTGCTGCTGGTCCTTCGTCAGGTTGGTGGCGTCCTTGCGCACCGAGCCGGTGGTCGGCGCGTCCCCGCCCAGGAGGCAGACGAAGCGGCGGCCGCTGCTGGTGTGCCAGCTGTTGCGGTCCGGGTAGTAGTAGCGGTACGTCATCGCGTCGGTGAGCGTCCAGGTGTCCATCACGTACTCGTCGACGTGCTCCGTGCACGCCTGGTCCGCCTCGGTCTCCAGCGTGCTCGCGGCCGGGTAGTCGTCGCCCTGCTCGCTGGGCGTGCCGGTCCAGAACACCTCGCCCTCGTGGGGCTCCGAGCAGGGCACCTCCTTGGCCACCTGCTCCTTGGGCAGGTTGAAGCACTCTCCGGTGTTCAGCCGCAACGGCGAGGTCGCGGGCAGCAGGACGAGGGGGCTCGCGCTGGGCTTGACGCGGTCGCCGGAGGAGTCGTGCGTGCGGGTGCCGTGGCGGAGACCGCCGACGACGAGCACCAGGGCCAGGAGCACCAGCCAGGCCGAGCCGATCACGATGGCCGAGACCGCCATGGCCTTGCCGCGCTCGCCGGTCCGCTTGATCTGGACCAGGGCGGCGGCGCCCAGGCCGATCGCGATGATGCCGAAGTAGCACAGGAAGCTCACCACCAGCGCGGCGATGGCCAGCCCGTTGGTGTACAGCGACCGAGACGGCTGCGGGTAGCCCGGGTAGCCGGGCATCCCGTACTGGCCGGGTGCGCCGTACTGGCCGGGCACCCCGTACTGGCCGGGTATCTGGCCCGCGCCCGGGTGCGGCGCGCCGCTGCCCCACGGCTGGTGGGCGCCGGGGGGCGGCACGGCCCACGGGTCGGCGGGGGCGGGGGGGGG
>NZ_JNWZ01000060.1 GCF_000716545.1 Kitasatospora phosalacinea
GCGTCGGACGGCGGCCCGTACGGGGTCTCGACACGCACCTCGGTGACGTCGTCGAGCAGGGCGTACAGGCCCGACCCGCCGATGACGCCGAGTTCGGCGGTCGGGGTGCCGTCGGTGCGGGGCGGGTGGACGTCGGCCATGGCTCTCCCTCGGCTCTGGCGATCGGTCGCGGCCCCGCTCCCGGCCCGGTCCCGGACCAGACCGGGCGGGGCCGGTGGCTCGGGTGGGTCCGGTGGGGCGGGTCCGCGGTGCGCGGGTCCGGCGCGTGGGCGGACCGGTCCGGCCGCGCGCCGTGGGCACGCTCCCAACCTTACGAGCAGTCAGCTCGCCCGACGCACACCGGCGGTCGCGGTGCGCCGCCCACCGGCCGCCCGCACACCGCGTGATCGCGGCCCGCCCGGCGCACGGGGCCGCACGCTCGTCCGGTGCGCTCGTCCGGTGGGCTCGGCCGGTGCAATTGGCCGGTGTGCCCGTCCGTTCGCCGTCCTCGGTCCGGGGCGGCCGTCCGACGGGGGCGCCCGCGTAGAGTGGCGGTTTCGGTCGTCGGGTGCGGGTGGGCCACTGCGAGCGACCACGGCATGTGAACGGCTAGGGCAGGGGACGGTGCGATGAGCGGTCGGGTCGCGGTGCGGGTGGGTGGTGGGGTGGTGGGGGCGCACCGGCCGCTGGCTTGGCGGGTGCTGCCGCCCTCACCGGACGCGGCGGTGCTGGTGCTGCACGGCGGCAAGGAGTTCGGGGCGCAGCCGCCTCCGGTGCTGAACCTGCCGGGGTTGCGGATGCGACCGTTCGCGAAGGCGGTGCAGCGCGGGGCGGGGGTGGCGGACGGCCGGTCGGTGGCGGTGGGCACGGTGCGCTACCGCTGCCGCGGGTGGAACGGTGACCGGGCGGACGCGGCCCGTGACGCGGAGGCGGCGCTGTCCGACCTGGCCGAACAGTTGGGGCCGGTGCCGACGGTGCTGATCGGACACTCGATGGGCGGCCGGGCCGCGCTGCGGGCGGCGTCGCACCCGTGCGTGCTGGGCGTGGTGGCGCTGGCACCGTGGTGCCCCCGGGACGAGCCGACCGAGCACCTGCGGGGCCGCTCGGTGCTGATGCTGCACGGCGACCGGGACAAGATCACCCCGCCGGAGGACACCGACCTGTTCGCACTGCGGGCCCGGGGGCACGGCGCGCGGGTGGCCGGCTACCGGGTGCCGGGCAGCGGTCACACCCTGATGCGGCGGGCCGGCGACTGGCACCGCGGCACCGCCGCGCTGGCCCTGGCCCTGCTCGGCGTGGGCCCGCTGCCCGAGGAGGTCGACACCGCGCTGTCCCTGCACGGCCAGGATCCGGACGGCCTGCGCCTCCCGCTCGGTCGCCGCCGCTGAGCAGCCCGGCACGGCAACGGCACGGCACGGCAACGGTCCGGCACGGCACGGCAACGGTCCGGCACGGCACGGCAACGGCCCGGCACGGCAACGGCCCGGCACGGCTCCACTCGGCCCGGCCCCGGTCGTGCCCGGCGGGCGGTGCCCAGCGGGCGGTGTACGGCGGTCGGCGGGCGGGTGACCGTCCGGTGACAGGTGGTGCGGATCAGGCTTCCGGCTCGCCTCGGGCGGGTAGGGAGCGCACACTCCGGTGGAGGGAGACGTCCGCCAATCGACTGAGGGAGGACCCGCCCATGGGGATCAGCCTGACCACTGATCGGCTCGTCGTCCGGGACTGGACACCGGACGACGCCGAGGACGCGCTGGCCGTGTACGGCTCCACGGATGTCGCCCGCTGGCTGACGCCCGTGATGGACCAGGTCGTCGACGCCGAGGCGATGCGTTCGGTGCTGCACCGCTGGGAGCGGGAACAGGCCGAGTTGCTGCCGCCGCGCGGACGGTGGGCGGTGGAGCGCCGCGAGGACGGGAAGGTGATCGGCGGGCTGGGGATCCGCCCGCTGCCGCCCTACGACGAGGACCTGGAGATCACCTGGCAGCTCTCCCCGCAGTCCTGGGGCCAGGGCTACGCGACGGAGGCGGGCCTGGCGCTGCTGCACTGGGTGTTCACCCAGGACATCGAGGAGGTCTTCGCGGTGGCCCGGCCCAAGAACGACCGGGCGCACGCGGTGGCGAAGCGGCTGGGGATGCGCTGGGTCGGCGAGACCACCAAGTACTACGGCCTGAACCTCCAGGTGTACCGGATCCGCCCGGCCGACCTGCCCGGAGACCGTCCCTGATCCCCGCCCCTCCCCGCCTCTGATTCCGGTGCCACGCCCACCCCGCCCCTGCTCCCCCACACCTGCTTTCCGGTCCTGATCCCCCGGCGCTGATCCCCGGCGGCCCCTGCCCGGCCGGGGCCGACGACCCGTCTGCTCGCTCAGTCCGCCCGGTACAGGCGTGCGGCGAGTCCGGCGGGCAGCGGGTAGGGGCGTTCGGTGGGCAGCAGACGCCGGGCCAGATCGGTGCGGCCGGCCCGGACGTGCTCGGCGGCGCGGCGGACGCGCGGGATGAGGTCGGTCAGTGCGACGGTCCACTCTTCGGCGTACGCGCGGACGGTGTCGCGGCCGAGGCCGACCTGGATGCTGTAGTGGTTGAGCGCGGCACCGCGCAGCGAGCGCTCCGGGTCCCACTGGACGTGGACGGGGGCGGCGGCCAGTCGGTCCTGGTCACCGGTGGTCAACTCGGCGGCGGCGAGCGCCTGTTCCCAGCCCCGGCGGGTGATCCGCACGGCGAGGACGCGTTCCTGCCCGGGCTTGGCCGCCCAGTTGCTGCGGTGCAGCAGCCAGGGCAGCGAGGGCTTGATCCAGGTCATCCGCCGGAACGAGAAGGGTGCGACGAAGCGGCCCGCGCGCAGCGCCGCGTCGGCGATCGCCGGGTAGTACGCCTGGTGGACCACGAGGGTGGTGTCGTCGTGGTCCGCCCGGATCTCGTACCGCCCGGCGGAGCGCTGCTGGGCCATGCCCCGACCCTGCCAGTCCCCCCGCCGCTCCGGCCAGGTGTTTTCCGCCGCCCACCACCGCGCACCACCACCGCGCACCACCGCCCACCCCGGCCCCCGCCCCCGCCCCCGATCCCGATCCCGGCCCCGACCGGTACGGCGTCAGGGCTGCTCCTCGACCTGGCGGCGGGTGAGGGCGATGGTGAGCAGTCGGCCGTGCTGTTCGCCGAAGTGCGCGGCGGTGTCCACGTGCAGCACGTTGAGGTGGTGCAGGGCGGCGGCGCGGTCGCCGGCCCGCGCGGTCAGGCGGGCGGCGTCGAGGCGGGCCCGGAAGGTGACGAAGTGGTGCGGGCCGAGGGTGCGGGCGGCTTCGGCGGCGGTGTCCGCGAGCACGGTGACGGCGGTGGCGGGGTCGCCGTGCTCACCGAGGGCGAGGGCGGCGCGGATCCGGGCGGTGAGGGCCCCTTCGTCCGCTCCCCCCGTCCCGACCGCCCCCGCCGTCCCTGCCGCACCCACCGCACCCACCACCGCGCCGGTCGCCGGGGCCGGGTTCGGGGCGGCGGTGCGGGCGTTCCAGCGCGTCCGGGCCTCGCGGGCGCCGAGGGTGCGGACGTGGGAGGGGCCGAGGGCGCTCTCGCAGTCGCGGACGAGTTCCTCGAACGCGGCGGCGGCGCTCTCCGTGGCGCCCAGCTCGCCGAGGTGGTGGGCGAGGCCGGAGCGGGCGGTGAGGGTGAGTTCGTCCAGCGGTCCGCGCAACTGCGCGCAGTCCCGGACCAGTCGGTCGTACAGCCGGAGCGCCTGCCCGCCGTCGCCCGCCCCGGCGGTGGCGTACGCGTGGCCCTCCCGGGCGGAGAGGGTCTCCATGGCGGCCGGTCCGTGGGCGGCCTCGCACTCGGCGGCGAGCCGGGCGAACAGCGCGATCGCCCGGCCGCTGCGGGGTGCGGCGCTGTACGTCCAGTGGGCCTGCCAGTAGCGGGCCTCCAGGACGTCGGGGTGCCGTTCGCCGTGCTGCCCGGCGAGGCCGTCGGCGGCGATCTCGTACGCGGCCGAGGCGGAGTCGTACTGCCGGCCCTCGGCGAGCAGTTCGCCGAGTTGGGTGTGCACCCGGTGGTGGAGCGGGTCGGCGGGGGCGAGTGCGGCGCGGGCGCGTTCGCCGAGCAGCGCGGACATGCCGAGGGCGACGCCGAGGGCGCCGGAGCGGGCGGTGTGGTGGACGAGTGCGACGCGCTGGTGGAACACGGCGGGGGCGTCCGGGCCGAGGACCCTGGCGGTGTGTTCGGCCAGGTCGGTGAGGAGCGCGGCGGCCTGGGCGGGCTGTCCGGCTTCGCCGGTGCGGGTGGCGTGGGCGAGTCGCAGGTCGAGGGCGTCGGGGTGGTCGGGGCCGTACAGTTCGGCGGCGGCGGGGAGGAGGGCGGCGAGGGCGCCACGGCCCGGGGCGGGCGGGAGTTGCTCGGCGGCGGCGCGGCGGGCGATCAGGTCGAGCACCTCGGGGTGCCGGGCGATCAGCGGGTGCGGGCGGACGGCTCCGGCGCCCCGGGGCGCGCCCCGGTCCTGTTCGTGCCGGGCGACCAGGGCGAGGCCGGCGGGCGGCAGCCAGGGCGCGGCCGGGTCGGGGTCGAGCAGGGTGATGAGTTGGCGGGGTGTCGGGCGCAGGGCCGGGTCGGGGTCGAGGCAGCGGGCGACGGCGGGCAGCAGCGGCGCGGGGACGTCGGTGAGGTCGGGCCGTCCGTCGACGGTGCGCTGCAGCACGGGCCAGATGTCCTCGGGTCCGCCGTTGCCGGTCCAGGGGTGGCGGCCCTGGGCCGCCGCGGCGAGGACGGCACCGAGGGCGAACACGTCGCTGGGCGGGCCGACTTCGGCGGGCCGTGCGATCTGCTCGGGCGACATGTAGCCGGGGGTGCCGGTGACACCGTCCATGGTGAGGGTCTGGCCGGGGGCGCGCGAGATGCCGAAGTCGATCACCTTCGGGCCGTGCGCGGTGACCAGCACATTGTCCGGTTTGACGTCGCGGTGGACCAGCCCGGCGGCGTGCACGGCGGCGAGTGCCTCGGCGATGCCCGCGCCCAGGCGGCGCACCGAGGGGACGGGCAGCGGCCCGGTGGCGCGCAGCAGTTCGGCCAGGCTCGGCGCGGGGACGTACGCGATCGCCAGCCAGGGGCGTTCGGCGTCCAGGTCGGCGTCCAGCACGGGCGCGGTCCACGCGCCGCCGACCCGCCGGGCGGCCCGGGCCTCCCGGGCGAAGCGGCGGCGGGCCGCGTCGTCGCGGGCGTACTCGGGGTGCATCACCTTGACGGCCACCAGCACCCCGCCGGCGGTGCGGCACAGGTGGACCTGCCCCATGCCGCCCGCCCCGAGTTCCCGCAGCACCCGGTACGGCCCGATCTCCCGCATGTCCGAACCCCTTCCCCCGTCGTCGCTGTCAGGACGACGGGAGGGCGGGCCGGGGTTCCCGGCCTGGGGTTACTTCTCGGCGGGCAGCTCGTACACGTGGCCGGGGGTGGCGATCGAGGTGACCGCCTCGGCGAACAGGGTGGAGGGTTCGTTGCCCTCGTGGATGATGTCGGTGTTCAGCAGGATCACCAGGGTCGCGTCCTGCTCGGGCAGGTGGAGGGTGACGCTCTCGTAGCCGGGCAGTGAGCCGTTGTGGCCGACCCAGCCGCCGATCCGGAACAGGCCGAGCCCGTAGCCGGCGCCGTCGCCGAAGCCCGGGACGGGCAGGAACTTCTCGCGTTCGGCCTGGGTGACGGGGCTGAGCAGGGCGCCGGTGGCCAGGGTCTTCGCCCAGTGGCGCAGGTCGTGCAGGTCGGAGATCATCGCGCCGGCCGCCCAGCTCCAGGACGGGTTCCAGTGGGTGGCGTCGGCGACGGAGCCGTCCGGGGTCTGGTCGGTGTAGCCGTGCGCGTAGGGGCGGGGCAGTTCGGCGGCGCGCGGGAAGAGGGTGCGGTTCAGGTGGGCGGGCTCGGTGACGTTGCGGTGGATGAAGTCGCGCAGCGGCATCCGGCCGAGCTTCTCGACCAGCAGGCCGAGCAGGACGGCGTTGGTGTTCGAGTACTGGTAGTCGGTGCCGGGCGGGAACACGTTGTCGTGCTTGAACGCGTACGAGAGCAACTCCTGCGGGGTGAAGGGCCGTTCGGGGTCGCTGAGCAGGGCGTGCACGAAGTCGTCGTCGAAGGTGTAGGAGTACAGCCCGCTGCGCATCTCGGCGAGCTGGCGGATCGTGACGTGCTCGCCGTCGGGGACGCCGTCGAGGTACTCGCCGATCGGGTCGTCGAGGCCGACCAGTCCCCGGTCGACGAGTTCGAGCACGGCGGTGACGGTGAAGGTCTTGGTCTCGCTGCCGATCCGCAGGTTCAGGTCGGGCGTCATCGGCTGTCCGGTGGCCTTGTCGGCGACGCCGTCCGCGTGGACGTACGTGCCGCGGCCGGGCATCCACAGTCCGACGATCACACCGGGCGTGCCGGTCCGTTCGCGCACGTCGGTGATCGCCGCGTCCAGCCGGGCCGCGAGGGCCGGGTCGAGCGGGCAGTCCTCGTCCGCCAGTTGGTGCACCGGGCGGAGCGCGGGTTGTACGGCGGGGCGGGCGAACGGGGCGCCGGAGTCGGCGGCGGCCGGGGCGGCGGGGAGGAGGGCGGTCAGGGCGAGCAGCGCGACGGCGAGTCGCCGGGCGCGGGGACGGCGCATGACGGGCATCTCTTCCGGGAGGGGGGTGGGCCTGTTCCGCACAGGTCACCACCCGGACGCCCCCGCCGCGCCCCGCCCGCCCGCCGCGCCCCGCGATTCCACCCGTGCGGCGGCCGGGCCTGCCGACGGGGCGTCAGCGGGCCGGGCGGACGGGGTGCTTGCTCAGGATCGACACCCGGTTGAACGCGTTGATGGTGATCGCCACCCAGATGACCGCCGAGATCTGCCCGTCGTCGAACACCTGCCTGGCCTGCGCGTACGCGGCCTCCTGCGCGGCCGCGTCGGCGGGGTGGGTGGTCGCCTCGGCGAGCGCGAGGGCGGCGCGCTCGCGGGCGTCGAACACGGCGGCGTCCCGCCACGCGGCCAGCACGCCGAGCCGCTGCACGCCCTCGCCCTCCTTGAGCGCGGCCTTGGTGTGCACGTCCAGGCAGTAGGCGCAGCCGTTGAGTTGCGAGACGCGCAGGTTGACCAGTTCGACCAGGCGGCGGTCGAGCCCGGCCTCGGCGGCGGCCTGCCGGACGGCCTCGGCGGTGCCCAGCATGGCGCGGAACGCCTGCGGGGTCTGCTTGTCGACGTAGACCCGACCCGTCGGGGCCGCCACCTCGGTCACCTCGGTCACCTGGACTCTCCTCCACTGCTCCACCGCGCACCGGTGTTTGTCGGATGCTCGGTTCCATGATAGTTGAAGATGAAACGATTTGCCGGACGTGCTCGCCGATCCGCGGCGGCACGGGAGGGAGCACCCGATGAGCAGCACCACCGAGAACGGCGCGGCCGAAGTCCTGCCCCCGCGCGACGTCCCGCTCGGCGGCCCGCGCGCGATGACCGTCCGGCGCACCCTCCCGCAGCGCGAACGCACCCTGATCGGCGCCTGGTGCTTCATCGACCACTACGGCCCCGACGACGTCGCCACCACCGGCGGCATGGACGTCGCCCCGCACCCGCACATCGGCCTGCAGACCGTCAGTTGGCTGTTCAGCGGCGAGATCGAGCACCGCGACAGCCTCGGCGTGCACGCCTTCGTCCGGCCCGGCGAACTCAACCTGATGACGGCCGGCCGGGGCATCGCGCACTCCGAGACCTCCACCGCCGCCACCACCGTCCTGCACGGCGTCCAGCTCTGGGTCGCCCTCCCCGACGCCCACCGGCACACCGCCCGCGACTTCCACCACCACGTCCCCGCCCCCGTCCCGCTCCCCGGCGGCGGCCAGGCCCGGGTCTTCCTCGGCACCCTGGCCGGCGACACCTCCCCCGTCCCCACCTTCACCCCCCTCCTCGGCGCCGAACTCACCCTCCCCGCCGGCGCCACCGCCACCCTGGACGTCGACCCCGCCTTCGAACACGGCCTCCTCGTCGACCAGGGCGACGTCCTCTTCGCCGGCACCCCCCTGCACCCCGCCGACCTCGGGCACCTCCCGCCCGGCCGCAGCACCCTCACCCTCACCAACACCTCCACCACCCCGGCCCGCCTGATCCTGCTCGGCGGCCCGCCCTTCGGCGAGTCCATCGTCATGTGGTGGAACTTCATCGGCCGCACCGGCGAGGAGATCGCACAAGCACGGCTCGACTGGGAGAGGGGCGAACGGTTCGGCGAAGTCCACGGCTACCCGGGCGACCGCCTGCCCGCACCGGAGCTGCCGAACGTGGCCCTCAAGGCGCGCGGAAACCGGCACTGACCTGCGGTAACCCACGGCCGGGGCGGTCGCGTCCACCGGAGCGAGACCGGTGCTCCACGACCGCCTCCGGCAAGGGATCCCGCACTGGCGAACGTTGTCGGCAAGGGTCTCGACGGCAGTCGCAGTCGACCTACTGAACCTGAAAGAGTGATGTCGGGGCTGTTGCCTGACGGCCACCGGTCTCCTCCGGTAGCTCTGTTGGCGTGAGGTACGCGCAGGATGGCGGGCTGACCGACACCGAGAGGGCCGCGCGGGAGCGGATCCGGTTGCGGGCCGTGGAACGCTTCGAGTCGGGGCAGAAGAACAGGGAGATCGCCGCCGCGTTGCGGGTGAGCGAGCGGTCGGTCGAGCGGTAGCGGCGGGCCTGGCGCGAGCGCGGAGAGACCGGCGTCCAGTCGAAGGGACCACCGGGGCGCCCGAGGCTCGGCCCTGGCCAGCTCGCCAGGCTGGAAAGGGAGTTGGGGAGCGGGCCGCTCGCCCATGGGTGGGCGGACCAGCGGTGGACGCTCGCGCGGATCAAGACGCTGATCGGCCGGCTGTTTCACGTCTCGTACACGGTCGAGGGCACGTGGCAGTTGCTCAAGCGGCTCGGCTGGTCGTGGCAGCAGCCGGCCCGTCGCGCGATCGAGCGCGAAGACAGTGCTGTCGAGGTGTGGCGGGAGGAGACCTGGCCGCGGGTAAGGGAATCGCGGCGGAGCGCAACGCGTGGCTGGTCTTCGAGGACGAAGCCGGGCAGTCGATGACTCCGCCGCGTGCCAGGACCTGGGGCCGGATCGGCCGTACCCCGGTCGTGCGGGTACGGGCCCGGGGCTCCGGACGGCTGTCGATGGCGGGGAAGACCTGCTTCAAACCGGGCGAGCGGTCCCGGCTGATCTACGCGGTGCGCGAGTACCGGGGCCGCAAGAACGAGCCGAAGGGCTTCGGCTGGCGGGACTTCCGCGACCTGATCGTCCGTGCCCGGATCCAGCTCGGCGGTCCGATCGTCCTGGTCTGGGACAACCTCCGCCTCCACCTGACAGTAGGGATGCGGGAGTTCATCGCCGCGAATGCCGACTGGCTCACGGTGTTCCAGCTGCCGACCTACGCCCCCGACCTCAATCCGACCGAGGGCGTCTGGTCCCTGGTCAAGCGCGACATCGGAAACCTCGCCGCCGCCGACCTCGGCCAGATCACACGGGCCGTGAAGCGCAGACTCAAGCGCATCCAGTACCGCCCGGACCTGGTCGACGGATGCCTCCTCGGCACCGGGCTCATCCTCGACGGCTGACCGACATCACGCTTTCAACTGCAGTAGTTGTTCCGGGCCGGTTCGTCGGGGTCGGCAGCCAGGGTGGGTGCGAGGGTGGCGGCGATCGCGGCGAGGTCCGCCTCGCGGTTTCGGCGGCGTAGCCGGCCCTGGTTGTTGGCGTCGAGGTCGCTGGGGCGGATGATCGCGAGGCGCAGTCCGTGGGCGGGGATCTCGGTGTCGCGGCGGGTGTCGTACAGCGCCCGCTGTTCGCCGCGGTGGACGCCGCTGATCGTCAGTTTCTCGGGCTTGTCGAAGAACGTGACCGGCTGGTCGTGCTGGCGCTCGCGGTACTCGACGACCAGTTCCAGGCCGGGCCAGTATCCGTCGACGGGCAGCGTCGCCCGTCGTCCGCCGGCGCCGGGGTCGCCGCGCAACCAGTCGAAGCGGTGCTCGCGCAGGCCGCTCTCACCGAGGTACTCGTCGCACAGGTCGAGGACGTACGCCTCGTCCCGGTCAGCTTTTGTGCCCATGACACGGCATCTTGCCAGCCGAACCGTCCGGACCGGGCCCGGTTCTGCATCCCTGCCCGATGCCCGGGGTGGGGCAGGCCGGTTGTCCCGCCCGGCCTGGCGTCCAGGGCGGAACCGGTGTCTCCCTGCGCCCGTGACAGGGGACCGCAAGGCCCCGGGGAGGCCGGTTCCGGGTCAGCCGGCGATGGTGAGCAGGGTGCGGCGGCGGCGGGCGCCGCGGGCGTCGCGGGTGGCGAGGCGCTTCTTGTAGTTGGTGATGAAGTGGTCGTCGTCGAGGCGGTCGTCGGGGTCCATGGCTTCGATGGCGTCCCATGCGTCGGCGGGGGTGCGGTAGCCGGAGATCATGGGGTTGAACTGGTAGCTCTTGTAGCCGCCGTCGGGCCGGTACACCAGGCGCGCGGCGTTCAGGGCGGCGAGGGCCACGATCGCGCTGGAGCGGCTGATCTTGAGCTTCTCCGCCAGTTTCGCCTGCTGGAAGACGCAGCGGCCGCCGGCCTCCTGCTGCTCCATGAGCATCCACAGCACGCGGTTGGCCTGCCCGGGCAGGTCGAGCTCGGCCACAACACCCAGCAGGTCCACCGGCGTGTACAGCACATCGGCAGCCATGATCATCCCTTCCCGTCGGGTTCTATGGCCTCGTCGCCGAACAGCATCCCAGCCTGCACCACCGCAGCGGCAGCCCGCCCGCGCTCCCGTGCCCGCTCCCGGCGCAGCTGCGCCCGCTCTTCGCGGTAGCTTTCCGGTGACGCAACGGCGAGGGCACCCGAGTGCCAACAGGGGGCGAACACGCGATGGTTTCCGCGCAGATACTGGTGGGCGGCGACGGTTCCGAGACGGTACTCGAAGAAGACGCTCTCCAGCACGTCGACCCCTGCGCCCGCACCGACATCCCGCTCGTGGTGGTCCAGGAGGCCAGGACCGACGGTGGGCACCACGTCGAGATCGTGCTCACCGATGGTGCCGTGCACCGTGTGGACGGCGGCAACCCGACGGCCGCCGCCGCCTTCCTGACCGCGCTGACCGCAGCCCTCCCCGAGCGGCGCGATCCCGCGGGCAGCGCTCGCGTCACGGTCGCCCCGCAGGCGCCGGCGGCGGAGCTGGAAAAGACGAAGCGGAAGCCGCTCGACCGGCCGCGCGCGATCGCGCTTGCCGTCCTCCTCGCCTACGTCGGCAACACGATCGGCGTCGGCGTCGTGTGCGGGGCCTTGGCGATCGTCCTCCCGCTCGTCGCGGTGATCCCGCTCATACTCGGAGCGAGCCTGCAGTTCAACGCCGTGCACCTGACGCGGGCGCATCTCGCGTTGAGGCGGCGCGGGATCACCGTGCCGGCCCATTTCAAATCCAGGGGGAAGGACGGGGCGTTCTGGTACGCGTACACCAGCGCCGATGGCGCCCAGCACCTGGCCAGGGGCAACAACCTGGGCCCGGTGACCCGCGTCGTCTACGACCCCGCGGACCCCGGGGAGCACTCCTTCGAACTGTCGGCCAAGAGCACCGCGCTCACCTCCGGCTTCCTCACCCTCTTCGGGTTGCCCCTTCTGGTCGGCGGCGTCGCCCTCACCGTGCTCCCGTTCTTCCTGGACTGACGGGGCCCGGGGCGGGCAGCGGACCACCCGGCACGAACTCCCTACCCGGCAGATCACGGTGGCCTGGCCGCCGTGGCCGTCCGGCCCGCCCGGCGTCGCTGGCGAGCAGCTGTGGCCGGTGTGGCCGCCGGGCCGCCGGTGCCTGAGCCGACTGTGCCCGCCGCGGCCACCGGCCCCCGGTGGCCGCCGCGTCGCCGTCCTCGGGCGCGGGAGATCCGTCGATTTCCCGCGCCCGAGCGGCTCGTCGCCACTGCTCCGGCACGGTGGGTGCCTGGGGCGAAGCCCCTGGGGCTCCGGGACTCGGTCGTGTCGGGCCCCGTTCCCGTCAGGGGCTTCGCTTTTGTCCGTGGACGGGTCACGTGTTGTCCGGTTCCGTCGCGGACACCCGGGTCATCCGTCTTTGCGGAGGATTTCCCGCCAGGCGGTCCTCAGAAGCCCAGTTTCCAGTCCTGGTAGTTCGAGCTGCAGAAATTCGGGGGGAGCAGCGGGGCCGGTTGCCAATCCGTATAGGACAGGTAGGGATGCATGCTTGTCGTGTCGGTCGGCGTATTGGCGTCGAGGCACCGCTGGGTGATCCCGGGATTCCACGCGAAGCGCCACGCGGTCCAGTTGTCGTTCGTCGGGAAGAGCAGCCAAGCCCGGAGGGCGTCCAACGAGCCGGATGTCCAGACCCCCGGCTGCCAGCTGCCGCAGGTGTCGCAATGGGGTTCGAGGAACCGGCCGGTCTGCACGTTCTGGATCCATACCGTGGCCCACTCGTCTTTGGGGTGGTTCTGAATGATGATGTTCCACTGCTGGTACCGACTCCCGTTGCACGGGATGGTGTAGACCTCGCCGTTGTCGTTGCTGTCCAGGCATCGGCCCTGTGCCCAGCTGCGGACGATCCCGGTGTACCAGACAGGACTGGGCCCCTCGGTGGCCTGGGCGGGGGCCGCGGCGACGCCGGCCGTGGCCATGACGGCGGCCAGGGCCGTCAGCGCGGCAGCCAGGCGGGCAACCACCCGGCGGCGCCAGCTTGGCGCCATTCGTATCCGATTGAACATTGCTGCTCCTTCCGTGACCGGGTTGCGGCCCGAGCCGGACCGGTAACGTGCCCCTATGGTTTTCGTCAAGCCGCGGTGACGGCCGGGGGTTCGTAGAGGGTTCCGTCTCGGAGCATGGCGAAGAGCACGTCGATGCGTCGGCGGGCCAGGCAGACGAGGGCGGCGACGTGGTGCTTGCCCTCGCGGCGTTTGCGGTCGTAGTAGGCGCGTGACTCGGGTTGGGAGAGCGACGCGAACGCGGCGAGGTAGAAGGCTCGTTTGAGCTGTTTGTTGCCTCGGCGGGATGGGTGTTCGCCGCGGATGGAGGAGCCGGAGGCGCGGGTGACGGGCGCCAGGCCGGCGTAGGCGGCCAAGTGGCCGGCGCTCGGGAAGGCCTTCGCGTCACCGACGTCGACGAGGATCCGGGCGGCGGTCCTGACCCCGATGCCCGGCATCGAGATCAGGACCGGGGAAAGAGGGTGGGCCTCCAGCAGGTCCTCGATCCTCGTGGCGAGGAGTTTTCGCTGGTCGAGGACCGCGGCCAGCGAGGTGGCGAGGCTGGGGACGATCAAGGCTGCGGCCTCGGTGCCGGGGACGACGACGCTCTGCTCGTCCAGGGCGGTGAAGATGTCCTCGACGAGGCGCTCGGCCACCCGCGGAGCCCTGGGCCGCAGCAGCGTGATCAGTCGCCGTCGGCCGGCCTTCCTCAACTGGGTTGGGGAGCCGTGGTGTTCGAGCAGGGAGAGGACGGCCGGGTGATCCAGGCGGGGACCCAGGACGCGTTCCAGTGACGGGTGGATCTGGGTGAGCAGGCCCCGCAGCCGGTTCTTGATCCTCGTCGACTCGCCCGCGAGGTCGTCGTCGAAGCCGGCGATCATCTCGAGCTCGGCGACGGTCTCGTCGGCCGGCACCAGGTCGCGCAGGGTGTGCGGCATGGTGCGGGCGGCGTCCGCGATGACGTGCGCGTCGCGGGCGTCGGTCTTCGCCTCGCCTGGATAGAGATCGGCGATCCGGCGCATGGTCAGGCCGGGCAGGTAGGCGGTGCGGCAGCCGGTGTCGCGGGCGACGGCCAGTGGCAGGGCGCCGACGGTGGCCGGCTGGTCCACCACCAGCACCGTCCCGTGCTTGGCCTGCAGTTTCGTGAACAGCTCACGGAGCCTGGGCTCGTTGTTGGGCAGTGCCTTGTCGAAGGCCTTCTTGCCGGCCGGTGTGAGCGCGGTTGCGTGGTGCTCGCCCTTGCCGACGTCCAGGCCGAGATAGAGATCTATGCCGTCGGTGCTGGTCATCTGCCCCTCCCCAGGTCTCGCTCTCCCCGGCCCTGCGGCATCGGCGTGCCGGCATCCACGTTACGGAGAGCCTGCCTCACCCGGGTGTGGGATCGGCGCTCAAACCCCTCATCAGCGGTCTGCCAACGCCTCCGAACCCGGTGACACCACTTTTTCGATCATGATCGACAAGGGGCACACAGTCATGCCGGGACCGGAGGCCGGGAACCCCGTTGCGGGGCCGTGAAGACGGTAACGGGATCTGCAGCGCGAACCTCCCGGCGGGATCGACACCGAGCCGGACGACCAGGTGACCACCCGTTACGGTCACCGGCTCGCCCCGCCGGGTCAGGGGTTGTAGTAGCCGGTCACGTAGGTGCGGTCGAAGCGACCGGCCTCCAGGTCCGCCCGCTGGATGACCCACTGCATTTGCGTGCCTTCCCGGTCTGCGACATCCGCGTCCCAGTGAACCAGCGCAACCCAGTCCTCGGGGTCGCCCGACACCGGCTCACCGCCACCCCACCGCCCTTGCTCGGCCTGCTGCACAGCGCAGCTCACGATCTCCTCCAGCGGGTCCGGGTACGCCGCGTAGCCGCCGAGCTGCAGATGCCGTTTCCTGCCCGCGACGTCCCACCAGACAGCCTGGAGCCCGTCCTGGTGCGGGAAACCGGGAGGTGCCTGGCCCGGCAGGTCCGGTTCGGCCGTGACTCTCAACTCGCCCTGCGGGAAGTCGTCGAAGTTCTCCCGGAACTCGCCGACGTAGTTGACCCCGTAGGCCGTCCAGGTATATCTGTCGCGCTCTGTCACCGGAGTGCCGGCCGGGACATAGACGGCATGGCCGCGATTGTCGCCGTCCCACAGCTCCCAGATCTCGGCGAAGAGCAGCAGGCGTCCGTCCGGCGGCAGAGGAAGGTCCGTCGAGCCCTTCGGCAACGCGGCGAAGTCGATGTACCCGACGTACGGGTGCCTGGGGTCCGGGACGTCGGCGGGCAGCAGCAGTGGCCCGCCGAACCTCCCCGCGACCGGCCCCTCTCCGTCCAACCGGAGGATCGCGCAAGGCCGGGCGTGGCCGATCCACCGGTCCACCTCCTCCGCCGGTATTGGGTCCACGCTGTGGAACACGCTGCCCACCTCAACGGCCCTCGTACGAAAAGGAATCAACGCTTCACGAAGCTCATCTGTCACACCGGCAAAGGTAGTCGCCGCCACCGACGACCTGCCCGGGCTGCCCGAGGCAACTCGTAGCGGTGGCATCCTTGATCATCGTGAGTTGTGTGCACTGACGATGAGACAGTGGCGGCTGGTCGCAGCACAGATCCCGTCCGCTGGCGGGAGGCGTTCGAGGTGGCCACGGGCCGGATCGCGGGCCGGTTCGCCCGGGTCGAACCCCGGTTGCGGGCCCGGCGGTTGGTACTGGGCCTGCTGTCGGACCTGCCGCGCAAGAACTGCTGGACGATCGCGGAGTGGGCCGGGGAGACCAGCCCACACGGCATGCAGCATCTGCTGTGCCGAGCCGTCCGGGATGCCGATGGCGTCCCTGACGACGTGCGCGAATACGTCGTCGAGCACCTGCATGACGACGTCGCGGTAGCTGCTGATCCGCCGTAACCGCAGCACCGGTGAACACGCCTACTACCGATGCCACTCCCGCACGCCGGCATCCCTGGCCACCCTGGTCAGGGTCGCAGGTTCCCGATGGCGGGTGGAGGAGACCTTCCAAACCGAGAAGGGACTGGCCGGGCTGGATGAGCACCAGGTCCGCCGCTATCCCTCGTGGGCCCGGTGGGTCACCCTCGCGATGCTGGCCCACGCCTTCCTCGCCGTCGTCCGCGCCGACGAACACGCACACCGGCCCTCGCCGGACGACCTGATCCCGCTGTCCTGCAACGAGATCTGCCGTCTGTTCACCGCGCTCGTCGTCCGGTCCGTCCGCGACGCGGCCCACCGGCTTGTTTGGTCCGACTGGCGCCGCCGCCACCAAGCACGTTCACGCACCAGTCACTACCGGCGACAAGCCGCATCCCAGACATGAAGATCACGCTCTACAGCTGAAGTACGAACCGGCCCCGGACGGCCACGCACCACACCCGACAAGGTCCGCGCCGACAAAGCCTACGGATCCCGGGCGAACCGCTCCTACCTGCGCAGACGCAGGATCGAGTGCACCATCCCGGAGAAGGCCGACCAGGTCCGCAACCGCAAGAAGCTCGGCTCCCGAGGCGGCCGGCCACCGACCTTCGACAAGGAGGACCACAAGGAGCGCCACGCGGTGGAGTGCGGGATCAACCGGCTGGAACGACACCGCGCGGTGGCCACCCGATACGACAAGCTGGCCGTGCGCTACGAGGCAACAGTGCCGGTCACCGCCATCAACGAGTGGCTGTGACCAGCACTTTCGCAACCGACCCTAGTGGCTCGGCTCGGATTGTCGACCGCGTAATTGGTTCGCCGTCCGGTGCCCGCATCGTTCTGCCTCCAGGCGTGATCTCGACGGTGGCCGTGAGGGCGTCCTGGAGTGTTCGCACGCCTGCGAGCATGGGCGAGGGCGCCTCCCACCCCGCGGGTCTCCCCGCTCTACCCGCCGTGGCCCGTCGCCTTGCCCGCCACGGCGGCGGCCGCGCGGACGAAGGCGGCCAGGGCCGGGGAGGTGGCGCGCTCGGGCCAGGCGAGGACGAGCGTGGTGGGCTCGGCATCATCGACTGGGACGGCGACCAGGTCGTCGCGGAGCTGGCCGCGGATGGAGGAGGGGAGGACGGCGACCATGCGGCGCAAGGCGATGAGGTGGAGAAGCTGCCCAAGGTCGTGGACCTCGGGTCCGGGTGAGCCGCCCTCGGATGCGCCCGGCCAGCGTGGCAGGGGCTCCTCGGCGAGGTCGTTCAGGCAGACCCGGGTACGGCCCGCGAGGCGGTGCGAACTCGGCATCACGAGAAGTTGGGTCTCGGTCAGGAGGTCCTGGGTGTCCAGGCCGGTGAGGTCGTGGTGGGGGCGGTGAAGCAGGGCGGCGTCGGCACGACCCTCCCGCAGGAGGATCTCACGCTCGCCGAAGCTGCACACCAGCTCGACCGGCAGCGCACCCGGCTCAGCCTGGTAGGCGTCGAGGATCGCGGGCAGCAGGCCACCGTCGCCGCCCGGCTTGATGACCAGGACCAGCCGCGGGTCGGCGCGGCCGGCCCGCCGGGTGCGGCGCGCCGCGGCCGACGCGGCGTCGAGCACCGTACGGCTCTCGCGGAGCAGGACGGCCCCCGCCTCGGTCAGTGCGACCCGGCGACTGCCACGTTCCAACAGGGCTACGCCCAGCCGTCGTTCGAGCTGCCGAATGGCGCGGGAGAGCGGCGGTTGGGCCATCCCCAGCCGGGCGGCCGCCCGACCGAAGTGCAGTTCTTCGGCGACAGCGGTGAAGTAGACGAGCTCGCGGACCTCCAGTCTTTCCATACCCGCACGGTATCGCTGCCTACCTGATCGGTGTTGGAACTCCCGGCCGCCCCCGTGGTGGGCTGAACGCATGACAGAAACCACGACTGCCCTGGTCACCGGTGCCAACAAGGGCATCGGACGCGAGGTCGCAGCCCGGCTCGCCTCGCTCGGCACGAACGTCCTGCTGGCCTCGCGCGACCCGCACCGCGGTGCGGCAGCCGCAGCCGACCTGGGCCCGCGGGTGCACCCGGTCACCCTGGACGTCACCGACCGCGCCGGCGTCCTATCCGCCGCCCGCTGGATCGAGGAGCGCTTCGGCCGGCTGGACATCCTGGTCAACAACGCCGGCATCTCTGGCGACCTCGCCGCCCAGAGCCCTGGCAGTGTCGAACTGACCGCTGTGCGCGAGGTGTTCGAGACCAACGTGTTCGGCGTGATCAGCGTGACCACCGCGGTGCTGCCGCTGCTCGCCCGCTCCCCCGCCGCCCGGATCGTCAATGTCAGCAGCGGACTGGGCTCCATCGCCCGGATGACCGATCCCGAGGACTACTTCACGACCCGGCCCTCATTGGCCGCGTACGTCCCGTCCAAGACCGCGCTCAACTCGCTGACCGTGCAGTACGCCAAGGAACTGCGCAGCCGCAACATCCTGGTCAACGCCGCCGATCCGGGGCCGTGTGCGACCGACCTGACCACCGCGTTCCCCGGCCTCACCCGCACCGCGGCCGATGGCGCGGCCGTGGTCGTCCGGCTCGCCACGCTGCCCGATGACGGGCCGACCGGCGGCTTCTTCGACGAGCACGGCCCGGTTCCCTGGTGAGCTGCCTGCCAGGGAACCGGGGGACGGGGTGGTGGGGGTCGGCCCGGACGGGACGGGCGAGCCGGAGACCGCGCCGGCGCCCGACGGGCCGCAGCGCCCGGGTCACCCAGCCGGACCGCCCCGGCAACGGCCGACGGAAGGGTAGCGCACCTCAGGCAGCCTTGGCCGGGTACTCGGTCCAGGTGCGGATGGGTGCGTCGGGGGCAAAGCCGGTCTTCGGTTCGGTGCGGGCATTTCGCCAGCGCACGTAGGCGCCGATGGCGGCGTTCCGTTCGCCGTGGCTGCGGTGGTCGGTGCCGTCGAGGGCGAAGCAGCGCAGGGCGGCGAACTCGGACTCGATCCGGTTCAGCCACGATCCGTAGGTCGGCAGGAGGAAGACCAGCTCGATGTCGGGACGAGGCGCCGCTCCAGTCGTCTCGCGGCCCGGCCGCGCTGCCCGCGCTACCCGCTTTCCTGACGCCGCACCACCTGCTACCGGTCATTTCGCGCTGCCGCCCGCAGACGCCGCAGGCAGGTGACCGAGCAGGCGGGTTCGAGTAGGCCCTGGTGGAAGTCGACGCGTTGCTCGTGGCGGGTGCGCAGCCGCTCGGACTGGTGCAGCCAGGCAATGGTCGTCGTCCGGGCCCAGCACCCGGTCGCGGAGCCGGGTCCGCCGCCTGCGCGAGCGCGGCATCGAGGTCCGCTCCGGCGTCCACCCCCGGTAGCCGGTCGGCCGCCCGGCACGTGCACGTGCTGCCGGCCGAGGCGCAGGTGCTGTACGACGTCGTCCTGGAGATGGACGAGATCCACGGCGGCGTCGCCGACACCTCGGTGGTCCTGGTCGTCGGTGCCCACGACACCGTCGACCCGGCCGCCCTGGGCGACCTGTCCGGTCCGGTCATCGGCATGCCCGTGCTCAAGGTGCGGGAGGCCGAGCAGGTCATCGTCGCCGCCCCGCTCCGTGCTTGCCGAAGGCTTGGGGTGCACGTCTCTTGAAGTACCACCGACATATGTGTCAGTCTCATTTCGCCGCGCTGGACACCCCCGTACGGCGAGCAGTGCACACCGGTTGAGACCCACCCTTCGTTGTTAGCGCTCACATTGCATCAACGACTGGCCCGCACCTGCCTGTCCTCGCGTCTGGCGGCCGCCCTACGAGGCGTCCGGACAGCAGCCGAGCGGTGCGCTCCCGCACATGAGACTGATCCATCGGCTTGAAAGTTTCGTACCAATGGCGGAGGCCGACGAAACGAGTCGGCCCCGACCACCGGCCCTGCTCCTGCTCCTGCTCCTGCTCCGCACTTCGCCCCTCTCCTCGAAGGAGGCTTCCGATGCACCACCGCACGCCCTCCGTCCCCACCCGCTTACGCCCGGTCGGCCCGGCCGCCGTGCTGCTGCTGGTCCTCGCGATGGCGATGGCCGCCCTCGGCGGCCGGGCCGCCGCGAGCGATCCCGCCGCCGGGGCGAACCCTGCCGCGGCCCAGGCCGCGGCGGCAGCGGCCCTGCCCTGTGACCTCTACGCGACCGGCGGCACGCCCTGCATCGCGGCGCACTCCACCACCCGGGCGCTGTTCGCGGGCTACAACGGCCCGCTCTACCAGGTCCAACGCGGGTCCGACCACACGTCCCACGACGTCGGCCTGCTCTCCGTCGGCGGCTATGCCGACGCGTCGGCCCAGACGTCGTTCTGCGCCGGCACCTCGTGCACCATCACCAAGATCTACGACCAGAGCAGTCGGCACAACGACCTGTCGATCTCGTGGGGCGGCTACTGGAAGGGGCCGGGCCCGAACGGCGCCGACGTCGGCGCCGACGCCGCGGCGCTGCCCGTCACCGCGGGCGGGCACCAGGTGTTCGGCGTCAAGGTCACGCCGGGCGTGGGCTACCGCGTGGACCACGCCAACGGAGCTCCCACCGGCTCCCAGCCCGAGGGCATCTACATGGTGACCTCCTCCAATCTCACCAACCAGTGGTGCTGCTTCGACTACGGGAGCGGCGAGAACAGCCACACCGACACCGGCAACGCCACGATGAACGCCATCTACTGGGGCAACGCCTGCTGGTTCGGCGGCTGTACCGGGACCGGCCCCTGGGTCGAGGCCGACCTGGAGAACGGGATGTTCCACACCAACACGGGCTCCAACAAGGACCCCAACAACCAGGGCGTCCACTACCCGTTCGTCAGCGCCCTGGAGAAGAACAACGGGACCAGCAACTTCACCCTGAAGTACGGGAACGCCGCGAGCGGCGGGCTCACCACCACCTACTCCGGTGCGCTGCCCAACGGCTACTCGCCCATGAAGACCGACAGCTCCCTGCTGCTCGGAACCGGGGGCGACAACAGCCCCACCGGCCAGGGCGAGTTCTTCGAGGGCGCCATCACCGCCGGTTTCCCCTCGGACGCGACCGAGAACGCGGTGCAGGCGAGCATCACCGCCGCCGGTTACGGCGGCACCGGCGGGGCCGCGGCCGCCCCGCTGCGCAGTACCAGCGCCAACCGCTGCCTGGACGTCCCGAACAGCAACCAGGCCAACGGCACCCAGACGGAGCTGTGGGACTGCAACGGCGGCACGAACCAGCAGTGGACGCCGACCACCGCCAAGGAGCTGCGGGTGTTCGGCGGCAAGTGCCTGGACGCCGAGGCCAAGGGCACGGCGAACGGCACCCGGGCGATCGTTTGGGACTGCAACGGCGGTACCAACCAGCAGTGGAACCTGAACGCCGACGGCACCGTCACCAGCGTCCAGTCCGGTCTGTGCCTGGACGTCAGCGCCTACGGCACCGCCAACGGCACCCTGGTCCAGCTGTGGCAGTGCACCGGCGCCGGCAACCAGAAGTGGGCCCGCAGCTGAGCCGGACGCGACCCGCGTTCCGGCCCCGCCTCGCCCGGCCCGGCCCGGCCCGGCTCAGGGCGGGCCGGCCCGGCCCCGCGCACACGAGGACCCGTCCCCGGCCGCCACCGCCGGGGACGGCTCGGTGAGGACGGTGCTCCCACCACTCCCGCCCGGCCCTCCGCCCCGCGAGGCGCCGGCCCCCACCACGCGAGGAGAGAGCAGTCGATGAAGCCCGACCGACACAGCCTTCCGGCGCCCGACCGCACGAGAGGGGCCCTCGTCGCGGCCCTGACCTTCGGCGCCGTCATGGTCGCGCCCGCCGCCGTCTCGCACGCGGCGACGACGACCACCCTGTACGTCTCACCGACCGGCGGCGGCACCGCGTGCTCCGTCTCGGCCCCGTGCTCCCTGACCCAGGCGAAGACCTCCGTCGAGGCCGTCAACGGGAACATGACCGGTGACATCGTGGTCCAACTCGCGGACGGCACCTACCGGTTGACCGCGCCGCTCACGCTCGGCAGCGCCGACTCGGGCAGCAACGGCCACCAGGTGATCTGGCAGGCCGCGCCGGGTGCGAGCCCGGTGTGGTCGGGCGGTCAGCGGGTCACGGGCTGGACGCTGAAGGACGCCGCGAACAACATCTACGCGGCACCGGTCCCGACCGGTGCCGACTCCCGGCAGCTGTACGTCGACGGGACGCTGGCGCCGCGGGCGTCGATCGCGATCTCGCGCAGCGACGTGAGCATCACCGGCAGCGGGATGACCATCGTCAACCCGGCGCTGAACTACCTGGCCACGCTGCCGCAGCAGAACCGGATCGAGCTGGAGAGCCAGAACTCCTTCACCGACCGCTACGCCCCGGTGCAGTCCATCAGCGGAACGGCCGTCACCATGCAGCAGCCGGCGTGGAACAACAACAACTGGGGCTACGACACCCTGGCCAAGCCCTTCGCTGGCGGGTCGCTGCAACTGGAGAACTCCTACGCGTTCCTGAAGTCCGCCGGACAGTGGTTCCTCGACCCGCAGGCGGGCCAGCTGTACTACAAGGCACCGGCGGGCTGGTCGGCACCCGCCCACGACGTCGAACTGCCGCGGCTGACCTCCCTGCTGCAGATCAGCGGCAGCTACACCAACCCCGTGCACGACATCGCCTTCCAGGGCATCGGCTTCCAGCACACCACCTGGCTCCAGCCCGGCACCTCCGTCGGCTACGCCGACCAGCAGAGCGGGGCGTTCCTCGCCCGCCCCTACACCCAGCCCGCGGACTTCATGACGTCCTGCCAGTCCGGGTGCCAGTTGTTCGAGGCCGCCCGCAACAGCTGGAACCAGGTGCCGGCGGCCGTGCAGGTCTCGGCGGCCGCCTCCCTCACCTTCTCCGGGAACACCTTCTCCCATCTGGGCCAGGTGGGCCTCGGCATCGGCAACGACGCCGACGCCCACGCCTCCGGCGTCGGCCTGGGAGCCTCGAACATCACGGTCTCCGGCAACGCGTTCACCGACGACTCGGGGGCGGGGATCGTGGTCGGCGGCGTGCAGCCCGACGCCCACCACCCGTCCAACGCCGCGATGACGAACCAGAACATCACCATCCAGGGCAACCGGATCAGCGACGTCGCCAAGGACTACAAGGACATGGCCGGGATCCTCTCGACCTACGTCACCCACGCCGTCATCACCCACAACGAGGTGTCGAACCTCGCCTACGACGGCATCGACGTCGGATGGGGCTGGGGGGCCAACGACGCCGGCGGCAGCCAGGACTACCGCAACCGCGGCCTCTACAACTACCAGCCCGTCTACACCACGGCGACGACCCTGAAGAACACCGTCGTCAGCTACAACAAGGTGCACGGCACCAAGAAGGTGTTCCACGACGGCGGCAGCATCTACACGCTGTCGGCCGACCCCGGCACGAGCATCGACCACAACTACGTCTACGACAACAAGAACACCGTCGGCCTCTACCTCGACGAGGGCTCCCGCTACGAGACCCTCAGCAGCAACGTGGTCCAGGACTCGGGCGTCTGGGCCTTCACCAACGCGAGCGGCGGCAACAACACCAGCGACTCCACCTTCTCCGGCAACTGGTACAACGGGGGCGCCACACAGGTCGCCACCGGAGCTCCGCACAACAACGTCCTGACCGGGAACGTGCAGGTCAGCGGGGTCAACTGGCCGTCCGGAGCGCAGCAGGTGATCGCCCAGGCCGGGACGACGGACGGCGGCGGCGGCCCCACCGGAGCCGTGCACGCCCTGGGCGCGGGCAAGTGCCTGGACGTACCGAACGCGTCGACCACCCCGGGGACGCAAACCCAGATCTGGGACTGCACCGGCGCGGCCAACCAGACCTTCACCCGCACGGCGGCCGGGGAGTTGACGGTCTACGACGGGACGAACCGGCTCTGCCTGGACGCCTACGCGAAGGGCACCACCAACGGCACCAAGGTCGCCGTCTGGAGCTGCAACGGCCAGAGCAACCAGCAGTGGACCTTCCACTCCGACGGCACCGTCACCGGCGTGCAGTCCGGACTCTGCCTCGACGTGACCGGCGCTTCCACCAGCAACGGCGCCCTGGTCGAACTGTGGTCCTGCAACGGCCAGTCCAACCAGACGTGGTCTTGAACCGGCCGCGTGGTCGGCTCCCCCACCGGCTCACCCACGGTGACGCCGGGGGCTGACCGATCCCCCTGACCTCCTCGCCGGTCGCCTCCGCCCGCCCCCGTCACCGAGACGGGGGGCGGGCGGAGGGCGTTCAACTGCGCAGGCTCCACTGCTGGTTGCCCGCGCCCGAGCAGGCCCACAGCTGGATCTTCGTCCCGTTGGCCGTGCCCGTGCCGGCGGCGTCCACGCACAGGCCCGACTGCACTCCGGTGACGGTGCCGTTGGAGTTGACGTTCCACTGCTGGTTGGCCTGACCGTTGCAGTCCCAGATCACGACGGCGGTGCCGTTGCCGGTCCCCTGGCCCGAGGCGTCCAGGCACTTGTTGCCGTACACCACCAACTGCTTGCTCGCCGTGTAGGTCCAGCGCTGGTTGGTGCCGCCGTGGCAGTCCCACAACTGGGCCTGGGTGCCGTTGCTCGTGGCGGAGCCGGGGATGTCGACGCAGCGGCCCGACGCCTGGCCCACGACCTCCTGGCCGATGGGCGGCGGGGTGGGGGTGCCGGAGCCGAACTGGCTGAAGAACTTCCACACTTCGCCGGAGGTCCAGGTGCGCCAGCCGTCGCAGGTGCACCCGTCGATCGGACCGGGGTCGTGGCCCGCGCCGTCGAACGCCGCCCAGACGACCGGGTACCCGGACCTGCACCCGGAGTAGGCGGTGACGACGTGGGTGAGGCTGCCGGGGGCCGGCTCGGGCGGGTTCTGCGGGGTGCAGCCGTTGTTCCTGACGAACTGGTCACGCAGCCCCCTGCCCAGGGAGATGGGCAGGACGTCGTCGCGGAGGCCGTGCAGCCCCATGTAGGCGATCGGCTGCGTGCCGCCGCCGCAGCCGCTGAGGTTCGCCCCGGAGTAGACCGCGACCGCACGGAAGACCGTCGCCCGGGAGCAGGCGAGCGCGTAGCTCATCGAGCCGCCGTAGCTGAAGCCGGCGGCGAACAGCTGCGTGGTGTCGACGCACAGACCGGCTTCGAGCTGCCTGGTCAGGTCGTCGACGAAGGCGATGTCCTGGCCGTTGGAGTTGGCCCAGCCGTTGTCGAAGCCCTGCGGTGCGACGAAGACGGTGCCGTTGCTGTCGGCGTCCGCCAGTCGCCGCAGGCCGTAGTAGGACCAGTTGTAGCCGTCGGTGCCGCCCGAGTCGACGTCGTTGGCGGTGCCGCCCCGCCAGTGGAATCCGAAGACCAGCCGGTACGGGTGGTTCTGGTCGTAGTTGGCGGGGACCCGCAGGATGTAGCTGCGGGTCTGGCCGCTGCTGGTGATCGTGCGGGCGCCGCTCGCCAGCGACGGCGCCTTGCCACAGCCGCCGCTGGCCGCGGCGGCGGCGACCGGCGCGGCGCTCGCGCTGAAGCCGGGGCCCAGCATCATGCTGATCACGGCGACGACGACGGCCGCCGTGGCCAGCACGGGCGTGAACGGGGATCTGCGTTTCACGGGCTCTTCCTTCACTGTGGGTGGACAGGAGCTCAGGGCGCCGGACGGCGGATCTTCCGCGGTCCGGTGGAAACGGTTCGAGCGAGCGGGGGCCGACCTCGAACGCAGGCTGCCGCTGCGGGCGCCTCCCGCGTGTGAGCGCTAACAATCCGGCGGGCGTCAGCGCCGACGACTTTGCGGGGAGGGCGCTCCTTCCGGACGGGCGAGGGACCGGGAAGGCGGCGGCAGCAGCGTGCACACGTTCCTGACGCGGCGTCAACCTCCTCCCGGACGGCCGGGCACCGCGCTCGGCGCCCCGGCACCACCGCCCGGGCCCCGGCGGGGGCGGAATCCCGGGAACCGGGCGGGGCGGCGTGCCTGGTGGGCGGGCCCGGGCGCAGGAGACGGCCCCGGCCCCGCGCGGGGCGGGCCGCGCTCGGGCCGCGGCACCGGGCGCGTGAAGCTTTCGGGCTGCCGGCTGGCCGGAGCGGCGCTCACCCGGCGCTCTCCGCGCTGTCCCGGCTCGGAGTGTCGGGCCTGATCAGCCCCCGGGCGCGGAGGTCGTCCCAGAGGCCGTCGGGCACCGGTCGGCGGTGGAGTTCCACGTTCCGCTCGACCTGCTGCCGGTCCCTCATCCCCAGCGTGACGTTGACGACGCAGGGGTGGGTGAGGGGGAAGGCGATGGCGGCGGCGGGCAGGGTGGTGCCGTGGCGTTCGCAGACCTCGGCGATGGCGAGGGCGCGGTCCACCAGGTCCGCGGGCGCGTCCCGGTAGTCGTACGTCAGGCCGGGCGTGGGGCGGTCCCGGGACAGCAGGCCCGAGTTGAACACGCCGACGGCGACCACGCTCTTGTCGTGTTCGCGGGCGGCGGGCAGCACGTCGTCCAGCGCCGACTGGTCGAGGAGGGTGTAGCGCCCGGCCAGCATCACCACGTCGGCGGCGGTCTCGCGCAGGAAGCGGGCGAGCATGGCGGACTGGTTCATGCCGGCGCCGATCGCGCCGATCACCCCTTGGTCGCGGAGGCCGGCGAGGGCGGGCAGGGCTTGGTCGGCGGCCTGCGGCCAGTGGGCGTCGGGGTCGTGGAGGTAGACGACGTCGAGGCGGTCCAGGCCGGTGCGCTCCAGGGTGGCGTCGATGGAGCGCAGCACGCCGTCGCGGCTGAAGTCCCACCGGCGGCGCAGCTCGTCGGGGACGGCGAAGCCGTCGGCGTCCGTGCCCCGCGGGTGCTCGTTGGGGACGAGGAGGCGGCCGACCTTGGAGGAGACGACGTACTGGTCACGGGCGCGGCCGCGCAGGGCGGCGCCGAGGCGCCGTTCGGAGAGGCCGAGGCCGTAGTGGGGTGCGGTGTCGAAGTACCGGATTCCGCCGTTCCAGGCCGCCTCGACCGCGGCGGCCGCGTCCTCGTCCGAGGTGGCCCGGTAGAGGTTGCCGATGACGGAGGCGCCGAAGCCGAGTTCGGTGACCGTGACGGTGGTGCTGTTGATCTTCCGTACGCGCAAGGCAGGGCTCCTCGGTTCCGGCGGGAGGGACAGGCCGTGCGGTTCGGCGCCGGACGGCAGCCGGGTCGGTGTGCCGGGCAGCGGGCGGGTCGGCGTTCACCGGGCGAGCCATCCGCCGTCGACGGGGAGGACGGCGCCGTGGACGTACGCGGCGGCGTCCGAGGCCAGGAACACGGTGGCGCCGGCGAGGTCGTCCGCGCTGCCCCAGCGCCCGGCGGGGATGCGCTCCAGGATCGACCGGCTGCGCACCGGATCCTCCCGCAGGGCCTGCGTGTTGTCGGTGGCGATGTACCCGGGCGCGATCGCGTTGACGTTGACGCCGTGCGGGGCCCACTCGTTGGCCAGCGCCTTGGTCAGGCCGGCGATGCCGTGCTTGGCGGCGGTGTAGCCGGGGACGGTGATGCCGCCCTGGAAACTGAGCAGCGACGCGGTGAAGACGATCTTCCCGCGGCCGCGCGCCACCATGCTCGCCCCCACCGCCCGGGTCAGCGCGAACTGGGCGCCGAGGTTGACCTGGAGCACCAGCTCCCAGTCGGCGTCCGGGTGTTCGGCGGCCGGTGCGCGCCGGATCGTCCCCGCGTTGTTGATCAGGATGTCGACCGGGCGCTCGCGTGCGGCGAGGTCGGCACCGAGCGCGCGGACGGCGCCGGGGTCCGCGAAGTCGGTGCGGATCGCCTCGAAGGTGCGGCCCGCGGCGAGGACGTCCTCCTCCACCGCGCTGCCGGACGCCTCCAGCGAGGCGCTGACGCCGATGACGTCCGCGCCGGCTCCGGCCAGTGCGCGGGCCGTGGCGCGGCCGATGCCCCGGCCCGCGCCGGTGACGACGGCGAGCCGGCCGGTGAGGTCGAAGGCGCTCATGCGGCGGCTCCCCGGGTGTCGTCGTCGGTGCAGTCCAGGAGGACCTTCATCACGTCGCCGCCCTCCAGCGCCTCGAACGCGGCCGGGGCCTGGGCGAGTGGGAGGACCTTGCTGATCAGCCGCTCGGCGGGGACGGTGCCCGCGGCGATCTGTGCGACGGCCCCCTCGAAGTCGGAGCGGTCGTACAACCGGGCGCCCACCAGCGTCAGTTCGCGCCAGAAGAAGCGGTGCAGGTCCACCTCGCGCGGGCGGGGGTGGATGGCCACCAGGCAGAGCCGGCCGCGCACGCCCAGCACGTCGACGGCCGTGTCCACGCCGCCCGGCGCACCGGAGACCTCGAAGGCGACGTCCGCACCCGCGCCCCGGGTCCACTCCTGGACCAGAGCGGGCACGTCCTCGACCGCCGGGTTCCACGTGTCGAGCCCCGACTCCTCGGCGATCAGCCGCCGGTGGGCGCTCGGCTCCGCCACCCGCACCCGCGCGCCCGCCGCCCGCGCGACCAGGGCGATCAGCACGCCGACGGGGCCGCCGCCGACCACGACGACGTTCTCACCTGCCCGTACTCCGGCACGGCCCACGTCGTGCACGGCGACCGCGGTGGGCTCCACCAGCGCGGCCCGGTCCAGCGGAAGGGAGTCCGGCAGCCGGACCAGCGTGGCGGCGGGCACGGTCCACCGCTGCTGCATCGCACCCGGGGAGTCGATGCCGATGAAGTCCAGGTGCTGGCAGACGTGCTGGTGGCCCCTCAGGCAGGCCGGGCAGGTGCCGTCCCAGCGCAGCGGCATCACGGTGACGGCGTCACCGGGCCGCCAGCCCTCGACGCCCGGGCCGACCCGCACCACGCGGCCGGACATCTCGTGCCCGAGGACGGCGGGCGCCTGCACCCGGGCGTCCAGGTCACCGTGGAAGACGTGCAGGTCGGTCCCGCAGACACCCACGTAGGCGGGGGCGAGTTCCACCTCCCCCGGGCCCGGTGGGCGGACCTCGGCCGCGGCCGTGTCCAGGGTCCGGGCAGCCGTGTAGCGGACGGCGAGTGACATGACGTCAGGATCCCTTCGGAGCAGGAACAGGAACAGGGGCAGGGGCAGGGACAGGAGCAGGGGCGGTACCTGGGTCGGGAAGGCGGTAGAAGGCGGCGGCGGTGCCGGACAGCAGGGCTTGGACCTCGTGCTCGGCGCAGCCGCTGAGCAGCTCGTCCACGGTGGCGGCCCAGCGGTTCCAGCCGCCGGCGAGGTCGGCGACCGGCCAGTCCGAGCCGAACATCAGCCGGTCGGGGCCGAAGGCGGAGAGCAGGACGTCCCAGACGGGCCGCAGGTCGGCGGTGGTCCAGGTGTGGTGGTCGGCCTCGGTGATCAGTCCGGACACCTTGCAGACCACCTGGGGGTGCCCGGCCAGTCGGCGCGTCCGGGCTTCCCAGTCCGCCAGTTCACGCCGGGCGATGGACGGCTTTCCGGCGTGGTCGAGCACCTGGGGCAGGTCGGGGAGGCGTTCGGCGAGCCGGATCGCCTGGTCGAGCTGGTGGCTGCGGACGAGCACGTCGTAGCCGAGCCCGCGGTCGCGGACGGCCGCGAGCCCGCGTTCGACGTCCGGGCGTTGCAGCCAGTGCGGGTCGGGCTCGCCCTGGACGAGGTGGCGCAGCGACCGCAGGTACCCGCCGCCCGGTCCGGCGAGCAGCCGGTCGAGCACGTCACCGACGTCCGGGGAGGTCAGGTCCGCCCAGCCGACGACCGCGGCGACCAGCGGCTCCTGTTCCGCGAGCGCGAGCAGGTCCGCGGTCTCGGGCACGTCCGCCACGCACTGCACCACGACGGTGCTGTGCAGCCGGCGGCCCGCGACGGCGCGGGTGGCGGTGGCGCGCAGGTCGTCGGGGGTGAAGGTGCGGCGGATCGGTGCCGCGGCCGGGTCGTCGAGCCAGGGTTGGGGGCGGCGGGCGAGGTCCCACAGGTGGTGGTGGGCGTCGATGAGCACGGGGGCGGCGGTGGTCACGGGGGCATCCCAGTCTGCGGCGGGTCGGTCAGCGGGCGGAGTCGTCGGCGGGTGCGCTCAGGTGCCGGACCTCCGGGATCTCCGTCCTCCGGCGGGAGTCGCCCCGGTCGGGCCGGAGCCTGGTGGTCCGGGCCAGGCGCTTCTCATGCGGCCTCCCCCTCCGTGCCCGCCCCGGGCGCGTCGAACGGCGTGCGGTAGGTGGGGGTGCGGGAGCGCAGCCGCAGCCGCAGCGTCAGCCGGATCCGGGTGGACGCCGGCAGCCGGACCGTCAGGAAGCCGGCTGCGCAGGCCGACTCCTCCTCGGTGACCACCGGCTCGGCGTGGCCGTAGTCGTACATGTCGCCGATCCAGCCGTCGTCCGTGCAGGTGGTGTAGCGGACGGAGGCGATGGTGTGCTCGGCGAAGGCGCCCGCCTGGACGACGACCGTGCGGTCCGTCCCGGGCGAGAGGTTCACCAGCTCGACGGTGGTCGCCCGGGGGTCGATGGAGGTGACCAGGGCGGCGACCTCCGGCGGCAGGCCGGCCCGGCGGGCCTCGCCATCGTGGTAGCGCAGTCGGGCCTGTTGGAGGCCGCCGTTGTAGAGCACCTGCGGGCCGCCCCAGGTCAGCTGGACGAGGGCTTCGGTGACGACCGGGTTGCACTGCTGCCAGACGTGGATGTCGGCCTCGGACACGTCCAGGTCGCGGTAGCGGTCGATGCGGCGCAGGCGGTGGCGGATCTGGGCCTGGGCGGTGGCGAGGATCCGCTCGGGGTAGTCGGGGTCGTCGCCGGCCAGGAAGGCGAACCAGGCCCTCTCGTGGGCGGACTCCTCCTTGGCGCGGAACGGCCGCAGGACGCGCCAGTCGATGCCCTCGGCCGCGCGCAGCCGCTCCAGCCGGGCGCGGTCGGCGGGGGACGCGGTGTGGTGCCACAGCGCCACCGGCACCGGCGGGGTCACCGGGTTGTGGTCGAACCAGCCGGAGTCGTCGTGCCGGAACGGGACGTGCAGGGTGGGCGTGTCGACGTCCGGTCCGAGTTCGACCGTCCACTTGGAGGGCAGGCTGGAGTCCGCCGCGCTGAACGGCATCACCTTGCCGTGCCCGATCATCGTGTCGAGGGTGGCCGAGACCATCGAGAGGTAGTCGTCGTCGCCGGTGACCGTCGCCGCGGCGAGTGCGGCCACGGTGGCCGCGGGGCCGACGCTGTGCCAGCCGTGCGGCCAGGACCAGCCGTAGTGGCCGCCGTACCAGCGGCCCTCCAGCAGGCCGCCGACGACCCCGTCCGGGCTGACGTTGTCCGGGAGGAGTCCGCCCTGCGCACGGGTGCGCTCGCGCCAGGCGCCCACGTACTCGACGATCCAGTCGCGGTAGCGCTCCTCGCCGGACAGGATCCAGGCGTTGAACACCAGTCCGGCGGCGGCGAGGTTGACGGCGGTGTCGCCGACGCCGATGCGGTCCCGCATCGGCCGGCCGAGGCGGGGGTCCGCGGTGAGCGGGAACGGACCGCCGGCCGCCTCGGGTATCCAGTCGAGCGGGTAGCCGTAGGTGTCGGCCTCCTTCTGCAGCCACGGGTAGGTCTCGCCGTCGGACAGGCCCTCGCGGTCGGGGTCGCTGCCGTTGTGCGGGCGGGTGACGATGCGGTGCTCGGGGTCGTAGTTGCCGCGGGCCGGGTCGACGTAGAGGTCGGCGAAGCGCAGGGCGCGTTCGGCCCAGCGGTCGGGGGCCGCCATGCACAGGAAGTAGAGCAGCAGCAGGCTCTCGCCCTGGTGGAACCAGTCGTAGCCGCGCTCGAACTCGTCCTTCAGCATGCCGAGTTCGGTCAGCTGGGCGGTCACGCCCGCCCAGTGCCGCTCGCTGGCCGGCAGCAGGTCGTCGGCGCCGCCGAGCAGGTACAGCTGGGGCCAGTTGAAGAACGCCTCGTAGAAGTCGTCGACGCCGTCGCGGGTGGTCAGCCGGCCGGCGTAGTTCAGCCGGCCGTCCGCCCCGGTGAAGTCGCTGGCGAAGCGCCGCCAGGCGTGGTCGAGCAGGGAGAACAGCGCACGCTGGGCGACGGCCCAGCCGGGTGTGTCGAGCAGCGGGACGGTGGCCCGGAGCTCCGGCCCGTGGCCGGGGTCGGGATCAGGGGCGGGATCGGCGGCGCTGTGGACCATGGCGGGGGTCTCCGTTCGGGGGAGGTGGCACGGGCGTCATTCCTTGGTGGCGCCGGCGAGCATCCCGCTGACCAGGAAGCGCTGGGCGAAGAGGAAGACGATCAGCACGGGGGCGACGGCGATCAGGGTGGCCAGCGCCAGTTGGGGGCGCTCGACCGCGAGCGAGCCGACCGTGGGGTTGAACGACGGCACGTTGCTGAGCAGGCTGGTGACGCCGACCTGGACCGGCATCTGGTCGTTCTCCGGGAGCATCACGTACGGCAGGAAGTAGTTGGTCCAGTTCGCGGCGAAGCTGAAGAACCCGACGAGCGCGATGACGGGCGTCGCCAGCGGGAGGGCCACCCGGCGGAAGACGTCGAACTCCGAGCAGCCGTCGATCCGCGCGGCCGCCAGCAGGTCCTTCGGGACGGCGGTGGTGAAGTAGATGTAGGTCAGGTACACGCCGAACGGGTAGAACGAGTACGGCAGGACGACCGACCACACCGTGCCGATCAGGTTCACCGCGTTGAGCTCCAGGAACAGCGGGACCACCAGCGTGGCGTTCGGCATCAGCATCACGACCAGGGTCGAGACCAGCAGGGCGCGCCGGCCGCGGAACTCGGTCATCGCCAGGGCGTACCCCGCCGGCACGGACACGCAGAGCGTGACGACCAGTGAGATTCCGGCGTACAGCGCGGAGTTGCCCAGCCACTGCAGGACGGCGTCGTCCTGGAAGGCGGTGAGCGCGTCCCAGTTGGCCCTGAGCGCACCCCAGGAGCCGAAGGAGAGCGGGCTGCCGTGGACCAGTTGCCGGTCGGTCTTGGTCGTCGCCAGGACGAGCCAGAGCACCGGCAGCACGAAGAACACCGCGAAGGCGGCCAGCACGGATCCGGCCAGCAGCCTGGGCGGCAGGCGGCGCGGGGCGCCGGACGGCAGGCGGCGCGGGGCGGGGGTCTCAGTCCGCATCGAAGAATCCCGACCGTGCGACGAACAGGGCGGCGGCCGACACGCTGACGACCAGGAGTTCCACCGAGATCGCGGCGGCGCTGTTGACGTCGTTCAGCTGGAACGCGAAGTCGTAGGTCAGCTGGGAGAGCGAGTAGTCCCGACCGGCGACGCCGACGCTGGCGAGGGAGAGCAGCTGCGGCTCGACGAAGAGCTGGGCGCCGCCCGCGAAGGCCAGGATCACCATGTAGACGATCCACTTGCGCAGCATCGGGATCTGCACCCTCCGGGCGGTCTGCCAGGCACCGGCGCCGTCGATCCGCGCGGCCTCCATGACGTCCCGGGGGATGTTGTTGAGCGCGCCGTACATGACGACGATCCAGCCGCCCGCACCGGTCCAGAACGCGATGACCGTGAACAGCACCGGGAGGTTGCCGGGCGCGACGACCTCGCCGAAGGTGTCGAACCCGAGCGCCGCGAGCAGCGGACGGACCGGGCTGACCGTCGGATCGAGCATGAACAGCCACACCAGCACGCCGGCCGCACCGGCCAGCGCCCCGGGGACGTAGTAGAGGAACCGCAGCGCCTTCCCGGTCCCGTCGGCGGCCAGGCGGTGCAGCAGCAGGGCCAGCCCCACCACGAACACCACCAGCGAGACGAGCCAGCAGACCAGGTACACCGCGACGTGTCCCACCGAGTCGAGGAACCGGAAGTCGCGGGCCGCGGTGACGAAGTTGTCGAATCCGGTGAACGTGCCCCCGGCGGAGGTGAAGGCGAAGTAGACCGCGTAGCCGGTGGGCAGGACGCCGAAGGCGATCAGCAGGACCAGGTAGCCGGCCACGAACGCCGTGCCGGCCCGGCTCCGCCGGGCCGCGCCGCGGGGGCGCCGGCCGGTCGAGCCCGCCGCGGTGGGGGCGGTGGTCACTGGGAGACCTGGTATCCGCTGGACTTGGCGTACTTGACGATGGAGTCGTGCCAGGCCGGCAGCAGGGAGACGATGCTCCGGCCCTGCGTCATGCCGGGCTTGACCGTGGCGGCCCAGATCGCCTCCTGGCTGAACTGACCCGAGCCCCAGCCCGGCCAGACCTGCGGGGCGGCGTCCTTGAGCGGGGCGAGGTCGCCGACGAAGTAGCCGGCGGCTGCCTGTGCCTTCAGCCAGTTGTCGGCGGCGGGCGCGTAGGCGGGGAAACCGGGCGCCGTCGCCCCCTGGTAGGCGTTGTCGGTGGTGACCCAGGTCAGGAAGTCGGTGGCCGCCTCGAGGTGGGCGGAGTGCTGCGACACCAGCCAGGTGCCGCCGCCGACGTTGCCGGTGGCGGGCGAGCCGTCGCCCTTCCACTGCGGTATCGGCGCCACCGCGATCTGCTGGGCCGGGGTCTTCAGGGTGTCCTTGAACACCGCGCCGCCGTACCACGCCGGGCCGGGCATGAGCAGGACCTTGTCGGCCTCGTTCTTCGCGAAGTCCGTGCTGAACACGCCGGTGGTGGACATCGACTTGTTGGCGATCAGGCCGTCCATGAGCCCGGCCATCCTCGTGCACGCCTCGCTGCCGGTGTTCACCGTGACCGCCTTGGCACCGGTGATCTGGTTGGCGCCGCACTTGCCGGCCCACAGGTAGATCTCGGGGGTGAAGGCGTCTCCGGCGTCGCCCACCAGGTAGCCGGGGTGCTCGGCGGCGACCCTCCTGCCCAGCTCGGCGTAGTCCTCCCAGGTGGCGGGCGTCTCGTAGCCGAACTGCTTCATCAGCGGGGCGTTGTACCAGAGCACCACCTGGGAGAGGTCGTTGCGCAGGCAGTACAGCGTGCCGTTGACGGTGCAGACGTCGTTGGCGCCCTTGGCGAACCCGCCGAGCGTCGCCGCGGGGAGCAGGCCCTTGTCGAGCGGAGCCGCGAAGCCCGCGTCGACCGCCCAGGTCACCTCGTTGTTCTGGGAGCTGAAGACCACGTCGGGCCAGCCCTTGCCGGTGCGGTTGAACAGCTGGACCTTGGTCTGGAGGTAGTTCGACCCGTTGGCGTCGCCGTCGTAGGAGACGATGTCCAGCTTCACCTCCGGGTGCAGCTGCTGGTACTGCTTGGCGGCGGCCATCCGGGTGGCGTCCACCCAGACGGTCAACGCGCCGTCGGCCTGGGCGACTTGGGCGAACCCGTCCTTGCTGGTCCTCGCCCCGGCGCCGCCGCTGCTGCAGGCGGTCAGGGCCAGCGCTAACGCCGTCGTACAGCCGACCAGCAGCGCCGCGCCTCTCCTGGCGCGCGCTCCGGTTCCGGCCGAAGGCTTGGTGAGCATCATGAACGACTCCACTGGGTTGGCGGGCCCCCGAGCTGCTCGGGAGGGGTGGCGCCTGGACGGGGCGACGCCGGACCGTCCCGGTCGGGCGTCGAGTGGCGAGGACGGCCGGGCCGTTGTCGCTGCGGACGAAATTAGCCGCCCTGTCGAGGGGGGCGTCAAGGGGTTGTTCGCCTATTTCCCCGAGATTTCCACGGATGAGTACGACTCAACCGACGCCGGACCACGATGAACGCCGTTCCACGGCGAGCAGTCGCCCTCGTCGCGTCGGCACCGGAGCAGGACGGATGAACGACACGCCCGCGGTTCCGGGCGGTCCGGACGAGGCCCGGCGCGACCACCGGCCCGGGTACGGGGTGGTGGCCGAGCAGATCCTCGAACTCATCGCCCGCGCACGGCTGGTGGCGGGCGACCGGCTGCCCACCGAGAACGAGAGGTGACCGCTGGCAGCCTGGCGGCCGACCGCGCCACGCCCGCGGAGCTGCGCGCCGTCGAGGCCGCCCACCGGCAGTGCCGGCACGGCTTCGCCCAGCGCCAGGTCGAGCCGTCCGCCCGGGGCGACGACGACTTCCACACCGCCGTGGCCGTCGCCTCGCACAACGCCTTCCTGGACAGCGCCGTGCGCGGCGCCCGCCGACTGCAGCGGCGGTCCAGCGCCATCGGCATCCACGACGAGTTCGGCGAGGACGCCGCGGCCGCGATCGAGGAGCACGAGGCGATCCACCGGGCCGTCGAGCAGGGCCGGCCCGACCGGGCGGCCGAGGCCACCGGGACGCACCTCGACCGGACGCTGGAGACCTACCGGCGGGAGATCCGGCGGCGGCTGTTGGGCTAGGCGCTGTCCGGCCGTCCCGCGGGGTCGGGCGCACCGGCCGGCGGGCCGCCGAAGACGCGCTCCTGGATCTGCCGGCGGTAGTCCTCCAGGGTGTTGTCGATGTGCACGGCGGCCGCGCGCGCGGCGTCCTCCGGGCGGCCGTCCCGGACGGCGCGGTGGATCGCCTCGTGCTCCTCGATCGCGGCCGCCGCGTGGCCGCCGAGCGTGCCTCGCAGCGCCATCACGCCCGACTGGCTCTGCAGGCGCCGGGCCTCCTGGACGGCGGTGAGCAGGAAGGCGTTGTGGGCCGCGGTGGCGATGCCGAGGTGGAACGCGTCGTCCGCCCTCATGAACAGCTCGACGTCGCCCGACTCGAAGGCCCGGCGACAGGTGGCGGCGGCCTCCTCGATGGCCCGCAGTTCCACGGGGTTCGCCCGGGCGGAGGCCAGTCGGCTCGCCTCCACCTCCTGGATCCTGCGGAACTCGAAGAGCATGAACAGGTGGTCGAGGTTGGTCGGCAGGAAGAACCCGCCGAGCCGGCCCGCCGCCAGCATCCCCGGGTCGTCGGCGACGTACAGCCCGCGGCCCTTCTGGGCGCGCACCCGGCCCAGCGCGGAGAGGATCTTGACGCCCTCGCGCACCACCGTCCGGCTCGTCCCGAGCCGTCCGGCGAGCTCCACCTCCGTGGGCAGGCGGTCGCCGGGGCGCAGGCCGAGGGAGGCGATGAGTTCGAGCAACTGCTCGGCCGCCACCTCGTACCCGGGGCGGTACGGCGCAGTCTCCGCGACGTCGGCCGCTGCTCCTGGTGCGTCGGTCACGTGTCGCCTCTCCTCGGTCCGTGAATGGGTCCGACTCATTTTCCCCGGATCGGGGACGCGCGGCAAGGAGCCCCCTCATGGGCGTGCACATGCTCCGGCGGAGCGTCACTCCTCCAGGGCCGCCGCCACGCGCTGCGGCGGGATCGCCTCCACCGCGCGGCCCGGACTCGGCGTGGCGGGGGGCTCGGCCGGTTCAGTCGGTGCCGGCGGGAAAGAGCCGGCCCAGCACGCGCTGGAGGGTGCGCCGGTCCCGGTCGCCGAGGTCGTCCAGCCCGCCGAGGGTGGTCAGCAGCTCGGCGCGGATCTCCCGGACGGTCCGCTCGCCCTCCTCGGTCAGGGTCACTCTCTTGATCCGCCGGTCGGCCGGGTCGGCCTCGCGGCGGACCAGGCCGTGCCCCTCCAGCCGGTCGACGATCCCGGTGACGTTGGACGCGTCACAGGCGAGCAGCTCGGCGAGGGTCCGCATGGGCACGGGGCGCCGGAGCAGGCTCAGCATCTTGCCCTGCATCAGGGTGAGGCCGCGCGCCGCCGCCACGGTGGCGAAGCTCCGGTAGTACGCGGCCGCGGCCTGGGCCAGCTGGTCCATCAGCTCGACGGACGTGGGCGCGGCGGGCGGGGTGGTGCCGGTCATGGAGCGAGTGTAGGCGGGATTAGTTGACATCCTCAAGCATCGCGGCCTACCGTCGAGGAATTACTTGAGGTCATCAACTATCGAGGCCCTCAACCCCTCCGGGAGCACCATCATGACCGCAGCCCTCTTCGTCGTCACCGGCGCCACGCACTGGACCCTCGCCGACGGCACCGCCCGTCCGACCGGCTACTGGGCCGAGGAACTCGCCGAGCCGCACCGCGTCTTCCGCGAGGCCGGCTACGAGATCACCATCGCCACGCCCGGCGGCGTCCCGGCCACCGTCGACCCGGGCAGCCTGACCGCTGCGGCCAACGGCGGCCAGGAGCGGGCCGACTCGATAGCCGCTTACCTCGACTCCGTCCGCGCCTCGCTCACCCGCCCCACCAGGCTGGAGGACGTCGACCCGGACGCCTACGACCTGGTCTTCTACCCCGGCGGCCACGGCCCCATGGAGGATCTCGCGGTCAACGAGGCGTCCGGCCGGATCCTCACCCGCGCCCTCGACTCGGGCCGACCGCTCGGCGTGGTCTGCCACGCACCGGCCGCGCTGCTCGCCGCGCGCCGCGACGACGGCAGCTGGCCCTTCGCCGGCTACCGGATGACGGCGTTCACCAACGCCGAGGAGACCGCGGCCGGCCTGGCCGCCCGCGCCGAGTGGCTGCTCCAGGACCGTCTGGTCGAGCTGGGCGCCGACTTCGCCGAGGCCACCCCCTTCGCCCCGCACACCGTCATCGACCGCAACCTGTACACCGGGCAGAACCCGGCCTCCTCCGCGGCGCTCGCCCACCAGCTGGTCGAAGCCCTCGCCGCCGACGCCGGCACCGTCGTGAAGCGGCTGCGCGACACGTTCCGGTCCGGCCGCACCAAGCCGCTCACCTGGCGCCTCGCCCAGCTGCGCGCCCTGCGATCGCTGCTCACCGAGCAGTCCGAGGCGTTCCTGGCCGCTCTCCACGCGGACCTGGGCAAGAGCGCCACCGAGGCGTACCGCACCGAGGTGGCCTTCACCGTCAACGAGCTCGACCACACGGTGGAGCACCTGGAGGAGTGGCTGCGCCCGAAGCCGGCCGCCGTGCCCGCCGCCTTCCTCCCGGCCGAGGCCCGGGTGGTCCGCGAGCCGCTCGGCGTGGTCCTGGTCATCGCGCCGTGGAACTATCCGCTGCAGCTGGCCCTCGCCCCGCTGGTGGGCGCCCTGGCGGCCGGCAACACCGCGGTGGTCAAGCCCAGCGAGCTCGCCCCGGCGACCTCGGCGGCCCTCGCCCGGCTGCTGCCGCGCTACCTCGACCCCCGGGCCGTCGCCGTCGTCGAGGGCGCCGTCCCGGAGACCACGGCGTTGCTGGAGCAGCGCTTCGACCACATCTTCTACACCGGCAACGGCACGGTCGGACGGGTCGTCATGGCGGCGGCGGCCAGGCACCTCACCCCCGTCACCCTGGAACTCGGCGGCAAGAGCCCCGTCGTGGTCGAGCCCGGTGTCGACCTGGCCGTCACCGCGCAGCGGATCGCCCGGGGCAAGTTCCTCAACGCGGGCCAGACCTGCGTCGCGCCCGACTACGTCCTGGCCGTCGGCGACACCGCGGCCGCGCTCGAGACCGAGCTCGCCGCCGCCGTCCGCGCGGCCTACGGCGACGACCCGGCCGGGAACCCCGAGTACGGACGGATCGTCAACGAGCGCCACTTCGACCGGCTCACCGCTCTGCTCGCCGAGGGACGGGTCGTCACCGGCGGCGACCACGACCGCGCCGCCCGCCATCTCGCACCCACCGTGCTCGCCGACGTCACGCCCGAGGCTCCGGTGATGCGGGAGGAGATCTTCGGACCGATCCTGCCGATCGTCACCGTGCCCGACCTCGACGCGGCGATCGCCTTCGTCAACGAGCGCGACAAGCCGCTCGCGCTGTACGCGTTCACCGAGTCCGACCGCACCAAGCAGCGGCTGGCCGAGGAGACCTCCTCCGGCGCGCTCGTCTTCGGCCTGCCCGTGTCGCACCTGGCAGTACCCGAGCTGCCGTTCGGCGGCGTCGGCGAGAGCGGCACCGGCCGGTACCACGGCGAGTACTCCATCGACACCTTCAGCCACACCAAGGCCGTCCTCGACAAGCCGCTCGGCTGAGCGACCCGACCGGCCTCCCGGGATCCCGTCAGAGCCGTCAGAGCCGTCGACCCACCGAGAGGAACCGCACGATGAGCACCCCCGACCGCCCCGGCTGCCGGCCGTCCCCGGTCGACCACCGCGCCGCCGTCGCGACCGAGACCGCCCGGTTCGTCGCGGTGGTCGAGGGCGCCGACCCGACGACCCCGGTGCCCAGCTGCCCGGGCTGGACGCTGGCCGATCTGGTCCGCCACGCCGGCAGCGTGCAGCGCTGGTTCTCCGTCCTGCTGCGCGGGCGCGTCCAGGAGCCGCCGCGCGGCCGCGACGTCGACCTGCGCCTGCCGTCCGCGGCGGACGGCTGGGCCGACTGGCTGGCCGACAGCGCGACCGAGGCGGCGAGCGCCTTCGCGGCGACCGACCCGGACACGCCGATGTGGGCGTGGGGCGCCGATCCGCACGCCCGGTTCTGGGCGCGCCGGATGCTCTTCGAGACGCTGCTGCACCGGGTCGACGCGGAGCTGGCGCTGGGGATCCGGCCCGAGGTCGACCGTGCGCTCGCCGTCGACGGCGTGGACGAGTTCCTGGTGGACCTGCCGCACGCCGCCCTGTTCGCCCCCGAGGTGGCCAACCTCCGCGGCGCCGACGAGACCATCCGGTTCCGGTCCGTCGACGGGGACGGCGACTGGCTGGTCCGGCTGCGGCCCGACGGCTTCGGAGTCGATCCGGCCGGTGAGGGGACGGGCCCCGCCGATGCGACCGTCCGGGCAGCCGCGGGCGATCTGCTGCTGCTCGTCTACGGCCGCCTGCGCCTCGACGCGGACGCCATCGAGCACACCGGCGACCAGGAGCTGCTGACGCGCTGGTTCTCCGACTCCGGGTTCTGAGCGCGGTCGAGCACCCGACCACGACCGGGGGCGCGGACCGGAGACCGGACCGAAACGCTCGAACCACTGGTGACCGGGGCACCGGAGCCCGGCCGGTCCCCCGTACCCGCGGCAGCGGTCTTGGGCCGTCCGGGTGGCGGATCGCGGGGGAGGCGACCGCACGGGGCGGGGCGGGAACGCATCGGACCGAGCGTCGGCCGCGACGACGAGAGGGGACCGGTTCATGAGCGCCCGTGCAGAGCAGCGCGGCTCCCCGACCAGAGGTCTGGCACACCGCTGGAGCCAGGCCGCCGATACCCACCTGACGCCGACCAAGCGGTCCCTCCTGGTGACCTGGACCGCCTTCGGTACCACCTTCGGCGCCGTCCGGCTGATCACCCACGGCATCCGGGGCGGCTGGCTGCCCTGGGGCAACGTGTCGGCGGGCGGGCACCACCTGCACCACTACAACATCGGCATCGCCACCCTGGCCGGCGTCGGCCTGGTCGCCGTTCGCGGCGACGAGCAGGCCGTCCGGCATCCGCTGGTCGCCGCGGGCTACGGAGCGGGCACAGCACTGATCGCGGACGAGTTCGCCCTGCTGCTGGACCTGCAGGACGTGTACTGGACCGAGGAGGGCCGGATCAGCGTGGACGTGGCCCTGGGGATCATGGCCGCCCTCGGCGTCTACCTCACCGCCGCGCCCTTCTGGCACGAGATCGTCCGGATCACCCACGACCACGTGAGGCGCCGCGCTGCCGCCCTCACGGTGCGCTCGGCGCCGGACGATTGACGCCCTCGGGGCATCCGGCGGACCGTCAGTCCGCCGCGTTCCGGCCCGGACCGGTCTCGGCCGCACGGGCGGCAGACGGCGCGGGCGCCGCAGCTGCCGCCCCTGGGTCGGCGAGCTCGTCGGCGGGCGCACGCAACCGCGCCACCTCTGCTTCCAGCTCCGCGACACGGGCCTCCAGCACCCGCACGTCGCGGGCCGCGTCCTGGTATCCCTCCTTGTTGCGCCTGGCGAGGTGCGTGAGGGTGTCCACCCGGTCCGCGAAGGCGTCGCGTTCGGCGACGATCGGCTGGACGACCTGGCCGGCGACGACCGCCGCGATCCAGTCGACCCATTCGTTGATGCGCCGGGTGCCCGGCGCGCCGATCAGTTCGGCGTCCTGCAGGCCGTTGAGCATCGCTGGTCGGATGGCGTCGGCGATGCGCTGCTGCGGGCCGGGCTGCTCGGTCACGGTTGCTCCTCGGTGACGGGCCGGACGAGTCGGACGGCTTCTCGCCGACCGCTCTGGTGCGGATGGTGCCGGAGAAGCGATCTTCCCAGCTGTGAGCCCCCTCCCGCCCGCACCGGCCGCCGGGCGTCGTCCGGTCACCACGCGTCGCGCCCGCGAACCGCCGCACGATCACCTCGTGCCCACGGCAGCGCGGCGCAGGTCTTCCCGTAGAGGTCGGCGGGCGCGGCGAGCGCTGCCAGCCGGTCGAGCGCGCCGGGTGAAGTTCCCCCTCGGGGTCGGACGCCGGGAGACCGGGCGGCGCAAGCCCGGGGGAAGCAGCGCCAGGACCGGCGCCCCCGAAGGCGTCCCGGACCTCCGCGCGGGGCACGGCCGAGTCGCGGCCGTTTCGCGCGGCGTTGTGAAAGCTTCACGTCCGCGCTGTCGCGGCGTTCGGAGGAAAGCACGAACTGCGTGGCGTCAGGACGGCGGGAGTGGCGCCTGCGGCGCCTCGACCGCCGACGAGAGAGCGCGTGCACCGACTCCCCGGCGCGCTCCTCGAGTTCGCAACCATCCTCACCGGACGCCCCCGCACCGAGCCCCGAGCCGGGCAGCACGGCGGGGCCGTCCCCGCCCGTCGCCCGCCCGAACTCCAGGTCGCCCCCACCCGGCCGATGCGCCGCGGACGTCCCGTCACCTGCGGTTCCGCGGCCGGAAGGGAGGTTCCGGAGGGTTTCCGGAGGCCCGCGCCTCGCGGGTGCCGCCTGACCGGGCCGATTGTTCGCCGCCACCGCGAGCTCCGGCGCCGCGGGATTCACCGGCGGACGGACGGGTGGGGGCGGGATGCCGGATCCGACCGCCGGATGCCGCGCAGAGTATTGACAACTCACAACGCCTGCTGGAGATTTCACTCTGCACGTCCCCGGAAGAGAACGTTTTCGCGGTGAATTGTTAGCGCTAACAGAACGTGTCACCCCCAGGCCGGTCTCCCCCTGGCGGGCGGCCCGGAACGACGACGGCTCCTACGCCCTGACGAACGTCGCCGGCGGCCGGGCGCTGGAGATCCCCGGCGGTCGGACCGCCAACGGCGCTCCCGTCCGGAGCCGGGACTCCGACGGCGGTGCCAACCAGCCCTGGACCTTCAAGTGAGCTGAGGCGCAGCAACCGCGGCGCCGGTCGGCACGGACGGCAGCGGGACTCCCGAGGCCACACCACCCCGGAGGGGAGGCGCCCCGCTCCGGCCGACCGTCGGCGCTTGTGCGCGCACTCACGGCGGCACGCACAGGTGAGCCAGAACAACGCCGTGCGACAGCTCCATCCGTTCACAGTAAGGAGATATCCATGCGCAGACGCAGTTCCAGCCGCAGGCAGCTGCATGCGGTGCTCACCGCCGTGGTCGCGGTCGTGGCGGCGTTGGCGGCGCTGCTCGTCGCCAACCCGGCGCAGGCGGCCACCAGTGCCGCCTTGCGCGGGGTGGGTTCCGGGCGGTGTCTCGACGTGTCGAACGCCAGCCAGGCGGACGGCGCGTCCGTGCAGATCTACGACTGCTCGGGCGGGGCCAACCAGCTCTGGACGTCCACGTCCAGCAACCAGCTGACCGTGTACGGCAACAAGTGCCTGGACGTTCCGAACCACGCCACCACGGCCGGGACCAAGGTGCAGATCTGGGCCTGCAGCGGCGCCGCGAACCAGCAGTGGCGGGTGAACTCCGACGGGACGATCGTCGGCGTGGAGTCCGGGCTGTGCCTGGACGTCACGGGCAACGGCACGGCCAACGGCACGGCCGTGGAGATCTGGACGTGCAACGGCGGCAGCAACCAGAAGTGGACCGGTCTGTCGGGCACGCCCACCACGCCCCCGCCGACCGGCGGCACCTGCCCCCTCCCCTCCACCTACCGCTGGTCCTCGACCGGCGCGCTGGCGCAGCCGGCGAACGGCTGGGCCGCGGTGAAGGACTTCACCGACGTCGTCTACAACGGCAAGCACCTGGTGTACGCCTCGAACGTGAACGGCTCCTCGTACGGGTCGATGATGTTCAGCCCGTTCACCAACTGGTCGGACATGGCGTCGACCGGACAGATCGGGATGAGCCAGTCCACCGTCGCGCCCACCCTGTTCTACTTCGCGCCGAAGAACATCTGGGTGCTGGCCTACCAGTGGGGCGCGTGGCCGTTCATCTACCGCACCTCCAGCGACCCGACCAACCCCAACGGCTGGTCCGCGCCGCAGCCGCTGTTCACCGGCAGCCTCTCGGGCGGCGCCGCCCCGATCGACCAGACGCTGATCGCCGACGACCAGAACATGTACCTGTTCTTCGCCGGTGACAACGGCAGCATCTACCGGGCGAGCATGCCGATCGGCAACTTCCCCGGCAACTTC
>NZ_JNWZ01000061.1 GCF_000716545.1 Kitasatospora phosalacinea
GGTGAACTCCACGACCCCCAGCCACCACCCGTGATCATCAACCCACAGCCGCGACCGCCCACGCTGGGCCAGGCCGAGCGGCTTCAGGGACTCCCGCGCCGCCGAGGTGATGATCCGGGGAACCGGACTGCGATCTGCCATGACCGGCATTATCGACCGCCCTACCGACACCCCCGCCGGTACTGAGCGTCACCGGTCCACAGAAGTCGGACCAGAACCGAATCTCGTGAACAAAGCCAACCAGGCTTGACCGCCTGCACGATCAGCGGTCCGTCCACGCCTGCGCAGGCCCTTCCGCGCGGGCCGAACCTCCAGTGTGCCGCATCGGCGGGGGAGCCGAGGTCGCGTCCTGGCACCGCCGCACCCGCTGCGCGGGTGGGCTCCGGGCGGTGGATTCCTCGTGAGCCACCGGTTAGCAGACCTCAAGCCTCCGCGCACACCCGCGGCCGCCCGGCTGACGCGCAGCCTGCCGGGCGGCACGTCAACTCCCGGGGCGCGAGGGTGATGCCGCCGACTGCGGCCGTCGCCGGCCTGTCGGGCCCCGGTGCTGCGCCGCGAGCGGGCGGGCGGGAGGCGGAGGCCCGCCGAGACGATGGCGGGGCCCGGTCGCCGCGCCCGGCGCCGCGGACCAGGCCCGAACGCACTTCGCCCCGGCGGCTGGGACGGCCGTCGGGGCGGGGGAGGCTGATGTCGTACCGGTCAGTCGCGGGTACCTGCGGCGCGGCGGCGGGCGAATACCACGGCGCCGGCGCCGAGCAGCACCAGCGCGGTGCCGCCGACGAGCATCGGGGTGGTGGAGGAGCCGCCGCCGGTGGACGCCAGGTTCGCCGTGGTGGGCGTCGCGGACGGGCTCGTGGCGGCGGGGCTCACCGCAGTGGCCGGAACCGCGGTCTGAGCGGTCGGGGCGCTCGAAGTGGCCGGGGCCTTGGTGGTGGGCGCGGGTGCCGGGGTGGTCGGTGCCTTGGTGCTGGGCGCGGGTGCCGGGGTGGTGGGGGCGGCCGGGTGCACGATCGGCAGGACCAGGTGCGAATCGTAGTCGGGCTTGACGCCGCCGGAGATGCTCTTCATGCCGACGCGGATGTCGACCTGGGACTGCGAGGCGTCGGAGTGCTTGGTGACGGTCAGCCGGAACAGGAACCGGGTGGCGCGGCCGGCCTCGATGTCCTTGGCCAGGAAGGCGGGGTCGGCGCGCAGCACCGGGTCGCATCCGGGCTTCAGCGGGAGGGTCTTCCACTGGCCTCCGTCGGCCACCTCGAGGACCAGGTCCTGCGGCTTCAGGGCTCCGTGGATGCCGTCGCGGCTGGCCTCGTTGTAGAAGGTGGGGAAGGGGATGACTCCCTTGGCCGTCCCGGGGCCCGTGTTGAGGATCTCCACGCCGAACTCGACCGGGGCCCCGCCCGCGGTGATCTCCTTCTCCGGCACCGGGAGCATGCCGACCGTCACGTTCCGCAGCTCGTCGGCGGGCACCGTGGCGCGAGCGCTCACGGTCGGAGTGCTCGCCGCGGCCGCGGCGGCCGGTTCGTCGCCGCACGCCCAGGCACTGGAGGCGCCGGTCAGGACGGGGACGGTGGCGCCGAGGACGACGGCGGCGGCGATGGAGGCGAGGCGGGCGCGGCGGGTGCGGACGGACATCGGGATGATCCCTCGATAGCGGGTGGGCGAGCGGCTGGGTTCGCGTCCTTTCGGTCCGGGCCGGCGGGCCCGTCGGACGCTGTAGGAGGATCATGTCGAGCGGATATCCCCCGCCCGTGCTCGATCCGTCACCGCCGCGTAACAGCCGACAGCACACCAACCACCCGGTACTGGCAGGGCGTTTGACGTACCGTTCGAACACCCTCAAAGCCTCCAGGATCCGCCTCGACCGGACACGGCGACGTGCCGCGCGTGGAGGAGGGCGGAGCGGATCGGGGAACGGCGGCGGCGAAACAGGCCACTGCCGCCCGAGCAGGCGGTGGCCGCGCCGGCCGCATCCCCGACACCGGCTCCTGGCCGAGGGCGGCTACGCCAGGAAAACGCCAAGTGCGCGATCTGCTCCGTTGCGGACCTGCTCGCAGCAGCTGGCCGAGCCGAAGAGGCCCTCGCGTTCCTCGGACCGCCCCCTGGCTACCGACAGACGCGCCGAGTACCTCATCGAGCTCGGCCGCGTCGGGGAAGCCGTGGGCTTGGTCCTTCGCGTCATGGACGCCCTTTCGCGTCGGAGGATCGGAGAACGGCGGAGGGCCGCCGTGACGCGAGGAAGCGCGAGGAAGGCGGTGGCGGGCCGGGCCCACCGGTGGGCGCTACGCCCGGGCGGGCTCGTGCTGTCCGGGGGCGGGGTCGAAGCCGTGGGTGGAGTAGGCGGGGCCGCCGTCCAGGTACGCCCGCACCGCGGTCTTGGACGTCGGGAACATCGGCGAGGGCAGCGCGTCGGCGACGGGGTGCCAGCGCACGTCCAGGTGCTTGTCCGGCTCGACGTTGGCCAGCTCGCCCGTGAACTCGGTGGCGGCGAAGACGAACAGCACGAACCCTCCGCGTCCGTCCCAGCCCTCCTTCGCGTGGAGGGTGTGCACCAGGCGCAGGTCGGACGGCCGGGCGACGAGACCCGCCTCCTCGTACAGTTCGCGGGCGGCGGCGTGGGAGATCTCCTCGTCGGGGTCGACCTTCCCGCCCGGGACGGTCCAGGCGGGGCCCGGACTCCAGTTGCGCTTGGCGTAGTGAACGAGGGCGATCCGGTCGGTGGCCACGTCGTGGGCGATGACACCGGCCGACAGCCTGCTGGTGGCGTGCACTGGGGCTCCTTGGAAAGGGGGGCGGGACGGGGGAGGGGTCGGTTCTAGACGTCGAGGGCGGGAAGGCCGGCCAGCCCGGTGTCGCGCATGATCAGCTCGATGGTGTCCGGCAGCGGGCTGTCGGCGCCGACGACGCTCTCGACCCCGCCGGGCAGGAGGTCGCGCTCGCGGTACCAGCCGCGCAGGGTGTCGGCGGTGACGGCCGCCTGCAGTTCGGGGTCGGGCTTCGAAGCGTGCCGCCGCAGGGTCTCCTCGAAGGGGACGTCCAGGTAGTAGCAGCGGGTGGTGCCGCGGTGGTCGTCGGCCAGGCGCTGGAGCACGGGGCCGTAGCGCTCGGCGGACAGGATGCCTTCGACGACGACGTGGTAGCCGGCGTCCAGCGCGTAGCGGGCCACGGTGTCGATGAGACCGATGTTCGCGCCGCCGTGCCGGTCGTGCTCGCGCAGCACGACGCGGCGCAGGTTGTCCTGCCCGACGATCGCCAGGCCCCGCCCGAACGCCGCCCGCAGGGCCGTCGCGACGGAGGACTTGCCCGACGCGGAGTTGCCCCGGAGGATCACTAGCCGGGTGCCGGCGCTCCCTACGGCCGTCCGGCGGGCAACCGGTGCCGTGCGGCCGGTGGTGCCGCCTGGGCCCGGCCGGCCGGTGACGGACAGCGGGCGGTCGGCGGCGATGTGGGCGAGGGCGTCGGCCGTGTAGGCGACGATCGGCTCCGGCAGGGCGTCCAGCGGCCACCACTTCAACCGGGAGCACTTGTCCGGTTCCCGGTTGGTGATCCGCCCGGTGTACGCGCGGACGGTGAAGAACAACTGCAGCCTCCCGAGGCCGTCGTCGGCGTCCAAGTGGTGCAGGCTGTGGACGAGGACGAGGTCCTCCTCGCGGATGCGGATGCCGAGTTCCTCCTCGGCCTCCCGGGCCATGCCGCGCAGCACCGACTCGCCCGCCTCCAAGTGGCCCGCCGGGGCGTGCCAGTGGCCTTCGCCGAACGAGGTTCCGGCACGGCGGCCCAGCAGCACCCGGCCGTCCTCGATCAGCACCAGGTGAACCCCCACCACCAGTGTGTGCGGCAACGGACTTCTCCTTCCTCGGGGAGCGGAACGCGAACACCGGCAGCAGCCGGACCGGTTCAGGGCACGGCGCAGCAGCGGTCGGCTGAATGATCGATCGCCGTACGCGAGTGCGCTTGCAGGTCTCTCACCGTAGGCGGCGCTCTGGGGTCGTGTCGGCGTGTCCCGGTCGAAGCACCCGATCCGGTGGATCCGCTCAACTGGTCATATTCGCAACGGTGTTGTCGGTCGGCGCGGCCACTGTGGCACGGGGCGCCGACAGCTGGGCCGGAGCGGGTGCGGACCCCGTTCCTGGCGGCCGGCTGTGCGGCGGGCGTGCGACTCCCACGACGTGGGCGGGCTCCCGTTCCCAGGAGGGAAGGGCGGTGTTCCAGGAGGGTGTCCGGGTAGCGCCTGAGGATCTGGGAACCGGTCTGCGGCGGGGTGAGGCGGTGGGCACGGCCGCCAGGCCGTCCCGCATTGCGCCCCGTCCGCCCCGCGGGGACGCTGGACCCGGCGGGCGGGTGCCCGCCCGCGCGAGCGGAGGAGGCCAGCGGTGAGGTTCATCCAGATCATCGAGTACCGGACCGGGCGGATCGACGAGTTCAACGAGCTGCTGGACGAGTGGGTCGCCGAGAACGAGGGCCACCGCCTCGCCGTGCGCGCCCTGCAGACCCGGGACCGCGACGGCACCGACACCTACCTGAACATCGTGGAGTTCCCCTCGTACGAGGTGGCGATGGAGAACTCGCAGCGCCCCGAGACCGCCGAGTTCGCGGCCCGGGTCGCCGGGCTGTGCGACGGCCCGCCGACCTTCCGCAACCTGGACGTGATCGGCGACCGCACCCTGTCCGACTGAAGGACCCGGAAGAGGGCTGGTCAGGGCGGCCCGGACTGCGCAGCATGGGTACCCGCCGGTACCGCCGCTCCCAGGAGGCCCTCCTTGTCCCGTGACCAGCTCAGCTACTCCTCCGGCCCGTCCGGCACGCCCCTGCTTGGCGACACGATCGGGGACAACCTCGACCGGGCGGTGCGCGCCTTCCCGGACCGGGAGGCGCTGGTGGAGTGCGCCACCGGCCGCCGTTGGACGTACGCCGAGTTCGCCGCCGACGTGGACGCGGTGGCGCTCGGGCTGCGCGCGCGGGGCGTCGGCAGGGGCGACCGGGTCGGCATCTGGGCCCCCAACCGGGCCGAGTGGACGCTCACCCAGTACGCCACCGCCCGGCTCGGCGCGATCCTGGTGACGATCAACCCGGCTTACCGGGCGCACGAGTTGGAGTACGTGCTCGGTCAGGCGGGCGTGCGGCTGCTGGTGGCCGCCGAGCGCTTCAAGACCTCCGACTACGCGGCGATGATCGCCGAAGTGCGCCCGCGCTGCCCCGAACTGGCGGACACGGTACTGCTGGACGGCCCGGACTGGCCGGCGCTGCTGGCCGCCGGGCGGGCCGGTGACCCGGCGGAACTCGCGTCGATCGCACGGGAGTTGAGCGCCGACGACCCGATCAACATCCAGTACACCTCGGGCACCACCGGCTTCCCCAAGGGCGCCACCCTCTCGCACCACAACATCCTGAACAACGGCTACTTCGTGGGCGAGCTGTGCGGCTACACCGAGCGGGACCGGATCTGCCTGCCGGTGCCGTTCTACCACTGCTTCGGCATGGTGATGGGCAACCTCGCGGCCACCTCGCACGGCGCCTGCACGGTGATCCCCGCCCCGGCGTTCGACGCCGCCGCCACCCTGGCCGCGGTGGCCGCCGAGCGCTGCACCTCGCTGTACGGGGTGCCGACCATGTTCATCGCCGAACTGGCCGACCCGGGCTTCGACGGGTACGACCTGTCCAGCCTGCGCACCGGCATCATGGCGGGCGCCCCGTGCCCGACCGAGGTGATGAAGGGCGTGATGGAGCGGATGGGCATGGCGGAGGTGTCGATCTGCTACGGCATGACGGAGACCTCCCCGGTGTCCACCCAGACCCGGGTGGACGACTCGGCGGAGCGCCGGGTCTCCACCGTCGGCCGGGTCGGACCGCACCTGGAGGTCAAGGTGGTCGACCCGGACACCGGCCGCACCGTGCCGCGCGGCGAGCCCGGCGAACTGTGCACCCGCGGCTACTCGGTGATGCTCGGTTACTGGGCCGAGCCGGCCAAGACCGCCGAGGCGATCGACGCCGCCCGCTGGATGCACACCGGCGACCTGGCGGTGATGGACCGGGACGGCTACCTGTCGATCACCGGCCGGATCAAGGACATGGTGATCCGCGGCGGCGAGAACGTCTACCCGCGCGAGATCGAGGAGTTCCTGTACACCCACCCCGACGTGCTCGACGTCCAGGTGATCGGGGTGCCCGACGCCAGGTACGGCGAGGAGCTGATGGCCTGGGTGCGGATGCGCGAGGGCGCGCGGCCGCTGACGGCCGGGGCGGTGCGCGCGTTCTGTGCCGGACGGCTCGCCCACTTCAAGATCCCGCGCTACGTGCACGTGGTCGAGGAGTTCCCGATGACCGTCACCGGCAAGGTCTGCAAGGTCGAGATGCGCGAGCTGGCGGTCGCCCTCCTGGCCGGAGGGGCGGGAGAGGCGGGAGGGACGGGAGAGGCGTGGGAGGCGGGGGAGACCGACGAGGGGGGAGAGACCGACGAGGGGGGCGAGGCCGGGAGGGCCGGGGAGCCGAGCACCCCGCGCTGACGCGCGTCGACCTGTACTGACCAGGCAGTTCACGGAGGCCGGACCCCGCCCGGGGCCCGGCCTCCGTGCGGGCGGCCGTGCACCGAAGCTGTCACAGGTCTTGACGCCCACTTTTCTCATACGTTAAATCTCGGCGTGAAGTAAGCGGTCGGGGTCTGCGGCTGACGTGCGGTCAGCACGGCTCCCCGGGCCCGGCCGCCGTCCCCCGGATCCCACCAGACGGGTGTGCACCCCCATGAACCGAGCTCCCCGGTCCCGCCGCTACGGCCTCGCGGCGGCCGCCGCCACCGCCCTGGTCGCGGCCCTCGTCGCCCCCACCACCCAGGCCGCCGCGGCCCCCGTCCCGCCCGGCGGCGGCAGCCTCGGCGAGAACGTGATCGTCCTCGACCCGGGCATGCCCAAGGCCGAGGTCCAGGACCGCCTGAACGCGCTCGCCCGGGCCCAGGCCGGCAACGAGTTCGGCCCCCAGCGCTACGCGGTCCTGTTCAAGCCCGGCACCTACGGCACCGCCGCCGACCCCCTGGTCTTCCCGGTCGGCTTCTACGAGAGCGTCGCCGGCCTCGGCCGCAACCCCGGCGACGTGGTCGTCAACGGCTCCGTCAACGTGTACAACCAGTGCGTCGGCGGCGACCAGTCGCAGTGCTACGCCACCACCAACTTCTGGCGCTCGCTGAGCAACCTGACGGTCAACGTCGCGGGCCAGAGCGGCTGTTACGGCAACACCGACTTCTGGGCGGTCTCCCAGGCCGCGCCGCTGCGCCGGGTCCAGCTGAACGGCAACGTGACGCTGATGGACTACTGCACCGGTTCGCCCGCCTGGGCCAGCGGCGGCTTCATCGCCGACTCCAAGTTCACCGGCGCCACCGTCGTCAACGGCTCCCAGCAGCAGTTCTTCACCCGCAACAGCAACCTGGACGGCTGGAGCAACGGCGTCTGGAACCAGGTCTTCTGCGGCACCGAGGGCGCCCCCGCCCAGTCCTTCTCCACCGAGCAGGGCGCCGCCCCTTACACCACCCTCGACACCTGCCCGGTCACCCGCGAGGCCCCCTACCTGTACCTGGACGACAAGGGCGGCTACCGGGTCTTCGTGCCCGCCGCCCAGCGCGACTCCCGCGGCACCAGCTGGGAGCACGGCGCCACCCCGGGCCGCTCGATCGCCCTGGACGACTTCTACCTGGTCCGCCCCGGCAGCACCGTCCAGCAGATCAACGCCGCCCTCCGGGCCGGCCGCAACCTGCTGCTCACCCCCGGCGTGTACGAGCTGCCCGAGGCGATCAAGGTCACCCGCCCCGGCACCCAGGTCGTCGGCCTCGGCTTCGCCACCCTCGTCCCGACCGGGGGCAACGCCGCGATCAAGGTCGACGACGTGGACGGCGTCAACGTCTCCGGCCTGATCATCGACGCCGGGCAGGAGAAGTCGCAGGTGCTGATGCAGGTCGGCAACCGCGGCAGCAAGGACTCGCACCGGGCGGACCCGATCGCGCTGTCCGACGTGTTCTTCCGGGTCGGCGGCGCGCTGAACGGCTCCGCCACCACCGCGCTGGAGGTCAACAGCGACGACACCCTGATCGACGACGCCTGGATCTGGCGCGCCGACCACGGCACCGGCGGCGGCACCTGGACCAGCGCCCGCAGCGACACCGGACTGGTCGTCAACGGCGACCGGGTCACCGCCACCGGCCTCGCCGTCGAGCACTTCCAGAAGACCGAGGTGCAGTGGAACGGCGAGCAGGGCCGGGTGGTGTTCTTCCAGAACGAGAACCCCTACGACGTGCCGAACCAGGCCGCGTGGACGGCGAGCGAGCAGCAGAAGGGCTACCCGGCGTTCGCCGTCGGCCCGAAGGTGAAGACCTTCGAGGGCTGGGGCATGGGCAGCTACTCCTACTTCAACCAGGGCGTCGACATCCGCAACTCGATGGCCTTCCAGGCCCCCGTCGTCCCCGGCGTCAAGTTCCACGACCTGCTGACCGTCTTCCTCAACGGCTCCGGCGGCATCGACTCGGTGATCAACGGCACCGGCCGCGCCGTCGACCCCACCTTCGGAGGCCCCAGCAACGTCGTCTCCTACCCCGTGGCCACCCCCTGACGGGCCCCTGACCGTCCCTCCCGACCCGGCCCGCCGCGTACTCCGGCCCGAGAACGCGGCGGGCCGCACCACGTACGCCCCCCACCCACCCCCCATTGCAGCGGAGTCCCCCATGACCGAGCTCAGCCGTCGCAACGCCCTGCTGCTGGCCGCCCTCACGGCCGGCAGCACGGGCCTCACCCTGACCGGCCCCACCACCGCCCGGGCCGCCACCGCCCGGGCCGCCGCCCCCGGCGGTCTCGCCTGGGACGCCGACTGGGCGGCCGCCGCGTACGCCGCCGACCCGGCCGCCGCCACCGCCTCCGGCAGCGAGGGCGGGCCGTTCGGGCCCGGCGCGGCCTTCGACAACAACACCGGCTCCCGGTTCTCCAGCAACTTCGCCGACGACGCCTGGATCCGCGTCGACCTCGGCAGCGTCATCCGGATCACCCGGGTCGTGCTGGTCTGGGAGGCCGCCTACGGCCTCAAGTACGTCGTGGAGGTCTCCCGCGACGGCGCCGCCTGGCAGTCGGTCTACACCGAGAACGCCGGCACCGGCGGCACCACCACCATCCACACCCACCCGCAGCCCGCCCTCGGCCGGTACGTCCGGATGCGCGGCCTGCAGCGCGCCACCCCGTACGGCTACTCGCTGTACGCCTTCCAGGTCTACGGCGGCGCCCCCGCCCCCGCCGCCACCGGCACCGCGAACCTGGCGCTCAACCACCCCGGCTACGGCAACTACTACCAGGACGCCGGGCACACCCCGCTGCACGCCTTCGACGGCGGCGTCCCCGCGGGGCTGAGCGGCGACGCCACCCGCTGGGCCAGCGACTGGAACGACCACCGGTGGATCGCCGTCGACCTCGGCGCGAGCGCCCGGATCACCGCCGTCGACCTGCACTGGGAGTCCGCCTACGCGGTCGACTACCGGATCCAGGTCTCCGACGACAACCAGAACTGGCGCACCGTCTACCAGCCCACCGCCGCCCAGGTCGCCGCCCGCGACGCGGACATCGGCACCCCCGGCAGCTCGGCCGGCCTGCACGACGCCGTCACCCTGCCCACCCCCGCCACCGGCCGCTACGTCCGGATGCTCGGCGTGCGCCGCCGCCGCTTCTACAACCCCGCCCCCGCCACCGCCCAGTTCGGCTACTCGCTCTACGAGTTCCAGGTCTGGGGCACCGGCGGCAGCGCCGCCGCCGAGTACCCGGCGCCGCCGGCGGAGAGCACCGGCGCCTACCGCACCGTCTTCTTCGACGACTTCGCGGGCACCAGCCTCGACCGCGGCAAGTGGCGGGTCGTCGTCACCGGCTCCACCATGGGCTCCGTCAACGGCGAGTCCCAGGCGTACGTCGACGACCCCAGCACCCTGAAGGTCTCCGACAGCCAACTGCTCATCACCCCCCGCTACCTGCCCGGCGGCTACAACGCCCCCGGCGGCGGGAACTACAAGTTCACCTCCGCCCGGATCGACACCAGCACCGCCGTCAACTTCACCTACGGCCGGGTCAGCGCCCGGATCAAGATGCCCGCCGGGCTCGGCCTGTGGCCCGCGTTCTGGCTGCTCGGATCGAACGTCGACGACCCGGACGTGTCCTGGCCCAACTGCGGCGAGACCGACATCATGGAGAACATCGGCTACGCCGACTGGACCAGCAGCGCCCTGCACGGCCCCGGCTACTCCGCCGACGGCAACATCGGCGCCCTCCAGCACTTCCCCGCCGGGCAGGACGTCACCGGCTGGCACGTGTACGCCGTCGAGTGGACGCCCACCGCCATGCGCTTCAGCGTCGACGGCGCCCAGACCCTGGAAGTGCCCCGGCAGAAGACGCTCGCCACCCGCGGTGCCTGGGTGTTCGACCACGACCAGTACGTGATCCTCAACTTCGCCCTCGGCGGCGCCTACCCCGCCGGCTGGAACAAGGTCACCACCCCCTTCTGGGGCCTGCCGCAGTCCACCGTCGACCAGATCGCCGCCGGCGCGGCCACCCTCGCCGTGGACTGGGTCCGAATCGAACAGCGGGCCTGACGCCCCACCGGGCCGGACGGCGGAGATTCCCGGGAAATACTCAGGAATGCCGTCGTTCGGCCCAATACGCGTATCTAAGACCCGGCTGACGGTCAGATGGGAGGGCCCACCGATGAGGGCACTTGACCACCCGTCAGAGGAGTCCACGCCTTGTCCCGTCCCAGCCCCACCCGTCGCACCCTGGCCGTCACCGCGGCGTTCGTCGCCGCCGCCAGCGCACTGGCCGTGCCCGCCGCGTACTCCACCGACAGCGCGCCCGCCCACACCCGGGTCACGGCCGCGACCACCATCACCGAGAACCGGCTGCCCTTCACCACCCGCTTCGAGGGCGACTTCCGCGGTGGCATCACCCACATCAGCAACACCCTGATGACCTGCGACGAGACCCAGCCGCCCGTCGACCCCGCCCAGGCCCCCTGCGCGCAGGCCCGCAACGGCGACGGGTCGCGCCCGATCAACAACAACTTCCAGATGAAGTACGTCAACATCGACGGCCCCGGCCACGTCGGTCCGCTCGGCGACACCATCTACTCCTCCAGCTCCGCCGACCTGCAGCTGCCCGAGGACGCCACCGTCAAGTTCGCCCGCCTCTACTGGGGCGGCACCCGCGGCATCGGCGACACCGTCCTGCCCGAGAGCCAGATCGACGAGATCTACTTCAAGTTCCCCGGCGACGCCCAGTACACCAACATCGCCAACCAGCAGCCCTCCATCGGCTACATCACCACCGACCAGGAGAGCAGCTACCAGGCCTCCGCCGACATCACCGAGCAGGTCCGCCACCACGGCTCCGGCACCTACGAGGCCGCCGACATGGACTCCGTCGTCAAGTCGCACAGCTGGGGCGGCTGGACGGTCGTCGTCGCCTACGAGCGCGACTGCGAGCCGCTGCGCCACCTGCACGTCTGGGACGGCTTCCAGCCCGAACTGCCCAACAGCCCCGCCCTCACCGGCACCCTGAGCGGCATCAAGACCCCCGCCACCGGCCCCGTCACCGGCCACCTCGGCTGGGTCGTCTACGACGGCGACCACAAGTGGACCGGCGACACCATGGACATGAAGTCCACCAACGGCCCGCTCACCCGGTTCAGCGACGCCCTGCACCCCGCGAACGACGCCTTCACCTCCAACCTCGACAACGCCGACCCGGCCCAGCGCTTCCCGCGCAACCCGGCCTACCCCAACACCTTCGGCTACGACGCCAACCGCTGGAACGTCTCCCCGTACCTGCGCAACGGCGACACCGACCTCAGCATCACCGTCAACACCGAGGGCGACGGCTACGACCTCGGCGTCTTCTACGCCGACGTCGACATCGACCCGGCCAGCCTGCGCACCGCCAAGGCCCGGCCCCGCTCCGCCTGGACCGGCCAGCGCTGACCCGGCCCGCCCCGAACGGCCCGCCGCAGGCAACCCGCCCGCGGCGGGCCGTCGCCGTGCGCGCGGGTCCTTCCGCCCCGCAGGGGGTTTCGGCCGTTCGGGGGCGGGGGAACCGATGGCGGGTGGACGTGCTCGCTGTGGTGTTCGCCGTGTTCGGGGCCGCCTCCAACGCCGCCGGGACGGCCTTCCAGCGGAAGGCCGCGGCCCGGGTCGACCGGGGCGGGGGCCTGCGGTTCCTGCTGGTGCTGGCCCGGGACCCGGCGTGGGTGGCGGGCATCGCCGGAGTGGCGGGGGCCGCGCTGTTCCAGGCGCTGGCGCTCGCCTTCGGGCCGCTCGCGCTGGTCCAGCCGGTGTTCGTGCTGGAGCTGCCGTTCGCGCTGCTGATCGCCGCGCCGCTGCTGCACCGCCGGATGCCCGCCGCCGGGTGGGCGGGCGTCGCGGCGGTGGTCGGCGGCCTGGCGCTGTTCCTCGGCTGCGCCGCCCCGTCCGGCGCGGAGGACCAGGCGCCGATGAGCCGCTGGGTGCCCGTCCTGGCCGGCTGCCTGGGCGTGATGGCGCTGTGCGTGGCGGCCACCCGGGACCGCCGCCGGAGCCCGGTATTCCGGGCCGGGGCGCTCGGGACGGCCGCCGCCGTCGGCAACGCGCTGACCGCCGCCCTGCTGAAGTCCGCCACCGGCACCTTCTCCGACCACGGCCTGCCCGCGTTCCTGACCGCCTGGCAGACGTACGGCTTCGCGCTCACCGGCATCGCCGCCGTCCTGCTGCTGGAGAACGCCCTGCAGGCGGGCCCGCTGGTCGCCTCCCAGCCCGCGCTGACCATCGGCGACGCCGCCGTCAGCCTGCTGCTCGGCGTGGTGCTGTTCGACGAGACGGTCCGCACCGGCTGGCTGCTGATCCCCGAGGTGCTCGCCGTCGCCCTGGTGGTCGGCGGCGTGATCACCCTGGTCCGGGCCGTCCCGAACATCCGCGAGACGGCGCACTGACGGCCCGTCGGGCCGTACCCGCCCGCCGACGCCGCCCCCGGGCGGAACCGCGCGGGGCGGGGCGGGCGTCCGTCCTTCACGACGGCGGCCCGGTGATCATGGCCGTCGGCCGACGCCCTGGGAGGAGCGCCGTGACGGACGGTACACCGGAGAGCAAGCCGCCCGCGGGCGGGAGACGCTGGTGGCGGACCGCGGTACTGGTCGGCTGCGGGGTGCTGCTGGCGGGGCCGGCCGCGCTCGCCGCGGTGCGGCTGTTCGGGTGGGACGACGGGACGGTGTGGGCCATGCCGATGGCCGGGCTGCCGTACGCGGCGCTGCTCACCGCCGTGCTGCTGCCCGTCGTCGCGGCGCTGCGCGGGAAGTGGCTGACCGGGACCGCGGCCGCGCTGGTGGTGCTGCAGCTGTGCTGGCTGGTGCCCCGCCTCCTGCCGGACGGGGGAGACGTCCCGGCCGGCGCGCCCCGGCTGCGGGTGGCGACCAGCAACAACTTCATGGGTCAGGTCTCGCCGAAGGCCCTGGTCGACCTGGTGCGCACCCAGCGGATCGACGTGCTGGCCGTCGAGGAGCAGAGCGACTCCGCCGCCGACGCGCTGGACGCGGCCGGCATCCGCACCCTGCTCCCGCACCGCGAGCGCCCGGCCGGCACCGACAGCGCGCTCTACACCCGGCTGTCCGTCAGCTCCGCCGCCGACCCGGCCTGGCAGACCGCCAACCTGACCGTCGACCTCGGCGGCCACCCGGTGCACCTGGTCGCCGTGCACACCTACTACCCGCTCGGCGACGCCCGCCGCTGGGCCGAGGGGCTGCACCGGCTGACCGCCGCCGCCCCCGGACGCACCCGGGACGCCGTCCTGCTGGGCGACTTCAACGCCACCCTCGACCACGAGCCGATGCGCGACCTGATCGACACCGGCCTGACCGACACCCACGAGGAGCTCGGCGCCGGCCTGTTCCCGACCTGGCCCCAGGACCACCCGGACTTCCGGGGCGTGCCGCCCGTGATCCAGATCGACCACGTCCTGCACGGCTCCGCGCTGACCGCCGTCGAGGTCTCCGAGCACGCCCTGGCGCGCAGCGACCACCGCGCCGTGGTCGCCGAACTCGCCGTCACCGGATAGCCGGACAGCCGGACAGCCGGGAAGCGGGCGGGCGGGGAGTCGAAGACGCCGTCACCACGGACGCCGTCACCTCAGTCGGCCCGGTGGGCGCCGCGGCCCTCCGGCTCCCCGGGCCCCTCGGCGGCGGCGTGCCCCTCCTCGCTGTCGCGCCGCTCGCCGGAGCCGTCCTCGCGGCGGCCGCGGAAGCGGTGGACCAGGACGGCGAGGAGCACGACACCCACCACGACCAGGGCGAGGGTGCGGCCGACGGTGCCCTCCACCTTCGAGTAGGCCGCGCCCGCGAAGTAGCCGAGCAGCACGCAGCCCACGCCCCAGAGCAGGCCGCCGACCGCGTTGAACAGCAGGAACTTGCGGTAGGGCATCTTCGAGACGCCCGCCAGCGCGGGCATCAGGGCGCGGAAGAACGCCACGAACCGGCCCAGCAGGACCGCCGCCGGGCCACGACGGCGGATCAACTCCTGGGCGCGGCCGATCCGCTGCGCGTGGCGGCGCATCGACTTGGTCTCCAGCACGCGCGGGCCCAACCGCAGCCCCACCTCGTAGCCGATCGTGTCGCCCAGCACCGCCGCGCCCACCACCGCCACCAGCATCCAGCCCAGCGAGACGCTGCCCTGGTGGGCCAGCACGCCGCCGAGCACCGCCGCCGTCTCGCCGGGCAGCACGAAACCGAAGAACAGCGCGTCCTCGGCGAACACCAGCGCCGCCACCACCGCGTACACCACCGGTCCGGACAGACCGCCCAGCCAGTCGGTCACCGACTTCACCCGGACCACCTCGTTCCGTTCCGTCCCACCGTAACCCGCGTTCCCGGACCGGACGGGGCCCGGCGCGACCGCAGCGGGCAGACTGAGGGGGTGACAGCGACTCCACTCGCCAAGGGCGCGAACCTGCCGATCGACGCCGCCGCCGTCCGGGCCGACCTCACCTGGCGGGCCGGGCCGGACGGGCCCGTTCCGAGCGCCGCCGTGCTGCTGCTCGGCGCGGACGGCGGCCCGCGACTGCTCCGGGGCGCGGAACGGGCCCCGGGCGTCGGGCTCCGGCCGGACGGGGCCGACGTCGACCTGGCCGCGCTGCCGCCCGGCGTCCAGCGGGTGCTGCTGCTGGCCGTCACCGACGGGGGCGGCCTCGGCGCCGTCCCCGGCCTGTCGCTGCTGCTCGGCGACGCCCGCACCGGGGCCGGGCTGGTCCGCTTCGACCCCGCGGCGGGCGCGGAGCGCGCGCTGGTCTGCGGCGAGCTGTACCTGCGCGAGGGGCGCTGGAAGTTCCGCGCCGTCGGCCAGGGTTGGACGGACGGCCTGGCCGGCCTCGCCGTCGCGCACGGGTTCACCCTCCGGGAGCCCGAGCCCGAGCCGGTGGTGCCCGCAGCCGTGGTGCCCGAGCCGGTGGTGCCCGCAGCCGTGGCGCCGGAGCCGGTGGTGCCCGAGCCGGTGGAGTCGGCGGAGGAGCGGGCCCTGCCCGTCGACATGCGCAAGCGGCTCGGCCTGCGCAAGCAGCAGGTCGCGGTCAGCCTGCGCAAGCACGGCGCCCAGCAGCTCACCGCCCGGGTGATCCTGGTGTTGGACGCCTCCGGCTCGATGGCCACCCTCTACCACCGGGGCGTGGTCGCCGACGTGGTGGAGCGGATGGCCGCCGTCGCCGCCCAGTTGGACGACGACCGCACCATGCAGGCGTGGACGTTCGCCTCCCAGCCCGCCCGGCTGCCCGACCTGCGGCCGGCCGAACTCCCCGACTGGCTGCGCCTGCACGTCAGGGTCGGTGAGATGTCGCTGTTCGGCCGCCGCAAGCTCCGCCCGCCGCTGCCGGACGGGCGGGTGGACATGAAGGCCGTCGGCATCCAGAACGAGGAGCAGAAGGTGATCGCCCAGGTCCGCGAGTACGTGCGCGGGAACCCGACGTCCGACCCGACGCTGGTGCTGTTCTTCTCCGACGGCGGCGTCTACCGCAACAGCGAGATCGAACGCGAGCTGCGCGCCGCCGTGGAGGAGCCGGTCTTCTGGCAGTTCGTCGGCCTCGGCCGCGGCGACTACGGCGTCCTCGAACGCTTCGACGCCCTCCCCGGCCGCCGGGTCGACAACGTCGGCTTCTTCGCGGTCGACGACATCAGCACCCTCCCGGACCCCGAGCTGTACGACCGCCTGCTGTCCCAGTTCCCGCAGTGGGTGGCGGCCGCGCGGCGGGCGGGGATCCTGCGGTAGCCGGGGGCGGCGGGGCGGGCGGGAATCCTGCGGCGGACGGGGGCGGCGGAGCGAACGGAACGCAACGAATGGATCACGTTCCGTTCAGTTAAATAGAAGTGTTTGTCTGTTCACGGACAGGCTCTCGGTCGGCTACCCCTCAGCTACCCGACTGGAGTCCCGCGTGAGCCCCTCCTCCGCGCGCCGTCGCGCCCTCGGCACGGCCGCCCTCGCCGCCACCGCCGCCCTCCTCCTCACCGGCGTCACCACCGGCGCGGCCACCGCCGCGACCGGCCGGGACGCCGCCGTCGCCCGGGCCCGGGCCAACGTCGCCCAGCACGCCGACCTGTTCGGCTTCGGCCCCGGCCAGCAGCTCCTCCTCAAGGACGTGGTGATCGACCCGGACGGCACCCAGCACGTCCGCTTCGACCGCAGCTACGACGGACTGCCCGTGGTCGGCGGCGACCTGGTGGTCCACCAGGACGCGCGCGGCCGGCTCACCGACTCCTCCCGGGCCAAGGGGCACGACCCCGCGGTGCCCTCGACCCGCCCGGCCGTCCCGGCCCAGCGCAGCGCCGCCGAGGCGCTGGGGCAGGCGCCGGGCATATCCGGGGCCGCCTCCGCGCCCGAACTGGTGGTCTGGGCCGCAGACGGCACCGCCCGCCTCGCCTGGCGCACCACCGTCACCGGCACCGGCAAGCAGGGCCAGCCCACCGGGCGGGTGGTGGTCACCGACGCCACCACCGGCGCGGCCATCGACAGCTACGACGCCGAGCACTCCGCGACCGGCACCGGCCACTCCGAGTACACCGGTGACGTCACGCTCTCCACCACCCAGCAGGCGGGCGGCGGTTACGCGCTGATCGACCCCGTCCGCGGCCACACCACCAAGGACGCGCACAACCTCTCCGCCGGCAGCGTCAAGGCCACCTCCGGGACGCTCTACACCGACGCCGACAACGTGTGGGGCGACGGCCGGAAGTTCTCCACCGACCGGGCCACCGCCGCCGTCGACGCGCACGCCAACACCGCCTGGACGTACGACTACTACAAGAACACCTTCGGCCGCAGCGGCATCAAGAACGACGGCAAGGGCGCCACCGTCTTCGTCCACGTCGGCACCAACTGGGACAACGCCCAGTGGTCTGACGCCTGCTTCTGCATGATGACCGGCGACGGCAACGGCACCGTCGACCCCGAGCAGGTCGACCTCGACACCATGGGCCACGAGATGACCCACGGCGTCACCAGCGCCACCGCCAACCTCCGCTACAGCGGCGAGTCCGGCGGCCTGAACGAGTCCACCAGCGACATCTTCGGCACCATGGTCGAGTGGTACGCCAACAACGCGGTCGACAAGGGCGACTACCTGTTCAGCGACCAGTCGACCCCGCCGTGGCTGCGCCGCTTCGACAAGCCCTCGCTGGACGGCGGCTCGGCGGACTGCTGGAGCAAGTCGGTCGGCCGGCTGGACGTCCACTACTCCTCCGGCGTCGGCAACCACTGGTTCTACCTGGCCAGCGAGGGCAGCGGCGCCAGGACCGTCAACGGCGTCGCCTACAACTCGCCGACCTGCAACGGCTCGACCGTTACCGGCATCGGCAACCAGAAGGTCGCCGCGATCTGGTACCGGGCGCTGACCGTCTACATAACCTCCACCACCGACTACAAGGGCGCCCGCACCGCCTCGCTCAACGCCGCCCGCGACCTGTACGGCGCGGGCTCCGCCGAGTACGCGGCGGTGGGCGCCGCCTGGAGCGCGGTGTCCGTCTCCTGACCCGCCGCTGCCGCCGCGTCAGGCCCGGTACGCCAGGGCCTGGCGCAGGTGGTGGTCGGCGACGTCGAGCATCCACCGCCGGTCGGGGAAGTCGCCGGCGGCGATCCGCAGCGGGCCGCCGACCAGGTCCAGGTGCATGACGTACCGGTAGAAGGCCAGGCGGCGCGGGTCGAGGGCGGGGTCGCGCAGCGCCTCGTAGTGCGGGCCGAAGCGCATCCGCAGCCAGCAGTGCTCGATCTCGGCGTCGGCGTACAGCAGGCCCTCGACGTCGATCAGGACGGGTTCGCCGGCCGGCCCGACCAGGACGTGGTCGGGGCCCAGTTCGCCGTGCACCACGCCGAGTCCGGCGCGCGGCTCGACCTCGGCGTGCAGGGCGTGCAGCTTCTCGGCCAGTTCCGGTTCGGCCGCGGCGGCGCGCGGGTCGTGGGCGACGGCGGTGGCGAGGTTCACCAGCGCGCGGTCCAGGTGCGCCCGTTCGCAGCTGTCGCCGGTCGGGGCGCCGCCGGCGTCGAGCCAGGCCACCCGGCCGAAGGCGGGCGCGCGGTGGGCGTGCATCCGGCGCAGCACCGCGTCCAGTTCGGCGAGGACGCGCCGTCCGGCGGCCGGGTCGCGCTCCAGCAGGGACTCCAGGGCGCCGCCGCGGACGTCCTCGACGACGGCGAGCTCGGCCGGGTGGAGGTTGCGGCCGCGGTCGGTGAACAGCAGGCGCGGGGCGCGGGCGCCGACGGCCTCCAGGCGGCGGGTGGCGCCTTCGAGCAGGTCGAGCCCGGAGGCGTGCGAGAACGGGTCGGCCGGGTCGTCGTGGCCGTCCGGGAGCAGGCCGCTCCAGTAGTCCTCGTCGGCGCTCCACAGGTAGACGACCGCGCTGCCGGCGTCGTCCAGGGTGACCCGGTAGACGCCCTTCTTCGTGCCGCCGCGCAGCCGGTCGACGGCGGTGATCCGGCGGTCGGTGCCGAAGACCTCCCGGACGACGGGGGCCAGCGAGCGGGCGTCGGCGAACGTCCGGCCGGGGGAGCGGCCGTGGGCGGCGGCGTCGGTGGGCATGCGGGCAGTTCAGCAGCGGCCCGGCTCCCGCGTCAACGCGGTCGCCGGGCCGGGCCGTCGCGGGGCGCGGGTCAGCCGGTGAACGCCTCGATCAGCGTCCAGGTGGCCAGCACGGCCATGCAGAGGCCGCCGACGCGCTGCACGGTGCGCAGCGGGACGCGCTTGGCGATGAAGCGGCCGACCAGCAGGGCCAGCGCGGAGACCGACATCAGGGCGGCGGCGGAGCCGATCGCGGTGGGCAGCCAGCCGTTGGTGGCGGCGAGGTTGGCGGTGGTGATCTGGGTCAGGTCGCCCCACTCGCCGATGAACACCGTCATGAACGCGGTGCCCCACACCGGCCAGAAGCCGGTGACCGTCCGGGCGCCGCCCTCCGCGTCGTCGTCGTCACCGCCCGAGCGCAGCAGCACGAACGCGCCGAAGCCGAACAGCGCGGCGGAGACCAGTTTGACGGCCAGGCCGGGCAGCAGGCCCAGCAGGCTGCCCGCGCCGACCGCGATGGCGACGTGCACCACGAACGCCGCCGAGGTGCCGAACCACACGTACAGCGGGCGCATGCGGGTGCCCATGGCCAGCGAGGCGAACATCGTCTTGTCGGGGAGTTCGGCGAGGAAGATCAGCCCGAAGGCGGTGAGCATCGCCAGGGGGTCGAAGGACATCGGAGCGCTTTCTGCAGGGGCCGGGCCGCGGACTCGAACGGCACCGGGCGGGCGACGGGCGAACCTCTCGGCCCGGCACGACGAGACCTCCCGCGCGGTGGGCGCGGCAGGGTCATGCACGGGGCCGAAGGTCTCGTCCGTCGCGGCAGATGGCCTGCGCGACCCACGGGCCGGGACGGGCGAGCCGTCCAGTGTGTCGACCGGTGGTGTTTCGGGACTACTCCCCTTCGCTACGGCGAGTCTAGGGGATCGGCAAAGCCGAGGTAAAGCCGCCCCCGCCCCGGTGTGGGCCGCCCCGCCCCGGGCACGCGCGGGGCCGGAACGGAAGGGAGCGAGCAGATGGACGAGACACCGCAGGGCGGCGCGGGCGGCGTGCCCGCCGGGCCCGACTACGCGGGCGACGACTACCGCGCGGAGGGCCGCCCGCCGACCGTCCGCCACGACCGGCGCGGCGAGGGCTGGAGCTTCGAGCGCGACGCCGAACGCGCGGCCGGGGACGACCGGGACGCGGGGGAGGAGCGCGAGGTGGAGGAGGACGGCCCCGGCGAGGACCGGCCCGACCGCGAGGAGGGGGACGCCACCACCGCCGAACCGGGCCGGGCCCGCCGGCTCCACCCGGACGAGGAGGGGCGGCCCGAGGACTGACACCCGGGCCGGTGGCCCGTTCTCGCCCGTGCGGGCGGACCGGAACGGCCGACGGCGGCACGGACGCGCCTGGTGGCGGGCGGTGCGGCGGCCCGCCCGGCGGGCCCGGATCCGGACAGAATGCCGCCCGACGGCTCGGCGTCCTTCTCCTGGACACGGAAAGCGAGTTAGCGTGACGGTGAGTTAGTTGCCCGAGGCACTCAATTGCCGGGCCCGCCCCGCCGCGCCCCGACCCCGGGCCCGCGCGCCGACCGGGCCCCGGGAAGGGAACCCAGCATGGCCACTGCCACCACCACCCACCCCGCCCCGCGCGGCACCTGCCCGTTCGCCCCGCCGCCCGCCTACCGGCAGGCCGGGCCGGACGAGCCCGTCAGCAAGGTCGCCCTCTGGGACGGCACCCCCTGCTGGCTGGTCACCCGCCACCAGGAAGCCCGCGAGGTCCTCGCCGACCCCCGCTTCAGCGCCGACGCCACCCGCCCCGGCTTCCCCTTCCTCAGCGCCGCCGCCCGCCACCTCGGCGGCGGCAAGACCTCCTTCATCCGGATGGACGACCCCGAGCACGGCCGGCTGCGCCGGATGCTCACCGGCGACTTCACCATCCGCAAGACCGCCGCCCTGCGCCCCGCCGTCCAGCAGGTCGCCGACGAGCTGTTCGAGAAGATGACCACCGGCCGCACCGGTGCCGACCTGGTCGCCGACTTCGCCCTCCCGCTGCCCTCCCTGGTGATCTGCCTGCTGCTCGGCGTCCCCTACCAGGACCACGAGTTCTTCCAGCGCTGCAGCCGCACCCTGCTGCGCCGCGACAGCCCGATCGAGGAGGTGGTCGCCGCGCAGGACGAACTCACCGCCTACCTCGACGCGCTCACCGACCACAAGCGCACCCACCCCGACGACGGCATCCTCAGCCGCCTGGTCGCCCGCGGCGAACTCGCCACCGAGGACATCGGCGCCATGGGCCGCCTGCTGCTCATCGCCGGCCACGAGACCACCGCCAACATGACCGCGCTCTCCGTCCTCGCCCTGCTCCGCCACCCCGACCAGCTCGCCCACCTGCGCGCCCACCCCGAGGCCACGCCCGCCGCCGTCGAGGAACTGCTGCGCTGGCTCAGCATCGTGCAGAGCGGCGTCACCCGGGTCGCGACCGAGGACGCCGAGATCGGCGGCGTGCTCATCCGGGCCGGCGAGGGCGTGATCTGCCAGATCAACGCCGCCAACCGCGACGAACAGCGCTACCCCGACGGCGACGCGCTCGACCTCACCCGCGACACCCGCCGCCACCTCGCCTTCGGCTTCGGCGTCCACCAGTGCCTCGGCCAGCCGCTGGCCCGGCTGGAACTGGAGATCGCCCTCGACACCCTGCTGCGCCGACTGCCCGGACTGCGCCTGGCCGTGCCGTTCGAGGAGATCCGCTTCCGCCACGAGATGACCGTCTACGGCATCGAGTCGCTGCCCGTCGCCTGGTGACCGCCCGCCCCACGAAAGGAACGACCGTGATCGTCCACGTCGACGCGGACCGGTGCTGCGGCGCCGGGCAGTGCGTCCTCGCCGCCCCCGAGGTGTTCGACCAGCGCGACGAGGACGGCACCGTCGTCCTGCTCGACGCCAGCCCGCCCGCCGCCCTCGTCCGGGAGGTCGCCGACGCCGTCGCCGCCTGCCCGGGAGGGGCCATCCGGTTGGAGGAAGGGACACCCCGGTAGGCTGCGGGCCGGTTGGAGGAAGGGGCACCCCGGTAGGCTGCGGGCGAACCACCGGGAGGAGCGGCACGTGCAGGTCACCGGGTTCGTCCCGCGCGAGACGGCCGACCTGCGCGGCCGGGCCGGCGGGCCGCTGACCCTTCGCTACGGGCCGCGCGCGGTCGTCGTCGTCGGCGGACTGCCCGGCAGCGGCAAGTCCACCCTGCTGCGCCGCTGGGACGCCCCCGCCACGCTGATCGACCCCCGCACCACCCGGCTCGCCTGCCAGGCCAGGATGCCCGCCGCCCTCCCGTACCCTGCCTACCGTCCCGCCGTGCGCCTGCTGCACCTGCTGCGCACCCGCGCCGCGTTCCGCCGGCCCGGGCCGCTGCTGGTGCACGACTGCGGCAGCCGCTGGTGGATGCGCCGGGCGCTCGCCCACTGGGCCCGGCGGAGCGGACGCGAACTGCACGTGGTGCTGCTCGCCGTCCGCCCCGCCGAAGCCCTCGCCGGGCAGCGCGCCCGGGCCCGCACCGCCGCACCGCGCACCTTCCGGCTGCACGTGCGGCGGACCGCCCGGCTGCTGGCCGGGATCGAGCGGCGCGGACGGGCGGCGTTCCCCGGCGCCCGGTCGGTGCTGCTCGCCGACGCCGTCTCGCGCGGACGGCTGGCCGGCGTCCGGTTCGACGCCCCGCGGTGACGGGGGTCAGTGGCCGCGGGTGATCCACTCCTCCAGGTGCGGGGCCTCCGCGCCGATGGTGGTCGAATCGCCGTGCCCGGTGCGCACCACCGTCTCCGGCGGCAGCGTCAGCAGGCGCTCGCGGATCGAGGCGACGATGGTCGGGAAGTCCGAGAACGACCGCCCGGTGGCGCCCGGACCGCCCGCGAACAGGGTGTCCCCGGTGAAGACGGTGCCCAGCTCCGGGGCGTACAGGCTGACCGCGCCCGGGCTGTGGCCCGGCGTGTGCAGCACCGTCAGCACCGTGCCCGCCACGGACAGCCGCTGGCCGTCGGAGAGCGGGGCGTCCGGCTCGCGGTCCGGATGGGTCTGCCGCCACAGCACCTGGTCCGAGGGGTGCAGCAGCACCGGCGCGCCGTCGTTCAGCGCCGCCAGCGCGGGCGCCGCGTCCACGTGGTCGTTGTGGGCGTGGGTGGAGACCACCGCCAGCAGCCGACGCCCGCCCAGCGCCGCGTGGATCGCCGCCGCGTCGTGCGCCGCGTCGATCACGACCGCCTCGGAGTCGTCGCCGACGATCCACACGTTGTTGTCGACCTGCCAGGTGCCGCCGTCCAGGCTGAACTCGCCCGAGGTGACCAGCTGTTCGATCCGGGCCGCCATCAGAACACCACCACCGAGCGCAGCACCTCGCCGCGCTGCATCCGGGCGAACGCCTCCTCCACGCCGTCCAGCGGGACCGTCTCGCTGACGAACGCGTCCAGGTCCAGCCGGCCCTGCAGGTACAGGTCGATCAGCATCGGGAAGTCCCGCTCCGGCAGGCAGTCCCCGTACCAGGACGACTTCAGCGCGCCGCCGCGCCCGAACACGTCCAGCAGCGGCAGCTCCAGCTTCATCTCCGGCGTCGGCACGCCGACCAGCACCACCGTGCCCGCCAGGTCGCGGGCGTAGAACGCCTGCCGGTACGTCTCCGGGCGGCCCACCGCCTCGATCACCACGTCCGCGCCGTTGCCGCCGGTCAGCCCGCGGATCGCCTCCACCGCGTCCACCTCGCGGGAGTTGACGGTGTGGGTGGCGCCCAGGCGCTGCGCGGTGGCGAGTTTGCGGTCGTCCACGTCCACCGCGATGATCGTGCCCGCGCCGGCCAGCCGGGAGCCCACCACCGCCGCGTTGCCCACACCGCCGCAGCCGATCACCGCGACGCTGTCGCCCCGGCCCACCTGGCCGGTGTTGATCGCCGCGCCCAGACCCGCCATCACCCCGCAGCCCAGCAGGCCGGCCGCCGCCGGGGACGCCGCCGGGTCGACCTTGGTGCACTGGCCGGCCGCGACCAGCGTCTTCTCCGCGAAGGCGCCGATGCCCAGCGCCGGGGACAGCTCGGTGCCGTCCTCCAGCGTCATCTTCTGCTTCGCGTTGTGGGTGGCGAAGCAGTACCACGGCCGACCGCGCTTGCAGGCCCGACAACGTCCGCACACCGCGCGCCAGTTGAGGATCACGTAGTCGCCGGGGGAGAGGTCCTCGACGCCCTCGCCGACCGACTCCACCACGCCCGCCGCCTCGTGCCCCAGCAGGAACGGGAACTCGTCGTTGATCCCGCCCTCCCGGTAGTGCAGGTCCGTGTGGCACACCCCGCACGCCTGCACCCGCACCACGGCCTCACCCGGCCCCGGATCCGGCACCACGACGGGCACCACCTCCACCGGCGCCCCCTTCGCACGCGCGATCACACCCCGGACAACCTGAGCCATCTTCGGTACCCGTCCTCACTCGATCAACGGCGACACCCGGCACTGGGCGCCGCCCAGCAGCGAACTTACGCGCTTTCAGGGAGGAAGTCGCCCGGTCGGGCCTGCGGGGCGGGTGGTGCCTTCGGGGGGTCAGCTACGGGGGTGGGTCAGGAGGGTGCGGGCCCGGGCGGGGGTGATCAGTTCGCTGAGTGCCGGTTCGGCCAGCAGGGAGACCGGGGCCAGGTGGTCGGGGCTCACCGGTCGCCACAGTGGTAGCGCCGCGAGCAGTTCGGACCAGGCGCGTTCGGTGTCCGGGTGCGTGGTGAGCCGGTCGACGATCCGGTGCACGGCCGCGTCGAACTCCGGTGGTCCGAAGGAGAACCGGAAGCCGGGCCCGGTCATCGCCTCGTACCCGGCGAGCGCCTCCCGCAGCGGGCGGGGGCCGTTCCGGCGGAGCCTGGGCAGCGTGTACGGCTCGTGCCCCCGTGCCTCCCGGGCCAGCCGGACCAGCAGCGGCAGGAACCCCCCCGGTCAGCAGCGGTTCGGTCAGGAACACCTCCGCGTCCCGGTTCCACGGCAGGTTCAGCGCGAGGGACGGCCAGCCGTCCAGCACAGGAACTCGCGCAGCGAGGGCGGCAGCGGGCGGCCGAGGCGGGCCTCGGCGGCGGCGACCTCCGCCTCGGTGGCGGGGGAGAAGCCGAGCCAGCCGCTCCGGGCCACCTCCGGGTCGAGCGGGACGGCCGAGGGGTCGGCCCGCCGGGCCGTGATCCACTCGGTGCTCCACAGCTCCAGGAACTCCCGCCACCGCACCCGGTCCATGCCCGCTCCAGTTCTCTCCGCCATGATGGAGGCCCCACTCCAGCACGTCCCGCCGTCGGAGGGTTCGGCCGTTCGTGTGGTGGGCGCAGGGCAACCGTGAAAGTTCTGCGTCGATGTGCGCATCCCCGGGCCGGGCGGGTAGTCGGGGTCCTGCCGTCAGCTTTCGGCACCGCCCGCCGCCGTCCTCTGGAAGGAAGCCGCCCCGCATGGCCGTCGCCACCTGCTGGTCCACCACCGTCACGCTCCCGCTCAGCCCGCACCCCGACCTGGCGGTGGAGGCCGGGCTGCACTTCGACTCCTCGCTGCCGTACGCCGTGCGGCTGCTGTTCCCGCCGGTCGGCCGGATCGAGGCCGTGGAGTGGGTGTTCGGCCGCGACCTGCTGAACGAGGGCCGCCACGCCCCCGTCGGACACGGCGACGTCACCGTCTGTCCGGGGGCCGCCGACGACGTTCTGGTCACCCTGCACGGCGGCACCGGGGCGGCGGTGGTCAGCATCCCGGCCGAGGTCGTCACCGGTTTCCTGGTCGAGTGCTACGACCTCGTCCCGGCCGGCCACGAGCACGAGCACCTGGACGTGGACGGCCTGATCGCCCGCGTCCTGGAGGGCTGACGCCCGTCCGATCGGGACACCGGGAGGCGGGCACCGGGGCGGCGGGACGGGCGGGCGGTGGCGTCGGCGGTCCGCACGCCCCCGTGCCGCGCCTCGGTGCGAACCGGTCCGGTGCCGGGGCAATCCGGGCGGGCGGCCGCGACGAACACGGGTGGAGTCGTGTCGTCGAGTCGTCGCGGCCGGGAGTTCCGGCCGCCGCAAGGGAGGCCCCGGTGCCCGTGGCGCAGCGCAGCAACGTCCTTGGTGGGGTGGCCGGATGAGCCGCGTGGTGCCGCTGGCCGCGCCGCGCCGGCCCGGGCCGGACCTGCGGGAACTGCTGTCCAGGGTGGTGCGGGGCGACCAGGAGGCGTTCGCCGCGCTCTACGACGCCGTCTCCGGGCCGGTGTTCGGCCTGGTGCGGCGGGTGGTGCGGGACCCCGCCCAGTCCGAGGAGGTCACCCAGGAGGTCCTGCTGGAGGTGTGGCGCACCGCCGCCCGCTACCGGGCCGAGCGCGGCGAAGTGCTGCCCTGGGTGCTGACCATCGCGCACCGGCGGGCCGTCGACCGGGTCCGCTCCGCACAGGCCGCCGCCGACCGCGACCGGCGGGTCGCGGCCGCCACCCACGGCGGCACGCCCTACGACGAGGTCGCCGAACAGGTCGAAGGCCGCCTGGAACGCGAACAGGTGCGGCGCTGCCTCAAGACGCTCACCGAACTCCAGCGCGAGTCACTGACGCTCGCCTACTACCGCGGCTACAGCTACCCCGAGGTCGCCCAGGTGCTCGGCGCACCGCTCGGCACCGTCAAGACCCGCATGCGCGACGGCCTGATCCGGATGCGCGACTGCCTGGGAGTGAGCGCGTGAACACCCTCGACCCGCACACCCTGACCGGCGCGTACGCCACCCACGCGCTCGGCCCCGAAGAACGCGACGCCTTCGAACGGCACCTCGACCACTGCCCGTCCTGCGCCCAGGAGAGCGCCGAGTTCGCCGCCACCCTGGCCCGGCTCGGCGCGGCCGAGGCGCTCACCCCGCCCGAGGCGCTCAGGGCCCGCGTCCTGGCCGCCCTGCCCGGCATCCGGCAGGAAGCCCCGCCGGTCGCCCGGACCGCGCCGACCCGGGGCCGACTCGCCCGCCACGCACCGAAGTTCGCCCTCGCCGCCTGCCTCGCGCTGGCCCTCGGCGCGGGCGCGGTCGCCGTCCAGCAGCACCACGAGGCCGAGTCGGCCCGCGACCGCGCCGCCGCGCTCGCCCGCCGGCAGGAGGACGTCACCGCCCTGCTCACCGCACCCGACGCCCGCACCGCGACCGCCGCCACCGCGGGCGGCACCGGCACCGTCGTCTGGTCCGCCGCCCGCGACCGGGCCGGCTTCCTCGCCGCCGGTCTCCCCGCCCCGGGCCCGGGCCGCACCTACCAGCTCTGGTACGACGACGCCGGCACCATGCGCCCGGCGGGCCTGCTCCCCACCGGCACCGGCACCCTGCTGCTCACCGGCGCCCTCGACGGAGCGGCCGGCGTGGGCGTCACGCTCGAACCGGCCGGCGGCTCCGCGCACCCGAGCGGGGCGCCGGTGCTGCTGGTGCCGTTCGGCTGAGCAGGGGGAGGGCGGTGCCGGCACCGACCTGCGGGCCCCGGCCGGTGGCCGGTGCCCGCAGGTCGGTCAGCGGTGCCGGTGGCGGCGGGGCGGGAGGGGGAGGAACGGGCTGGTGCGGGCGGCGTACTCCGTCCAGCCCGGGCGGTCGGTGGTGGTGAGGTGGCGTTCCAGCATCGGTCGGCCGCTGCCGAAGGCGAGGAGCCAGGTCATCAGGAGGGGGCTGGGGAGGAGGGCCCAGCCGATCGGGTGGTCGGCGGCCAGGAGGAACAGGCCCCACCAGACGCAGGCGTCGCCGAAGTAGTTGGGGTGGCGGGTCCAGCGCCACAGGCCGCGGTCCATGACCTGGCCGCGGTGGGCCGGGTCGGCCTTGAAGCGGGCCAGTTGGGCGTCGCCGACGGCCTCGAAGAACAGGCCGGCCGCCCAGAGCGCGGTGCCCGCCCAGGCGGTGGGGCCGGGCGGGTCGGGGAGGTACTGGGCGGCCAGGACGGGGAGGGCGACGAACCAGACCAGGGCGGCCTGGAGGAGGTAGACGGTCCGCAGCGCGTACCGGGTGCGGGCCGGGCCGGCGGGGGCCTTGGCGAGCATCCGGGCGTAGCGGGCGTCCTCGGGGAGGCCGCGGGCCCGCCACCACAGGTGGGCGGCGAGCCGCAGCCCCCAGACCGTCACCAGGGTGGTGGCCAGCGCCCGGCGACCCCCGTCGCCGTACCCGGCGGAGAGCGCGCAGCCGGTCAGCGCGACGGCGGTGAACGCCAGGCCCCAGGCGACGTCCACGCCGCGGTGGCGGCCGGTGCGCACCCCGACCGCGAACGCGAGCAGCATGACGAGCAGGGCCGCGCCGGCGCCGCCGGCCGCGCCGAGGCCGAACGCGGCGGCGTTCACCGCGCACCGTCCCGGCCCAGCAGCACCTGGTGGACGTCCAGGTAGCCGGAGCGGAACCCGGCCTCCGAGTAGGCGAGGTACAGCTCCCACATCCGCCGGAACACCTCGTCGAAGCCCAGCGCCGCGACCTGCTCGGCGCGCTCGGTGAACCGCTCCCGCCACAGCCGCAGCGTCTCCGCGTAGTGCGGCCCGTACGCGTCCGCGCTCCGCACCCGCAGCCCGGTGTGCGCGGCGGCGGTGTCGGCGAGCGCCCGCAGCGAGGGGATCTGCCCGCCGGGGAAGACGTACTTCAGGATCCAGGTGTACGTGCCGCTGCTGGCGAGCATCCGCCGGTGCGGCATGGTGATGGCCTGCAGGGCGACCCGGCCGCCGGGAGCGAGCAGCCGGTCCAGGGCGGTGAAGTAGGCGGGCCAGAACGGGCGTCCGACGGCCTCGATCATCTCCACGCTGACGATCGCGTCGAACTCGCCGCGCACCTGCCGGTAGTCGCACAGCCGGACGTCGACCCGGGCGGACTGCCCGGCCTCGGCGATCCGGTGGCGGGCCAGGGCGAGCTGTTCGGCGGAGAGCGTCACGCTGACCACCTCGGCGCCGCGGGCGGCGGCGCGCAGGGCGAGTTCGCCCCAGCCGGTGCCGATCTCCAGCAGCCGGGTGCCGGGGCCGACCCGGGCCAGGTCGAGCAGCCGGTCGATCTTGCGGTGCTGGGCGGGCACCAGGTCGGCCCGGCGGACGGCGGGGGAGGGGTCGGAGAACACCGCCGAGGAGTACGACATGGTCGGGTCGAGGAAGAGCGCGAACAGCTCGTTCGACAGGTCGTAGTGCCGGTGCACGTTGCGCGGCGCGTTGGCGGTCGTGGACAGCTCGTCCGCCGGGGTCCGCCGCACGTACAGCCGCCGCAGCCAGGCCGTGCCGGGCGGCACCAGGGTCTCCGGGCGGGCGGCCAGCGCGGTCAGCAGGCGAGCCGGGTCCGGGCTGTCCCAGTCGCCCGCCTGGTACGACTCGCCGAAGCCGATCAGGCCGCCCGCGCCGACCCGGTGCGCGAACGCCTCCGGCCGGTGCAGCCGCAGCACCGGCGCCCCGGGCGGCGCGGGCAGCAGCACCCGCCCGCCGGGCAGTTCGACCCGCAGCCCGTGGCGGGCCGCCGCCCGGCGCAGCAGCCACCCGGCCGCCGCGGCCCGCAGCGGGGCGCGCGGCACCCGGGCGACGTCCGGCCAGCGCACCGGGTCGACGACGGCGGGCGGGAGCGGGGCGGTGGTGGTCATGACGGGCGGCCTCTCCGACGGGGTGCGGGTACGGGGGTGGGAGCGGGGCGGGGGTGGACCGGCAGGCCGCGCAGCCACAGGCGGACGCCCTGGGCGCGGATCCGCAGGCTGACGGCGAAGGTCGCGAACGGGTGCCGGACGGTGGTCCGCAGCAGGGCGGCCGGGGTGGCGGGGCGGCCGGTGCCGGTCACGGTGGCGGTGAACGCCCGTCCGGCGGGCAGTTCCAGCCGGACGGCCAGGTGCAGGCGGGCCGTGCCGTCCGGGCCCGGGTGCGGGTCCGGTTCCGGGAGCAGCAGGCGGTAGTGGCCGTCGAGCGGCAGGAACGGCGAGACGTAGAAGTCCTTGGCGGCCCCGGCGCACCCGGCGGCGTCCGGCCGCAGCAGGTAGCGGTGCCGCCCGCCGTAGGTGTTGTGCACCTCGGCGACGGTGCACAGCGCCGCACCCGCCGCGTCCCGGCACCAGTACACCGTCAGCGGGTTGAACACGTGCCCGAGCGAGCGGGCCTGGGCGAGCATCAGCACCCGGCCGCCGCCCAACTCCATGCCGTGCGCGGCGAGGTGGCGCTCCAGGTCGCGGCGGATGGTCGGGGCCGGGGCGCCGGAAGCGCCGAGGGCGTGGTCGCCCGGCAGGAAGCGGGCCAGCGGGCGCAGCGGCCACGGCAGTTCGGGCAGCGCGTCGAGGTCGACCAGCCAGAGCGGGAAGCGGTGGCGGAAGACCCGGCGCGGCTCGGCCCGGACGTGGGTGGTGCGGGCCTCGTACAGCACCGCGCCCCACGGGCCGGGCAGCGCGGGGCGCGGCCCGGGCGCGGGGCCGCCGCCGGGCCGGGCGGCGCTCGGCGCGCAGGAGGGGCCGGCCGGTGCGGACGAGGGGCCGTCCGGGCTCACGGGGCTACCGCCGCGAGCAGCCGGTGGGCGGCGGCCAGGCCGGAGCGGCAGCCGTCCTCGTGGAACCCCCAGCCGTGGTACGCCCCGGCGAACGCGGTGCGGCCGGTGGCCAGTTCGGGCAGCCGCCGCTGGGCGGCGACCGTGCCGGCGGTGTACACGGGGTGCTCGTAGACGGTGCGGGAGACCACCAGCGGTTCGGGGACGGGGGAGTGCCCGTCCTCGTTCAGGGTGACCAGGTAGTCCTCCGCGCCGCCCAGGCGCAGCAGCCGGTTCAGGTGGTAGCTGACCCGGACCCGGTCGGACGGCGCGTCGCAGTCCGGCATCCGGTAGTTCCAGGAGGCGCGCGCCCAGACCGCCCGGGGCAGCAGCGAGGCGTCCCGGTGCAGCACCGTCGGGTTGCGGGAGTAGGCGAAGGCGCCCAGCACCTCCCGCTCGGCCCGGGTCGGGTCGGCCAGCAGGCGCAGCGCCTGGTCGGCGTGGACGGCGACCACCACCGCGTCCGCCCTGGTCCACCGCCCGTCCGCGGTGGTCACGGTGACGCCGTCCGGGTGCCGGCGCACCGCGCGCACCGGCGCGTCGCGGTGCACGGTGCCGGAGCGCGCGGCCAGGTGCGCGGCGATCCGCTCCACGTACTCGGCGGAGCCGCCGACCACGGTGCGCCAGGTCGGCGAGCCGGTGACGCTCAGCAGGCCGTGGTTGGCCAGGAAGGAGAACAGGTAGCGGGCCGGGTAGTCGCCGGCCAGGTCGGGGGCGCAGGACCACACCGCGGACACCACCGGGGTCGCGAAGTGCTGCACGAAGTACGCGGAGAAGCCGTGCCCGGCCAGGAACTCGCGCAGGCTCGGATCGCCCCGCTCCGGGTCGGCCAGCAGGGCGCGGGCCAGCCGGTGGAAGCGCGGCACCTCGCCGAGCATCCGCAGGTACCGGCCGCGCGTCAGGTTGCCGGGCGCGGCCAGCAGCCCGGAGGGGCCGCGGGCGCCCGCGTACTCCAGGCCGCAGCCCGCGCAGGACACCGACATGCTCATGTCGCTGTCCTGCGTGCGCACCCCCAACTCGCCGAACAGGGCGACCAGTTCCGGGTAGGTGCGGGTGTTGTGCACCAGGAACCCGGTGTCCAGCGCCAGCTCCCGGCCGTCCGCCGCCGTGGTCCGCTGGGTGTGCGCGTGCCCGCCGAGCCGGCCGTCCGCCTCGAACAGCTCGACCACCACCCCGGCCCGCGCCAGCGCGTACGCCGCGCTCAGCCCGGCCACACCCGCCCCCACCACGGCCACCCGCCGCACCCCCGGCCGACGGCGCGGCGACGGCGGGACGGGGCCCCCGCCGGAAACGGTGCCGAGTGTCGTCACGTCCATCCTCCCGCTGCTCCCGGACCGCCCGCGGCGGCCTTCGTGCCCGCCATTCGGCACCGCCCGCGCACCGGATTGGTCCGAACGGGGGCCGAATCGGTCCGAACGGGGGAAGCGGGCCGACGCGCCGTCAGCCCCCGTCCAGCACCTCGGGCATCCGCCGCGCCGCCGCGTCCGCCAGCCGCTCGAACTCCCCCCGCACGAACGGCCCCGCCAGCCGCGCCAGTCCGTGGAAGCGCAGCCGCGCCCGGTAGCGGACCACCGTCCCGCCCGGGGCCGGACCGACGGTGATCTCGTCCCGGGCGGTGACCGTGCGGTTGCGCCCGACGAACACCAACCGGTCCGACTCCCGGGCCGCCAGCTCGTACACCAGCTCGGTGCGCCGCCCCCGGAACACCGAGACGTTGCGCCACCGCGCCCCCGGGACCACCCCGCCCGCACCGACCCGGACGCACTCCACCGTGCCCGGGTCCCACTCGACGGCGTGCGCGAAGTCCGCCAGGTACTCCAGCACCTCACCGGCCGGACGGCGGACCGGGATCTCCCGCACCACCTCGATCATCAGGTCCTCCTCGGGCGTAGGGAACGTCGCCGGGGATTCGAAGCCGGGCGGGCGACGGATGGGTGCGGAAGCGGACGCGGTCGGCGCCGGTACCGAGGCAGGGGTCGGCGGGTGGCGGCGCGCGCGGCCGAGTCCGGCGCGGACGCCGGCGAACGCGGGACGGCCGAGGCCGCACGACAGGCCCGCCCGGCCGCCGTTGCACCCTGTGGTGGAACCGGGCGGGCGGGCCGTGACCCGGCCGGGGGCGGGCAGTTGGACCGGGCGTGACAGAGTCCGCGCATACCAGCCCGCTGCCCGTGGTCCGCCTCCAGTGGACGATGCTGCAACCCCTGCTGGCCGCCCTCTCGGAGGCCGGAGTGCCGCTCCGGCCCGGCGACCTGGACCAGTTGCAGCACGCCGCCGCGATCGGCCCGGAGTTCGCCCACGCCCTGGCCCGGTGGATCCGGGCCGCACACGCCGCCGCCGGGTCCGACCGGCTGCCGGTCGGGGTCCGCACGCTGGCCCCGCGCCCCGAACGCCCCGCCCTGCCGGCCACCGGCGCGCCCGCCGCCGGGCCCGCCGCCGTCCCGGACCGGCACGCCTCCTGAGCACCCGAACGTCCCGCCCGCGTAACCGTCGCGGGCCGTGACCCGTTGGACTGAACATGCCCGTGATCAACGAACCGCGCCGCCCGCAGGGCGGGCACCCGGTGTCGGCGCCCCCGCGCGTCCCCGACCCGGCCGACGCCCACGGCCGGCCCGCCGACCTCCACGGCCGGCCCGCCGACGCCCACGGCCGGCCCGCCGGCCCTCCGTCGTTCGGGCACCAGGCCGCGGCCCAACTGCTCGGCCTGCGCGAGGTCGTGCTCCCCGCCGCCGTGATCGCCGCCGCCGACCTGCTGCTCGGCGACGCCCTCGACAGCGACGACCCCGTCACCCGGGAGGCCGCCGCCGCCACCCGCGGGCGGCTGCGCGCGGCCCTCGGGCAGGCGTGACCGCTCCGGCCCCCGGCCCGGTCCGCTGTCGCGGGGCGTCCGGGGCTACGGGGTGCCCGGGGCGCGCAGGCCGTCGAGGACGACGGTCTTCGGGCCGTCCCCGGTGGCCAACGTGCTCGCCGGCTGGGCGGGGCCGGCGCTCGCCGGGCTCTGCCTCCTGGGCGCGCACCCGGTGCGGCACCCCGGCTGGGCGCTGCTCGGCCTGACCGTCGGCGCGCTGCCGATGGCCCTGTTCCACGCCACCGGCCGGACGCTCGGCGCGCGTGACTGAGGATTCGCGGTCGGACGGCGCCGTGGACGCGGCCCCCTTCGCCGCCCCCGGTGATTCGAGGCGCCGCCCGGTTCGCCGAGGTCTCTTCGAGCACGGACGGTGTCTCCACCGTCGGCACTTCCGGTGGCCCGGCCGGGCCCGGTCCGCGACATTGGCGGAATTTCGCTCCATTGTCGAGGTTTCGGAGGGGAATTCAATTGACCGGTCAATCCCTTCTTTTGATTCCGGGTCATATCCGGGGTAATGCGCACTAACCTCGTGCCATGGCGAACGGCGTGTTCCACACCGTGTACGGCATCGAGATCAACCTGACCCGGCCCGATCTGGGCCACCCCGACCGCCCCGGACTCCTGGCGGAGATCACCGCGCCGATCGACCGGCGCGAGCGCGAACTCCTGCAGTGCCTCCAGCACCACCGCGAGGGGTGGTGCGAGGCGGAGGAGCGGGGTGCGGAGCGCTCCCCGTGGATGCACGTCCGGCGGCGCACCGTCGGCGGCCGGACCGGCTGGGTCGCCGCGCACCTGCCGGCCCGCCGCACCCCGACGGCGGAGGAGGAGGACCGGCGCAAGGCGCTGCGGGAGCGCATCGCCCGGGCCGCCGACCGGCACGGCTGCCGGTACGAGGTGGGAGCCCGGGTCGGCGGCCGGGCGCGCGCCGACGTGCTGGTGACCGGGCCGGGCGGGCTGCGGATCGGCTGGGCGGCCCCGTACGCGCCGGTCACCGCGGAGACGGTCCGCCGGCGCTCGCGGGCCGCGGCCGAGCACGGCGTCGTGCCGCTCTGGGTGACCTGCGACGAGCGCGCCGCGCTGATCGACCGGGCGCCCTGGGCCCGGGTCGACGACCTGCCGTGGCAGCGGATCGCCTCCCGCTCGCCGATGGTGGTGCGCGCGGGGGTGCGGTACCTCCAGCAGTGGAAGTGCCTGCGCGGCAGCGCCCGGCCCTGCCCGCTGAACGGCTCCTGGTGCGGCCGGCTGCACACCGGCTGGTACCTGCCCGCGCTGTGCCTGCCGCGCAGGCCCCCGATCGAGGTGGACGAGCTGGTCGGGGCGAGCGCGGCCGGGGAGCTCGTCCCGATGCGGGTGCCGCTGCAGTCCGACGCCTCCGCCGTCGCCCGGATGTGGGTCCCGGCCGCCGACCGGGACCGCTGGCGGGAGACCTTCGCCGAGGACGACCGGCGCGAACCCGCCGAGCCCGCCCCCGACGCCGGGATCGGCTACGCCTGCGAGGAGTTGGACCCGGTCTGCCGCTACGGCGAGGAGGACTTCGCCTACGACGACCCCCACCCCCGGTCCCGCCCCCGTCGCGGCCACGCCGACGCGGTCGCCCTGCACACCCACGACACCGTCCCCGAACGGCTGCTCACCCTCCCCCGGCAGGTCCGCCGGGGCCTGGTGGCCACTCCCGAGCAGCGCCGCCGGGCCGCCGCCGCGCTCGACTGCCACATCGCCCACGTCGGCCCCTGCGCGGGCTGCGGCGCCCCGATCGACCGCTACGGCCCGCGCGGCACCCACGCCTGCGCCCCCTGCCGGGCCCGGGTCGCGGCCCGGATCACGGCCCGGGCCGCGATCCGGGGCTGAGGCGCCGGCACCCCTAGCCGGTCGGTGACCGGCGCGGCGTCGCCCGGTCGTGCCGCACCGGTCAGGAATCGAGAAGCCCCGGGCGGGTGGGGGCGCCTAGCGTCGTAGGCATGGCAGACATCGACAGCATCACCCTGGACGTGGCCGACCCCGAGGCCGCCGCCCGTTTCTACGCCGACGCGTTCGGCCTCGACGAAGGGCTGGTGCGGCTGCGGGCCGCGGCCGACCCGTCGGAGGGGTTCCGCGGGTTCACGCTCGCCCTGACCGTGCCCGAGCCGGCGGACGTGGACAGCTTCACGGCCTCGGCGGTGGCCGCCGGGGCGAGCGTGCTCAAGCCCGCCGCGAAGTCGCTGTGGGGGTACGGCGCGGTGATGCAGGCCCCGGACGGGGCGATCTGGAAGCTGGCCACCTCGACGAAGAGGAGCACCGGCCCGGCCACCCGCCGGGTCGACGACGTCGTGCTGCTGATCGGGGTGGCGGACTTCGCGGCGACCAAGCGGTACTACGTCGAGCGGGGCTTCACCGTGGCCAAGGGCTTCGGGCGGGTGTACGCCGAGTTCGCGGCGGGGGAGGGCCGGGTGAAGCTCGCGCTCTACCGCCGCAAGGCGCTGGCCAAGGACCTGGGGGTGGCCCCGGAGGGCAGCGGCTCGCACCGGCTGACGGCCAACGCCGCGGGCACCGAGGCGTTCACCGACCCGGACGGCTTCCGCTGGGCGACGGCGGAGGCCCGGCCACCGCCTGAGCTCCCGGCCGCGGTGCGCGCGGGGCCGGTCCATCGCCGGCCGGTCGGGGTGACGGTTAATCAGTTGCCGCGCCGTGGAGGTTCGTTAGGATGGTCCGTCATGCCCGAGACCCCCCTGGACGACCTCCTCCACCCGCCGACCGTCCCCTACGACCACGGGTTCCTCGACACCGGCGACGGCAACCGCGTCTACTACGAGCAGCTCGGCGCCCCCGAGGGCAAGCCCGTCCTGTACGTGCACGGCGGCCCCGGCGCGGGCGCGCCGCGCCGGGCCACCCGGGCCTGGGACCCGGCACGCTACCGGGTGATCCGCTACGACCAGCGCAACTGCGGGCGCAGCACCCCGCACGCGAGCGACCCGTCGGCGGACATGGCGCTGAACACCACGCAGCACCTGATCGACGACATGGAGCTGCTGCGCGCGCACCTGGGCATCGAGCGCTGGCTGCTGGACGGCGCGTCCTGGGGCTCCACGCTGATCCTGGCGTACGCGCAGCAGCACCCGGAGCGGGTCAGCGAGATCGTCCTCCAGGCGGTCACCACCACCCGCCGTGCCGAGACCGACTGGCTCTACCACCGGGTGTCGGCCTTCAAGCCCGAGGCCTGGGACCGCTTCCGGGCCGCCGTCCCCGAACACACCTGGGACGGCGACGTGTACGCCCTGCTGGCCGCCTACGCGCGCCGGATGGAGCACCCCGACCGGGCGGTGCGGGCTGCGGCCGCCGACGCCTGGCTGGCCTGGGAGGACGCGGTGATCTCGGACGAGCCGAACGGCCTCCCCGGCATGTACAGCGCCCGGGAGGCGGACGACCGGATCGCCTTCGTCCGGATCTGCGCGCACTTCTTCAGCAACGGCGCCTGGCTGGCGGAGGACCAACTGCTGCGCGGAGCCCACCGGCTGGCGGGCATCCCGGGCGTGCTGGTGCACGGCAGGTACGACATGGGCTCCCCGGTGCAGACGGCGTGGGAGCTGGCGAAGGCGTGGCCGGACGCCCGGCTGCACGTCTTCGACGACTCCGGGCACGTCGGCGGCGAGGCGATGCGGCGGACGGTGTTCGAGGCCCTGGAGGAGTTCAAGCACCACTGAGCCGGTGCCGCCCGGGGCGGACGGCACCGGCCCGGGCGGTCACTTCTGCCAGCCCACCGAGGTGATCACGGTGCTGGCCAGGCTGCCGGCGCCGTAGTTGGCCAGGCCCTTGCGGACGGCGACGACACTGGGGCGCTGGTACAGCTCCAGGGTGTGGCCGAGCTCCCAGATCTTCGCGTCGGCCTGGTTGTACAGCTCGGCGGCCTGCGCCGGGTCGAGGGTGGCGGCGGCCTTGCGCAGCAGGCCGTCGATCTCGGGGGTGCTGAGCTTCGAGTAGTTGCCGAACACGTTGTCGCCCTGCGGGGCGCGGTAGATCGCCACCGTCTGGGAGAGCGGGAAGGAGTCGGTGTTGCGCCAGCTGGCCAGGTCGAACTTCCCCTGGTTGATGTACTTGGTGAAGTACTCCTTGCTGGGCACCTTGTCGACGGTCAGCTTCACGCCGACCTGCTGGAGCATGTTCTGCGCGGCGGAGGCCAGGTCGATCTGCGCCTGGTTGGAGCCGTCGTTCAGCACGTAGTGCAGCTCCAGCGGCTGCCCGTCCTTGCTGCGGGTGCCGCCCGCGTCCTTCCACCCGGCCTCGTCCAGCCACTTCTTCGCGGTGGCCGGGTCGTAGGAGGCCCAGTCGGCGGAGTTGGCGCGGTAGCCGTTCTGGTTGGTCATGAACAGGTGGTTGTCCAGCGGCTTGAACTCCACCGGGACGCCCTTGTTGGCGATCTTGATCAGTGAGGCGCGGTCCAGCGCCCGGCCGAGCGCCTGGCGGACCTTCTGGTCGGCGAGCGGGCCGTTGCCGCCGAAGGAGATGTGCACCTCGTCCCAGGGGGTGCCGGTGCGGATCGCCGCGTCGGGGGCGTCCTTGAGCTGGCCGTAGGAGGCGGCGCTGCCCGCCGAGGCCAGGTCGATCTCGTTGTTCAGGAACGCCTGGGTGATCGCGGCGGCGTCCAGCACCCGGTAGGTGATCCGGTCCAGCTTGGGCTTCGGGCCCCACCAGCGGGGGTTGGGCGTCAGGGTGATGGTCTGCGCGGTCTTGTCGGCGTTCGAGACCACGAACGGACCGCCGAAGACCGGGGTCTTCTCCACCCAGCCGTCGTTGAAGTCCTGCGGGGCGGAGATCCCGGCGGCGGGCAGCAGCGGGTTGAACAGGTTCTGCCAGTCGGCGTACGGCTCGGCGAAGGTCACCTTGACCTCGCTCGGGTCCGCGCCCTGCTCGACGGCGGAGATCTGCTCGTAGCCGGAGGGGTCGGCGATGTTGTACGCCGGGTCCTTGCCGTTGGACGCCTTCCAGACCGCCGCGAAGTCGCGGTAGCCGATCGGGGTGCCGTCCGACCAGACCGCCTTCGGGTTGAGCTTGTACGTCACCACCTGCGGCGAGGTGGAGGTGACCTCGGCGGAGGCCAGGTACGCGGGATCGGGGTGGTAGACGCCCTTGGCGTCGACCCGGAAGAGCTTGGCCTCCACGTAGCCCATGATCTCCACCGCGTCGCCGTACCTGCCGTCGACCTGGTACGGGTTCCACTGGGTGATCCACTGCTGGAGCGGGAGGCGCAGTTCGCCGCCGTCCTTGAGGTTCTCCGGCGGCTGCGGGTTGTTGTCCTCGGCGTCCACGGTGGGGGCCACGGTCTTGGCCACGTCGCCGCCGGATCCCCCCGCCGAGCTGCAGGCGGTCGCGGCGAGCAGGACGGCGAGGGCCGCCGCGGCGGTGCGGCCGGTACGGCGGATCGCGGACGGTGTGCGCATCGGTGGAGTCCTCGGATTTCGAAGAGTCGGGGGCCACCAGGTGTGGCGGCGGTTGATGGTGGGCAGCCAAGTCGGTGCCGGCGGGCCGAACGTAACAGCCCGTCAGCCGTCTCACCAGAGGTGTGTGCGCAGAACTGATCGAAACGAAACGCGGCGCAACACTGCCGCAACACGCTGTCCGTACCCGTCTGATCAGCTGTGACCAGCGGGTTCGCCGGACCGGTCGGACCCGCCGGCGCGGCGGGCTCTGGACGGATGATCCGGAGTGGCGTACAACTGCTGCGCGAAAGTGCGTCAAACCCTGTACTAGCGAAGGCAAATGACCATGTTCCCCAGGTGTGCGAACCACACCGGAGGCAGGCCGTGACGCGATACCTCGCGGGACGGCTCGGCTACTACGCCGCCCTGCTGACCGCAGCGGTGTTCCTGTCGTACGCCCTCACCGCCACCGCCCTCGGCCCCCGCGCCTACTTCGAGGCCAAGCAGCCGCGCCCCTCCGCCGCCGCCGTCGACCGCCAGCTCACCGCGCTCAACCTCAACGACCGCACCCCCGTGGCCGAACGCTTCGGCACCTGGGCCAACGGCCTGCTCCACGCCGACCTCGGCCGCACCATTCACGGCACCGCCGTCAACGAGGAGTTCGGCCGCCGGATCTGGGTCTCGCTGCGGCTGCTGCTGGTCGGCAGCCTGCTCGGCATGCTGCTCGGCGTCGCCGCCGGAGCCTGGAGCGCGGTGCGCCAGTACCGGCTCTCCGACCGGCTGCTGACCGTGCTCTCCTTCGTGCTGCTCTCCACCCCCGTCTTCCTGCTCGCCCTGCTGCTCAAGAACGGCGCGATCGCCGCCAAGGACGCCGCCGGGCACGAGGTGATCCCGTTCACCGGCTACGAGACGCCCAACCTGGCCGGCGGGGTCGGCACCCACCTCGCCGACTGGGCGCTGCACCTGCTGCTGCCCACCCTCTCGCTGGCCCTCGGCGGCCTGGCCACCTACAGCCGCTACCAGCGCGCCACCATGCTCGACGTGCTCGGCGCGGACTACCTGCGCACCGCCGAGGCCAAGGGGCTCACCCGCGGCCGCGCCCTGCTCAAGCACGGCCTGCGCACCGCGATCATCCCGATGACCACGATGTTCGCCTACGCCTTCCTCGGCCTGTTCACCGGCGCCGCCTTCACCGAGACCATCTTCGGCTGGCACGGCATGGGGGAGTGGTTCATCCAGGCCGTCAACGAACAGGACGTCAACTCGGTCGTCGCGGTCAACCTGTTCGCCGCCGTGGTGGTCCTCGCCGCCGGCTTCCTCGCCGACGCCCTGCACGCCGCGCTCGACCCCCGGGTGAGGACCGCGTGAGCGCCGAACTCGTCGCCGTCGCCCAGCAGTCGACCGGCGAACCGCCCGCGCCGCGCGGCCGGTGGCGGCTGGTGGCCGCCCGACTGGCCGGCTCGCGCGGGGCCGTGGCCGGACTGGCCGTGCTGGGGCTGCTGTTCCTGCTGGCCTTCGCCGGGCCGTACCTGACGCCCTGGGACTACACCGCGCCCGACTACGCCAACCTGCGCCAACCCCCGTCCGCCGCGCACTGGTTCGGCACCAACGGGCTCGGCCAGGACGTGTTCGCGCAGACCGTCCGGGGCCTGCAGAAGTCCCTGGCGATCGGCCTGCTGGTGGCGGTCCTCTCCACCGGCCTGGCCTCGCTGGTCGGGGCCTGCGCCGGGTACTTCGGCGGCTGGACCGACCGGGTGCTGACCTTCCTGGTCGACCTGCTGCTGATCTTCCCCGCCTTCCTGGTGCTCGCCGTGCTCTCGCCCCGGCTGCGCGGCAGCGGCTGGATCGCCTTCGTGCTGCTGCTCGCCGTCTTCAACTGGATGATCACCGCCCGGGTGGTCCGTTCGATGACCCGCTCGCTGCGCGAGCGCGAATTCGTCGCCGCCGCCCGGTACATGGGCGTCGGTCCGTTCCGGATCATCTGGCGGCACGTGCTGCCGAACGTCTCCTCGTTCCTGATCATCGACGCCACCGTGACCGTCGGCGGCGCCGTGATGAGCGAGGCCGCGCTCTCCTACTTCGGCTTCGGCGTCCGCCCGCCCGACGTCTCGCTCGGCACCCTGCTGGCCGCCGGCGCGGGCGACGCCCCGGTCTTCCCCTGGCTGTTCTACTTCGCCGCCGGGCTGCTGGTGCTGTTCGTGCTCGCCGTCAACCTGGTCGGCGACGGCCTGCGCGACGCCCTCGACCCGACGGCCGCGGCCGGACGCCGCCCCCGCCGCACCCGCCCCCGCCGCACCCGATCCACCGACACCCCCTCGCGCCGGAGCACCCCGTGACCACCCCGCCGACCTTCCAGCCGACCTCCCCCCTGCTCGCCGTCCGCGGCCTCACCGTCGACTTCGACGGCCGCCCGGCGGTCCGCGGCGTCGACCTCGACCTGCACCGGGGCGAGACGCTCGGCCTGGTCGGCGAGTCCGGCTCCGGCAAGTCCGTCACCGCGCTTGCCGTCCTCGGCCTGCTGCCCGGCACCGCCCGCACCGGCGGATCCGTCCGCCTGGACGGCCGCGAACTGCTCGGCCTGCCCGCCCGGCGCCTCGCCGAAGTCCGCGGCCGCCGGATCGCCATGGTCTTCCAGGACCCGCTGTCCGCCTTCACCCCCGTCCACCGGATCGGCGACCAGATCGCCGAAGCCGTCCGTGTCCACCAGGACGTGGGCCGCGCCGCCGCCCGCAAGCGCGCCGCCGACCTGCTCGACCTGGTCGGCATCCCGGACCCGGCCCGGGCCCTGGACGCCTTCCCGCACGAGTTCTCCGGCGGCATGCGCCAACGCGCCATGATCGCCATGGCGGTGGCCAACGACCCCGACGTGCTGCTCGCCGACGAACCCACCACCGCCCTCGACGTCACCATCCAGGCCCAGGTCCTCGACGTGCTGCGCACCGCCCAGCGCGAGAGCGGCGCCGCGCTCGTCCTGGTCAGCCACGACCTCGGGGTGATCGCCGGCAGCGCCGACCGGGTCGCCGTCATGTACGCCGGACGGATCGTCGAGACCGCCCCCGTCGACGAACTGTTCACCGCCCCCCGCCACCCCTACACGCTCGGCCTGCTCGGCGCCGTCCCCCGGCTCGACGGCCGCGGCGGGCCGCTCGTCCCCATCCCCGGCTCCCCGCCCGCCACCGGCGAAGCCCCCGGCCCCGGCTGCGCGTTCGCCGACCGCTGCCCGCTCGCCGAGGACCGCTGCCGCACCGCCGAACCGCCGCTGACCGGCCCCGCAGGCCCCGGCGGCCCCGGCGCGCACCTCGCCGCCTGCGTCCGCGCCGACCACCTCGCCGCCACCCGCCCCGCCCCCGCCGAGGTCTACCCCGTCCCGGAAC